>NZ_CP130318.1:2408333-3046666 GCF_032268605.1 Paenibacillus aurantius
GTTTAAATGTCAAGCGTCGGCGCTGAGTCCGGCGCTTGTTTTGTGATAAGCCAACCAGAAAGGGTTTGAAAATACATCATGCATTCAAGAGACAAAATCCGCAATATCGCTATTATTGCTCACGTCGACCACGGCAAAACGACCTTGGTGGATAAGCTGCTGCAGCAGTCCGGTACTTTCCGGGAGAACGAAGCCGTCCAAGAGCGCGCCATGGATTCCAATGACTTGGAACGGGAGCGGGGAATCACCATTCTGGCCAAGAACACGGCCATCAATTACAAGGATTTCTTGATCAACATCGTCGATACTCCAGGACACGCCGACTTCGGCGGTGAAGTGGAACGCATTATGAAAATGGTAGACGGTGTTCTGCTTGTCGTGGACGCCTTCGAGGGCTGCATGCCTCAGACGAAATTTGTTCTGCGCAAAGCGCTGGAGCAGAACCTGAAGCCGATCGTCGTCCTGAACAAAATCGACCGTCCGAACGCCCGCCCGGCTGAAGTGGTGGACGAGGTGCTGGATCTGTTCATCGAGCTTGGCGCGAACGACGAGCAGCTGGAGTTCCAGGTCGTGTACGCATCCGCCCTGCAGGGAACCTCCAGCCTGGATCCGGAGAAACAAGACGACAACATGGGAGCTCTCTATGAGACCATCGTCGAGCATATTCCTCATCCAACCGAAAGCACCGAGGAGCCTCTTCAGTTCCTCGTTACCCTTATGGATTTCAACGAGTATCTGGGACGTATCGCCGTCGGCCGGGTTAACCGCGGAGTGATCCGTCAGGGACAATCCGTAACCGTTATGACCCGCGAGGGTGGAATGAAGCAGGCCCGGATCGAGAAGCTGTTCGGCTTCCAGGGCTTGAAGCGGGTTGAGGTCGAAGAGGCCGGGGCAGGCGACATCATCGCTCTTGCCGGAATCAAGGACATCAACATCGGAGAGACGATCGCCGATCCGAACAAGCCGGAAGCTCTTCCGGTCCTGAAGATCGATGAGCCGACGCTTCAGATGACCTTCCTGGTCAACAACAGTCCGTTCGCAGGCCGCGAAGGCAAGTGGGTGACGTCCCGGAAGCTGCGCGAACGTCTCTACAATGAGCTGGAGACCGACGTGAGCCTGCGTGTCGAAGAAACCGACAGCCCGGATGCGTTCATCGTTTCGGGCCGTGGCGAGCTTCACCTGGGCATTCTCATCGAGAACATGCGCCGCGAGGGCTTCGAGCTGCAGGTTTCCAAGCCGGAGGTTATTATCAAGGAGATCGACGGCCAGAAAATGGAGCCGGTCGAGCGCCTGATTATCGATGTTCCCGAAGAAAGCATGGGAGCCGTTATGGAAAGCCTCGGAACACGCAAGGCCGAAATGGTTAACATGGTTAACAACGGATCCGGTCAGGTTCGCCTGGAATTCCTGATCCCGGCCCGCGGCCTGATCGGCTACCGGACTTACTTCCTGACGCTTACCCGTGGTTACGGGGTTATGAACCATGCCTTCGACAGCTATGGCCCTTACTATGGAAGCAACGTCGGCGGCCGTCATCAAGGCGTTCTGGTATCGAGTGAGACCGGCGTATCCACCCTTTATGGAATCCTCTCAATCGAGGACCGCGGGATTCTGTTCCTGCAGCCGGGCACGGAGGTTTACGAAGGCATGATCGTGGGAGAGCATACCCGGGATAATGACATCATCGTGAACATCTGCAAAGAGAAGCAGCTGACGAATATCCGCTCGGCGGGTAAAGACGACACCGTGAAGATGAAGACCCCTCGTCTGTACAGCCTGGAAGGCGCTCTGGAGTATTTGAACGATGATGAATACTGCGAAGTAACGCCTAAATCGATCCGCCTGCGCAAGAAAATTCTTAACAAGAACGAGCGCGAGCGTGCCGAGAAGCATCGCAAAATGGCGGAAACCAACGTTTAATTTCCGTCTGGGGAGGGATTCCGCATGGAATGGCTCGGAGCACACCCTTTGATTTCTTACCTCATAATTTACGGCTTGATGACATATGTCTACAATAAGGTGTTTCGGGTGCGCAAGCTGCCGATCCTGAAGGACCTCATCGTGTACCTGATGATTGCGTTCGGAGCCTTTATTCTGTATCTGTTTCAGTTTACCATCGGGCTCCCGATCATCTATTGCATGGCCGCTGCCGTTTCCTTGATGCTTATCGTGCGGATCCGTTATTTCATAACGGGGCTTGCCGATCGGCGGAGGCAGCAGTAGGATGACGACTTATTGGCTAACACCGGCGGATACGACGGACTTTCTTGTTCTAGAAAAGGATCGATTTGCTTGTGAACCTGTCGAGGAAGTCGCTGCTTTCCGGGAGAAGCTCACGTCGATTCATCCGCGCCTGCTCATGCTTTTTAAAGCGGGAACTCTTCTTTCCGACGAAGAGCCTTCGGTCTGCGGATCGGCTGGTCATGAGCTTCAATGGGATAACGGGAAGCCTATTGAGTTTGACGGGTCTTCCTATGTTCTCTCCTCTTGTGCGGAGGCTTTTCTCGACCGCCTTCCATCCGTAGAAGAGGTGCGGGCTGGACTGGACCAAGCTCTTCTGCGAACGGGGTGGACGCCGATTCAGCAAATGTGGCTTGCCAGCATGAAAGAATGGACAGCCTCCGGGAGGCGAGTCCTCTTGATCAAGGAGGATGGAAGTTGAACGTTCAGGATGCGCTCTTTAACTGGCTTCAGATCAAACTGGTGCAAGAGGCCCGTCCGGATGACGGGGCCGCGAAGGAAACCGTCGATTTCTTCGAACAAATTTTGCGGGAAGATCATAAGATGACAGTATTCGAAGTGGTCCGGACCGATGACACGATGGTTCATATTCAATATGAAACCGATGGAAGGAAGAAACTTCAGATGTTCGATCGGGAGGCGGCCGAACGGCTTCTGGCGGATATTGAGGCCAATCCGAAGTATAACGAGTAGGACCGGCCTGCTGGTTTACCGGCATCGGACTGTGTTATACTTGTAGCGTAGTCATCCGGAAGGAGGGTTTGCCTATGGCGGAAACGTTAACGGCTTTAACCGATCAACAGCTTCCTATGCTCCAGAAAGAGAAGTTTGTCCTTCTTAGTACCATTGATGCAGAGACCGGAGCGCCCAGCGTCAACGCGATTTCCTGGGTTTATGCCATGGGCCCGGACCGCCTGCGGTTCGCCGTGGATCAACGTTCCCGCATCATCCAGAACGTACAGGCTCACGCTCAAGCCGCCATCACGTTTTTTGGCGGCGGTTCGGTTCACACGGTGAACGGAACCGCGAAGCTTGTCGCCGAGCAGCTGGATGGAGTCCCCATTAAGCTGGCCTGCGTGGAGGTGGAGGTTGCCTCCGTCCGCGACGTGATGTTCTACGGCTCGCGCATTTCCGTAGAGCCGCAGTATGAGAAAACTTATGACAAGCGTGCCGCCGAGAAATTGGACGGACAAGTGTTTCATGCCATGAACAAAGCCTAGCTGCATTCTGCCAGCTAGGCTTTTGTCTTTTTGGGGTAGGTTTTTGGGGAAAGGAGTCGGTTTATTGCGGAATATTGCCTCTGGATTGAACATCCCGCGGAAATTGAGGCATGATGCGGCCGATCAGGTCACCCAATTCTTCCGCAAAACCGGCTACCGGCCGTCCGTTCTGAACGTCGGTCCGCATCTCCCGGATTCTCTGGTTGAGGTCCAAGTCGGCCGTCACGAGGGCATTCACCCCGCGGGGATCCTTCTTCAATGCTTCGGCTACCGTATATTTGACGGTGTCGACTTGGGCCCGGTCGAGCGTAGGAGGGACGTTAATTCCGACTATGGCGGTGTTGCCGACAACCACACAGTTGACGCCTTGCACGTTGGGCAGCCGGGAAGCGAGTTCCTCCAAACGGGAGGCCGTTTGGCGGGGATCCTCATTGGCAATGGCAGGGTCCTGGGAAAGAATCCGGGTCCCGTTCATGGGAGACTTGGCGGAAGGAGCTCCGTTCTTAACCGTAGGGGTACAGGCGGATAGGACCACCAAGGCAGCAAAGCCGACCAGAATGGGCTTCAAGGGTCTCAAGGGCTTCAAGCTTCATCTTCCTTTCTTGAGTAGGCTAAGATAAGGCTAGTTTGTCCTGGCCGGCTTGATCTATGTATGGCGGTGGCAAGTCACCGCCGCCCTTGCTTTGAATACGTCATGCACTTGGGGGAGACAGCCATATGAAGAAAATTTACGTGCTCGATACCAACGTTCTTCTGCATGATCCCAAAGCGGTTTATGCTTTTGAGGATAACGATGTAGTCATTCCCGCCGTCGTGCTGGAAGAGATCGATTCCAAGAAACGGCTAGCGGACGAAATAGGGCGGAATGCCCGCTACGTCTCCCGTTTGCTGGATGGGTTCCGTTCCGTGGGACACCTCTACGACGGCGTTCCTCTCGAAGGCGGGGGGACCTTGAAGGTAGAACTCAATCACCGGAGCTTTCAGAAAATGCAGGATGTGTTCAGCGAGCTGAACAATGACAACCTGATTTTGGCGGTGGCGCTGAACTATCATCAGGAAGAGCAGGAGAAGGAGGAGCCGAAGCCGGTTATCCTCGTCAGCAAGGACACGCTTGTCCGGATTAAGGCCGATGTTCTGGGCATCACCGCCCAAGACTATCTGTCGGATCACCTCGTGCCCTTGCCTGACATGTATATGGGCTGCGTGACTTTGATGGTGCACCCTTCGGTTATCGATGAATTTTATTCCTATCGAAAGCTGAGCGTGACGAGCCTGAACTTGAAGTACCAGCTTCATCCGCATGAATTCGTCATCCTTAAGGATGAAATGGGCACGACCAAATCCGCTCTTCTTAAGGTGGATTCCGAAGGAAGGAAGCTGGAGCCGCTGTACTTGAGCAACGACCCCATCTGGGGAATAAGCGCGAGGAATGCGCAGCAGAGAATGGCTCTGGAGCTCCTGCTGAACGACGACATTCCGCTGGTGACGCTGACGGGGAAAGCGGGGACCGGCAAAACCCTTCTTGCCCTGGCAGCCGGATTGATGAAAATCGAAGACGAGCATAAATACAAGAAGCTGCTGATCGCCCGCCCGGTCGTACCCATGGGCAAGGATCTGGGGTATTTGCCGGGGGAGAAAGAAGAGAAGCTGAGGCCTTGGATGCAGCCGGTTTACGATAATCTGGAATTTCTGTTCGATACGAAGAAACCGGGAGATATCGAGAAGATCCTGGCGGGAATGGGCAGCATTCAGGTTGAGGCTCTGACCTATATTCGGGGCCGGTCCATACCTGGGCAGTTCATCATCATTGACGAGGCCCAGAACCTGTCCCGGCATGAGGTGAAAACCATCGTCTCGAGGGTAGGCGAAGGAAGCAAAATCGTGCTTATGGGCGATCCCGAGCAGATCGACCATCCTTACCTCGATGCTTCGAGCAACGGCTTGACTTACGTGGTGGAGAGGTTCAAGGATCAGTCGGTGAGCGGCCATATTACGCTGGAGCGTGGCGAGCGTTCCCACCTGGCGGCGGACCTGCTATAGAGCCAAGCGCTGCGAGGGAGCGGCTCTTCCGATAATGGAAATCAAATGAACCTGTATCGGCCTGTTATATGCCGGTACAGGTTCTTCTCATTAACAGGGCATTCCGCAGCTTTAGTCGCCCATCACCAGTGAGCATTTGTAGGCACGGGCGATACCCTCCATCAGCTCGGCCTGTTGTTGGTCGGCAGCGAGATACTCTAAGCCATCCCGGTTCCAGCGGGCGATCAAATGTTCCTCCATCTGGAGAACGGCTTGATCGGGTTCGGCCTCGGTCGGCAGCTCATCGGCAAACCGAAAGACGACAATCAGCTTCGCATATAAGAAGCGGTTGTCGGAACGGGTGACGAATCCGTAATCTTCGAACAATCCGCTTACGG
The DNA here is from genome assembly GCF_032268605.1 of Paenibacillus aurantius. NCBI lineage: Bacteria > Bacillati > Bacillota > Bacilli > Caryophanales > Paenibacillaceae > Paenibacillus > Paenibacillus aurantius. The sequence continues at coordinate 2,414,212 of NZ_CP130318.1, forward strand.
TCGCATTCTCCGGCAGCCAATAGAGCGGAATGTCTTCGTGAGCGATTTTGTAATGATTCAAGACTTCCAGAACCGGTCCGCGGTCCTCGTCCTTCTCCAGAATCAGAAGTTCCTTGTCCCGGTCCAGGAGGGCTACTTTTCCCGCCAGGCCTTTGACCACCTGGGCGTAGAACCCGGGCTGTTTCCCTTCGGGCATGTCCATCATTACGGCAGGTTTACGCATAAGCTTTCTCCTTTCCAACTCGTCTTTCCCTCGTCTTATTATCCATCATTCCCTCGTCAATAGCAAAAACGCCAAATAAAGGATAGGTCCATCCTCCTTCATTTCGGATGAGATTGAAAGATGAATTTGGTATGATGGAAAAGGAAACGTGTACAAAAGGAGAGTAGATTCTTTGGCTAAGCGCAAACAGGCTATCATTCTTCTCATTATCGCGGCCTTATCGGTTCTCTTGATCTGGCAGCTTTCGGGTTCATCCGGAATTCGTCCCCAAGCGGCTACGGGGGGCAAAGATAACGGGTCTGCCTTTAATGGGAAAAAAGAAGCGGGAGCATCCGGGCAAACGATCAAAGCGGCGGTATCGATGACGCCTGTCGAGTTCCAGGTTCTGCAGGAACAGACCGCTCAATATATGCAAGCTCATGAAGGGACGACGATCACCCTGGAGAACATTCCGGGGGCCGAGGTTTATGCCAAGCTTAAGAAAGCAAGCCAAATGGGGGAAGCACCGGACGCTATGCTGTTAGACAACGCCTGGATTCAGGAATTTGCCGCACTGGGCTTTCTCAAACCGTTGGACGATCGTTTATCGACAGAGCAGCAAAGCCAGCGGATTCCTTCCATGATGAACCAAGTGAAATGGAACGGCTACCTGTGGGGAATTCCGCGGGATGTGGACCCTTATGTTCTCATCTGGAACAAGAAAGCCGCGGCCGAAGGGAAGGTGGAGCATGCCCCGCTGAACCGGGAGGAAATGATCCAGTGGAACAAAAGCTTTCTGAAACCGGAAGAAGGCCGATACGGCATCTATTTGGACCCGTCGGACAACATGGCTCTGATTTCGATGGTGACCTCCTTGATGAGTCAGCCCACGGAAACGCCTCATCCGCTGCAGAAGCTGGCCGACCCGAATTTGCTGAAAGCCCTGCAAAGCTTCCTCCTTCCACAGGAGGCGAACTGGAACAGCAAAACCTTTTCCGTGAACTATCCCGCTCCGTCGGATACTTGGAAGCCGTGGGATCTGCTGGCGGAAGGCAAAATAACGGCGATGATCACGACGATTTCGGAATTCCGCCAGCACAAAGGGGGAGAGCTGGCTTTGGCCGCTCTGCCGATTAATTTTGCCGGAAAAGGCTCCGGTGCCTGGCTGAAGGGGAGAAGCTTCAGTGTGTCTTCCCGGTCCACTCATGTTCAGGCGGCGGCTGATTGGATCAAGGAAATGACGTCGCCGGAAGCGGAGACCCAAACCTGGAACAAAGCGGGAAGCCTTCCTGTGCTTCTTTCCTCTTATTCAGCCTCTCCGCTTAGGGGAGACGAGCAGTACAATTCGTACGCTTGGCTGGTTCGGGAAGGCAAGGTGCTTCCTTTTGAAATTGACGGGGCCAAGAAGCTGGACCAGGTCCAGAAAGAAAAAGCCCTTCTGGAGAAGGGCGAGAAGGACCTTAAAACCTTTGCCGAGCAGATAGCTAAGCTCTATGGGGCCAAATCAGACTCTTGATTGGTTTTCACAGCTTGAGTTTGAGCTTGACCGTCAGCATCCCTTTGTCAGTGGTCACCTCAGTTGCTTGAAGAAGGGGAGACAGCTTCTCAGGAGAGAACGTCAGATCGAAGTCCTTCTCCAGCGAACGGTTAGTGGTGGAATCCAGCTCCGTGCCGTTATAGGACAGTTGGTCAACATGAAACTGAAGGCGATTGGGATTCTGCTCTACCGTATAATGGCCGACGATGGTTCCCTCCACGTCGGTCTCTTTGCCGATCACATGGAATTTGCCGCCGTCGAAGCGGAAGGAGAGTCCGGTCAGCCGGCTGTTCTTCTCATGAAAGAACCGGTTCAGCTCTTCATCGCTGATCTGGAAGGTTGTTCCCTTCAAGTAACGGCCGGCATTTGGGCCTTGCACCAGCTCGGGAAAGCCTCGGGAGATCGTATCGGCCACGGCCCCCATGTAACTCTGAAACAAGGGAAGGATTTTGGTCGTGTATGCGGTTCGAACCTCATTCATTTGAGCGGTCAAGGCAGGCACGGCGTCGGGATACTCCTGCAGCTTTCGGTCGATTTCCTGCTGGAGGGCGACAGTCCGTTCTCTCTGGTGCAGGAACTCCGCCTTCACCTGCGCGAGCTCCGCCTGGTTCGCTTTCAGCCGGTCGTGAGTCGAAAGCAGAGTCCGGTAGGCGGCCACGTAGGCATCGAGCACGATTTTATCGTTAAGGAAGAGAAGCTGAAGGCTGTTGTACGTATAGATCATTTCGGCAAAGGACTTGGCGGAGAAGAGCAGCAGCCAAAGGGAATCCCGCTCTCCCATGTAATAAGCGCGGAGAACTTGTCCCACGCGCTCGCGCGTTCGGCCGAGCAGCTGCTCCTGACGCTGAATGTCTTCCCCGGAGGCACGGATTTGCTCGGAAACCACGGTTTCCTGACCGCTCAGCCTTTCGATCTCCTGGTCGATTTGCGCCAGAGTCAAGCTTTTGGTAAGAAGCTCCTTCACTTCCTCAAGAGAAGGATTGGCATAAACCGCGGAAAGGGAGCTCAGCTGAAAGAAGAAAAACAAATGAACGATGAAGGCAACCCTCATCAGCTTGGCCATAGTCGACTCCTTATTAAGAATGGTATTATTACCATATCGCCGTAACGCCCAAAAGATTCCTGCAGACGGCCAAAAAAAACACCTCCCATCGGGAGGCGTCGGCTGCTTACTTTTTGGCTGGAGCCTGGTTTAAGGTCTTTAAGAGATCCTCGATCGGCTTGGCATCCTTGGGAACGTCCTTCTCGAACTTGGCTTCTCCGTTGATATTGTCGAACGATTGGTGCAGATGGATATGGTGATCGGCGGCAGCCCCGTCACTGCCCTTGGACGTATAGTCAAGCCGGATCACTTCATCCCGGATAAAGCCGGTGTCGTCAGTCGCCAGGGAAATCAAGCCGGGGGCTTTCAGCTCCGGCGGATGAGCCGCCATATCTTTTTTGAGCTTATCCGCCTGATCGGCCGTCAAGAGGCTGTTCTTCGCGAGAACGTCGATCATCTCCGGAAGCTTGGCCTGAAGCTTGGCGGACACGTCCTGGCGGTTCTTCTCGGTGATCTCCATTTGGATGACCGTTCCCTTTTTGCCGTCCTTGAAATCCATCGGAGCTTTGTCCTTCTTAAACCATTTGGTATCCAGGTCGGCCAGGAGCAGCTTGGCCGCGTCGGAAACGGCGGGAGAAAGCTTCGGGAAGCCGGAGGCGGAAGAGGACTTGGATAAGTCAAAGGAGTAATACTCGTCCGTCTTGCTAAGACCTGGAACTCCTAGGAAGAGGCGGTTATCCTTCATGATCATAGGAAGCCCGTAGTCCGTATTCGATCCGCTGGGAGTTGCTTTCAGGAGAGCTTCCATGCGGGCGGGGTTCGCGGAAACGGCTCCACTCCAAACCAGCTTGCTCTTGGAGAATAGAGACACCAGAAGGCTGGTCGTCGGATTGGCGTCCTTGGCGGGCGGAGGCGTGCCGATGTCCAGGTCGGCATCTCCCGAGAAAGTATAATAGTTCACTTGGGCCTGCTTGGTTAAAGCATTCTGGGCGTCTTGTTTCAGCTGCTTCCCGTCCGTACAGCCGGCCAGCAGAGAGCCGGTTACGAGAAGGGTCAGCACCGCCGCATTCTTCTTGAGCATGGTAATCTCCTTTATCCTATGTATTCAGTTGGTTCACATCTATGTATTACCCATCCTTGTCGAAAGTGAACGACCATAATTATATCACATCAGCTCCTGGAGCGGAGGAAGGATTTATGAAGAATCTGCCTTTAATGCCGCTTATGGCCAAGATTCGCCAACACCTCGCCGATCAGCCGGATAAAGTTCTTTCGTTTCATGATTATATGGCCTTGTGCCTGTATGATCCGGAGGACGGTTATTATATGAAGGAACAAGTCAAGGTTGGTAAAGAAGGGGATTTCTACACGAGCGCATCCCTCGGTGAATTCATGGGGGAGATGATCGCCCGGCAATATCTCCGGTTCCAACTGGAAGGAGAGCGTCCTCTTCCCGTCGTAGAATGGGGAGGCGGAACGGGCGAGATGGCGAAGCACTTTCTCGATGCCGTCGAACGGTTGAATCCGGTCGTGTACCAAGGCCTTGCCTATTGGCTGGTTGAGAAGTCTCCTTATCATAGGGCGATGCAGCAAAAAACGCTAAGGCGTCATGCAATGCACACGCAATGGGGGGGACCGGAGGAAGGAGGAGGCCTCCCATGCCGCGCCTTCGTCTTCTCGAACGAGCTGCTGGATGCTTTTCCGGTGCACCGGGTGCGGATGGAAAGAGGCGAATGGAAAGAGCTGTATGTCGCGTGGGATTCCGGCAAGGAGTGCCTGGTGGAGCGGGAAGGGCCCTGTACCCCCGCCGTACGAGAATATCTGGATCAGGAAGGAATCCGGCTCCTCGAAGGACAAACAGCGGAGGTCAATCTGCAGGCACGCTCCTGGGTGAAGGAACAGGCTTCCCGTTTGGAGGAAGGCGTGCTGCTTACTATTGATTACGGGGATACCGCCGAGGAGCTTTATTCTTCCCACCGCATGAACGGAACCTTGCTGTGCTACCGCGGGCATCTGGCGTATGACGATCCTTTCCGGTTCCCCGGAGAGCAGGACATGACCTCGCACGTGAATTTCACTGCCTGCATCCGCGCGGGGAAGGAAGGGGGGATACAGCAGGAAACGCTGCGCACGCAAAAAGAGTTCCTCGTCGATAACGGGCTGCTCGAGCTGATGGCCGATCATTCTTCTCCGGACCCTTTCGGTCCGGAGGCCAGACGCAACCGCGCCATACGCCAGCTGCTTCTCAGCGACGGAATGAGTGAGCTCTTCAAGGTGCTCCTGCAGACCAAGGGCCTTTCCCTAGCTTAGCGGCCTGGCCTCTAAGCCAAAAAACAGCCTTCTCCTTGTATCCGTATAGGATAGGGAGAAGGCTGTTTGATGAGAAGGGAGCCCGTCCGGGTCCCTGGTCAAGTTAAGGCGAACGCTTCGCCGAAAGCGGGGAAGCGGCTGCTCTTCCTTACACACTCATGTGGAAGAAAGACCAGTACGTAAATCCGGAGAAGGAAAGAACCATGTACCCCCAGAACAGTAATATGTAGGTACGCTCGGAGAGGTTCATATACCCCAACAAAACGAAAACCGCTGTTTGGAACAAGAAAATGAAGGCCATGGGAATCATCCCGCCTGCAATTGCCATAAGGCCGATCACCAATGTCCAAAAGCCAAGGACGCGAAACATGCGTGCCATCGTGCCAACCTCCCTTCTACCCGACAATCCCATTAACTGTTATCCATTATACCTGCTGGCTACGCACGTGTAAACCTGCAACCTATGACGATTCTGCAATATCTTTCGCCTATGCCTAGCGTGCCCTTAAATGAAGTTCTCATGTATGAGCCCGAGGCAAATTGGCAATACCAAATAGTATCAAATAGATTCTATGAACTCTATTATGGGCATAAAGATGAGTAGGCGGCAAAATGCGTGCTGCATCGGGCTCTTGAATTTATGATATGACAATTTTGGGAGGTATAGGGATGTCGGCAGTCAGACAAGACGCTTGGAGCGAAGAGGATGATTTGATACTGGCAGAGGTCACCTTGCGGCATATAAGAGAAGGCAGCACCCAACTGACGGCTTTTGAAGAGGTAGGAGAAAAAATCGGCCGGACTTCAGCCGCCTGCGGGTTCCGGTGGAACAGCTGCGTACGCAAGAAGTACGAAGCCGCGATCCAAATCGCCAAAGCCCAACGGCAGAAAAGAAGCCAGATCAAGAAGCAGAACCATGCCGTACCGGTGCTGTCCTCCGTGGACACGCTGGAGACAGGGGAGCTTGGCATCCGAAGCCACGGTCTGGAAGAAACCTTGTCCATCGATTCCGTGATCCGGTTCCTTCGGCAGTGGAGGTCGTCTTACCAGGACCTTTCGCGCCATGCCCGTCTGGTAGAGAAAGAGCTTCAGGACACACGTGACGAGCTGGCCAAGCTGCGGGAGGACAACGAGAAGCTCGGCAAGCAGGTCAACGAGGTCGAAACGGATTACCGGGTGGTTAATGATGACTACAAAGCCCTGATTCAAATCATGGACCGCGCCCGGAAGCTTGCCTTCCTGGTGGAAGAAGAAGAAGACAGCAAAGCCCGTTTCAAAATGGACGCTAACGGCAATCTGGAAAGAATTGAATAGCAAGACGCGATCATCCCGTTCACCCTTCTGGAAATCAGCCGGAGGAGGCGAACGGGTATTTGCGTTTATCGGTCCGCCTTCTCATGATATAGTAGTAGGGAAAAGAGGGAATGGACATGCACATTACCGTATGGGGAGCAGGTTCGCTGGGCTTGCTTTTTGCAGGAAAGCTTGCCGGCTCGGGATACCGGACGGAGCTCGTCCCGCGGAGTGCCGCCCAGCGGGAAGAGCTTCAGGCCAACGGGGTCAAGGTTCTGGAGCCGGATGGAGAGGAATGCCGTTCCCGTCCTATCGTAACGGAGAACCCGGCTGGTGCGAGGGATAACCCCGACTGGATTTTTCTAATGGTGAAGCAGAAGGACATCGGAGCCGGATTGGCCGGGCAGTTGGCTGGCCGGATGGGAGAATCGACCCGTCTGCTATGCTTCCAGAACGGGGCCGGCCATCTGGAGAGGCTGGGGGCGATGCTTCCGCCTGACCGGATCTATGCAGCGGTTACGACGGAGGCGGCAAGGAAAGAATCTCCCTGGGAGGTCCGCCATACCGGAAAGGGGACCATCCTTTGGGGAATCCCAAAGCCCTTTGAGGGGGGAACGTCCCCAGCGGTTGACGCTTCACTTAACGACGTGCTTCGGCGAGCCGGGTTTACCCCTCAACGTTCGGAGGATATTCGGACGGCCATGTGGGACAAGCTTCTTATCAATGCGGTCATTAATCCGTTGACGGGCCTTCTTTCCGTTCCTAACGGAGCCTTGCTGGAGAATAGGGAATCGGAGGATTTGATGCGGCGGCTGCTTCAAGAAGGGGTGGAAGTATTAACCCGGGAGGGGTATACGGCCGATAATACGTTAGGGGACAGAGTGAGAACGGTATGCCGGCAAACGGCGGCCAATTCCTCCTCCATGCTGCAGGATCTAACCAAAGGAAGAAAGACGGAGATCGAGTGGATCAACGGTTATCTTCTGCGCCTGGCGGATAAGCATGGAGTCGATTTGCCGGTTAACCGCACCCTGTATTCTCTAATTAAGCTGAAGGAAGGACAGGGATAAGGTATGGCCGTACGCAATTTGATGGAAGAATTAGTGAAAAACTGTCTTAAAGAAATGTTGGCGTCCGATCCCCGGTATAGCTCCTGTGGGGAGAAATGCCAAAGTGACGCAATGGCCATCGTGCTGAACAGGATTCCCCCCAAGTATGTGTCCACACCGAAAGGGGAAATTTATTCGAAAACACGGCTTGGTAAACAGCTGGAAACGGATATCCTGCGAGAATTGGCGGAAGCGCTGGAGAAGGCGATGGATCCGTCAAGAGCGTCCATCTTCGATCGGGGCGAGACATAAGTTTACCCATACGGTTCCGAATTCCTCGGGACCTTTTTTGTGAGGAATGGGCTCCCACCCAGAGGATCGAGTGAGGAGAAAGCAGTCGAAATAAGTCGAAACTTTGGTCGACATTATAAGAATTTTGCCTCATTTACAAAAATTGTTTAACCAAAAAGTATGAAGTTGTTCCATAAAAAGCGTAGATTTTATTAACCGTTGGTTGTATAATGAAAAAAGTTAATAGGAAAAAAATATTAACTTATAGGTTTTAGCCTTGCTAGTATTGGGTAAATGTTCAGGGGAGATGTGCCTGCATGTAGACGGGCTCTCACCGGACTTGCCATAGATGTTCATTTATTAAGGGGAGGCAAAGTTGATGAAGGTTTACAAAGTATTAACCACAGCTGTCGTAGTAAGCATGCTGGGAAGCGTGGTTGCAGCCTGCGGCAAGAGCGATTCCGCAAGCCCATCCACTAGCCCAAGCAGCGGCAGCAACAGCAGTGCACCGGCTGCTAAGCAGGAGATCAAAATTAACTTTACGGCGGAACCGCCTGCTCTGGACAATTCCAAGGCTACGACCAATGCATCCTTCACGATGCTGAATGCCATGAACGAAGGACTGTACCGTCTTGATAAAGACGGCAAGCCTGTGGCCGGTCTGGCAAAAGACATGCCTAAAATCTCCGACGACAAACTGACTTATACGATCACTCTCCGGGATAACCTGACCTGGTCCGACGGATCTCCTCTTAAAGCAAGCGACTTCGTAAGCTCGTTCCAGCGCACGCTGGATCCGGGTACGAAAGCCCAGTACGCCTTCATGGTAGCCTGGCTCAAAGGCGGAGAGGCGCTCCTCGGAGCCAAAACTCCAGACGAAATCAAAGCCAAAAAAGCAGAACTCGGTGTAAAAGCCGTTGATGACAAAACGATCGAAATTAAGCTCGAGAAGCCGGTAGCCTTCTTTACCCAGCTTCTGGCGTTCCCTCTCTTCTTCCCGCAAAAAACGGACGAAGTAACGAAGCAAGGCGAGAGCTACGGTAAGGACGCCGATAAAGTAACCGGCGCCGGTCCTTACATTCTGAAAGAGTGGGCGCACGAGCAGCGTCTCGTATTCGAGAAGAACCCTAAATACTGGGATGCCGCTAACGTTAAGCTTGAGAAGATCACGATGAATATCGTTAAAGACCGTGCAGGTGCGGTTAACCTTTTCGAAACGAAAGAAGCCGATCTGACCGAGATCAACGGGGATTTCGTTAAGCAATTCGAAGGTAAGCCGGAATACACGATTAAGAAAGAATTGACCAACTCCTATCTGATGTTCGAACAGAAGAAAGCTCCATTCCTGGCTAACAAGAACATCCGTCAAGCGTTGACGATGGCGGTCGACCGCAAAGCGCACGTAGCGACCGTATTGAAGAACGGTTCCGTGGAATCTACAGGTCTTGTTCCGGTGGGTACTTCCGACGGCAACAACGGTGATTTCCGCAAGCTGTCCGGGGATATTCAGCCTAAGTACGATCCGGCTAAAGCGAAGGAGCTTCTCGCCAAAGGACTTCAAGAGCTCGGCATGACCCAGCTGCCGTCCTTTAAGCTGACGACCGATGATACGGAAGGCGGTAAGAAATCCCTTGAGTTCATTATTGCTCAATGGAAGCAGAACCTGGGCGTGACCGCTGTAGCGGATGCGGTTCCTCACGAGCTTCGTGTCGACAGACAGCATAAGAAGGATTACGAAGCGCTGATCGCACTTTGGGGCGCGGATTACAACGATCCTATGACATTCCTTGACATGTGGACCACAACTAGTGAGTTCAACGAAACCGACTGGTCGAACGCTCAATACGACGAGCTGATCAAGAAGGCCGAAACCGAGAAAGACCCGGCTACTCGTGCTAAGCAGCTTGCAGACGCAGAGAAGATCCTGATGGATGAAATGCCGGTTGGTCCTCTGTACTTCCGCAGTAAAGTTTATGCGAAGCGGACGAATATCGATGGGCTGTTCTTCCCGAGCTTTGGACCGGAATTCGAATTGAAGTGGGTTTCCATTAAATAAAACAAACGTAGAATCAATTGCATAAGATTAGGGGCCGTTCTAGCACCTGACAGAACGGCCCGTTTTATTGGTAAAACCGGACTGTCAATTTTGAAGAGGGAGGTGCCGCATGCTCAAATTTATCATTCGCCGTTTGATTTATATGATCATCACGTTATGGACCATCACGACGGCCACATTTTTTCTGATGAAGAACTTGCCCGGCGATCCGTTTGGAGAAGCCAAGCAGAAGTTGACAAAGGCCCAGCTGCAGATTCTGTACGAGCAGTATGGATTGGACAAACCTCTCTGGCAGCAGTATTTGAAGTTCATGGGAGATGCGCTTAAGGGGGATTTCGGTGTCTCTTTCCAGTTCCCCACCCATAAAGTGACGGAAAAAATCGCTCAAGCCTTCCCGGCGTCTCTGGAATTGGGATTATGGGCGCTGATCATTGCGGTAGTGGTAGGTATCGTTCTCGGGACGGTCGCTGCCCTCAACCATAACAAGGGGCTCGACTATTCCGCCATGTTTACGGCCATTGTTGGGGTTTCGGTTCCGTCCATGGTGCTTGGACCGCTTCTTTCCTATTATGTCGGGGTTAAACTGGGCTGGCTCCCGCCGCTTCTGTGGGATACGCCTAAGCACCGCATTCTGCCTGCCATCACGTTGTCCTTTGGAACCATTGCTATTCTGGCCCGTCTCATGCGTGCCTCCATGCTGGATATTCTCAATCAAGACTTTATCAAAACGGCTAAAGCCAAAGGACTGTCCAGATTCGTGACCGTCTTTAGGCATGCCGTTCGAAACGCCATTTTACCAGTCATTACCGCTTTAGGACCCATCGCGGTTAATCTCGTGACGGGAACGTTAATCGTTGAAAACGTCTTCTCGGTTCCTGGACTCGGGAAGCACTTCGTGCAGTCTATCTACTCGAATGACTACACGATGATAGTCGGATTGACTATCTTCTATTCCTCAATCTTGATATTTGTTTTATTCTTGACCGATATTCTTTACGGGATTATTGACCCGCGTATCCGTCTGGCGAAAGGGAGGAAATAAGCGATGCAGGATATCAGCAAAGCGAAGTTCAAGCCGGTCGAACGCGAAACGCTCGGCAGCGAACGAATCGTCCGTCCTTCCCTGACCTATTGGCAGGACGCGTGGCGACGGCTTCGAAAAAACAAGCTGGCCATGGCCGGTTTAACTATATTGATCATTCTAACCTTGGTAGCGATTGTGGCTCCCTTCTTGTCTAGTCAAACCTATGATTTCCAAAATTACGATATCACGAACCAGAAGCCGTCCGGCGAGCATTATTTCGGAACGGATGACTTTGGCCGCGACCTGTGGGTCCGCGTCTGGTGGGGGACCCGCATTTCCTTGTTCATCGGGATTACCGCCGCCGTCATTGACCTCTGCGTCGGGGTCTTGTACGGAGGGATTTCCGCTTATTATGGCGGGCGGGTGGACAATGTTATGCAGCGGATCATGGAGATTATTTACGCGATTCCTTTCCTGCTCATCACGATTCTTCTCATTATGGTTCTTCAACCGGGGATTTGGACAATCATTATCGCCTACTCCATAACCGGCTGGGTTCCGATGGCCCGTCTCGTGCGCGGTCAGCTTCTTCAAATGAAGGAACAGGAATTCGTGCTGGCCGCCCGCACCCTCGGGGCGAGCCCGGCCCGCATCATTCTGAAGCATTTGATTCCGAACTCTCTCGGATTGATTATCGTACAGATTACCTTTGCGGTACCGAGCGCCATCTTCGCGGAAGCCTTCTTGAGCTACATCGGCCTCGGGATTCGTCCGCCGCTCGCTTCCTTGGGTTCTCTTATCTCCGATGGAGCGGCAGCCATGAAATTCTATCCTTACCGCATGCTGATCCCTACTGTCGTGTTCAGCTTGATTCTACTGAGCTTTAACTTGTTGGGTGACGGTCTCCGGGACGCACTCGACCCGAAACTTAGAAAATAGGGGGGAGAGAGATGGCGAAAAAAATATTGGAAGTGGAGAATCTGCAAGTTTCCTTCCAAACGTACGCAGGGGAAGTTCAAGCGGTTCGCGGGGTATCCTTCCACCTGAATAAAGGGGAAGTGCTCGCGATTGTTGGAGAGTCCGGCTGCGGCAAGTCCGTAACGGCCCAGACCATCATGAGGCTTATACCTTCCCCTCCCAGCGTCATCAAGAACGGCTCCATCAAATTCGATGAATCCGTGGAAATCACGACCTTGTCGGAGAAACGGATGCAGAAGATCCGCGGCTCCGAAATGGGCATGATCTTCCAGGATCCAATGACATCGCTGAATCCGACCATGACAGTCGGCAATCAGATCGCCGAAAGCTTGATCAAGCATCAAGGGATGAGCAAGAAACAAGCCCGTGAGCGGGCGATCGAAATTCTTAAGCTTGTTGGGATCTCCAATCCGGAGGGCCGTGTGAAGCAGTACCCTCACGAAATGTCCGGCGGGATGCGCCAGCGGATCATGATTGCCATCGCCCTGGCCTGCAGTCCGAAGCTTCTTATTGCGGATGAGCCTACAACGGCACTCGACGTCACGATTCAAGCTCAAATCATCGAACTGATGCAGAAGCTGCAGGAGAAAACGGACTCTTCCATCATCCTCATTACCCATGACCTGGGTGTTGTGGCGGATATGGCTCACCGGGTTGTGGTGATGTATGCCGGTAAAATCGTAGAGGACGGAACGGTCGACGATATCTTCTACCGGTCTCGCCACCCTTACACCTGGGGACTGCTGAAATCCGTACCCCGTCTGGATACGGAGAACAAGAGTGAGCTGGTTCCGATTCCGGGGACACCGCCCGATCTGTTCGCACCGCCGAAGGGCTGCCCGTTTGCGGCCAGATGCCCTTACGCCATGGATATCTGCCTGGAGGAGTTTCCAGATAACTTCGAGATCAATACCGGCCACCATGCGGCCTGCTGGTTGAATCATCCCCAAGCGCCTAAAGTGGACAGACCGGAAGGATTGGGGGAGGTCAAACATGTCTAACGATATCATCTTGGATGTAAAAGGATTAAAGAAGCATTTCGACGTAGGAGGCGACCGCAAGCTTAAAGCGGTCGACGGAATCACGTTTCAGGTAAGACGCGGAGAAACGCTTGGTCTCGTGGGTGAGTCCGGCTGCGGCAAATCCACAACGGGCAAAACGCTGATCCGGCTCTATGATCCGACGGATGGCGAGGTTATCTTTAACGGCAAAAGCACCAAGAACCTGAAAGGCAAGGATGCTCTGAAATTCAACCGCGACATGCAGATGGTCTTTCAGGATCCGTATGCCTCGCTAAATCCGCGGATGACGGTTGGCGATATCATTGCCGAAGGGATCGACATTCATAAGCTGTACTCCGGCGCCAAGCGCAAAGAACGGGTTAACGAGCTTCTTGCTGCTGTCGGCTTGAACCCCGAGCATGCGGGCCGTTTCCCGCATGAGTTCTCCGGAGGCCAGCGTCAAAGGATTGGCATTGCCCGGGCGTTGGCGATTGAGCCGCAGTTCATCATTGCCGACGAACCGATTTCCGCCCTGGACGTTTCCGTTCAGGCCCAGGTGGTTAACCTGTTCCAGAACCTGCAGAAGGAGCATGGGCTGACCTATCTGTTCATCGCTCACGATTTGGCTATGGTGAAGCACATCTCGGACCGGATCGGGGTTATGTACCTCGGCAAGATGGCGGAGATCACCACTTCGGCTGCTCTCTATGCCGATCCGCTGCATCCGTACACGCAGTCGCTGCTTTCGGCGATTCCGATCCCGGATCCGGAGGTGGAAAGGACCCGAGAGCGCATCATTCTGCAGGGAGAAGTGCCGAGTCCGCTGAATCCGCCGAGCGGATGTCCATTCCGCACGCGCTGCCCGCATGCCATGCAGGTATGCGCCGAGGTGATGCCGGAGATGATCGAAGCCAAGCCGGATCACTATGTGGCCTGCCACTTGTACTAAGGAAAGCAACTGCCGCCCGCTTTGCACGGGCGGCAGTTTTTTTGACTAAAATCTTGTGGATGTGTACAATCAAAGGAGCATTTCTGCCATACATAAGGTTGAGGAGGCTTTTCGTTGAAACTGGAAATTACGAATGGGAAAAGCACCCAGGAGATAACCGAACATTACTTGCGCGACTTTGAACGGGTTCGTTCTTTGTACGAATATAATCCGCGTCAGCCGGAGGATTGGGAGAGACGCGCCAGAAGGCTTAATGAGAGAGTGGTGCCGGATGGGCACCGGGACCGGCTGGCCGATGCGATGCTCGCCTATAATAGCCTTCTTTCGAATGACGACAAGGCTCTTGCCAACATTGCGCTCCTGCGCGAACCCGAAACGCTGGTCGTGGTAGGGGGGCAGCAGGCGGGGCTGTTTACCGGGCCGCTGCTCGTTATCTACAAGGCCATTACCATCCTTCAGGCGGCAGCCAAAGCTTCCGCCGAGCTGAACCGGCCGGTCGTCCCTGTCTTCTGGATTGCCGGTGAGGATCATGATTGGGATGAAGTCAATCATATTTATTATTTAAGCCAGAAGCAGGACGTCGAGAGAATCAAGCTCGACCAGCCGGAAGGAACCCGCACCTCAGTCAGCCGGATCCGGATCGCGGATTGGGAAGAGATGGTGGGGCAGCTGGAGGAGTCGCTGCTTCCAACCGAGTTCAAGCCGGATCTTATGGCGAAGCTCCGGGAGTTCGCGGCATCCTCCGGGACGCTTTCGGACTACTTCGGAAGAATCATGGCCTGGCTTTTCGGCGAAAGCGGTCTGGTGCTGATGGATTCGGACGATCCGGCCATCCGCCGAGTCGAATCGGAGATGTTCATCCGCTTTCTGGAAAATCAGGAGGAGCTTGCCTCGGCGTACCGAAACGGCCGGGAGCAGGTGGAGAGCCTCGGTTACAAGCCGCAGGCCGAGGTTTATGAAGAAAACGCGAATCTGTTTCTGTATGACGATGACGGAGAAAGATTCCTGCTTCAACGGGACGGCGGCGGATTTACCGACAAGAAGAAGGAACGCCGGTTTACCAAGGAGCAGTTGCTGGAGCTTGCCCGGACGGCTCCGGAACGCTTCAGCAACAATGTCATGACCCGGCCGATCATGCAGGATTTTCTGTTTCCTGTCTTGGCGGCCGTGCTTGGCCCAGGGGAGATTGCCTATTGGGGTCTGCTTAAGGATGGCTTTCGGACCCTTGGGATGGAAATGCCCCTCCTTCTTCCCCGATCGGAATTTACTTTAATAGAAGGAACGGTCAAGAAGCATATGGATAAGTTCGGTCTTACGTCCGAGGTCGTGGCCGAACGGTTCGGAGAGTTCAAGGCGAATTGGCTTAAGGAACAGGATACCCTGAACCTGGACGAACGCTTTGCCGAGGTCAAAGAGAAGTTCCGCGGCCTCTATAATCCCTTGCTGGAGGCCGTGGGCGCTATCAATCCCGGAATGGCGAAGCTGGGCGACACCAACTATCTCAAAATCATGGAACAAATCGAATTTTTTGAAGCACGCGCCAAGGGAGCGAATGAATCCCAGTTCGAAGCGTCCCTTCGCCAGCTCGACCGGATTCAGCTCTCCCTGTACCCTCTGGGCAAACCGCAGGAACGGGTGTATAATGTGTTTGCTTATTTGAACCGGTACGGCCACTGGTGGCTGAAGGAGCTTGCCGAGCAGGCACCGGCGGGAGACGGCCTTCACCGCCTCGTTTATTTATAAGTTGCCTTAAGGAGGAAGATGGATGAATACCAAAGACAGAAGCATCATCACCGATCGGAAGCTGGCTCCAGAGGGACATCTTAAGATTGAGTGGGTGAATGCCCATATGCCGGTTCTGAACCGGATCAAGGCCCAGTTCGAGAAAGAACAGCCGTTCAAAGGGCTGAAAGTCGCCATCTCTCTTCACCTGGAAGCCAAAACGGCCTATCTGGCCAAGGTCGTGCAGGCCGGAGGAGCCGAAGTGACCATTACGGGAAGCAACCCGCTTTCGACGCAGGACGACGTTTGCGCGGCACTCGTTGAAGACGGCATTACCGTATTTGCGAAGTACAACCCCGATCCGAAGGAATACAAGGAGCTCATGATCAAGACTCTGGAGACGGAGCCCGATCTGATCATTGACGACGGGGGCGACCTCGTGACGATTCTTCATTCCGAGCGCAGGGACCTGTTGAAGAATGTCCGCGGAGGGGCAGAGGAAACGACAACCGGTATTTTGCGCTTGAAATCTTTGGAGAAAGAAGGCAGCCTCCAGTTTCCGATGGTGGCGGTTAATGATGCTTATTGCAAGTATCTATTCGACAACCGTTACGGAACCGGGCAATCCGTATGGGACGGCATCAATCGGACAACCAACCTGGTGGTCGCGGGCAAAACGGTCGTTGTGGTCGGATACGGCTGGTGCGGCAAAGGCGTGGCCATGCGGGCTAAGGGTCTTGGGGCCAACGTCATCGTAACCGAGATCGATGCTATCCGGGCAGTGGAAGCCTATATGGACGGCTTTGCCGTTATGCCGATGAGCGAAGCGGCCCAGCATGGGGATTTCTTCGTCACGGTGACCGGCAACCGCGATGTCATCCGCGGCGAGAATTACAAGGTGATGAAGAACGGTGCGATCTTGTCCAACGCCGGCCATTTCGACGTGGAAGTCAACAAGCCGGAACTGGAAGCCATGAGCAAAGCCAAGCGAACGGTACGCCGCAACATTGAGGAGTATCAGCTCGAGGACGGCCGCAGCATCTATGTGCTCGCCGAAGGCCGGCTCGTTAACCTGGCGGCGGGAGACGGCCACCCTGCTGAAATCATGGATATGACCTTCGCCCTCCAGGCGATGTCTCTTAAGTATGTGAACGATAACTACAAGTCGATCGGCTCTCATGTGGTCAACGTGCCGTACGTGCTCGACGAGCAGGTGGCCCGCTATAAGCTGGAATCCCTCGGCACTTCGATCGACCGCCTGACCGATGAACAGAAAGCTTATTTGGATAGCTGGGCTGAGCACTAAGCCCTTTCTGAGAAGACGCCGCAAGGCGTCTTTTTGCTAAAAGGCGGGTGAGCGCACTTTCCTCTTTATCCCGGCCGAAGGATAAGCTCCATGTCGGGTAAGCAATTTGTGGAAAATCATCCAAGGATGGTTTCTTTACCTGGAACTGGGGTAATAACCTGTAAGGAGAAGGAGATGGAGGGAACCGAATGACGGAGAGCTTGACCCCGCTGCTTCACAAATTCAGACTAGAGCTGCGGGAGGACACAATGGCGGCGCAATTGGGCGGCTATTACGCCTGCCGCAACGGACAGAAGCATATCGTACTCAACCGGGATCTGCCGGAGGAGAAGAAGGCCGAGGTGGGACTCGAGATCATTGACCGTCATTGCCGAGATCAAACTCCTTCCGCGTTTCTTCCGTATTTTTTGTTTGACGAAGGGTTTCCGGAAAAGAAATAGGAACAGCCGATTACGTACATAACCTATGGACGGGCCGTTTGCTGACGGCCTGTTCTTTTTTTTGCCGGGATTCTGTAAAAGTTCACAAAAATTATTAGTAAATGTTTCCGGGGAAGAAGGAATTTTTGCAATCGGATAGAATATTCAATATAATTGGTGGTGGAAAGTGGGGTAAAGTGGAGGGAAGGGGTAGCCGAATATGTTCATGGGCGAATATCAGCATACGATCGACGATAAAGGCCGCATGATCATCCCGGCGAAGTTCAGAGAAGCCCTGGGAGCCACGTTTGTCATCACCCGCGGACTGGACCACTGCTTGTTTGTTTATCCGAATAGCGAATGGGCCGTAATGGAGCAGAAGCTGAAGTCGCTGCCTCTCATGAAATCCGATGCCCGCGCGTTTACCCGGTTCTTCTTCTCCGGTGCCACCGAATGCGAGCTTGACAAACAGGGAAGGGTAAATATACCGAATACTTTGGTCGAGCATGCCCGATTAGCGAAGGACTGCGTCGTCATTGGCGTATCCAACCGGGTGGAAATTTGGAGCAAGGACGTGTGGGAAGGATACTTCCAGCAGTCCGAGGAATCGTTTAACGAAATCGCGGAGAAGCTTGTGGATTTTAATTTTGACTTGTAGGCTTTCCCGGACGCATAGGAGGAACAGCATTGTTTCATCACATCACAGTATTGAAAGAAGAAGCGGTAGAAGGCTTGAACATCCATCCGGACGGCATCTATGTCGATTGTACACTAGGCGGCGCCGGGCACAGCGAAACCATTGCCTCGAGGCTCGGCGGGCAGGGGAGATTGATTGCTTTTGATCAGGACGATACCGCCCTGGCTAATGCCAAGACGAGATTGGCCCCTTATGCCGAACGCGTAACGCTGGTGAGAAGCAATTTCCGATACATACGGCAAGAGCTCCTGAAGCTGGACCTGCCCCGGTCCGGAGAGAACCCCCAGGTTAACGGAATTCTGTTCGACCTTGGCGTATCGTCCCCTCAGCTGGATGAGGCGGAGAGAGGGTTCAGCTACAACCAGGAAGCCGACCTGGATATGAGGATGGATCAGACTTCATCGTTAACCGCCAAGGAAATTGTCAATGAATGGTCGGAAGCCGAGATAGCGAAGATTCTGTTTGAATATGGCGAGGAGAAGTTTTCCCGCCGGATTGCCGCCCAAATCCTTTCACACCGGGCTAAGGGCACCATTGAAACCACATCCCAGCTGGCTGAAATCGTAAAAGAAGGGATTCCGGCAGCCGCCAGAAGAACGGGTGGCCATCCCGCCAAGCGCAGCTTCCAGGCGCTTCGAATCGCCGTGAATGACGAATTGGGAGCTTTCGAAGAGGCATTGGAGCAAGCTGTCGATTGCCTTGCCCCCGGGGGGAGAATTTCCGTCATTACCTTTCATTCCCTCGAGGACAGAATCTGTAAGCAGTTTTTTGCGAAATTTGTTGAAAAATGTACCTGTCCACCGGATTTTCCTATATGCGTTTGCCAGAAAAAGTCGATTCTTAGACTGGTCCAACGTAAGCCTATCTTGCCGTCGAAACAAGAGTTGGAACTAAACCCGCGTTCCCGGTCAGCAAAACTGAGAATAGCGGAGAAACTATAGGGGGGACGAACCTTTGGCCTATCATACACAGGGTAGTTTAGCCGTCAAGGAGAAACAGCAAGCCAGGCAGACGGTCAAGTACCGGGAGAAGACAAAAGTCGTATCGCGCCCGGCCCTTACCATGAAATTCAAGCTCCAGCTTCTGGGGATGCTCGTGATTGGAGTATCCGTAGCAAGCTCCGTTATTTTTATGCACTCCAAAATCTATGAACTGAACAAAGAGATTTACGACACCAGCACCTCCATTCAGAAGCTCGAAGAAGAAAACAAGCTGCTTCTTAACAAGAAGAGCGCCATGCTTAATGCGGACAACCTGAAGAAAGCCGCGAGCGGCACGGGTCTGCGCCCTACCAGTGAAGAGAATATTGCCCGCGGAAGCTCCGCTCCTAACGCGTCGGCCAATCCAGAGAAGAAAACGGCTAAACGTTAATGGGGTTAATGAATATGGAGAAAAAAATGAAAATCCGGTCTTTATTGATCGGTGTCTTTTTTTTCCTGGCCTTTTTCCTTATCATCGGAAAGCTCTATTGGCTTCAAGTGGTAGACGCGTCGATGCTGAGAGAGAAAGCCGCGAACAAATGGACGAACGAAGAGATGCTGCTGCCCGTCCGGGGGACGATCATGGACCGCAAGGACCGGGTTCTGGCGGAGGACGCTCCCGCCTACACCGTCGCCCTAAACCCAGAAGTCATTAATGAGAGAGGAATTGCCAGGGAGATAGCCCATGGGCTGGCTCCCATTCTAAGTCTCTCTGCGGATGCCGGCAAAATCTCCGAGCTGGAGGAGAAAATTTACGGGCTTGCCACCAAGAAAAGAGCGGACTATCCGGATAAATATGCGCTGGAAGTTCCGATTAACTCCGAAGGCAAGAAGATCGACGGAGACAAGAAGCAGCAGGTGGAGGATTTTATTGCCAAGCTGAAGGACGACTTGAAGGAGTCCAAAGGGAAAATCCGGGATGTGGGCATTTTCCTCAAAGAAACCGAGAAGCGCTACTACCCGAACGATAATCTCGCTTCCCACGTCCTCGGCTACGTAAACCGGGAAGGGGCGGCGGTCGAAGGACTCGAGAAGTATCTCGACGACCAGCTCAAAGGAACGCCGGGCAAGCTGGTGAGGGAGAAGGACCGCATGGGCGTGGAGCTTCCGGATTCAAAGGTATCCTTGGACCCCGTCGTGAACGGCAAGAACGTCCGGCTGACGATTGACAACAAAATTCAGTACTTTACGGAAAATGCGCTGAAGAAGGCGATGGACAAATGGAAGGCCAAGAGCATGACGGCCATTGCCGTCGATCCGAAAACAATGGAAATTTTGGCCATGGCGAATGCTCCTGATTTCAATCCCAACAAATTCTGGGAGGCCAAAAGCCAGGCGAACTTCACCAATCATGCCGTCGCCTCCGCCTATGAACCAGGCTCCACCTTCAAGCTCGTTACGCTGGCGGGGGCCATTCAGGAAGGGTTATGGCATCCGAACGATAAATACCAGTCCGGCTCTATCGCCATTCCCGGAGGAGCGGTGCATGACCATAACCGTGTCGGCTGGGGCAAAATCTCCTTCATGGAGGGGCTGCTTCGCTCGAGTAACGTGGCTTTCGTCAAGCTGGGCTATGAGGGGCTGAAGAGAGAAGGGCTGGATTCCTGGATCGCCAAATTCGGCTTCGGCAAGAAGACCGGCATCGCAATGCCGGGCGAGGTCGGTGGAGTGACCGGCCTGAAATATGATTCTGACTACGCGAGGGCTACCTACGGGCAGTCGCTTACGGTTACGGCCCTGCAGCAGACGGCGGCTTACGCGGCAATAGCCAATGGCGGGAAGCTGATGAAGCCGCAGCTTATTAAGGAAATCATTAACCCGGAGACGAAGGAAGTGGAGAAATCGTTCGCTCCGGAGGTGATTCGGCAGGTGGTGACGGAGGAGACGGCCCGCCAAACCTCCCTGGCGCTCGAACAGGTAGTCGCCAATCAGGAGCAGGGAACCGGACGCCGCGCTTACATCAACGGGTACCGGGTCGCCGGTAAAACGGGGACGGCCAATATCGTGAAGGACGGGGAGAGAACCTACTCCGAAGACACGTGGCTCATTTCCTTTATCGGCTATGCCCCGGTGGACGATCCCAAAATACTGGTGGCCGTCATTGCCGACCAGCCGGAGCTCGGAGGAGATTACCATCTGGGGGGAGAAGTCGCCGCCCCCGTATTTAAAGAAATTGTGTCTCAGTCCTTGAGCTACATGGGGGTTCCAACGGAAGGAGCTCCGCTCAAAAATCCCGCCGTTTCAGAAGCAGTCGCTCCGGTGCCGGATGTTATCGGAAAAGACCTCAACGAAGCGAAGAAAACGCTCGAGAAAATCGGCTTCAAGGTCGAATTGGTCGGCAGCGGAGGGAAGGTGGTCAGCCAAATGCCGCAAGCGGGAAGCGAGATTCTGCTCTCCCAGCGCATTTATTTGGGCGCCGAGGACGCGGCTTCAACGGAGATTCCCGATCTCAAAGGCAAGTCGCTGCGTGATGCGCTGGAAGTGTGCTCGATGCTCGGGGTAGCCTGCAAAACCTCGGGCGAAGGCTATGTAGCCTCCCAGACGGTCAGCGGCGAAGGGGACCAGCGTTTGCTGCAGCTGGAGCTGTCCTTGGCTGTGGCGCAGGGAGGAACGCCGGATTCCGGACAGACGACTGCCAGGGAAGGTCCTGTTTCGGCGGCTTCGTCCAAGGAGCAGACGGGCAAAAAACCGGCAGGTAGTGCTTCCCCTTCCCCGACTCCCACTCCCAAGAAAGACAGCCGGTAACGGGTCATAGGAACAAGAACAACCCTGCCATACGGCAGGGTTGTTCTATCCCCTGGTTGTCCCGAATAGTCATGAGTAGGAAACGAACATGACTTTTTTCGGGTAAGGGGGAAGGCTGGGGTATGAAGGTGTCTAACGTAACGGTGCGCCGCCGGCTACTGTTTGTAATGCTGGGCGGGGCCGTCATTTTTGTTTCGCTGATCCTGAGACTGGCGTATGTCCAGCTTTGGATGGGGCCGGAGCTTGCCCGGAAGGCGGAGAATAACTGGAGAAGGGACATCCCTTACGCGGCCAAGCGGGGGGAGATACTGGACCGCAACGGCGTAAAGCTTTCTTATAATATCACCTCCCCCTCCGTCTGGGTGATTCCGGCCCAGATCCAGGATGCGAAGGCGGCGACGGCGGAGCTTGCGCGAGTGCTCCAGTCGGCCCAGGAGCCCATCTATAAGATGGTGACGAAGAAAGAAAGCATCGTCCGCATCCAACCGGCGGGACGCAAGATCACCGAGGAGAAGGCGAAGGAAATCCGCGATCTAGCCATTCCCGGTGTCGTGGTCGCCGAGGACAACAAACGGTTCTATCCGTTGGGCCCGTTAGCTTCCCACATTCTCGGTTTTACGGATGTGTTCAACAAAGGATTAAGCGGAGTCGAAGCCAAGTATGACGACCAGCTTACCGGCATTCAAGGCAATGTCTCCTATCTGGCAGATGCCGCGGGCAGGGCGATGCCGAATACGTCGGAGCAGTATGTCAAGCCGCAGGACGGGCTTAACCTGCAGCTGACCGTCGACAGCTACATCCAGTCGGTCATGGAAAGGGAGCTGGACCAGGCCATGCTGCAATACCAGGCCAAGCACAGCATTGCCATCGCCATGGATCCTTCCAACGGTGAAATCCTCGCCATGGCCGGAAGACCGGGGTTCGACCCGTCCCATTTCCGCGACTTTCCGGTGGAGGATTACAACCGCAACCTGCCTATCTGGATGACGTACGAGCCAGGCTCGACCTTTAAGATCATCACCTTGGCCGCCGCGCTCCAGGAGAAGAAAGTCAACTTCAATGAGCCTTTCTATGATTCCGGCGCCGTAGAGGTAGGGGGAGCCCGGCTCCGCTGCTGGAAGCGGGGGGGCCACGGCAGCGAAACGATGCTGGAAGTGGTGGAGAACTCCTGCAACCCTGGTTTTGTGCTCATGGGCCAAAGACTCGGCAAGGATAAATTGTTCGATTATATTACCCGGTTCGGGTTCGGGAAGAAGACCGGCATTGATCTGGGCGGCGAGGAGAACGGCATCATGTTCAAGCCGTCCAAAGTCGGTCCCGTGGAATTGGCGACCACGGCCTTTGGCCAAGGGGTGTCGGTGACGCCTATTCAGCAGATTGCCGCGGTATCGGCCGCGATCAACGGAGGCAAGCTTTTCAAGCCTCATGTCGCGAAAGCCTGGTTTAACCCGGAGACGGGCGAAACCGTCGAAACCGTACAGGCGGAGCTGGTGCGTCAGGTGATCTCCGAAAGCACCTCGGCCCAGGTTCGTCAGGCGCTGGAGAGCGTGGTGGCCAAAGGAACGGGACGCAATGCGTTTCTGGACGGGTACCGGGTGGGCGGCAAAACCGGAACGGCCCAGAAGGTCATCAATGGACGCTATTCCGCGGATGAGCATATTGTGTCGTTCATCGGTTTCGCGCCGGCGGATGATCCCAAAATCGTCATCTATGCCGCGGTCGACGACCCGCAGGGTATTCAATTCGGAGGTCTTATCGCCGCTCCGATCGTCAAGAATATTATGGCGGACGCCCTTCGCTACATGAAAGTGGAGCCTCGCAAGGACCAGATCTCCCGGGAACTGAAGCCGGAGCTGGGGGACGTCCCTATTGTGGAAGTGCCGGATCTCGTTGGTGCTACGGTGGAGGATATTTACGAGGACCTCAACATGGACTTCAAGCTGGCCAAGTCGGGGAACGGCCGAACGGTGATCAGCCAGGCTCCTAAAGCGGGAACCCGGGTGGAGAAAGGATCGACGATCCGCATCTATCTCTCCAATCCTCCGGAGGAGCCGGCGAAATAATGACAAGGGGACGGTTTCATCCGCCGCAAAAACGGGTAACGATAAAGGTTGCTTGTTTGGCGAAGGTTTTTCTCATAAGGTTGTGTATAATGGGTGTATAGTGGGTAGTAGGCCGTTTAGCTCACGTATAGCAGGAGTACAGGGGGTTCTCACATTGATAAAAATTAGCGAACTGGCCTCGCTGCTGGCAGGGGCCCGATTAGACGGAGACGAATCGGTGGAGCTGACGGGGATCCAGACGGATTCCCGCAAAGTAAGGCCGGGAGATTTGTTTATTTGCCTTCCGGGGCATGCCGCCGACGGCCACGATTATGCGGCTAAGGCGGTGGCGCAGGGCGCTGCCGCCCTGGTGGTGGAAAGGGAAGTGGGGGAGAAGGTTCCCACCCTCCACGTGAAAGACAGCCGCTTGGCTATGGCGATCCTTGCCAACCGGTTCTATGATTACCCGAGCCGGGAATTTAAAGTCATCGGCATTACAGGAACGAACGGAAAGACCACGACAACATACATAATTGACAAATTGTTAACGGATCATGGCGCACGGACCGGGCGGATGGGAACCATCGAAATGAAGATTGGCAGCGAGACGTTTCCCGTGCAGAACACGACTCAGGAAGCGTTGGCCCTCCAGCACAATTTCCGGCGCATGCGGGACCAGCAGGCCGATTACTGCATCATGGAGGTGTCGAGCCATGCCCTGCAGATGGGCCGGGTAAAGGGAGTCCGCTTTCGCACGGCTATTTTTACGAATCTGACCCAGGACCACTTGGATTACCACGGCTCTATGGAGGAATACCGGGCGGCCAAGGGGCTTCTGTTCTCGCGGCTTGGCAACGAATACGCCTCCGATGCCGGCAGCCGGCAGTTTGCCGTTCTTAACGGGGATGACCCCGCCTCTTACTATTATCAGAGTCTGACCGCGGTCGAAGTCCTTACCTACGGCATCGACAAGCCCGCCGACTTTCAGGCAACGGATATCCGTGTCACTTCGCGGGGGACAGAGTTTAAGCTCACAGCCTTCGGAGAGGAAGAAACGATTCTGCTCAAGCTGATCGGCAAGTTCAACGTCTACAATGCTCTGGCGGCCATAGCGGCAGCCTGGATCGAAGGGGTTCCGCTTTCTTCCATTAAAAAGAGCTTGTCGGAGCTTTCGCTCATCGAAGGCCGGATGGAGCCGGTTGACGAAGGACAGTCCTTCTCCGTCCTCGTTGATTTCGCGCATACCCCAGACGGGCTGGAGAATGCCCTGACCACGGTGCGCGAATTTGCGGAGGGCCGCATCCTCACGGTCTTTGG
Source organism: Paenibacillus aurantius (assembly GCF_032268605.1). Taxonomy (NCBI): domain Bacteria; kingdom Bacillati; phylum Bacillota; class Bacilli; order Caryophanales; family Paenibacillaceae; genus Paenibacillus; species Paenibacillus aurantius. The sequence continues at coordinate 2,439,172 of NZ_CP130318.1, forward strand.
CTGCGGAGGGGACCGGGACAAGACGAAACGTCCGCTCATGGGAGCCATTGCCGCACGCTACAGCGATTATGTTATCGCGACTTCGGATAATCCCCGTTCGGAAGATCCTTCGGCCATACTCGAGGATGTCCGCCCCGGGATTGTGAGGGAAGCAGGCGATGCCAAAGGCTACATTCTCCTGCCCGACCGCAGGGAAGCGATTAGGAAAGCGGTTGAAATGGCAGGCCCTGACGATGTAATATTGATTGCGGGCAAGGGCCATGAAACTTATCAAATCATTGGCGGTACCACCCATCATTTCGATGACCGGGAAGAAGCCCGGAATGCCATTAAGGAGAAGAAATCATGATCAAGCGCACCCTGCAGCAAGCGGCTTCGATGACCGCCGGCCTTCTTGCCGGTACCAAGGAAGGAACCACGCTCTTTCAGGGCGTCTCCACCGATACCCGGACGCTGAAGCCCGGACAGCTGTATATCCCGCTGATCGGGGAAACATTCGACGGGCATGCCTACGTGCTGGAAGCGCTGGAGAAAGGAGCCGCCGCGGCTCTATGGCAGAAGGACCGCCAGCTTCCGGAAGGGGATCATCCTCTCATTCTGGTCGAGGATACCCTTGCGGCCCTGCAGAGCCTGGCGAAGAGCTACCGAAGCGAGCTTCCGGTCCAAGTGGTCGCCATTACGGGCAGCAACGGCAAAACGTCCACGAAAGATATGACGGCTTCGATCCTCTCCGTTTCTTTGCGCGTGAGGAAAACGGAAGGGAATCTCAACAATCATATCGGCCTGCCCCTGACCCTGCTCCGGTTGGAGGAAGATACTCAAGCCGCTGTAGTGGAAATGGGAATGAGCGGACGGGGGGAGATTGATTTGCTCACCCGGATTGCCGCGCCCGATATCGTTATCATTACGAATATCGGAGAATCCCACCTGCTGCAGCTCGGGAGCCGGGAAGAGATAGCAAGAGCCAAGACGGAGAGCCTGGCGGGGCTGAAGGAAGGAGGGGCTTTCATCTTCAACGGAGATGAGCCGCTTATTCCGAAGGTGCTTCCCGAAATGCCGCAGCCGGCCCATTTTGACCGCATACGATTTGGTACCCACCCTAATAACGATATCTATCCGACCTCTATAGAGATGGAGGGGGAAGGAACCCGTTTCCGCATCCAGGACCCGGATTCCCCCGAATTCTACCTCCCGCTGCTCGGAAGGCATAACGTCATCAATGCTTTGGCGGCGATCTCCGCGGCCAGGCGGCTTGGGGTGTCGAATGAGGACATCGCGGAGGGATTGAAGTCCCTCAAGATGACCAGCATGAGAATTGAAGCTCTCCGTGCCGATTCGGGAGCTCTCGTACTGAATGACGCTTACAACGCGAGCCCGACCTCGATGAAGGCTGCGCTGGCTCTTCTGGAGGAATTGGAGGGACCTTCCCGCAAAATTGTCGTGCTTGGCGATATGCTTGAGCTCGGAGAACGGGAAGAGGAGTTTCACCGGGAAATCGGAAGGCTGCTCCGTCCGGAGCGGATTGACCGCGTATACGTATACGGCCGTTTATCCCGCCATCTGGCGGAGGAGGCGCAGAACCGTTATCCCGCCGGTGCGGTGAGCTGGTACGAAGACAAGGGAGAGCTGGCAAAAGACTTGCGATCGGCGGTTAAGCCGGACGATGCCGTTCTCGTTAAAGGCTCCCGGGGAATGAAGTTGGAAGAGATCGTACACGCGCTTCTGCCATCCTGATCCGAATCTTACATAAAGGCGTGGACGATAACCGCTTTCCGAAGGAAAGCCAAATTTAAGGAGTGTTTGTTGTGATGGGATTTTACGAGATTCTGTTTCCGCTTGGCGTGGCGTTTCTGCTCGCGCTGCTGGCGGGCCCGCTGCTGATTCCTTTCTTAAGGAGGCTGAAATTCGGGCAGCAGATCCGAACCGATGGTCCTCAGGGCCATCTGAAGAAGGCCGGAACCCCGACGATGGGCGGAGTGATTATTCTGCTTGCCCTGTCGCTCGCTTCCCTCAAATTCGCCGAGAAGAACAGCGAGCTGGTCATCCTGCTTATTGCCGCTCTTGGCTACGGGCTGGTCGGCTTCCTGGACGATTACATCAAAATCGTTTTCAAACGCTCGCTGGGCTTGACCGCCAAGCAGAAGCTTCTCGGGCAGCTGGTCGTTTCGGCCGTGGTCTGCTACTTCTTGTTCCGGATCGACCATCCGACGGACATTTCCATCCCCTTTGTCGACAGCACCCTGCCTTTGGGCTGGGTTTATTATCCCTTCGTCGTCTTCATGATGCTCGGGGTATCGAATGCCGTGAATTTTACCGACGGTCTGGACGGTCTGCTTTCGGGCACCAGCGCCATCGCCTTCGGAGCGTATGTCGTAATCGCCATCAAGGTGCACAGCCCGGAGACGGCTATTTTCTCCGCGGCTATGGTAGGGGCGGTGCTGGGCTTCCTCGTGTATAACGCCCATCCGGCCAAAGTCTTTATGGGAGACACCGGTTCCCTTGGGATCGGGGGAGGGCTCGCGGCCGCGGCCATTCTGACAAAGGCCGAGATGCTGATTATTATCATCGGCGGGGTATTCGTAATTGAGATCTTGTCGGTGATCATACAGGTGGTTTCTTTTAAAACGAGGGGAAAGCGGGTTTTCAAGATGAGCCCGATCCATCATCATTACGAGCTGGTCGGCTGGTCCGAGTGGCGCGTTGTTATTACGTTTTGGGCGGCGGGTCTGGTGCTGGCCGGAGTGGGACTATACTTGAACGAGGTGTTCTAGCACATGAGGCATCCTGAAGATTATCGCGATAAAGAAGTGGTGGTACTGGGCTTGGCCAAAAGCGGAGTCGCCGTGGCAAAGCTCTTCCACGATTTCGGAGCGAAGGTAACGGTCAACGATAAAAAAGAACGTGAGGCATGCCCGGAAGCCGAAGAGTTGGAGGCTCTGGGTATTTCTGTTGTGTGCGGGGGCCATCCGGACGGTTTGATCCACAGCGGGGTCTCGCTGGTCGTCAAAAACCCGGGCATCTTCTACAGCGCCGCCCCCGTCGTGAAAGCCCAGGAGCTCGGCATCGAGGTGGTGACGGAAGTGGAGGTCGCTTACCCGATCTGCCAGGCTCCGATTATCGGCATCACCGGCTCCAACGGCAAAACCACGACAACGACCTGGGTTGGTAAAATTTTGGAAGCCGCCGGCCAGAAGCCGATTGTGGCGGGCAACATCGGGCGTCCTCTCTGCGACGCGGCCCGCGAGGCAACGCCGGACAATCGGCTCGTTGTCGAGCTGAGCAGCTTTCAGCTGAAAGGCACCTCTAGCTTCCGCCCGAGCATCGGCGTCCTGCTGAACCTGTACGAAACCCATCTGGATTACCATGGGGACATGCAGGACTATATCAGCTCGAAGGCCAAATTGTTCGCCAATCAGCTGGAAACGGACACCGCCGTTCTTAATGCGGACAATCCTCTGGTTCGGGAGCTGGCTGAGTCCGCTAATCTGAAAGCCAAGCTGCTATGGTTCTCCAGCAAGGGAGAGCTTCCGAGCGGAGTCTATCTACATAACGATACGCTGATGTACCGGGATGAAGCCGGATCGACCGTATCGATCCTTCCGGCCGGTAAGCTCGGCATTCCCGGAAAGCACAACATCGAGAATGCGTTGGCCGCCGCTGCCATCAGCATCGCCTCAGGAGCTTCCATTCCTTCCATCGCAGAGGGGCTGGCGACGTTCCGTGGAGTGGAGCATCGCCTGGAATACGTTTCAACCGTCAAGGGAATCCCTTATTATAACGATTCCAAGGCAACCAATCCTTCGGCTACCTTCAAAGCCATGGAGGCCTTCGACAGCAAGCTGGTCCTGATTGCCGGCGGACTGGACCGCGGGATGGATTACCTGGACATGCTCCCGTATTTCCGGGACCGGGTTAGCGCCATCGTCACGCTGGGCGAGACACGAGTGAAGCTGAACGGCGTAGCGGAGCAAGCGGGCGTCCCCGTCATCCGGACCGTGGAGCGGACCGATGACGCTGCCCTTGCCATGCAGGAGGCGGTACAGCTTGCCAGCGCTGCGGCTTCTCCGGGAGAAGTGGTGCTTCTCTCGCCGGCGTGCGCCAGCTGGGATATGTTTCCGTCCTTTGAAGAGCGGGGAAGAATGTTTAAACAAGCCGTGCATACCCTTTAAAGAGGGGATGTACAGGCCTTACGTCTTTTTGCGCCTGTCTTTCCCCAGATCATGGGGCAGAGGTGGGAACAATGGGAAAAGCACGGGCAATGCCGGATTTGATAATCATGACATCTGCCGTCATGCTGCTGGTGATAGGCGTCCTAATGGTGTACAGCGCGAGTGCCGTGCTGGCTTTTCGGGAATTCGGGGATTCCTTCTATTATGTTAAACGCCAGGCGATCTTTGCCGCACTGGGAATCGGCGCTATGATCCTGACGGCCAACGTGGATTACTGGGTTTGGAAGAAATACGCCAAGCTCGGTCTGCTGATCTGTTTCGTTCTTCTGCTTATCGTGCTTATTCCCGGGATCGGCGTCGTTCGCGGGGGCGCCCGCAGCTGGCTCGGGATCGGATCCTTCGGAATCCAGCCGTCGGAGTTTATGAAGCTCGGCATGATTCTCTTTCTAGCCAAGCTGTTATCCCAAGAGCAGAGCCGGATCACGCAGTTCACGCAGGGCTTGCTTCCCCCGCTGCTGATCATGGGGGCCGCCTTCGGCTTTATCATGCTGCAGCCGGATCTGGGATCGGGAACGGTGCTGGTGGGCGCTTCGCTGCTCATTATCTGGACGGCCGGCGCCCGGGTGATGCATCTGTCCATGCTGGGACTGGCCGGAGTGGCCGGATTCGTCGGTCTTATCTTGAATGCCCCTTACCGGCTGAAGCGCATTACGGGCTTTCTGGATCCTTGGGCCGACCCGCTCGGGTCCGGCTACCAGATTATCCAGTCGCTCTATGCGATCGGCCCTGGCGGGCTGGTGGGGCTTGGCTTCGGCAAGAGCCTTCAGAAATACAGCTACCTTCCCGAGCCCCAAACTGATTTTATTTATTCGATTGTGGCGGAGGAACTGGGGTTTATGGGCGGGGCGTTCGTCATCGGACTCTTCGCCGTGCTGGTTTGGAGAGGAATCCGAACGGCCATCAGTGCCCAGGATACGTTCGGCAGTCTGCTCGCGATTGGCATTACGGGAATGGTAGCGGTTCAGGTTATGATCAACATCGGCGTGGTCATCGGAATGTTTCCCGTCACCGGGATCACGCTTCCTTTTATAAGCGCGGGCGGCTCGTCGCTTACGTTAATGCTGACCGCGATCGGCATCCTGTTAAACATTTCGCGATATTCGAGGTGAAGTTATGCGCATCGTACTCAGCGGGGGAGGGACGGGGGGCCACGTCTACCCCGCCCTTTCCATTATGGAGGAAGTCCGCCGGGAGCAGCCCGGATCGGAATTCCTATACATCGGGACCTCTTCCGGCTTGGAGAAAGGAATTGTCGCCAAAGCGGATCCCAAGCTGCGCTTTGAGGCCATTGAGATCAGCGGCTTCCGGAGGAAGCTGTCTTTGGACAATGTACGCACGGTTATCCGGTTTCTGAAGGGAGTGGGCCGGGCCAAGAAGCTCCTGCGGGAATTCAAGCCGGATGTTGTTATCGGAACGGGGGGCTACGTTTGCGGACCGGTCGTTTATGCCGCTGCCAAGCTCGGCATCCCGACCATGATCCATGAACAGAACGTCATTCCCGGACTGACGAATAAATTTTTGAGCCGGTACACCGATACGGTGGCCGTCAGCTTCCAGGGCTCCGAGGGCAAGTTTCCCGGAGCAAAGAGAGTGGTCTACACGGGAAATCCCCGTGCCACAACGGTAGTCCAGGCGGACGCCCTCAAAGGCTTGTCCTCCCTTGGCCTGCCCGAGGGCAGCCGGCTGGTCGTCGCGGTGGGAGGGAGCCGGGGGGCTAAGGCGGTGAATGAAGCCGTCGCCGCTATGGCTCCTTTGATGGCGGGCCTTCCGGACGTTCAGTTTCTGTTCGTGACGGGCGAGCCTTATTACGAAGCGACCCGCCAACAGATTCTGGCCAAAGGAAAGACCATGCCGGACAACCTCCTTCTGGTTCCTTACGTTCACAATATGCATGAGGTGCTTGCTGCCACCTCGCTCATCATCAGCCGGGCAGGAGCATCCTTTCTCGCGGAGATTACGGCGCTCGGCATTCCCTCCCTCTTGATCCCTTCTCCCAACGTGACCAATAATCACCAGGAGGCCAATGCCCGGTGGCTCGAGAAAGAGAATGCCGCCAAGGTCATACTGGAACGGGACTTGAACGGAACGTTTCTTTATGCCCAGGTGGAGCGGATCATGAAGGATCCCGGCCGGCATTCCATCATGTCGCGCAATTCGGCGCGGATGGGCAACCGGGAGGCAGCCGGTCTGTTCTACAGCGAGATGCTCAAGCTGGCCTCGCGTTAGACCGAATTCTTGTCTCCGGGGGCAGCTAGGCTGCTGTCACACTATCGGAGAAATCACATAAACTACACTATAACCGTGACAAACACCCGGATGAAAAGCGGAACATTAGCGGCTTGGTTCTGCAAGCCGCTGCTTGCTCCCCCGATGTTTGTGAAGGAGGGTTATCCATGCAGGAAATCATTTCGGAGCTTCAATCCGCCCAGGTAGGGGAAGTTCGCTTGAACGAACCTCTGGCGCCTCACACCACCTGGAAAATAGGCGGCCCCGCCGACGTCCTGGTCGTTCCCGGATCGAAGGAGCAGCTTGCTCAAACCGTCAAGCTGCTGCATAAGCACCGGGTCCCCTGGTTTGTGCTGGGCCGGGGATCCAATCTGCTCGTCGCGGATACCGGGATTAGAGGCGTGGTCGTGAAGCTGGGGCAAGCCTTCGAACAGGTTCGTTTTGAAGGGAATCTAGTCTATGCGGGCGGGGGGCTTTCATTCATCAAGCTCTGTGTCCTGACGGGAAAGGAAGGGCTGACCGGACTGGAATTCGCCGGGGGAATCCCCGGAAGCGTGGGTGGCGCCGTTTACATGAACGCAGGGGCTCACGGGTCGGATGTGTCGCGAATTCTTAAGCAAGCCGAGGTGGTGCTCGATAATGGGGAGCGGGTGGTGCTGCAGAAGGAAGACCTGCAGTATGCTTACCGTCACTCCGTGCTTCACCGTCAGCCCGGCATCGTGACGGAAGCGGTCTTCGAGCTTCAGCCGGGCGACCGCAAGGAAATTGGTGCCGCGATGGCGGCCTACAAGGACCGGAGAATGCGGACTCAGCCGCTGCAGCTGGCAACGGCAGGAAGTACGTTCCGCAACCCGGAAGGCCATCATGCCGCGAAGCTGATCGAGGAAGCGGGGTTGAAAGGCCTGACCGTTGGGGGGGCCACAGTATCGACACAGCATGCCAACTTCATTATCAACACCGGCGAAGCTACGGCGAAAGATGTGCTCACTCTTATTGAGAAGATCCAAGCAATCGTCCAAGAAAAATACGGAATAACCCTAGTGCCCGAAGTTCTAGTTGCGGGTGACACCGACTGACGCTCGCCGCGACGGCTTGCTGTGCAAGCTTTCAGGAGGTGAGTTTTTGGAAAAATTGGTGATCGAAGGCGGACGGCCTCTCTCGGGGACCATGAGGATTCAAGGGGCGAAGAATGCGGCCCTTCCCATTCTGGCAGCCTGTGTCCTCGCCGAAGGGACTTTTGCGATCGACAATGTTCCGGATCTGCTGGATATCCGGGTCATGCTGGATATCCTCCGCTCCTTGGGCTGCCGGGCGGAACATTCGGAAGAAACCGTTACGCTCGATATGGAGCCGCTTCATTCCTCCCACATACCGGAGGATTTGATGAAGTCCATGCGTTCTTCTATTTTTCTGATGGGGCCGCTTCTCGCAAGATTCGGTTCCGTTCAGGTCTACCAGCCGGGAGGCTGTGCCATAGGCGAACGCAAGATCAACCTTCATCTTCAAGGGCTTGAAGCACTGGGAGCCCGCATTGAAGAGAAGGGGAGTACCATTATTTGTACGGCGGATAAGCTGGTCGGTGCCGAGATCCCGCTTGATTTCCCCAGTGTCGGGGCAACGGAAAACATCATGATGGCCGCCGCCACCGCCGATGGGATCACAACGATTCATAATGCGGCCAGGGAGCCGGAGATTCAGGACCTTCAGAACTTTCTTAATGCCATGGGGGCCAAGATCTTCGGGGCGGGAACGAGCACGATAACCATTGAAGGGGTAAGCCGTCTCCATGCCTGCCGTTACCGGATCATCCCGGATAGAATCGTCACGGGAACGATGATGGTGGCCGCAGCCGTTACGCGGGGGAGCGTTACGCTTGAAAGGGTATGCCCGGCACATCTAACCTCGCTGATTCATGTGCTGAAGCGGGCAGGTGTTCAAATCTCCTGCAGCGGTGATATAATGAGCGTAAGCTGCGGCGCAAGGCCGAAGCTTGTCGAACGCATTGTCACGTCTCCTCATCCATCCTTTCCAACCGATTTGCAGTCTCTTATCATGGTTCTGCTTTCCTTGGCGGACGGCTTGAGCATCATCAAGGAAACGGTGTTCGAAGGCCGCTTTAAGCATGTGGATGAGCTGTCCCGAATGGGGGCGGATATCCGGGTGGACCTCAATTCCGCCTTTATCCGTGGGGTTCCGAGGCTTTATGGGGCTACGGTGGAGGCTACCGATCTCAGGGCGGGTGCCGCCTTGGTCGTGGCGGGGTTGGCTGCCCACGGGACGACCGTGGTGGAGCAGATTCATCATATCGACCGGGGTTATGATAGAATAGAGATTATGCTGAACCGTCTAGGAGCGAGCATCACGCGAAGCCGTGCTGTTGCCGAAAGCCCTCAGCCTACCTGACCGGATGGACGGTAGGCGGGGAAGCATCCCTTGCCTTTAATCGGCAGGGACCAGGACGGCCCGGATTGGTTTACCATTATCAGAGGGAAACAGCGGGCACCCCTAATCCTAGTGATGGAGGAGCCCGTCAATTCCTTGTCAGAAGAAGGTGTCACGGTTGGCCGCGGATTCCAAAATTCCAGTGATGAAATCGGAGAGAAACAAAAAACCCGGCAGCCGCAAGCTGCTTTATTTGTTAATCGTCTTTTTTCTTATTGTATTCGCGATTCTATTTTTTCAATCCTCTTTCAGCAAAATAACCTCTATTGAAATTGCGGGAAACGACGTGGTTTCCTCCGAGCAGATCGGACAAGCCTCGCAGGCGGCCGTGGGGGACCAGTTTTTTGCGGTCGGTTCCTCCGTTGTAGAAGAGAGGGTCAAAGCTCTCCAAACGATAGAGTCCGTTCAGGTGACGAAGTCGTTCCCGGGCAAGATACGGATTGAGGTCAAGGAGTATCCACGGGCCGCTTATCAGCTTACCCCGGAAGGAAGCATCGAGGTGCTGATGGCGGACGGAAGCGCCTACCCGGTCAAGGACAAAGGCGCCGTGATCGACAAGCCGATTCTGACCAACTGGGGATCGGAGACCCCCGAAAGGGCCGCCCTATGCAAGGTGCTGGCCGGGATCAATCCGGCGCTTCTTTCGGATATATCCGAGATCAAGCCCGACCCGTCGGCCGCCTATCCGGACAAGATTAAACTTTTTACACGGTCCCAGTTTGAGGTGATTACCCGAATAGCTTTACTAGGCGACAAGATTCAATACCTGGATTTTATGATCAACGAATTTAAGGAGAGAAATAATGGAGCGACCGGAATTCTGACCCTGCTCGATACGGACCGCGGGAGCCTGTTCGGCAAGGATGCCGGCTCCGCCGAGACAAGCGACGGGAACAAGGATTCCAAGAAGAGGTAATGGGTTCCAGAACCCAAAAAAGACTACTCTTTGTATGGAAATAGTGTTAAAATTGAACTCATGGCATCTAACGGGACAGGCTTTCATCCGATCTTTTCCAGCTTTGTCCGGCCGGTACCAGAGACACTTTTTCTCATTATTAACCATATAAAAAAATTGTAGAAAAAAGAGGGAAAATAGGAACCATGTTGAATATGTACAGGAACCATTTTGCCATCAACATTCACGATTACATTCCGGGAGGTGCCTAAGGTTGAGCGGCAATGATATCATTGTTAGTCTGGACATTGGTACATCCAAGGTTCGTGCTATAATTGGAGAAGTAACCAATGGAGCCATTAACATAATCGGGGTCGGGGCTGCCGAATCGGAAGGCATCCGCAAGGGCTCGATCGTCGATATAGACCAGACGGTTCAATCCATACGCAATGCCGTCGAGCATGCCGAGCGTATGGTGGGAATTGAGATACATGACGTTTACGTAGGAATTACCGGCAATCACATAGCGCTTCAGCCAAGCCACGGAGTGGTCGCCGTTTCTAATGAAGACAGAGAAATCGGGGAAGAAGACATCGAACGGGTGCTTCAAGCTTCACGCGTTATCGCTCTGCCTCCGGAGCGTGAAATTATCGGAGTCGTGTCCAAACAATACTTAGTCGACGGGCTTGAAGGCATTCAAGATCCGAGAGGAATGATCGGCGTCAGGCTGGAAGTCGAAGCCACCATTATTACCGGCGCCAAAACCGCTATACATAACCTGCGCCGCGTCGTAGAGAAAGCCGGCTTGAACACAGCCGACATGGTCCTTATGTCGCTTGCATCCGGAAACCTTACCCTGTCCAAGGATGAGAAGACCATTGGGACCATTCTCGTCGATATCGGAGCAGGCTCTACTACCATTGCCGTTTTTGAGAATGGAACAATTGCCGCCACTTCCACGCTTCCCATCGGCGGTGACCTGATTACAAGCGACATTTCTTACGGCTTGCACACGCAGATGGAACATGCGGAGAAAGTCAAGCTTAAATTCGGCTGCGCCCAGGTAGCGGTTGCGGCCGAAGATCAAGTCTTCAAGGTGCCGAGAATCGGCAGCAACACCGAGAAGGAATTTTCCCAAGTGGATCTGGCGAATATCGTAGAGCCGCGTGTGCAGGAGATTTTCCAGCTGATTCGCGGAGAAGCTTACCGGCTGGGCTATGGGGATGTTCCCGGAGGATATGTGCTTACAGGAGGAACCGTCACCATGCCGGGGATGCTTCCGATTGCCCAAGCGGAGCTGGCCGCCTCGGTCCGGATCGCTACACCCGATTTCATCGGGGTGCGTGATCCATCCTATACCAGCGGTGTAGGCATTATTCAGCATGTGACCAAGTCGATTCGGCACCGTGTGCCGACGACAATGAAAATCCCCGCCAAGAAGCCGGCAAAGGAGAAAACAGGCTGGTTTGATAAGGTCAAAAATTGGTTAAGTGAATTTATCTGATGCCGAAAGTGCGGAGCAAGTATAGGCTGCTCAGGTTGACGAGGATTAGTGAGGAGGATAATAATCGCTATGTTTGAATTTGATCTGGATGTAGATCAGCTGGCGACAATCAAGGTGATTGGCGTCGGCGGCGGCGGCAGCAATGCTGTCAACCGAATGATAGAGAACGGAATTCAGGGCGTGGAATTCATCACGGTAAATACGGATGCCCAAGCCTTAAATCTGGCCAGGTCGGAGGCCAAGCTTAAGATCGGCGAGAAGCTGACTAGAGGTCTCGGGGCAGGCGCCAACCCGGAAGTCGGCAAGAAAGCGGCGGAAGAGTCGAGAGAAGCCATTATCCAATCCCTTAAAGGGGCGGACCTGGTGTTCGTTACCGCCGGAATGGGCGGAGGAACGGGTACGGGAGCGGCTCCGGTCATCGCCGAAATCGCCAAGGAATGCGGAGCCCTGACGGTGGGCGTCGTAACCCGCCCGTTTACATTCGAGGGCCGCAAGCGGGCCATGCAGGCGGAGCAGGGCATTAACGCCCTTAAGGAAAAGGTGGATACACTAATTGTTATCCCGAACGATCGGCTGCTTGAGATCGTGGACAAGAAGACCCCGATGATTGAAGCCTTCCGGGAAGCGGATAACGTTCTTCGCCAAGGGGTGCAGGGCATCTCGGACTTGATCATGGTTCCGGGTCTGATTAACCTTGACTTTGCCGATGTCAAAACCATCATGACCGAGCGCGGATCCGCGCTTATGGGAATCGGGCTTGGCACAGGCGAGAACCGCGCAGCGGAAGCCGCCAAGAAAGCCATCATGAGCCCTTTGCTGGAGACTTCTATTGAAGGAGCCCGCGGGGTTATCATGAACATTACGGGGGGAGCCAACCTCAGCTTGTACGAAGTCAACGAGGCGGCTGAAATCGTCATCGCGGCTTCCGATCCGGAGGTTAACGTGATCTTCGGTGCCATTATCGACGAGACGCTGAAAGAGGAAATCAAGGTAACGGTTATTGCGACCGGCTTCGAAACCAAAGCCCATGTCGCTCCTCCTATTAAACGTCCCCAGCCTGCTCAGCAGCAGCAACAACAGCAGACCGAGCAGACGGAATCGAGATCGTCTAACCTGCGTCCTTTCGGAGCTCAGCCTTCCGGGGATCAGCTGGACATTCCTACGTTCTTGCGGAACCGCAAAAACCATAACAACGACTAACGGCTGGTTAGCTTATTTTTATGACGAAACCGCTCTTCCTTCTTCTGAAGGGGAGCGGTTTTTTGTTGGGAAAAAGCCTCGGGAGGGCGGCCGCGATATAAGTCGGAATAACAGGAATCCCATGAATAAGAGCGGGAAGCAACGCATATATAGTATAGCCTTCGACAAAAAAACAGGCTCCCCCCCGGCGGAAACAGACAGACTTAGCGGGAGGCATCCCGTATACTGGGTTCATCGTCAATCGCCGGGATGGGGAGGAATGCGGTTGGTCGTTTATCTGGATCTCTTGTTCCTCTTTAACTTTGCGGTGGACGGGGCCTTGCTGCTGACGACGGCCTGGGTTTCCCATACCAAGGTCCGCGCCTGGAGGGTAGCCGCTTCTGCGGCCATCGGGGCCCTTTACGTTATTTTTATGCTTTACCCGCAGCTTTCCTTCCTTTTTACGCTGGGCATCAAATTTATTTTTTCGGTGCTGATGATCGGCACCGCCTTCGGGTTTCGTCCGGTTAAACGGTTTTGGCGGCACATGGGGGCGTTCTATCTTGTTAATTTTGCGGCGGCCGGAAGCGTGATCGGGGTTTATTATTTCTTTTTGTCCTCCAGTGAACTGATGGACGGGTTTCTGTTCTCGATGATGGGCGTTCCCGGCACCACCTTGATCGTCGTTACGCTGCCGCTTCTCGTCTGGCTGTACCTTAAGGTGTTTCATACCGCTCGTCGGCAGACCGAGATGCTTAGCTACATGGCGGAGGTGGAGGTATGCATCGACGACTTCCATTACCAGTGCACCGGTCTAATCGATACGGGCAATCATCTGTACGATCCGCTGACTAAGACGCCGGTGATGATCATGGAGGCCGGACAGTGGAAGGAAGTGCTGCCGGAGACGTGGATGAAGCGGATTCGCCAGGCGGAGGTCGATCAGATCGTGGCCGCCCTGGGAACGGAGGAGTTCGCCTGGCAGGACCGCCTGAGGCTGGTGCCTTACCGGGGCGTAAACCGGGGAACCCAGTTCATGCTGGCGATCAAGCCCGACCGGGTCACGGTTCGGTATAACGAGAAACGGGTAGAGACGCAGAAGGTTTTAGTGGGATTGGACGGCGGGCAGCTCAGCTCGGACGGGGCTTACCAGGCGATCCTGCATCCTACCCTGCTGGAGGCGTAATCCGGCGTCGATTCATTTTATTACAGGAGGAACTGGTTATGCTATTAAAATGGAAAATGCTGCTGCAGCTCAATTATTACCGTCTGCTCCTGCTCGTGGGGCTTAAGGGAAATGAGATTTATTATATCGGGGGTAGCGAGGCGCTCCCTCCGCCTTTAACGAGAGAAGAGGAGGAATACCTTCTTCAGAAGCTTCCAAGCGGAGATGCGGCCATTCGCGCCATGCTGATCGAACGAAACCTTCGGCTCGTCGTTTACATCGCGCGGAAATTCGAGAATACGGGAATCAACATCGAGGACCTCGTGTCGATCGGGGCGATCGGCTTGATCAAAGCGGTCAACACTTTCGACCCCGAGAAGAAAATCAAGCTGGCCACATACGCCTCCCGCTGTATTGAGAACGAGATCCTCATGTACCTTCGCCGGAACAGCAAAATCCGCACCGAGGTTTCGTTCGATGAGCCGCTAAACATCGACTGGGACGGAAACGAACTTCTCCTGTCGGATGTCCTGGGAACCGAGAACGATACGATCTACCGGAACATTGAAGAGCAGGTGGACCGCAAGCTTCTTCATAAGGCGCTCGATAAGCTGACGGAACGGGAGCGGGTGATCATGGAGCTCCGGTTCGGCCTTCAGGACGGGGAGGAGAAGACCCAGAAGGATGTCGCTGATCTTCTCGGCATCTCCCAATCGTACATATCCCGCCTGGAAAAACGGATTATCAAACGGCTCCGCAAGGAGTTCAACAAAATGGTGTAAGACACGCATGAAAAACGGCCGTCCGGCCGTTTTTTTGGTGTCCTCGGCTGGCGATGCCGTTCTCTAAAGGAAACAACTTTGGCTAGGTCCTGAAAGGAGATAAAGAAATAAAGAAACGGGAAAGCGTTTTATTTCAAGGGGTTCTCGTTGATGGAAGCCATTTCCGTTCTTTTTAGGGAACGTTTAGTGGCGCATAAAAAAATTTTCCAAGGAGATAATGTACAGTAATGTTTCTCCTTGGGAGGTAATCACGATGACCCGAAACAAAGTAGAAATTTGCGGCGTTGATACTTCTAAACTGCCGGTTTTGACTAACACCGAGATGCGCGAGCTTTTCGTGGAACTCCAGACCAAGAACGAGCGGTCGGCAAGAGAGAAATTGGTTAACGGCAACCTGCGCCTGGTGCTGAGTGTGATTCAACGCTTTAACAATCGCGGGGAGTTCGTGGACGACTTGTTTCAGGTGGGGTGCATCGGGCTAATGAAGGCCATCGATAACTTCGATCTGGGCCAGAACGTCAAATTCTCCACCTATGCGGTTCCGATGATCATCGGGGAAATCCGCCGATACTTGAGAGACAACAACCCGATCCGGGTCTCGCGCTCCCTTCGGGATATCGCTTATAAAGCTCTCCAGGTGAGGGACAACTTAACCAACAAAAATTCCCGCGAACCGACGGTATACGAAATTTCCGAAGCCCTTAATATACCTAAGGAGGATGTGGTGTTCGCCCTGGATGCCATTCAGGATCCCGTCTCGCTCTTCGAACCGATCTATCACGACGGAGGGGACCCGATCTTCGTGATGGACCAGATCAGCGACGACCGGAACCGGGACATTACCTGGATCGAAGGCATCGCCCTTAGGGAAGGAATGAGGAAGCTGAACGACCGGGAGAAAATGATCATCTCCATGCGGTTTTACGATGGCAAAACGCAGATGGAGGTAGCGGATGAAATCGGCATCTCTCAAGCGCAGGTTTCCCGCCTGGAGAAGTCGGCTATTTCCCAAATGCAGAAGCATGTCAAATCGTAACCAAGCCCTGATGAGGCCGGCTATGCCGGTCTTTTTTTCATTCGCCAGGACATTTCGCCCCGCGCCCACATATAGTAATAAGAGTCAGGCCCAAAACTATGAGGATATGTGGTGGTTCGGCATGAAAATATCCGATTTTCAATCCAAGGATGTTATAAACATTGTCGACGGCAAAAAGCTGGGCCAGGTCTCGGACCTGGAGCTGGATCTCCGGCAGGGCCGGATCGACTCGATTGTCGTTCCGAATCAAACGAGGTTCTTCGGCTTTTTTGGAGGCGGGACGGATGTTGTGATTCCCTGGCGGAACATAGTTAAAATAGGGGCCGACGTCGTGCTGGTCAAGCTGGACGACGCCCGCGTGTACCGCCAGAATGAAGAGGACGGGCAGGATTATGCAAGGCCGTACCGGGAAAGAGACCGGGAGAAGGACCGGTAACGCGGCCGGCCTCCTTGTGGTACACTTAGGAGAACGGATCCGGCCGCAGGGGCTGGATCATTCTCACACCAGACAGGAGGCATAAGACCATGGAGCCGTTTGTGCGCAGAGAGTCGGCAGAAGGGCCTGCGTTGTTCTATATAGACAGCTGGATGCAGAAGTTTGAAGGAGTTACCGCCGGGTTTACGTCTCGAAGCGGCGGAGTCAGTACGGGGGAATTCGATTGCTTGAACTGCGGGCTCCACGTGGCGGACCGGCCGGAGGATGTCATCGCCAACCGGACGCTGGTAGCCGAAGCGATAGGAATCCCGCTTACCCGGTGGTCCTATGGCGAGCAGGTACACGGAGACCGCATTGCCGTCGTGACCGCAGCGGACAGGGGCAAGGGGACCCTCAGCCGGGAAACCGCATGGGCGGATACCGACGGGTTTATCACGCGGGATCCGGGCGTTTGCCTGGCGGCCTTATTTGCCGACTGCGTTCCCTTGTTCTTCTATGATCCGGTCGTCCGTGCAGCCGGGCTTGCCCATGCCGGGTGGAAAGGCACCGTCGCTTCCATCGCCGCGAGAACAGTAGAGAAGATGCAGGAGGCGTTCGGCAGCCGTCCCTCTAATCTGGTAGCGTCCGTCGGGCCCTCGATCGGAGCCTGCTGCTACGAGGTGGACCGCTTTGTGATCGACCGGGTGGACGAGGCGCTGGAAGAAGCGGGTGTTCCTCAAAACGGCCGGCAGCCGCTCTTTTACCGGGAAGAAAGCGAAGGGAAATACCGTTTGGACTTGCAACAAGTGAACCGACAAATTATGATAAAA
The DNA here is from genome assembly GCF_032268605.1 of Paenibacillus aurantius. Lineage (NCBI taxonomy): Bacteria > Bacillati > Bacillota > Bacilli > Caryophanales > Paenibacillaceae > Paenibacillus > Paenibacillus aurantius. Next base: position 2,455,875 of record NZ_CP130318.1, read on the forward strand.
GCAGGAATCTTGCCGTCTGCTATCGAAATAACAAAGCTGTGCACCAGCTGCCGGACCGATTGGTTTTACTCTCATCGGAAAGAGCAGGGGCGGACGGGCCGCCTGCTGGCCTGGATAGGCTGGAACGGTGAGTAAGGAAATTGAGGTGAACGGTAGCTTTGGATTTCGTTAATCGAATGGAACAGGTAGAAAGCCGGATAGCGGACGCATGCGATAGAAGCGGCCGCCCCAGGGAAGACGTGCGGATCATCGCCGTCACGAAATACTCGTCTCTAGAGAATACCGAACGAGTGGTACGGCTCGGTCTCCGGCATATCGGAGAAAGCCGCTGGCAGGACGCCAAAGTCAAATGGGAGACCATAGGTGACGAGGCCGAATGGCATTTTATCGGGCATCTGCAGACCAACAAGGTGAAGGACGTTGTCGGGAAGTGTACGTACATACACTCCTTGGACAGGCCCGGTCTGGCCGATGAAATCCACAAGAAGGCGGCGGCGCTCGGCATTCGCCAGAAAGTCTTCATCCAGTTAAACGTATCGGGAGAAGAAACGAAATTCGGTCTTGCGCCGGACAAGCTTATGGAGTTTGCGGAGCATCTTAAGGGATTGCCGGGCTTGGACGTGTGCGGACTGATGACGATGGCTCCCTATGAAGCCCGGGCGGAAGAAACCCGGCCTGTATTCCGCAGGCTGCGGGAGCTCCGGGATGAGCTGAACGAGCGGGGAATTCTGCCTCAGCCGGTAAACGAACTATCCATGGGGATGTCTAATGATTTCGAAGTAGCCGTTGAAGAAGGAGCAACCTGGATAAGACTCGGTACGGTACTGATGGGAAAAGAATGAACAGGAGGCGGCAGCTATGGGAGTAATGAATAAAATTATGAATTTTTTCGGGCTTCAAGAGGAAGAAGAAATGGTGGAACGCGAAAGGATCGTGGAGACGCAGGAGGAAGTTGAAACCAATCCTTTCGAACAGCGTAAGAAACAGGGGAACGTCGTCAGCATCCACACCCAGAAGAATGTCCGCGTCGTATTGAACGAACCGCGTTCTTACGAAGAAACGCAAGACATCGCCGATCATCTCCGCTCGCGCAGACCGGTCATTGTCAATCTGCAGCGGGTCCGGTCCGATCAGGCTATGCGCATCGTGGACTTTCTGAGCGGGACCGTTTACGCCTTGAACGGCAACATTTCCAAAATCGGGCCTAATATTTTTCTGTGCACCCCCGACTCCGTGGAAATCCAGGGAGCGATTAAGGAAATGGTGGACGAAGAGGCGCAATACAACAATTAGGGGTGAACCGCTTGGATTTATTGGGCAGCATCGTACATTACATTGGAGTCTTGGGATCCATTTACCGCTACATGATCATCGCATACATTCTACTCTCTTGGCTGCCTAACGCAAGGGACAGCGTGGTCGGCGAATGGCTGGCCAAGCTGGTAGAGCCTTATCTGGCTCCTTTCCGTAAAATCATCCCCCCTATCGGCGGAATGCTCGATTTATCTCCTATCGTAGCCCTGATCGCCCTGCAGTTCGTCATTCAGGGGATCATCGGGGTTATTGTCTATATCGCCGAGCTGTTCATGTAGGCGGGCGGCATGAGCAAAGACTGGTATACGCATTTTCATCCGGATGAGCATGCTTTCGCAGACAAAGCCACGGATTGGATCGAACGGGCGGCGCGGCAGCATGACGTGAAGCGGACGGATTTTCTCGATCCGCGGCAGGCGGTCATTCTAACCGCCCTCGCCAACCGGGAGCCGGATGTCGCCCTGCATCTTAACGGGGGATACCCTCAGGCCGAGAGGAAAAGAGCTATCCTCTCCCCCGACTATCGGGACCCTTCCGATGAATCCCCCGGCATTCAGGTCCTCTCGGTTACCTCAGGAGACGATAAGTTCCTGGCACTCGACCACGGGGATTACATGGGAGCGATTCTCGGGCTCGGGATCAAGCGGGACAAGATCGGAGACATCCATGTGCTGGAGTCGGGATGCCACTGCCTCGTAGCCGAGGAGATCGCCGATTTCATCCGGCTCAACCTGCAGCAGGTACACCGCGTTCATGTCATGACCGAGCTTCTTCCGCTCGACCGCCTGCAGACGACGGCCGTCGAGTTCGAGGAGATGAACCTCTCGGTCGCTTCCCTGCGTCTCGACGGGATTGTAAGCGATGTGTGCCGGCTCAGCCGGGCCAAAGCGGTGATCCCCATCAAGGCCGGGCGCTGCCGGGTGAACTGGAAGGTGGAAGAAGACCCCAGCAAGCCGCTTAAGGAAGGGGACGTGGTGTCCCTCCAGGGCTTTGGCCGATTCAAGGTGTTGGAGGTCGAAGGAGTGACCAAGAAGGGACGCATGAGACTCAAGGTGGGCCGGTACAAGTAACGGCCCGCTTGCTGTCTTCATAACCATGACAATTCAACAGCCAGGTGCAGGAAATTTGTTTTTCCTGTCGAATAACATCAATACAAGCCATCTCAGGAGGTGTACCACATGCCGTTAACGCCGTTAGATATACATAATAAGGAGTTCAAGCGTTCCTTCCGGGGGTACGACGAGGATGAAGTGAACGAGTTCTTGGACCAGGTGATTAAGGACTATGAATCCATCATCCGCGAGAACAAGGATTTGCATAACCAGATCGCCGCTCTGCAGGAACGGCTGGATCACTTTACGAATATAGAGGAAAGTTTGAGCAAAACCATCATCGTAGCCCAGGAAGCGGCCGACGAGGTGAAAGGCAACTCCAAGAAGGAAGCCCAGCTCATTATCCGTGAAGCGGAGAAGAATGCGGACCGGATCATCAATGAAGCGCTTGTGAAGTCCGGGAAAGTGTCTTTGGAGATCGAAGAGCTTAAGAAGCAGGCGTCCATTTACCGGACCCGGTTCCGGACGCTGCTCGAAACGCAGCTGGAGCTTCTGAACACCGACAGCTGGGATTCGCTCGAGGGACGTCCGGCGGCCGAGACGTCCCAATCGCTGTAAGGTTGACGTAAGCAGTTATTTTCGATATACTCCATGGTAAAATAATCGTCACAAAGCGATGACTGGTACGAGTAAGGCGCCCAATCGGGGTCAGCGAGTTAGGGAACGGTGTGAGCCTAATCTTCGAAAGCGCCGGAAGATCCACCAGGAGTATCTCTTGAAATCCGAGTAAAGAGCATCGGGTGATCCCGTTAACGATCTTCGAGTGAGAACCGCTGGGCGTCTGCCGACAGCGGCGGTTTTTATGAGGGTGGTACCGCGAGATGTCCTCTCGTCCCTTTTGGGATGAGAGGTTTTTTGCTTTTTATAAGGAAAGGCGAGCTGGATTGCAAATAAGGAGTGGTGAATATGGATTACGGCAAAACGTTAAACCTGCCGCAGACGGATTTTCCGATGCGCGGCAACCTGCCTCAGGCGGAACCGAAGATTCAGCAGTGGTGGGACGAGTTGGACATTTATGCGAAGGTTCAGGAAGCGACGGAGGGGCTGCCTAAGTTTATTCTCCATGACGGGCCTCCCTACGCGAACGGAGATATTCATATCGGGCATGCGCTGAACAAGATCTTGAAGGACATCATCGTCCGCTACAAATCGCTGAATGGGTTTCAGGCGCCTTATGTTCCAGGCTGGGATACGCACGGACTGCCCATCGAGCAGGCGATCACGAACAGCGGCAAGGTGGACCGCAAGAAAATGTCCGTGCCCGAGTTCCGGGAGTACTGCAAGGATTATGCCTTGAACTGGGTGGAGAAGCAGAAGGCACAGTTCCAGCGTCTCGCGGTTCGCGGGGATTGGAAGAACCCGTACATCACCCTCCAGCCGGAATATGAAGCGATGCAAATCCGCGTCTTCGGGGAAATGGTGAACAAGGGCTACATCTACAAAGGCTTGAAGCCCGTTTACTGGTCCCCGTCCTCGGAGAGCGCTCTGGCGGAAGCCGAAATCGAGTACAAGGAGAAGACCTCTCCTTCGATCTATGTCGCTTTTGATGTGAAGGACGGCAAGGGCAAGCTTCCGGAAGATTCCGCGATCGTGATCTGGACGACGACGCCATGGACGCTTCCCGCCAACCTCGGGATCAGCCTTCATCCGGAGTTCGATTACGTGGTGGTCGAAGCGAATGGCCGCAAGTATGTTCTGGCGGAAGGGCTGCTGGAGACGGCGGCCAAAGAAATCGGCTGGACCGACTACAAGGTGCTCGATAAAGTCAAAGGCGCGGAGCTCGACCGGGCGGTGTGCCGCCATCCTTTCTACGACCGGGATTCCCTCGTCATGGTAGGGGAACATGTCACCCTGGAAGCCGGTACGGGAGCCGTTCATACGGCACCGGGGCACGGGGAAGACGACTTCTTGATCGGACAGCGTTACAATATCGGAGTTCTTTGTCCGGTCGACGACCAAGGGAAAATGACCGCGGAAGCCCCGGGCTTCGAAGGGCTGTATTACGAGAAAGCCAACGGTCCGATTATGGAGAAGCTCCAGGAAACGGGGCATCTGCTGAAGGCGGGAAGCATCACCCACCAATACGCGCATGACTGGCGGACGAAGAAGCCGGTCATTTACCGGGCGACGGAGCAGTGGTTCGCTTCTATCGACAAGTTCCGCGAGGATATGCTGGACGAAATCAAAAAGGTAAACTGGACCCCGAACTGGGGGGAAATCCGGCTTCATAACATGATCGCCGACCGCGGAGACTGGTGTATTTCCCGCCAGCGGGCTTGGGGAGTTCCGATTCCGATCTTCTACTGCCGTTCCTGCAACCATCCGCTCGTCAATGAGCATACCATCGAGCACGTGGCGGATGTGTTCGCCAAGGAAGGCTCCAACGCCTGGTTTATCCGCAGCGAAAGCGAGCTTCTGCCGGAAGGCACAAGCTGTCCGGAGTGCGGCCACGGCGAGTTCCGTAAAGAGACGGACATCATGGATGTCTGGTTCGATTCCGGCTCGAGCCATGCGGCGGTGCTTAAACAGCGCCCCGAGCTTCAATGGCCGGCCGACCTGTATCTCGAAGGATCGGACCAATACCGCGGCTGGTACAACTCTTCGCTTATCACCGGGACGGCCGTTTACGGGGAAGCCCCGTACCGCGGCATTCTGAGCCACGGCTTCACGCTGGATGGCGAAGGGCGGAAGATGTCCAAGTCCATCGGAAATACGGTGGATCCGAATGCGGTATCCAACAAGCTCGGAGCGGACATTCTCCGCCTGTGGGTCGCATCGGTCGATTACCAAGCGGATGTCCGGATTTCCGATAACATCCTGTCGCAAATTACGGAGGTGTACCGGAAGGTTCGTAACACGCTCCGGTTTTTCCTGGGGAATCTCGCCGGCTTTGATCCCACTAAGGATAAAGTAGAGAAAAGCCAGCTTAACGAGCTGGACCGGTTCGCCTTGATTCAGCTTAACCGGCTGACGGAGCGGGTGCTCAAAGCCTATGACAACTACGAATTCCACATTGTTTACCAGGCCGTGCACCACTTCTGTGCGGTGGAAATGAGTGCTTTCTATCTGGACATCGTCAAAGACCGCCTCTATGCCAGCGCACCGGAGGATGCGGGCAGGAAAGCGGCCCAGACGGTATTATATGAGGCGCTGACGGTTATAACTAAATTGATTGCTCCGATCCTTCCGCATACGGCCGATGAGGTCTGGAGGCACACATTGGGCGTTGAGGAGGTCAGCGTGCAGCTGTCCCGCATGCCGAAGGCCGACTCCAGCCTGTACGACAAAGAGCTGGAAGCCAAATGGAACCAGTTCATCGAGGTGAAAACCGAAGTCAATAAAGCGCTGGAAGAAGCCCGGAATAAGAAAACGATCGGGAATTCCTTGGGAGCTTCCCTGCATCTCTATCCGGATGCGGACACGGAAAAGCTTCTCGCCGGCTTTGACCGGCTGGACGAATTGTTTATCGTTTCCCATGCCACGGTTCACCCGGCAGGCTCGGCTGTTCCCGAGGACGCGGTCGCTCTCAAGAAGTTGGCGGTGAAGGTCGTACCGGCAGAAGGCGAGAAATGTGAGCGCTGCTGGATCGTGACTCCGGAAGTCGGACAGGTAGAGGAACACCCTACCCTCTGCAAACGTTGTGCTTCGGTGGTTGCGCAGCTGCCTGCCCAAGCTTAAGGAGCATCAGAAGCTTCCCGGCCCGAAGGACCGGATCCAACCTCAGGTTTGATCCGGTCCTGCACGGTTTCCGGGCAAAAGGAGATAGGAACGTGCGTTTAGGAAAAGCGGTCTTCACTCTCCTCCAAATCGTCCGGCTCCAGAAGCGGGTCTCCATCCTTGCGCTGCAAATAATCGTAGTAGGCTTTGTTTCGGATAACCGAAACCTGACCTCCGTATAGATCGGTGGCTAGGAAGCTTTCCAGGTCTTCGACATATCCGTCGTTCTCGTCGGATTCCACTTCCATGTCATTGTAATCCGTTACGTCGCGCTGCTCGGACATGGCCGGGGAATTTGAATTCCCCCAGCTCGAGACGATCTGCCAGGCATCCTCCCCGTCAAACTGGTTCTGCTCATCCAGCTCATCCAGGCTGGTGCGACCGAAAGGAGGAGCCATGATCTTCTCCTCAATCGGGCGGCGCTGGGAAATGCTCTTGTCCTGGGCATGCTCGATGCAGTAAGCGGTGGAAGGAACGGCATCCAGCCGGCGGTAAGGGATCGCCCGGCCGCATTCGGCGCAGGTGCCGTACTCCCCTTTGTCAAAAAGGGCCAAAGCGGCCTCGACATCCATCAAGTGACGCTCGGCATGCTCATTCAAAGCAAGATCTTTGCCGCGTTCAAACACTTCCGTTCCGATATCGCCCGGATGATTGTCATAAGCAGACAGTTCACTAATGGAATCGCGGAGCGAAAGGGCCATTCCGAAGTTGCTGTTACCGGCAAACTGCTTTTCCAGATCGGCTTTCTCCTGAAGTAGCCGGTCATGCAGTTTTTTTCGTTGGACGGTCGTCAGATGTTTCATCCAGCCTTCCCCCTTGTCGGTGTTAAAGCTAGTGTTAGCGGAGGACAGCCGATGTATCAGGGGGATTGCCTGTGATGTAAGGCAACCATTAGGAGGGACTAGGTTGATCGTTTATTTAGTGATAGCACTGCTTGTCTTTTTACTTGACCAGGCAACGAAATGGCTGATCCTGACCAAAATGGAGCTTCACGAGTCCATATCGGTCATCGGGCAGTTTTTTCAAATTACATCCCACCGGAACCGGGGGGCCGCCTTCGGCATCCTGCAGGAGCAGCGTTGGTTCTTCTTGATTATTACGTTTGTGGTTGTTATCGCTATTCTCTTCTACCTGCGCAAGATGGTTCAGGAAAACCGCCGATTGCTTAGCATAGCGCTAAGTCTGCTTCTGGGAGGGGCCGCCGGGAATTTTATCGACCGGGCCCGCTGGGGCGAAGTGGTGGATTTTCTGCAGTTTACGTTCAACCTGTCGGCATTCGGAGTAGAGGAATATGTCTTTCCTATCTTCAATGTGGCGGATTCCGCCATTGTGGTTGGGGTGGCCCTTATTCTGCTGGATTCCTTGCAAAGCTGGCTTAAGGAAAGAAAGGACAACGCTCATGAATCCCATGGATCCTGATCAGCAGGACATTCAGGAATGGACCGTTGCCGCGGAAGAGGCGGGAGAACGGATCGACAAATATTTGGCGGAGTCCATGGAAGATGGAGTCTCGCGTTCCCAGATCCAGCAATGGATCAAGGAGGGGCACGCGCTCGTTAATGGCCGCGAAGTCAAGGCCAACTACAAGCTTCAGGCGGAGGATCAGATCCTTCTGACGGTCCCCGAGCCGGCGGAGCTCGAAATTGAGGCCGAGGACATTCCTCTGGAGATCATATACGAGGACCGGGACGTCATCGTGATAAACAAGCCGCGGGGGATGGTCGTTCATCCGGCTCCCGGACATTATTCGGGTACGGTAGTCAATGCCCTGCAATTTCACTGCAAGGACCTGTCGGGCATCAACGGGGTGATGCGTCCCGGGATCGTCCATCGGATTGACAAGGACACCTCCGGGCTGTTAATGGCCGCGAAGAACGATGCCGCACATCAGTCTCTTGCCGGACAGCTGAAGGAACACAGCGTGACCCGGAAATATACGGCGGTCGTTCACGGGATCATGCCGCATGACCATGGAACAGTTGATGCCCCCATCGGTCGGGATCCTCACGACCGCAAGCTGTTTACCGTAACGGACCGGAACAGCAAGCATGCCGTGACCCATTTCGTAGTGGTGGAGCGCTTGGAGCCTTTCACGGTGCTGGAGCTGAAGTTGGAAACGGGACGGACTCACCAGATCCGCGTCCACATGAAGTTCATCGGACACCCACTGGTCGGGGATCCGGCTTACGGCCGGCCTAAGGACCGGGAGATGCAGGGGCAGGCCCTGCATGCAGCAGTGCTCGGCTTTAAGCATCCCCGAACCGATGAATATCTGGAATTCCAAGCTCCTCTTCCGGAGGACATGAAGCAGCTGCTGGACAGGCTTCGCAAGAAATAGAGACAACCAAGCAGGACAGGGAGGAGAGGAGAGAAGGCCATGGAGCATCTGGTCAATCCCGCATTGAAGGAGATTCAAATCTCCGGAATTCGAAAAATCGCAAACCTGGTCGCCACCCAATACCAGGATGCGCTTGCTTTGACCATTGGTCAGCCGGATTTCCCGACACCGGCTCACATTATGGAGGCCGCCAAACGGGCCATCGACGGCCACAAAACCGTCTATACGCCAAACGCCGGCCTTCCGGACGTCCGGGAAGCGGCCGCCCGCTTTGTCGAAACGAAATACGGTCTCGTCTACCGGCCCGACCAGGAAGTTATCGTGACAGCCGGGGCGAGTGAAGCGCTCGACATAACCCTCCGCACCATTCTGGAGGAAGGGAGCGAAGTCATTCTGCCCGGGCCTTTGTACCCGGGGTATGAGCCCCTGATCCGGCTGTGCGGGGGAGTGCCCGTGTACGTGGATACCCGTGACAACGGATTCAAGCTCACTGCGGATCTGTTGAAGGATAAGCTGACGGCCCGAACCCGCTGCGTGGTACTCGGGTATCCTTCGAACCCGACGGGACGGGTGCTGGATAGGGAAGAGCTGGAGGCGATTGCGCAACTCCTCGATGGCCGGGACATCTTCGTCATCTCCGACGAAATTTACAGCGAGCTTATCTATGAGCGGCCTCACGAGTCGATAGCCAAGCTGCCGGGCATGCGCGAGAAAACCATCGTGATCAACGGGCTGTCCAAGTCCCATTCCATGACGGGCTGGCGCATTGGATTTACCTTTGCTCCGGCCGCCATCTCTCAGCATATGGTTAAGGTCCATCAGTACAATGTGACATGTGCGAGCTCGATTTCCCAATATGCGGCTCTCGAAGCGTTGACGGTTGGCATAGACGATGCCGAACCGATGAAGGACGAATACCGCGAGCGGCGAGACTATGTCTATGACCGGCTAACCGCGATGGGCATCAAAGTAGAGAAGCCGGAAGGGGCCTTCTATATCTTCCCTTCCATTCGCCAGTTCGGCTTGAACTCCATGGACTTTACTTTGAAGCTGCTTGAGGAAGAGAGAGTGGCCGTCGTGCCGGGTGACGCGTTTTCGCCGCTTGGAGAAGGCTACATCCGCATTTCCTACGCCTACTCTATGGAAAGACTCCGGCAGGCGCTGGATCGCATGGACAAGTTCGTCAGCAAGCTAGGCTAGAATCAGCAAACAGCAAAAGGTCTTATCCGCTGAGCTAATTTTGCTCACCCAACACCCTGCCCAGTGGTTCCGTACGGAACCACTGGGCAGGGTGTTTTTTGTCACGCGGACGTGTGGGCAGCGATAGAAAAAGCAGGCCCGGAGGAACCGGACCTGCTGGAGGAATCAAGGGGTGCTTTTCCATTCGATATAACGGGTGACGGTCGTCACAGCTAGAGCAATCGCGTCTTCGTCCGGCTCGATCTTGGCATGATGGAGCCCGTAAGGGGTGTCCACGCCGAGCCAGAAGAGGAACCCCGGGATTTTCTCGAGGAAATACCCGAAGTCTTCTCCGGTCATCGCTTCCCGGCATTCCACCAGGTTCATGACTCCCGTCTCCCGGACCCAGCTCATAAACTCATCGGTCAGCGTTTCTTCATTGTAAACCTGCCGGTAGTTGGAGCCGTAATCGATGGCCGCCTTGCATTCGAAGCCGGCCTCTACGCCCCGGACCATAGCTTCGATCCGGCCTTTGATCCGTTCCATCGTCTCCGCGGACAGGGTTCGAATGGTGCCCTCCAGCCGGGCTTTCTCCGCGATGATGTTCTGCTTTGTTCCGCCTTCGATTTTGCCGATCGTAATGACTCCGGAATCGAGGGGATTCACATTGCGGGCTACAATGGTCTGAAGCTGGGACACGAGCTGGGCGGCCGCCACGACCATATCGTTGGCCTGGTGCGGATAAGCGGCGTGTCCCCCTTTACCCGTCAGATCGATGAACAGCTCGGACGTGTTGGCAAAAAGGATGCCGGGCTTGATGGCGATGGTGCCCACCGGGTACTCGGGCGCAATGTGCAGGGCGAGGATCATGTCCGGCATCCAGTCCTGCAGCTCGTCGCAGGCGAGCATCGGAAGGGCGCCGCCCGGCCCTTCCTCGGCCGGCTGGAACAGCACGATCACATCGTCGCGGATTTCGTTCTCTACAAAATGAGTGAGAATCCCCAGTGCGATGGACATGTGCAAGTCGTGCCCGCAGGCGTGCATATAGCCCGGATGGCTGGAACGGAAAGGGTAGGAGGTCTCCTCTTCAATCGGGAGGCCGTCCATATCCGTCCGGTAGCCTATCCTTTGGCGGGGATCCGTTCCCTTTACCCGAACGATAATCCCGGTCCGCCAGGTCCGGATTTCAACCCGGTGCTGAGGGAGGCCCGCCAGGTAATCCAGGATAAACTTCTGGGTCTTGAACTCCTGGAAGCCAGGCTCCGGAATCCGGTGCAGCTGCCGGCGGATCTCGGCGAAGGGATAAGTAGCTGTTGTCATACCCGCAGCGCTCCTCTTCTTACAGCGTACGAAGCTCCATCAGGATCTCGGTTTTGGATTTCGTCTTGTCGTCGACTTTCTTGATCACGCGGGCAGGGGCCCCGGCTACCACGGAATATTCCGGAACGTCTTGAGTCACAATGGCTCCAGCCGCTACGACGGACCCTTGTCCGATGCGCACGCCTTCGAGGACTACGGCATTTGCCCCAACAAGGACATCGTCTTCCACGATAACCGGCTGAGCCGAAGGCGGCTCAATTACGCCGGCCAGGACGGCTCCCGCTCCGATGTGGCACATTTTGCCGACTTGCACGCGTCCGCCAAGAATGGCTCCCATGTCAATCATGGTGCCCTCGCCGATGGACACGCCGATGTTGATGACCGCTCCCATCATGATGATGGCGTTGTTGCCGATGGCCACTTTCTCGCGGATGAACGCTCCCGGCTCGATGCGGGCATTGATGTTCTTCAGATCAAGCAGAGGCACGGCGGAATTCCGGCGGTCGTTCTCTACCACATAATCTTCAACCGCGCCTTGGTTGGCTTCGAGAACGGCTTGAATGTCTTTCCAGTCGCCGAACAGAACGCCGCTTCCGCTGGAAACGAAGGACTGGATCTCGGAGCCGAAATCAATGCCGTCCAGCTGGCCTTTGATGTATACCTTAACCGGGGTCTTTTTTACACTGTTCTTAATAAAATTGATAACTTCCATGGTGTTCATTTCACTCATTCGAATTCTCTCCTTTGGGATCAACATCTGGTGCCGGTTGAACGGCAATACCTCTTTTATAGCACAACAAGGGGGTCCAATCAATGCGTGTTCCTTCTATATAGTAGAAAAGAAGAAGCGCCATCCGGGAGTCTATGGCCCGGGAAATCGCAAAATCCGATTTGGCCTTGACTTCTTTTGTCGAAAGTGGGATAATCCATGTAGCTTAAGTAGCACCTTTAATAGCAGTCCCGTGAGGCTGGCAAGGTGAACGTCAACAAAGCTGCAGGCGAAGCGGAATACCGCTCGGAAACACACCCACTCAGAACAGGCCAGAGAGCCGGTTCTGTTCAATCTGCCTGCACTTTGTCCAAACCTCTGCCCCCGGGCAGAGGTTTTTTTGTATCGGAAAGCGGTGGAGACCATGAGGATTCATGAGTTTCCTCGTCCGTCCGTAGAGACGGCAAGGCCGTTATCCTTGCGTTCACAGGGGTTAGTTCCGAGGAGGGTTCAAGCATGGAGACCATGCAGGAGCACGTGTTGATGGATGAGATGGCGATCCGAAGGGCATTGACCCGGATTGCCCACGAGATTCTCGAAAGGAACAAGGGAGTCGAGAATTGCATGCTGGTCGGGATCCGGACACGCGGCATCTTCCTGGCCAAACGGATTGCGGAGCGCATCCGGGAAATTGAGAAGGTACCGGTGCCGGTCGAAGAAATCGATGTGACCATGTACCGCGACGACCGGGAGCAGCCGCCTGGACTCGATTCCATCCGGCAGGCGGAAAGACTGGCTATCCGGAACAAGAAGCTCATCCTGTTCGACGATGTCCTGTTCACCGGACGCACGGTGAGAGCGGCTATGGATGCCCTGATGGACATCGGCCGCCCGGAGATGATCCAGCTCGCCGTACTCGTTGACCGGGGCCACCGGGAACTGCCCATCCGGCCCGACTATGTCGGGAAGAACGTTCCTACCGCCAAGAACGAAGAAATCGAAGTTTCGTTGCATGAAGTAGACGGGAAAGACCAGGTTAGCATACTGCAGCAGAGGAGGCGGACCACTTGAGTCAGGTTTCCGTTATGACATCCAAAAGCTTGCTCGGCCTCAAAGGAATGAGCCGGGAAGAAATCACATCCATCCTGGACCGCGCCGCTTACTGGGAGAAGCATCCGAGCAAGGTGCACCAGGAGCTCCAGGGTAAATTCGTAGCCAATATGTTCTTCGAAAACAGCACGAGAACGCGCTTCTCGTTCGAGGTAGCCGAGAAGAGACTCGGCGCTCAAGTGCTTAACTTCAGTGCCGCGGTGTCGAGCGTCCAAAAGGGAGAGTCGATTTACGACACCGTCCGTACGCTGGAATCCATGGGGATCGACGCCGGAATCATCCGGCTGAAGCCGAGCGGGGTGCTCGAGCACCTGGCGAGCCATATTCAGATCCCGCTGATTAACGCGGGGGACGGCAACAACGAGCATCCGACCCAGGCGCTGCTCGATCTGTACACGATGCGCAAGCATTTCGGATACCTGAAGGGCCTGAAGGTTTCCATCGTCGGTGATATCAAGCACAGCCGCGTAGCCCGCTCCAACCTGTGGGCTTTGAAGGAAATGGGAGCGGAGATCCGCTTCTGTGCACCCGAGCCGATGAGAGCGGCGGAGCTTGCCGATCATGTCCAGTATGTGTCCATGGAAGAAGCGGTAACGGAGGCCGACGTGGTGATGATGCTGAGGGTTCAGCTGGAGCGCCATGAAGAATCAATGTTCGGCTCCGCCGAAGAATACCGCCTGCATTACGGGCTGACCGCTGAAAGGGCCGCTACGATGCAGCCGCACGCGATCATCATGCACCCGGCTCCCATCAATCGTAATGTGGAAATCGACGATGAGATGGTCGAGTGCGAACGCTCCAAAATTTTTACCCAGATCAGCCATGGGGTTCCGATCCGGATGGCCGTTATTGAACGGGCTCTGTCCTAATAGGCGGTCAGGCTGAACAAGCCGGCCGCGGAGGATACCAGGCAGGCTGGGAATATTAAGGATGAAACAGGAGGGCATCATGGGAACTTGGATAATTAACGGATGGCTCGGCTCGGGAAGCCGGACCGATCTCCGAAACCTCTATATAGAGAACGGCCGAATCGTAAGCCTTCATGACGCCAAGGCGGGAGAACCTGACCTTAACAATCATGAGGTGATCGATGCCAAGGGCCGGCTCGTCTCGGCCGGCTTGATCGACATGCACGTCCATCTGCGCGAGCCTGGCTTTGAGCATAAGGAGACGATCGCGACCGGAACCCGGTCAGCGGCCCGTGGAGGATTCACCACGATCGCCTGCATGCCGAATACCCGGCCGGTCATCGATACCGTGGACACGGTCCGCTATGTTCTGGACAAGGCCGAGACGGAAGGCTCCGTGCGCGTCCTGCCTTACGGCTGCATCACGAAGAATCAGCTGGGACGCGAGCTGACGGATTTCGAAGCCCTGAAGGAAGCCGGAGTCGTCGGCTATACGGATGACGGCGTCGGTGTGCAGAGCGCTCAGATGATGAAGGACGGCATGGCCCGCGCCGCATCGCTCGGCATGCCGGTGATCGCCCACTGCGAGGACAATACGCTGGTGGAGGGCTCCGCCGTCACCGAGGGGGCTTTTGCCCGGAAGCACGGCCTTAAAGGCATTCCGAACGAATCCGAGGCCATTCATGTGGGCCGGGACATTCTTCTCGCGGAGGCTACCGGGGTGCACTATCATGTATGCCACGTCAGCACCGAGCAGTCCGTCCGCTTGATCCGCCATGCCAAGCAGGTCGGCATCAACGTGACGGCGGAGGTTTGCCCCCATCACCTGATACTGTCGGACGAAGACATCCCGGGAATGGATGCCAACTGGAAGATGAACCCGCCTCTCCGGACTCCGCAAGATGTGGACGCGGTCATAGAAGGGATCGAGGACGGCACAATCGATATCCTCGTGACCGACCACGCTCCTCACAGTGAGGAAGAGAAGGCGAAGGGCATGCAGCTCGCCCCGTTCGGGATTGTCGGCTTCGAGACCGCTTTCCCGCTTATGTATACGAAATTTGTTCTAACCGGCAAGTGGACACTGGAGTTTCTGCTCGATAAAATGACGGTCAAGCCGGCCGAGGTATTCGGCCTCTCACAAGGAAAACTGGAAGTTGGCGCGGTGGCGGATCTTACCATCATTGACCTGGACACGGAGAAGGAAGTCAATCCGGACGAGTTCCTGAGCAAGGGACGCAACACGCCGTTTACCGGCTGGAAGCTGAAGGGGTGGCCGGTTCACACGATCGTCGAGGGACGGACCGTGTGGACGGAATGGGAATAGGAAGAAATCCGCACCTTAGGTGTAGGAATGCAGCAACCCATCAAGAAGCACATAACGAACGGGACTAGAGAAAGGGAGTGTAGGCATGCAGGCAAGATTGCTGCTTGAAGACGGTACGCTTTTTACGGGAAAAGCGTTTGGAGCGGAAGGCGAATCAACCGGTGAGGTTGTTTTTAATACAGGAATTACGGGATACCAGGAGGTTCTATCCGACCCTTCTTACTGCGGGCAGATCGTAACCATGACTTATCCGCTGATCGGCAACTACGGGATCACCCGGGACGACTTCGAGGCCATCCGGCCGTTCGTTCACGGATTCGTCGTCCGCCAGCATGAAGAGGTGCCGAGCAACTGGCGCGCCCAATATACGGTGGACAGCCTGCTGAAGGAGTACGGCATTATCGGGATCAGCGAAATCGACACCCGGATGCTGACCCGGATTCTGCGCCATCACGGAACGATGAGAGGACTTCTAACCACGTCGAACCGTTCGGTTGCGGATCTCCAGGAACAGCTGGGCGGCATGAGCCTCATGCGCGATCAGGTGTGCCGGGTATCCACGAAGAGCGTCTTCCACGTGCCGGGCAGCAAGGAGCGTGTCGTAGTCGTCGACTTCGGTTCTAAGAGCGGGATCGTGCGCGATCTCAGCAAACGAGGGTGCGACGTGGTCGTCGTGCCTCAGAACACGACCGCCGAGCAGATCCGCCGCATCGCACCGGACGGCATTATGCTGTCGAACGGCCCTGGGGATCCGAAGGATGTCCCTCACGCAGCCAAGATGATTGCTGAGCTGCTAGGTGAATTCCCGATCTTCGGCATCTGCCTCGGTCACCAGCTGCTTGCCTTGGCGTGCGGAGCCGACACCGAGAAAATGAAATTCGGCCACCGCGGCGGCAACCATCCCGTTAAGGACCTGAGCACGAACCGCTGCTATATCACATCCCAGAACCATGGCTACACAGTAAAAGAGGACTCCATCGAAGGCACAGGCCTTCAGGTTACCCATATCAACAACAATGACGGAACGATCGAAGGATTGAAGCATACGAAGCACGCGGCCTTCTCCGTTCAATATCATCCGGAAGCGGCACCGGGACCGTTCGACTCCAGCTACCTGTTCGACGACTTCATCGAGTCGATCCGCGAGTTCAAACGCAGCAACCCGGTACCGCCCCAGCAGGCCAAGCTGTACGCAGCGGCCAAAGCATCGGGAATCGTACAAGGAAAGGGAGAACCGGAATATGCCAAAAAATAACAGTCTCAAGAAAATACTCGTCATCGGCTCGGGCCCCATTGTCATCGGCCAGGCAGCGGAATTTGACTATGCCGGTACCCAAGCCTGCCAGGCGCTTAAAGAAGAAGGCATGGAGGTCGTGCTGATCAACAGCAACCCGGCCACCATCATGACCGATACCAATATGGCCGACAAAGTATACATTGAGCCTATTACGCTGGACTTTGTTACCCAAATCATCCGCCAGGAGCGTCCGGATGGGCTTCTTCCGACGCTTGGAGGCCAAACGGGCTTGAACATGGCCGTTGAGCTGGCCCGCCACGGCGTTCTGGAGAGAGAGAATGTGAAGCTCCTCGGAACGCAGCTGACGGCCATCGAGAAAGCCGAGGACCGCGACCTGTTCCGCGACTTGATGCGCGAACTGGAGCAGCCGGTACCGGACAGTACGATAGTCACAACGGTACAGGAAGCTCTTGATTTTGCGAATGAGATCGGGTACCCGATCATCGTCCGTCCCGCTTACACGCTTGGCGGAACCGGAGGCGGGATTTGTGCGAACGAGGAAGAGCTGCTGGAGACGGTAAGCTCCGGGATCCGGTACAGTCCGATCGGCCAATGCCTGATCGAGAAGAGCATCGCCGGCATGAAGGAAGTCGAATACGAAGTCATGCGTGACGCGAACGACAACTGTATCGTGGTCTGCAACATGGAGAACTTCGATCCGGTCGGTGTTCATACCGGAGACAGCATCGTCGTGGCTCCGAGCCAGACGCTCTCCGACCGTGAATACCAGATGCTTCGCTCGGCTTCCCTGAAGATCATCCGTGCGCTGAACATCGAAGGCGGCTGTAACGTGCAATTTGCCCTCGACCCGCACAGCTTCCAATACTATGTCATCGAGGTAAACCCTCGTGTCAGCCGCTCTTCGGCGCTGGCTTCCAAGGCGACCGGCTACCCGATTGCCAAGATGGCCGCCAAAATCGCCATCGGCTACACGCTGGACGAGCTGAAGAACCCGGTTACGGGACAAACGTACGCTTGCTTCGAGCCGACGCTCGATTACATCGTGTCTAAAATCCCTCGCTGGCCTTTCGACAAGTTCACGGCGGCCAACCGCAAGCTGGGAACCCAGATGAAGGCGACCGGTGAGGTCATGGCGATCGGACGGACCTTCGAGGAGTCCATCCACAAGGCCGTCCGCTCCCTGGAAATCGGCGTACACCGTCTGTACCTGAAGGATGCGGTAGCGCTCGAGAACGACGTGCTCGAACAGCGTCTGATGAAGCCGGACGACGAGCGGATCTTCCTTCTGGCGGAAGCTTACCGCCGCGGCTACACCCTGGAACAGCTCCAGGAGCTCACGAAGATCGACTGGTGGTTCCTGAACAAGCTTCAAGGGCTGGTTGCCTTCGAGAACGAACTCGCACAGGATACCCTCTCGGAGGAGCTCCTCTACCAGGCGAAGCGCAAAGGGTTTACCGACCGGGCCGTGGCCGAAATCCGCGCGGCTCGCGGGCTGAAGAGCTACACGCAGGAAGAGGAAGTTCGCGAATACCGCAAATCCATGAACCTCAAGCCGGTCTATAAAATGGTGGATACGTGTGCCGCGGAATTCGAAGCCACGACCCCTTACTACTACTCCACCTATGAGACGGAGGACGAGGTTCAGCCTTCCTCCAAGGGCAAGGTTATCGTGCTGGGATCGGGTCCGATCCGGATCGGACAGGGCATCGAGTTTGACTACTCGACGGTTCATGCCGTATGGGCCATCCAGGAAGCCGGCTACGAAGCCGTCATTATCAATAACAACCCGGAGACCGTCTCCACCGACTTCAGCACGTCGGACCGTCTCTACTTCGAGCCGCTTTTCTTCGAGGACGTCATGAACGTCATCGAGCGCGAGCAGCCGATCGGCGTAATTGTACAGTTCGGCGGTCAAACGGCGATTAACCTGGCCGCGCCGCTGGCGAAAGCGGGAGTCCGCATTCTGGGCACCGAGCTTGAGAATATCGACGCCGCTGAAGACCGCAAGAAGTTCGAAGCCCTTCTTCGCGAGTTGGAGATTGCCCAGCCGCCTGGAGGCACTGTGACCTCCGTGGACGATGCGGTGGGCACGGCCTCCCAATTCGGCTACCCGGTTCTTGTCCGTCCTTCGTATGTTCTGGGAGGACGTGCCATGGAGATCGTTTACTCCGATGAAGAGCTGGTAAGCTACATGAAGTACGCCGTCACGATCAATCCGGAGCATCCGGTGCTGATCGACCGCTACATGCTCGGCAAGGAAGTGGAAGTAGACGCCATCTGCGACAAGGAGACGGTGCTCATTCCGGGCATCATGGAGCATGTCGAGCGTGCGGGGGTTCACTCAGGTGACTCCATCGCCGTGTATCCGCCGCAGTCGATCAGCGACGCGATTAAAGAGCAGATCGTCGAAATCACGACCAAAATTGCAAGAGGCCTGCAGGTTGTCGGACTCGTCAACATCCAGTTCGTTATCTTCCAGGAGCAGGTGTATGTGATCGAGGTGAACCCTCGTTCTTCCCGGACGGTTCCCTTCCTGAGCAAAGTCACCAAGATTCCGATGGCGAACCTGGCTACCCAGGTCATTCTCGGACGCAAGCTGGCGGATCTCGGATACGAATCCGGGCTGTGGCCGGAGGATGAGTATGTCTCGGTTAAGGTTCCGGTCTTCTCCTTCGCGAAGCTGCGCCGGGTGGATACGACCCTCGGTCCGGAGATGAAATCCACCGGGGAAGTCATGGGCCGCGACCGCAACTATGCCAAAGCTCTGTACAAGGGCCTGATTGGCTCCGGCATGAAAATTCCGCCGACCGGCTCGATCATTGCCACGGTGGCCGACAAGGACAAGGAAGAAGCGATCGAGATTCTCCGCGGCTTCGATGAGCTGGGCTACAAAATTGTGGCGACGGGCGGAACGGCGCAGGCGCTGGAGCAAGCCGGCCTGCGGGTAAACCAGGTCAACAAGCTGAGCGAAGGCTCTCCGAACATTCTGGACCTGATCCGCAACGGAGAAGCGCATTTCGTAGTCAACACCCTGACCAAAGGCAAAGCGCCGGAGCGGGATGGCTTCCGGATTCGCCGGGAAGCGGTCGAGAACGGGATTGTCTGCATGACTTCGCTCGATACCGTTCGCGCTCTCCTGCATGTGCTTCAGACCATTAATTTCTCTTCCCACTCCATGCCGGCATTCGCAGGAACCGTGAAATGAGCATGACGGGACAGGCGGAACGGATTATCGTAGCGTTGGATTACCCCGACGCAGAAAGCGCCAAAGGGCTTCTGCAGGCCCTTAAGGGAATCCCTTGTTACATGAAAGTGGGCATGCAGCTGTTCTATGCGGCCGGCCCTTCTTTCATCCATTACTTGAAGGATAGCGGGTATAACGTTTTTCTCGATCTGAAAATGCATGATATCCCGAATACGGTCATGTTCGGCGCGGAAAGCATTACCCGGCTCGGTGTGGACATGTTCAACGTTCACGCGGCAGGGGGCCGGGCGATGATGCAGGGAGCCAGGGAAGGGGTCGACAAGGCCCTCTCCTCCATGCCGGGGGCGAAGAGGCCTTTGCTTATCGGAGTGACCCAGCTGACGAGCACTGGACAAGCCATGATGAATGAAGAGATTGGCATTCCGGGCTCCTTGGAAGAGACCGTCGTCCGCTACTCGCTGTTGGCGAAGGAATCGGGGCTGGACGGGGTGGTGGCTTCTCCCCTCGAGGTCAAACGGATCAAGGAGGCCGCCGGTCCTTCCTTCGTAACGGTGACTCCAGGGATTCGCCCGGCGGGAGCGGAGCTTAAGGATCAAACGCGGGTTATGACACCCGGGGAAGCCTTCCGGCAGGGAACCGATTATGTCGTCATCGGCCGGCCCATCACCGCTTCTCCTGACCCGCGGCTTACATTGGAAACCATATTGGTGGAGGCGAAGAGTGAAGATGTGCGCCATGCTTAATTTATCGGAAACCATTGCCCGGTCTCTTCTGCAGATCGGGGCCATCAGCCTGCGTCCGGATCAGCCGTTTACGTGGACGTCAGGGATCAAGTCCCCGATTTATTGTGACAACCGGCTGACTATCTCCTATCCGGAGATCCGCAGCCTCATTGCCGAAGGGTTCGCTTCCGTGATCCGCGAGTTCTATCCCCAGGTTCAAGTAATCGCGGGGACGGCCACCGCAGGTATTCCTCACGCGGCCTTTGTAGCGGAGAAGCTTCATCTGCCGATGATCTATGTGCGGGACAAAGCCAAGGGCCACGGCAAGGAGAACCTGATCGAAGGCGTGCTGAAGCCGGGCCAGAAGGTCGTGCTCATCGAGGACCTGATCTCGACGGGAGGCAGCTCCTTGAAGGCGGCGCTTGGCGTGAAGGAAGCCGGCGGAGAAGTGCTGGCTACCCTGGCCATCTTCACCTACCAGTTCGCGCAAGCGGAGCAGGCCTTTGCCGAGAAAGAGATCCCGCTTAGAACACTGTCGAACTACACCTCGCTGCTTGAAACCGCCGTTAAGCAAGGCGCGATTCAAGAGAAGGACGTGGCTTATCTGCAATCGTGGCGGGAGAATCCACAGCAATTTGGAAAATAAGCATTGCTTACCGGTAAAACGGCATTTCCTCTAAACGGGAGATGCCGTTTTTTCTGTGGATAGGGAAAGATAAGGGAGAAGAAGAACAAGGAGGCCAGAAGCATGCCCAATACAAAGCAGCAGACCGGGGGAGAGGACGACCCGAAACGGACGGAAGATCTATCCGCTCATGAGCGCCACGGCTTTCATTTGAGCAAAGGAAGCCAAATGCCGTCCGACGTTAACGAAAAGGGCCAGATAGACGACGGCTCCTCAGGGGATGACGTTTGGAGCTGACCCGGGTGCGGGGTTGGCGCTAGGGTGGAACCCAAAAGCCCCTTCCGAGCCTTAACAGGCCGGAAGGGGCTTGAGTGTTTAGGAAGAGAACAGGGAACATTGACAGGAGACAGTCCCGATTAATGACAGTCCGGCATATTGGGGGCGTATTCTACGGTGCTCCCGTTGAATTTGATAAGCGGATCCGGAGTGAGGGGTTCGGCTTTGGCGGGAGTCTGCAGCTGGGTGACGACGGCTGCGATTCCGACGATGGCCGCTGCGCTTAAGGCGATAATCCATTTTCTCATGGGGAAACACTCACTTTCTTGATTTATCCGTTACCGATTGGGTTTACTAACAGTTTATCACTTTTCCGAGTGTTTTGCTAGGAGTTTCAGGGGTGACGGTTTGGTGGCAATCATCCTAATTTCTGCGCATGCTTCGGGTCCAGAGGAATATACATAACCTTACCACTCCTACAAGGAGCTGGCCGGCTGCCCATCAGGTCACGTCACAGGGGAACCAACCAATACGGTCAAGCATACCCTGTAGAACGATATCGTAATGGAATGTTTGATTTGTCTTCCAGCGGGGTAATGGGAAGAACAATCAAATGCTATGCATTCGGTTTGCCGTACGGTTGGAGGGCGGACCGGTGGAAAAGGGGAGATTCGGATGCGCAGGGTTCACAGCACGGAAGTAAGAAATGCGGTTCTTCAGAAATTGTCCCAGCGGGGAGTTAGGCTGGAGGACATCGCGGAGATAGTTTATGAAATGCAAGCCCCCTATAACCCGAGCCTGCAGATGGAAGTCTGCCTGGAGAGTGTCCGGGCGGTTCTCGAGAAAAGAGAGCTGCAGCATGCCATTCTGGTGGGAATTGAGCTCGATATGCTGGCGGAGCAAAGGCTGCTCTCCGAGCCGCTCCAAACGATCGTCGCTTCCGATGAGGGCTTGTTCGGCTGCGATGAAACGCTTGCGCTCGGCTCGGTTCTCGGGTACGGGAGTATCGGTGTAACGACCTTCGGCCATCTCGATAAACATAAAATTGGAATCATCAAACGGCTCGATACCAAAATCGGAAACGGCGTTCATACGTTTCTGGACGATCTGGTAGCGAGCATCGCGGCTTCGGCTTCAAGCCGGATCGCCCATAAGCATCGCGATTGGGAAGAGGAAATCGGGCCACCCTTCGAGCTCATTGCGGGGGATACGGAGAAGCCGACGATCAGCCGGGTTTTCGAAGAAACGGAATCATCTGTGGTACCGCTTTCCGCCGAGGAGAACGCCAGCTGAATGGTTAGTCCGCTTTATTATGCACGTTCCTAAGCTTCCTGCGGGAAGCTTTTTGAATTGTTCGGGGATAGCGGGGCCGGGTTTGGGGCAAAGCTAAGGGAAACTCGGACAGGCAGGAGGGTGGAGGATGAGGTGGGTGTACTGGGCCAAGCTGTACGAAAGCAAATTTCAAGCCGGCTGCCTGGCTAAGCGAATGGAAGAAGACTGGTGGATTTACGGATACGAATGCCCCCATAACGTAGAGGTTTACCGGTCCAAGAAAGGCCGTTTTGGCGTGCGTTATGTCCTTTAACTTCCTCTTGACATCTTCTTTTGGTTTGGTGTATATTTAGTTCTGTCGCTGTCGGAAGGCAGGCGGCCTAACTATTAACGCGGGGTGGAGCAGCTCGGTAGCTCGTCGGGCTCATAACCCGAAGGCCGCAGGTTCAAATCCTGCCCCCGCAACCAATTCTACTATGGAAGATGTCAGGGGCCCTTAGCTCAGTTGGTTAGAGCGGTCGGCTCATAACCGATTGGTCGGGGGTTCGAGTCCCTCAGGGCCCACCAATGAAAAAACCTTGGAGAATCAAGGCTTTTTTTATTTTCCCTACTGAAGATAAATAACCGCATTCCCGCGCCGAAGGGCGAAGGAATGCGGTTTTTGGCATTTAGGGCGGATCGGTCCGACCTTAGCACTCGCCGGCTTTAGTTATTTCCGCTAACGGGGCCCGGCTGGTTCTTCACGCCTTTTTCCTGAAGGAAACGGTCGGTTTCATAGATCATGCCGGCCGCTTCCGAGCGGGTAATGACGTCCTTCGGACGGAAGTTCTTATTCCCGTCCAACTGGGCAACCCCGAGCTTCAACAGAAACTGAATGGAGTTCATGGTTGCTTTGTCCACCTTGTCTTCGTCCTTCAACATGATGAAGGTCATGATGACAGGGAAGTCCCCTTTGGCATCAATCGCCTGGGCCAAGTACAAGGCGAACTGCTCCCGGCTCATCGTGGCATTCGGATTAACGTCCTTGGGGAAGGTCAACCCGTTATGATGCGCCACGATAAAGGCCTTGGCATACCAGGCATCGTCGGGTACCGAGGTGAAGTAATCGCTCGCTTTCGGTTCCTTGATGAACCGCATGTTGTCGATGTTCAACCCCGCTCCGTTTACGATGAATTGGACACCTTGGGCGAAGGTCACCTCGCCTTTCGGGACGAAGGACTGGTCGTCCATGCCGCTGACCAGTCCGGCCTTCTGCAGGGCTTCAATCTTGGCCTGCTGCGGATCTCCGGCGGTGTCGGAGAAGGCATAAGCAGCTTGCCCCCACGCCAGAGTCAGCAGAAGAGCGCCGGCGGCTAATGTTTTGCGGTTAAGTTTCATAGTGTTATCACCTCCACCCTCTAAGACGGGGCTTGCTGGAAAAAGGTTGCAGCCTTTGCCAGACGGGTTTGCTATCGCTTGTCCCACGGCTTTATACTTATAGGATTAACCAAGGGAGGCGGTTGTCTATGGCTACGGCATTTGAATTTCGTCTGGGGGAAGACCGGGTCATCCGGGGGGACGGGTATCCGGCGAGGAAAGAAGCACACGGAACTCTCCTTATCTGTCACGGGTATAAAGGTTTTAAAAATTGGGGCTTCTTTCCGTACGCGGCCGAGCGGCTGGCGGAGAACGTGGATGTGGTTGCTTTTAATTTTTCCCATAATGGAGTGGGGGAGGACCTGCTGGAGTTCACGGAGCTGGACAAGTTTGCTCGAAATACATATTCCCGGGAGCAGGAGGACGTGGCTTTTCTGGTAACGGCGATTAAGCAGAAGAAATTCCTCGGCCTGGAGGACAACTCCCGGAAGCCGCTGTTTCTCCTGGGCCACAGCCGGGGAGCGGGGACAGCCTTGATCTACGCCTTCGATAACCCGGGTAAGCTGGCAGGAGTCGTTTCGTGGAACGGGATTGTGAAGGTCGATCTCTTTTCCGAAGAAGAGAAGAAGAAGATGAGGGAAGAAGGCCGGGCGTACACCATTAACGGCAGGACCAAGCAGGCCATGCCGCTGGATGCCGAGATTCTGGAGGATATGGAGCGGAACCGCGAGCGCTTCGATATTCTTAACAGGGCCGGGCATTCGTCCGTTCCAATCGCTCTTGTTCAAGGCACCGAGGATTTTGAGAGGCTTCGCCGAGGCAGCGATGAACTCCGCGCCGTTCGTCCCGATATTCCGCTCTATCCCGTGAAGGGAGGAGGGCATACTTTTAATACCGTTCATCCTTTTCAAGGTACAACGGAGGAGCTGGAGCAGGCGCTGGGATACACGTTAAGCTGGATCGAGGAACGGCTGGCTCAGCAATAAAGCGACATGGCGAATAGGTGCCGTACTCTTCTTAGGGATCCTTTTTGTCCCGCTCCATCGTCTGCTTGTAAAGCTGGTTTCCATACACAGCGGCGGCTCCGGTTAGAATGCCTTGAACCACCGATTCAGCGGACAAGCCGAGAATCAGAACGGTTAGCACCAGGGCCAATGCCGTCACGAGCCAGATGATGCTCCAATCCGGGATTTTCGGCGTCCTCTTCAGAGAATAGCCGAACACCCAGCAAGCGGTTACGACCAGAACCAGCCTGGGATCAATCAAGGCGAACAGATCGGCCATCATGAAGCTCCCCTCCTCCTAAAGTTCTCTTGGTATTACTAGAATATGCCGGGAGAGTAGAGAGTGCTAAATCTCCCCTAAAAAAGGCGGGAGGGGGGATCCTGGCCCGTCACCCACGTGAACACCGAAAAGGCCTTTTCCCGTCTCGCCGACATCGGAAAAGGCCTATTGGTAATTCGGTTAATCGTTACGAATGATCAGATAAACCACCAACCCCAGAACCGGGAAGAAAAATAACCCGACCGCGGCCAGCAAGCCGAACTCCTGAGTCCTGCCCCTTCTTCGGCTGTCCCGGTAGGCCCATACACACAGGGCCACATGGATCACAAAAAAAACCGCCGAGAATAACAAAGCAATGAAGCCTATAATTAACGACATCGCCATCATCCTTTCTCCTCCTTAATACGGAACCGGGCGGGGGTGGGTTTCGGGGAAGCAGCGTAAGGAATGAGACATAAACATCTACATAATGTTTTAAAACGACAATATTGTCGTTTTTTTATTGACCTTAGCACAGAGCTGTTATAAGATAAAAACGACAGGTTTGTCGTTTTTAATTCCTACTTTATTACAGGAGGTTAATTTACATGTTAGTTACGATGTTAGCGAGTGGGACTCGCGGTGATACACAGCCATATATTGCACTTGGATTAGAATTAAAAAAGCTTGGAGTGGATGTTCGAATTGCCGCTTCGGAGTCTTATCGAGGATTGGTGGAGAGTTATGGATTTGATTATGCCGAGATCCGTGGAGATGTTGCCAAAATTATTGAGAGTGGTGTGGTGAAAGAGGCGGATAATCCCTTTAAGTTTTTTTCAAGCTTAAAGAACGATGACTTGATGGATTTAATGGTAGGTGCACAGGAGGATCAACATAAAGCGTGCGAGGGAGCGAATGCTATTGTGTATCATCCGGGCTCGCCTCTTGGCTATTTTGTTGCCAATGAAATGGGAATCCCAAGCATACTTGCCTCCCCTTTCCCTTTGGTTCCGACCAATGAGTATCCTGCGATTATTTTTTATGACAAGGTGAGGCTTGGGAAGCTTTCCAATAAACTGACACACCTTATCTTTGAGCAGGGATTTTGGAAGATGGCCAATACAGGGTTTAAGCGTTACTGGACAGAAAAATTCGGACAGCTGCCAAAAGGATTCACTAACCCTTACCAAAAGCAGCGGACCAAGAATAACCCTACCATCGTATCATTAAGTCCAAGCGTTTTTCCTGTTCCTAAGGATTGGCCGGAGCATGTGCATTCTTTTGGCTATTGGTTCATAGAGGATCAAAGCGATTACCAGCCTTCCGAAGAGTTGCAACAATTTTTAAACACCGGAGACGCACCAATCTATGTCGGGTTTGGCAGTGTGGGGGATAAGAAGAGGGCCAAAGAATCTACAGACATGGTACTTGAAGCATTGATGGCAACAGGAAAACGCGCCATCATCAATGCGGGTGGAGGGATGGAAGAAAGACCAAATACTAAGGATGTCTTCTTTGTAAAGAGTGTTCCTCACGAATGGCTCTTTCCTTATATGTCAGCCGTCGTTCACCACGGCGGGGCCGGGACGACAGCTGCGGCCTTACGTTTCGGTGTTCCACAAGTGATAATTCCGTTTGGAAACGATCAGTTTGCTTGGGGCAGAAGGATGAATGAATTGGGAGTAGGCGCTAAAGCTATTCCAAGGAAGGAATTGACTGCGGAAAAACTGGGAGCTGCCATCCGCTTTACCCAGACAGCTTCTGTTCAAGAAAAGGCAAATCATTTAGGAATGAAGGTAAAAGCAGAAAAGGGTGCCCAAAAGGCAGCGGAACTTATTATGGATACGATAAAGAATAACCAATCTTAACAGAATGAGGGAACGATTCATGCCAAAAGTTAAACCGGATCATGCCGAACGGAAAAAAGCAGAAATAGTAGAAGCAGCAAAGCGTGTTTGCAGAAAAAAGCCCGTCTATGAAGTGGCGATGAGAGATATCGTGATGGAGTCAGGGATGAGCCAGGGGGGCGTTTATAAATATTTCGCTAATATAGATGAAGTATTTGTCGCGATCTTAAACCAGGAAACCTTAACTCTTTCGATAAAGGAGGGAGTTGACGCCATTTTTCAAAGTCAGTCAGAGCCTGTTGAAAAGCTGGACCAATTTCTTTTCATCATCGGCCAGCACATAGTTGCTTCCCTAAAGGAAGATGGGTCGATTTATTATGAACTTGTTTCCTTGTACTCAAAAGATCCTGCGCGATTTGAGACAGTGAAGGATCAACTGAACGAAGTGTCCAATCTTCAATATCTACAGAAATCATTTGCTACATTTTTAGTAGAACAGATAGAGACCGGCACTTTTAAGACAACTATGCATAAGGAAGAAGTGCTAACGCTGATCGAAGTGTATATGACAGGCCTGATTCATCACCAAAACCCCATTTCTAAAACATCGGACGAACTAACAGAGAAAATCAGCAAGCAAATAAGCGTATTATCATCTGCACTCCAAAAGCTTTTAGTGGGAGAATAATGGCAGCCGGAACAACCGGATTGATTTCCAGTCCTTTTATCGAATATCTGATTGTAACGATAAGTTCTATGCTCGTCATGTTTGCATTAACAGTAGTTAACATCTTTATCAACACCAAAATCCAAGAAGAAACACCTAACAACCTAATCGGAAAAGTCATGGCTATCTAAATCACTGCTGGAACAACCGCTGTACCAATTGGTCAAATGCTTTTCGGTGTCTTGGTGGATAGATATTCTCGAGTCAGATATACCTGCTCATTTTCAGCGTCGGCATCCTGACCCTTATTATCGGTTTAGGAGTGATGCAGATATATAGAAAGAGAGTACCGTCTGAAGAACCAGCCTTATAAAAGAAAGGAGGAGGTAAACCGTTTTAAAAAAGATAGTGTTCATCGGCTTCTCTGCCCTCGCCATTCCCATTGGCATTTCCCTTCTCGGTGGAGGGGGATTTATAATCCTAAACCTCTTTTTAGGTACACCTCTAGAAGAATCATTCAAAGCGATAAAAGGCTTCCAAGAGACAATACAACCATACACAAAATATATGATTATCTTTATAGCAATCCCACTCTTTGTCAAAATCATTAAGCGTTGAGCGACGTCGATGCAAGTCTTCAAAGAATTAGCGAAAGATTGCCGGACAGCTGAAGATATCCATGCCAAGCTTCGTGACCTGTTTCGGGACACGATCCAGCAGGTATTTGTGGCGGAGATCGGCACATAATGGTCATTAGCTTATAGTGGTGATATTTAGTGAAAAACAAAAAAGCCCTTGAATCTCAAGAGCTTCTGCTGGTATGTATGGTGACCTGAGCCGGGCTCGAACCGACGACCCCCACCCTGTCAAGATGGTGCTCTCCCAGCTGAGCTATCAAGTCACGTGTCAGGGACAATTAGTATATTACCAAGGTTATGTGCGGATGTCAAACATTTTTTTTATGTAGAGCCAAGGACATTGTCCTTGGGCCGCCGAGAGGTCCAAACCTGTTATTCCACGCGGAATTCAGAGAACTCTCTTAAGAAATAAGCATCGCATTTCCCGGGGCTAGACTTTCGGATAATGACCGAGGTTTCGGTAAACTTCTCTACGGTGCCGCAATATTCCACGCACTTGCCCTGCTGCCAGACCGAGATGCGGCGCTGGAACAGAATGGCGTTGTCAAAGTCGACGTCATGGAGAAGAACTTGCGGTTGGTTGTTGATTTGCACAATGGTCACCTCATGGATAAGAATAACGCAATCATTTCGACGGGAGGGGCCGGAACTCCTGCGTATGGAATCGGCTTTCCTAAACTATTTATCGGCGGGTTACTCTAGTTTATGAAGTCCTCCTTTAAAAACATTCCACTTTTTAGTATGCCCCGTGACGGCATGGCCTATACCAGAAGGCCTTTTTTTGCCAGCTATTCCAGAGTTCACAAAAAATTAATAGTTCCAAGCGAAACCTTTGGGCTATACTTGACGTCTATACAGGTCGGAACGGATTTGTTTAAGCCCGAAATCCATTGGGTATATTTAGGTAGACATGACTATTGTAGGAAGGGGGAGAACGATGAACATTCTGGTAATTATTCCGGCTTATAATGAAGAGAAAAGTATCGGAAGCGTCATTGAATCGGTCAAAAGCCGGCATCCCGAAATAGACATTGTTGTCGTTAATGACGGTTCTAAGGACGGGACGAGCGCGGCGGCGAGAGCTTCGGGGAAAGCCCATGTCGTAGACCTTCCGGTTAACCTCGGCATCGGAGGGGCGGTGCAGACCGGGTATTTGTTTGCGTACCGGAACGGATATGACATCGCCATTCAGATTGATGCGGACGGCCAGCATGATCCGGCGGAGCTGAATAAAATTATTGCCAGCATTGCGAACGGGGAAGCGGACTGCTGCGTCGGCTCACGCTTCGTCCAGAAGACGTCTTACCGGTCCAGCCTGTCCAGGCGCCTCGGCATTCAGTTCTTTACTTGGCTGATTCACTTGACCGTAGGCAAGCGGATTACAGATCCGACTTCCGGTTTCCGGGCGGTGAACCGTAAAATTATCGAAGTGTTCGCCAATTACTATCCGGACGATTACCCCGAGGTGGAAGCAGTCGTGCTGTTGGAACGGATGGGCTTCCGGGTCAAAGAGGCTTCGGTTCAGATGCACAGCCGGACGGCCGGCAAGTCATCGATTACGCCGTTCAAATCGTTGTATTATATGGTCAAGGTGTCCCTTGCCGTACTGATGACCCGAATAAGGAATGTGGGATGACAACATGAACATTTATCTTCTTTCTACCGTGTTCTGCCTGGCCTTTGTCGGCTTTACCATCGAGTTGATCCGCCGGCAGAAGATCGCCGAGCGCTATGCGCTGCTCTGGCTCGTGCTTGGCTTCGTTATGCTGCTCTTCAGCCTGTTTCCGAACCTGCTGATCCGGTTATCCGAAGCCGTACATATTTTTTACGCCCCGTCGTTGCTTTTCTTGATCGGCCTATTGTTTTCCCTGGTTTTTATCATGCACTTAACGATGGTTATTTCCAAGCTGCACCGCAAAGTGACCCGCCTGACCCAGGAAGTGGCCTTGCTGCAAGCCAAACGCCCAGAGGAGGACGGAGCCCGTGGCTATTCTTCTGATCGTACTGGCTAACGTGATTCTGCTGGTTACCGGACAGCTCCTGTGGAAGGTAGCCTTAAGCCGGCATCCGTTGAAATCGGTGCATGATTTGATTCCCATTTTTCTGCAGCCCTCCATGCTGGTCGGATGTTTCCTGTTTGCCGCGGCTACGCTTATCTGGTTCTACGCGCTGAGCAAATATGATTTAAGCCGAGTGTACCCGCTGCAGTCCATGGCCTATGTCATGGGGGCAATATCGGGTATTTTGTTTTTCAGGGAAACGATGTCCGGCGGACAATGGATCGGGTTGCTGCTCATTGTGGGTGGAGCGTTTCTAATTGCCAGATCCTAATCCAACCGAAGGGGGACTCCCGTTGAAAAGGCGTTACTATTCCTATGGAATCGGGGCCATTCTGCTGTTGGCCCTTGCCTTGCGGCTTCATTATGTTCTAACCTATCCGTTTGAACCGGTTAATTATGATCAGCTCAACTATACGAAGCTGGCCATCCAGTGGCTCGAAAAAGGGGTCTACGCCTATCGGGATACGGCGCCGAACACGCTGGTCACCCCAGGCTTCCCCGCCTTCCTGACCGCCATACTCGGCCTCTTCGGCTATGAGCCGCTCGAGCCGGCTTTGATGACCGTAAGGATCATTCAATGCTTCGTGGCGCTCGGGGCCATCTTCTTTATTTACAAGATCGGGGAGCGCCTGTTTCATCCGGCGACCGGCCTGCTCGCTGCGCTTTTTGCCGCGGTGCATCCGTCGTATGCCGTTTCCGTTTCGCTTATTTTGACCGAGGTCCTGTTCCTTACCTGCTTCACGGCCTTTCTGTACTTCCAGGTGAGGGTCATCCAAGACAACAAACCTTGGGATCATGTGGGGATGGGGATCCTGCTCGGGCTTACCGTGCTGATCCGCCCTAATGTGCTTCCGCTCGCCGTCGTGCCGTATTTCTTCCTGTGGTTTACCCACCGGAAGCTGTTTCTGCCCATGATTGTGCGTTCCGTGGCGGCCTTCGCCATCATCATGATGCCGTGGTGGATCCGCAATGCGCTGACCTTCCACACCTTCATTCCGATTGCCAAGGGCGAATCGGGGAACCCTTTCCTCGGAGGGACGGATCCCTATTTTCGGGGAACCATCGACTGGGGAAGCATCAAGGAAGAGGATCAGATGAAAGAAGGGATCCGCCGCCTGAAGGAAGGCTTGCGGGAAGATCCATCCTTATGGATCCGGTGGTACACGATCGGGAAGTTTAAGGTGTTCAACCTTCATATTTGGCAGGGCGCCTATCCGTCGTATGTTCCGCAGTGGTATGCCACTCTGATTCAGAAGCTTCACTTCGCCTTGGTCTATATCGGGTGGCCGGCTCTGCCTCTGCTTTCCCTTATGAGAAGCCGGTCCGCTCTTTACTTGACGGTCAGCCTGTTTATCTTCTATGGCATTCACGCCATGTTTATCCCGGTGGACCGCTACATCTACGGAATGCTTCCGTTCCTTATGCTGGGAACCGCTCAATTGTTGGTAACGGGGATGGAGCTCCTTCTCCGAAAACAATTCATAAAAAACCCGGTCAGGACCTAAGGGGTCCTTGACCGGGTTTTTTGGCAGTATGGCTCCAGCTGTGCTGGTTCTCTTCTTTAGATCGAGCGGATTCCGTCAGGAGGTCGCTTCTTCTTTAAACAGCTGGGCGGTGCAATATTCAATAATATCGCTGCGGCGGACGATACCGATGAATTTATCCATGTCGTCTACGACCGGAACGAAGTTCTGGGCTTTGGCAAGGGCAATCAAATCTTCCATATTGGAATCGATGCGGACGGTCCGGTTCTGGATCCGCAAGGGAATTTCCGAAAGGGAATGGCGGTGGGCGGTTTCAAAATTCAGATCCTTAAGGCCTTTGAAGTACCACAGCAGGTCGCCTTCCGTAACGGTTCCGGCGTAAGTTCCGTCGTCGTTCAGAATAGGAACGGCGGTATAGCGGTGGAATTCCATTTTTTCCAATGTCTGGCGCAAAGTAGTCTGCATGGTAAGACAAATCACTTCCTGCTTGGGAAGCAGGAAAAAGGCAATGTTCATTACAAAAGGGCTCCTTTACCGATTTCTTTCTCCATCTATAAGTGTAACAAAATTAAGAAGCCGAGGATAGCGGGTTTACGTGGAAGCCTCAAAAGAGGTAAAGTAGGAGGGAAGTCCGGAAGCGTGTCATCGCCGGGCAGAACCTACTTTTTCAGGGAACAGGTGAGAGAATGGAAACCAAGCGGGTAATGACCGGCGAGGAGCTGAAGCAGTGCTTCTCCGTGCGGCTTAAAGTATTTGTAGAAGAGCAGAAGGTGCCGGCCGATCTGGAAATCGACGAGTTCGATGCTTCACTCGATGCCTGCCATCATCTTCTGCTGCAGGGAGAGGACGGCACCCCCGTCGGTACGGGACGATGGCGCTTCTATACCCCCGATACGGCGAAGCTTCAGCGGATCGCCGTGCTCTCTGAGTATAGAGGGATCGGAGCAGGCCGCCGCGTTATTGCAGCTTTAGAGGCCTGGGCGAGGGAGGAGGGAGCCGCTTACTCCCTGCTCGACGCACAGTGCCAAGCAGAGGCGTTCTACGCGAAGCTGGGCTACGAGACGATCTCGGACGAGCCCTTCGACGACGCCGGCATTCCTCATGTCCGGATGCGCAAAAGCCTGGTGGAGTAGATACGTCCTCTGGCAGACCAAAAAAACCAAGGGTTTCCATGCCCTTGGTTTTTTTGTGTTTTACGAATGGCGGATGCTCCGGGCTGCCCGATCGGCAGATTTCATCAGAACGTCGGAAGGTTATCCAGGTTGTTCGTCGGATCCCCGTCCGCATCGCTTCTTAAATGCTCGTCGCCGTCGCGCCCCTTGAACACATTCACGTGCTCGATCTGGCCGTTCTTGGCCATCGCCTGGGCTTCCTTGTAATTCACGACTTGGCCGCTTTCGAGGAGAAGCTCGACGATATCCCCGTCCCCGTTCTTGCGCACAGCTTTAACCTGAGTCCGGTCCGGCCTCATGGCGGATTGTCCGTTGTTCGGTTCCATGGTGGATCGCCTCCTTTCTCCCCATAGTGTCCGACCGGACCGGAAGAATCATACATCGAATTCGTAAGCCTTATGCTGCTTCATGAACGTCATCCGCCCCGTCTTCCCCATGAAGCTCTCCATGTTGTCTCCGTAATGCATGAGAAGCACGGATTTCTGAATGTCTTCGGGAAGGGTAAGAAGCTCTTCGAGTGTGGCATGAACCGTCCCCGGCGTGATCAGCTGGCAGTCGTGCAGAATATGGCGGCAGCCCCGTTCGTGGTAGGCATACCGGATTAACCCGCGGTCAAACCGGGTGTCGGCCGTATAAAGCAGCCCTCCGTTGACGATGAGGCAGTAACTCAGCTTGCCGGGCACGTGCTTCGTCTGGAAGAGCTCGATTGTAAAGCCGGGTGCCACCTCATGAACCGTTTCTTCCGGAATTTCGATGACGCGGAAGTAAGCGTCCAGGCTGTCGGCCCCGTCTTCCGGGCTCTCCAGCCCTCCTCTAAGCGTATGTTCCCACAAAGAGCGGCGAATTCCCGCCGGCACGAGCAGGTCGGGTTTACGTTCGTGTTCGAACTTCATTCGGAAAGCAATCTCTTCGAGCCCTCCGACATGATCGGCATGGGTGTGGGAGATGAAAATGCCGTCGATCTTCTCGAGGCCGACTCCCATGTGGTGGAGGGCGGAAGGGGCGGTAATGCCGCAATCCACGAGCAGCGTATAATCCCCGCCGGTCATGAGGGCGTTGTTGTTGTAATATTTCTTGGCAAAAGCACTTCCCGTGCCGAGCATTTCAATGCGGATGGTCATGGACGGATCCTCCGTGCGGCGCTTGGCCGTTTTTCTATAATTTAACATGCCGGAGGGTCTGATTTCAAAAAATCCCTTCCTCCTAACCCAAAAAAGCCCGTCGTGCCTGCACCATGGGCACCTGCCCGGCATAGGCTATCGTACCATCACAAATGAAGGGCGAGGGATTGGGCATGGCAAAGAAAACGGGCAAGAAAAAAGAACTATCGACGGTGGACCGGAACCAGTTCAACATGAAAATCGTAACGTCCGATGTGTGTCATGCCTGCAAGCATAAATGCGCCAGGGGCATCCGGTATATGGAGGCCATGGCCCAGCCCGGAGCCTTGGGCAGAGGAGTTCCCTGCATGCTTACCAAAGGAAAGGGCTACAAGTAACCCGGCCGGCCGCTTCCAATAGAAAGCTGTTCCCGCATGTCCTCCTAATCCTCTCCGCTTCATGATATAATAGAGGGAGTGAAAACAAGGGAGGCGTGCCATATGATCCATCCGACTCAAGCCGGCCTTCAGGCCACATCCACCGTCGGATCGGCGCTGTTTGCCGTTATGGTCATTCTTTATCGCATCAAGGGCGCCGCCAAGCCGGTTACCCTTCGTAAAATAATCATCCCCCCTCTGGCCATGAGCTCGGGCTTTCTAATGTTTCTGTTCCCTATGACGCGGATCCCTTGGCTGTGGGCGGTTGGGGCGTGGGCGGCGGGAGCGCTCTTCTTCTCTTACCCGCTGATCCGCACGTCGCGTTTCGTTCCATCCGGCCGGGAGATCTACCTGGAGCGTTCCAAGGCGTTCGTGGTCATCCTGCTTGTGCTGCTGGCGATCCGCCTTCTTCTGCACAGTTATGTGGAGCGTTACGTAACCCTGCCGCAGACGGGTGCTCTGTTCTTCCTGCTTGCCTACGGCATGCTGCTTCCGTGGAGGCTCGCCATGGCTGCTCAGTTCCGCCGCTTGGAAGCCGCCCTTCGTTGATCAAGTGCCAAGAACAGCAGAAAGTCCCTCACCGTTTAGCGGGAGGGACTTTTCTTATGATTAGGTAAGTTTGATTTCACGTTCCATTAGGGCTTCATTTGGCGGAGGATCAGGCGGTCGAGCCTCTCGCTGACGGCAACCACCTGGGGATGCCGGAAGTTGTACTGGTATTTGTGCGCGATCAGGGCCAGGTGTTTCTTGACGGACTCGATTTCGGCATCCAGCCGGCGGTTCTTCCTCATGCCTGAATTCCTCCCTCGCGGTAAGTCGGCCTTGCCCCTGATTATATCGGTTTGAGGACAAGAAATCAAAAGGCTCCAGGGAAGAAAAATTTTACCGGTTGAATAAAGGAACGTGTGTTCGCTATACTAATAAAGAAGCCGATCCTGCGCTTCTACTATATCTATCCGTAAGGTGATCGCATGCCGGATTTTGAAATCGAGCAGGGGATCCACGACTACATAGTGACGCTGTACTTGCAAAAGGCGCTGGACTGGGACCGGAAGCAGACGGGGCTGTTCAAGCTCGACCGGTTCTGGGAGGAGCTGGCCGGGCAGCTCGCCCGGTATGCGGAAGCCGAGCATGCCCGGATCCGCAAGAGGCTGAGGAGCACCGGCTGCCGCATCCTGCTGGAAGAGATGTCGGCGGACCGGAATGTCCATGTGATGTACCGCCATAAAGGGTATGAGCATCACTGCGTGATCATGCCGTCGGTGCTGAAAGGAAAGTGCGAAACAAGGCTTAAGGATTTTTTGCTTACCCGCTAAACGGCCCCGTCCTTCCATGCTATAATCAGGAAATGTGATGCTGATTAGATAAAGGGGCCGTGAATTTATAATGGTAGTCACCAGGATGGACATGAGAAGAAGATCAGCCGGAGTATGGCGGGGGAGGCTGGTCAGAATCACGCTCGTGCTGGCTGCCCTCCTGACGCTATGCGCGGCGGGTCTTTCCACTTACGTAGGATGGAGCCTTACCCATCCCGCCAAGAAGCCTTTAACCGAGACGCCGTCGGATTACGGGCTGGCCTACGAGAAGATTTCATTCCCTAGCCGGGACGGCAAGATCTCTCTGAAGGGCTGGTTTCTTCCAGGGGCGGAGGGGACCGGCGGGAAGACGGTTATTATCGCCCACGGCTACTCGAAGAACCGTCTGCAAGACGACGCGCACATCATGCCGCTGGTCCAATCGATAATCAAAGAGGGCTATGGGGTGGTGATGTTTGACTTCCGCAATTCCGGCGAATCCGGAGGAAGCCTGACCTCGGTAGGCGAGTACGAGGAGCAGGACCTGCTGGGAGCGATTGATTGGGTGAAACAGGAGCATCCGGGACGGACGGCGCTGCTCGGGTTCTCGATGGGGGCCAGTACGGCCCTTCTGGCGGCCGCGGAGGAGCCGTCGGTCGCGTCCGTCATAGCGGACAGCCCGTTCAGCCACCTCGAACGCTACCTGAAGGAGAACCTGCCGGCGTGGTCCCACCTTCCGAGCTTTCCGTTTACTCCCTTGATCTTGGGAATTCTTCCCCCGCTGGTGGGCGTCCACCCGGGGCTCGTGGACGTTTCGGCGGCAGCGGACGCCGTTTATCCGCGTCCCGTTCTGTTTATCCACAGCAAGGATGACGACAAGATTCCGTCGGTCAACAGCCAATCGATGTGGCAGGCTCATCCCGACAAGTTCGAATTCTGGGAAACGAAGCAGGCGGGACATGTCGGCTCGTACAAGCTTTTTCCCAAGGCCTATACGGAGAAGGTGCTGCAATTTTTGGCAGGGAACTTGTGAAGATTTTTTACAAAACCATCGCAACTCTTCCTGAGGGACCGAGTATAAACTATCATGTAAACAACATCAGATGGAGGTTAGGTGGACGATGAAGGCGAAACGAGTGGCTGTCCTTATCTGTGTCTTCTCGATGCTTTTTACGGCAACCGTCTTTGCGGATTCGCTGTGGGGAAGCTATGAAGGATATTCGAAAGCCAAAGTCCGGATTAATGGGTCCGATGTAGCGTTCCCGGAAGGGGATGTTCCGGCGTTCGTTATGAACGGACGAACGGTGCTCCCGCTTCGTCAGCTGACGGATTCTTTACAGGCTATGGTGAAATGGGATAATGACGCCAAGACGGCGGATATTTATAAGCCCAACGTACACATGTTCTTTGCTCAGGATGTCAGCAACAAGGATTATTCCCTTCAGAAACCTTTCGCCAAGGTGGACCAGGGCAAGACCGTTAACTTCGTCGTATTCTCCCAGGTGGATAACCTGAAGCTCCATGTGGACGGCTTCAAGATCTCCATCACCGCGCCGAGTGGAGAAGAGGCAACGCCGGCTCTCGAGGTTCCGCTCGATACGAACGAAGAATCGTTCTGGTACCCGTGGCCGTTCAAGGTCAACTTCACCCAGAAGGGGAATTACACCGTTAAGTTCTCTTTCCTGCTAAACAACGAGTATACGGTGGTCTCTCAGAAGGTTATCGTTTCCGAATAAGCGAAACCGGCCGAGAAGTCCTGGAATCTTATCCGATTCCGGGGCTTTTTGCTGTATGGAGCCCAGGAAACGAGGGAGAGAGGCCCGCTAATCGATCCTGGCGGCAGGGCGGACCTGCCGATCGGCCAGGGAGAGGTCAGGGTTTGACCTGCCGGGAGCTTAAATGGTACTATACGTTAAGCACACCATTTAACCGAAGAGATGAGGGAAAACCATGAGCGATCATAAGCATGAGGATAACTGCGGATGCGGTCATGACCACGAGCACGAACACGAAGAAGATGTCTTTCTCGTAACCGATGCCGAAGGCAAGGAACACGAGATGGTGATGGTCTACACCTTCGAATCCGAGAGCCAGGCCTATGCGGTTCTGCTGGACCGCAATGATCCGGAAGCCGACGGGGTCATCTTCCGCATTGAGGAAGAGAACGACGAAGCGTATCTCGTCAGCATCGAGGACGATGAAGAATGGAACCGTGTGGTGGCCATTTATAATGAAATCGCAGCCGAAGAGAATGACAAGTAAGAGGTAACCGTAAACGGGCTTGCGAGCCTGCCTAACCAAGAAGAACCCTTCCCGCTAGGAAAGGGTTCTTCTTCTGTAAGCAAGCTTATTTGCGCGGGTTGAAATACATGATTCGTCCGTTGAACAGGTG
The DNA here is from genome assembly GCF_032268605.1 of Paenibacillus aurantius. Lineage (NCBI taxonomy): Bacteria > Bacillati > Bacillota > Bacilli > Caryophanales > Paenibacillaceae > Paenibacillus > Paenibacillus aurantius. The sequence continues at coordinate 2,493,978 of NZ_CP130318.1, forward strand.
AAGCTCCGCTTTAAGGCGCTTCCCGAGATGCTTGCACAGCTCATTGGCTTTGGCTTTGTCTCCGTGGGTGGAGTCGTCGGGGAGCACCACCTGGATGAACGAGCGTTCCGTCCCGCTGCCGTCGGGGCGGCTTCCTACGCCCAGCACAATATATTTGTACAGGCTGTTCTTCCCTTTCAGGTAGAACCATTTTCCTTCGCCCTCCGGCTTTGTTTCGAAGCTGTAAGGAAATCCGGCGTCCTCGTAATCCCAGCCCAGCTGCTTGCCGGTTAGGGCGAGCTGGTCTTTGTAGCTGACGAGAGCCTCCTTGAGCTCGTCCAGGGTAAACGTCGGCTGCGCCGAGCCTTCGACCAATTGAATGTAAGCGCTTTGACTCATGCATGAACACCCGCCTATGGAATAAAATTCTTTTCCCATCATAGCATTTGTCACCCGGTAAGGGAAGGGCTCTCCCGGTCCAATGCCGAACGATACGCTGGGACAAAGCTCTCTCAGCCCGGTGCCTCTCGGGAAGAAGGCGGCGGCCAGGGAACAGGAGCGGATCCCCGATGCTGTTGTCCCTACCCGAAGAATCAAGAAAGCCCCGCCGCGGAGGCAGGGCTTGGGGAAATCAGTCGCTATGGACGGCTGGAGCTCAGAGGTTGACGACATCGGGGAGCCGCTGCTCCACGCAGGCGATCGTCCGGCCTTCATGGATGGCTTTGTCGCCGAGAATGGTCACTTCCAGCGCCCGGTAGAATTCCTGGAGGTAAGGCTTAGGATCCAGGTTCTCTTCGATCATCCGGATGAGGTATTGGAATTGGCTACCGGTCGGCTTATAGGAGAAATCGATGTTGAATTCTTCCTTACGGCCGTCAGGATAGTGCTCAAGCTCAATCAGGTTGCCGAGATGCTGTTCCTCCAGGGGACGGTGGGTCCGGTACGTGATCCGGATGCGCCCTTTGGGGCCGATAAATTCCTTCAGATTCTCGTTCGGCATGTTATGTCCCCATCCGGCCTCGTAATACCCGATAGAGCCGTCGGACAGCTTCACGTTAATCATTCCGTAGTTGTAGGTGTGCTCGGGAACGTCGGGCTCCAGCCTTTGGCCGAACCCGCTCACGGACACCACCTCCGCGCCGGTGAACCACCGCATAACGTCGACATAGTGGACCCCGCAGTCGACGATGGGGGAGACCTGATTGAGAAGGGCCAAGTGAGACTTCCAGTTGTCCACCGTTTTCTTGATCTGGGACATTCTCATGACGACAGGGCTTCCGATAGCCCCATCGCGCACCATTTCTCCCACCCGCTGAAAGGTGGAATTGTGCCGGAGAATATGGCCGACCAGCACCTTGGTCTTAGCCGTACTGCCAAGCTGAACGATTTCAGCGGCATCCTTAAGGTTGGGGGCCATAGGCTTTTCGCAAAGAACGTGCTTGCCCGCCAGTACGCACGCCCGGGTAATTTCTAGATGGGAAGAGGGATAGGTGGCAATGATCACGATGTGCACATCATCCCGGACGAGATAATCGTTATAATTGGTGCTCCAAGAGGCGGCCTGGTACCGGTCGGCGAATTCTTTCGCTTTCTCTTCGACCAAATCCGAAACGCCTATAAGATTAACCTGCGGGTGGTTGCTTATGTTATCCAAATGGGTGGCACCCATATATCCGCAGCCGACGAGGACGACCCCGTATTTCATGATCCGCTTCACTTCCTGTTTGTTGGTCCGAAACCAGCTATTTTAATGAAGGAATGGTTGTAAAACCTGGATGTCTTGCCAAACGGTGGTCGGCCTCATACGGTCTCGGCAGGTCGTTTGGGTGTATTCTTTTTTTGCTATGCAGGTAAAATTATAGTGAAGTTATGCCTAAAAAGATAGTGTTGAATCTAGCGCATTTTGTATTGGATTTTGGCATTGGGGATTGCTGGAAAGGCTGTGCCGCCAAGAGGAAAGACAGGGGAGAAGGGTTGCCCGGACATGCGAAAACCCGGTCCTTGGGAAAGGGCCGGGTCCTGGGAAGCGAGCTTAGAAAATAGCGGTGGTTTCCACGATAACCTTCACGAATTCGATGCCCCGGTCCTCGGGACCTTTGACCGGAAGGCCGACCTCCACATGCTCGCGTATATAGTTGATGTTTTCCTGGGAGATGACTTCCCCGGGAAGCAGAATAGGGATGCCCGGCGGATAGACGTAGATGAACTCGGCAATAATCCGGCCTGCTGAATCCTTGAAAGGAATGGTCTCCGTATCGCCGTAGAAAGCGTCCCGCGGGGATAGGGAGAGCTGAGGGATCTCCGGAATTTTGATGACGAGCTCGTTGGCTTCCCGGTTGGTGTGTGTTTCGGCAAGCTCTCTAAGGGCGGCAATGAGCAGGTCGACGGTGTCCTGGGTATCGCCGGGGGTCACCAGGCAAAGAATATTATACATATCGCTTAGTTCCACTTCGATGTTATAACGCTCGCGCAGCCAGTTCTCCGCGTCGTAGCCCGTAATGCCCAGATGCCGGATATGAACGGTAACCTTAGTCGGATCATAATCGAAAGTCGCTTCCGTCCCGAGAATCTCTTCCCCAAAGCAGTACAGTCCGGGAATGCGGTTGATGCTCTCGCGGGCATGCATGGCGAGCCTGAGCGCTTCCTCAGCCATCTGCCGGCCGTGGACGGCCAGATTGCGGCGGGCCGCATCCAAGGAAGCAAGCAGGATATAGGAGGTCGAAGTTGTCGTCAGCATGCTGATGATTGTCTGGATCCGCTTCGGATTCACCCGTTTCGATTTGACGTTCAGAACGGAACTCTGGGTGAGCGAGCCGCCGAGTTTGTGAACGCTTGTCGCCGCCATATCGGCTCCCGCTTCCATAGCCGACACGGGCAGCTTGTCATGGAAGTGAATGAGGACGCCATGCGCTTCGTCGACCAGCACGGGGATGTCGTAGCTGTGCACGAGCTCGACGATTTCCTTCAGATTGGTACAGACTCCATAATAGGTCGGGTTGATCACAAGGACGGCCTTGGAGTCCGGATGCTTCTCCAGCGCCCTTCGAACCGACCGGGTCGTGATGCCGTGATCGATCCCGAGGTTCTCGTCCCGCACCGGAGAGAGGAAGATCGGCTTGGCGCCGGCAAAAATGATGGCCGACATGACCGATTTATGAACATTCCGGGGAACGATAATTTTGTCGCCTTCGGAGCAGACGGACATGATCATGGTCATGATGGCGCCGCTTGTGCCTTGAACGGAAAAAAAGGTATAATCTGCATGGAATGCATCCGCGGCAAGCTTCTGGGCCTCTTCGATCACGCCGGTCGGCTGGTGAAGATCGTCAAGCGGAGCAATATTGATCAAATCAATGGAAAGAGCGCGTTCCCCGATAAACTGGCGGAATTCCGGATCCATGCCCACTCCTTTTTTATGACCGGGGATATGAAACTGGACGGGATTGCTTTCCGCATGCCGGACCAGGGCGGAGAACAAGGGGGTGCGATGGTGATCCATGGTTTCGTCTCTTCCTTTCGTGAGGTGTTATGGAAACAAACAAAATGAGTATAACAAATAGGGACGCAGATGCAAGTTAATTTTGTCCGAATAGAAGGTGTAGCATGAATCCCGTAAAAAAGAAACTCGACAAGAAGATGCTGACATCCCCATTCGTGCTGCAGCTGCTTGTGATCATGTTCCTGGTGGAATTCGTGAAGGGCGCTCTCCTGGTGACCTTTCTTCCCGTTTACCTTAACGATGTTCTGAAAGCCTCCGTTACGGTGATCGGCTGGACGCTGGCCGTCCAATACATAGGGGACAACCTGCTTCGGACACCGATCGGCTGGCTGATCGACCGGATCGGCTACCGGACGAGCATGCTGATCGGCGTGCTCTCGACACTTGCTTCCGTCTTGATTATCGCCTCGGCCTCAAGCTTCGGATGGATTATCGTTTCCTGTGCCCTGCTCGGGATCGGAACGGCTCCGCTTTGGCCCTGCGTCATAACCGGGGCTACGGAGATAGCCGGCGAAGAGGGCAGCGGGACGGTCATGAGCGTGGTGTACATGGCCTGGCTGTCGGGAGTGGGCCTCGGTCCTTTCGTGGCTACCTATTTTATAGGAAGCGGGTATTCGACAGCTTTTAAGCTCTACATCGGGCTGATGATCCTGGTTGTGATCGTGGCGCTCTTTCTGCCGGGCAGGAAGAAGCAGAAAGAGGGATTGCGCCGCAGCCGGGACAGCCGGAGAACGGCAAGACTCGGGTTGAGCCGTGTTCAACGTATGGGCCTTTATTTAAGCGAAGTGCGGAAATCGATGAACGTCAGCCGGATTATCTTCCCCGCTATGTTCGCACAGACGTTCGCTTTAGGCCTCTTGACGCCGGTTCTTACCCTTTACGCCACCCGGGAACTCCATTTGACGAACGGTCAATTCCGGGCTTTCTTGATCGTGGGAGGCGGGATAACCGTCCTGAGCATGATTCCCGTAGGGAAGCTGGTGGACCGGTGGGGCATCAAGTGGTTTCTTAACGCCGGTCTGGTCATAAGCTCGGCGGTTCTTCTGGTGTTTACGCTGGTAAGAAGCCTGCCGGCTTTGTACGTTCTGGTGGCGCTGCTCGGTTTGGGCTATGCCTTGATCATTCCGTCATGGAACGCTCTCTTGGCTAAGGCCATACCGAAAGAGAAGAGGGGAGCCGTCTGGGGGTTCTTCCTGACAATCGAGGGGCTGGGAACGACCATTGGACCGATCGTATCCGGTTGGCTGTCGGACTGGATCAATATCCGGGCTTCCTTCATCGGAAGCGGAGTCGTGCTGTTCCTGCTGCTCGTCATGCAGTGGTTCATCCGCTTCGGCAAGCGGGCCGCCGTTTAATCTTCTAGACCGGACGATTCCTCCCTGCTGAGGGGAATCTAATTCTAGGTAAGCGCCGCGACGCTCAGGCAAAATTTCAAAATCGTGTAAGGGGCTGCATTTCTCCATGAAAAAACAACTTCTGACCATCGTGTTCATGCTGTTCACCGTCTTCGTCGGGTTCGGCATTATTATTCCCGTTCTTCCCGCCATCATCGTGGAAACCGGGAACAACAACTTCCATCTGGCCATGCTGCTGTCCGTCTACTCGGCCGTCTCCTTCTTCATGTCTCCGTTCTGGGGCGGCTTGTCGGACCGCATCGGCCGCAAGCCGGTTATCCTGACGGGACTGCTCGGCTTCAGCATCTCCTTCCTCATCTTCGGCTTATCGGACGGGGTGCTGTGGATGATGTACCTCTCGCGCATTATCGGGGGCCTCTTCTCCGGTGCGGTCGCCTCCTGTGCGGTGGCTTATGTGGCGGATATCACCACTGAAGAGAACCGGACGAAAGGGATGGGCTTCGTGGGAATGGCGATCGGCATGGGCTTCGTGTTCGGCCCGGCCATCGGGGGGATTCTCAGCGTATGGGGCTCGTACCTGCCCTTCTACGCTTCGGGAGCCCTGTCCTTCCTGGTGTTCCTGTTCGCGCTCAGCGTGTTGAAGGAGTCCCTGACTCCGGACAAGAGGCACGCCAAGGACATGCCCAAGCCATCCCGCTGGACGGCCTTCCAGGGAAAGCTTAAGTACCTTTATGTCCTGTCGTTCTTCGTTTCCTTTACTCTAGCCGGCCTCGAGTCCACCTTCCAGCTCTTCGAGCTGGAGCGGGTCGGAGCGACCAGCTATCAGATCGGTTGGATGTTCCTGGCCAACGGGATCGTTGGCGCCGCCATTCAGGGCGGGGTCGTCCGCCGTCTCCGCGGCAAGGAGAAGCCCGCTATCGCGCTTGGGCTTGCGCTTTCGGCCGCCGGCTTCTTCCTGCTGCTGCTGTCGTCGAATTTGATTGACGCCACCTTGTACCTGGCCGTTTTCGGCGCAGGGAACGCCCTCATCCGGCCGTGTGTCACGTCCCTGATCACCCAACGGACCACCGTGGGGCAGGGCGTTGCCACAGGGCTGAATTCGTCGATGGACAGCCTGGGCCGGATCCTCGGTCCGCTGCTCGCCGTGGCCGTATTCAATTGGCAGACCGCCGTCCCGTTCATCATCGGAGGCGTGCTCTGCCTGGCGGCTCTTCTGCTCCTCAGCCGGTTCGCCGCGCTCGACACGCAAGGGACGACGGTGCGTCCGCCGGCCTGATGCCGCCTCTACCCGGCTCGAAGAAGATGATCCCGATATGGAACCGGGGTCATCTTTTTTATTTTCCAGGGTAACAATAGCCTTCAAGTAAACAAAAGCTACAAAAGGTAAAGAATCTACACTTTTCCATCCTTGTTCCGTGGGCTAAGGTGAAGCTGTGCAGGTGAACTGGGAATAGGAAGGGTGAACCGATTGAAGATCGACAGGAAGAGAGTGGTTACGAGAAATAATCCGATGGTGTGGGGGATAGACCCCTTATCCCCATTCTCCGTAGGCAATGGCGAATTTGCCATGACGGTGGATTTTACGGGGCTGCAGAGTTTTCCTGAACTGTATACGAATACTATACCCTTGGGGACCATGTCCAACTGGGGATGGCACACCTCTCCGAATCCGAACGGTTATTCGGCCGAGGGCTTTCCGCTAACGAATTATAAAACCTTCAATGGCCGTGAAACCGGGTACAGGTACTTCCCCTGGCTAACCCAGGGAAGAACCGGCGCCATCGATTGGCTGCGGGCGAATCCGCATCGTCTGCATCTCGGTCATGTGGGTCTCCGGTTCCGTACGAAGTCGGGGGCTTACGCCAAGCCGGAGCAGTTTGGCCAATTGGAACAAACTCTTGATTTGTGGACCGGAATCCTGGAGAGCCGTTTCCTTTTGGACGATGCCTCCATAACGGTGCGCACGTGCTGTCATCCGGCAAGGGATCTGATCGCCGTACAAGTCGAGTCCGACCTCTTGTCAGAAGGGGCTATCGAATGCGTTTATCGTTTCCCCTACGGAAGCCAGCATAAGCAATCGGTTGTATGGGACCGGCCTGAGGCTCATCAGACGGATCTAACGGCCGGAGACCGTCACGCGGTATTTAAACGGACGCTTGACCAGGACCGTTTTGAGGTGATAACGGAGTGGAACGTCCCGGGAGAGCTGATCGGCGAGGAGGGCCATCATTTTGTCCTCAAGCCTCGAACGGAAGGGAACCGTTTCGAATGTGTCACCCTGTTCACACCGGAAGAGGGCCGGTTTGAACTACCGTCCTATAAACAAACGGCGGAAGCCTCGTCCGATCACTGGAGCTCCTTTTGGAGCGATGGAGGGTTTATCGATTTCGGAGACGCCACGGATCCCCGAGCACCCGAGCTGGAACGGCGTACGGTTCTCTCCCTTTATCAAACGTACATTAATTCCAGCGGATCGCTTCCTCCGCAGGAAACCGGCTACGTGTTCAATAGCTGGGACGGTAAATTCCACCTCGAAATGCATTGGTGGCATGCGGTGCATTTTGCTTTGTGGGGAAGACCGCAGTTATTGGAAAACAGCCTTCCGTGGTACCAATCGATCCTCCCGATCGCGCGGGAAACCGCTAAGAGCCAAGGCTATGAAGGAGCACGATGGCCGAAATGCGTGGCGCCCGACGGCCGGCAAATGCCTTGCTATATCGAGCCGTTCCTGATCTGGCAGCAGCCGCATCCCATTTATTATTGTGAACTGCTTTACCGGTCCCATCCGGACGGCGAGGTATTGGAGCGTTATCAGGAGCTTGTGCACGAAAGTGCTCTGTTCATGGCTTCTTTCGTGGAGTGGGACGAAGCGGGCTCCCGCTATGTTCTCGGTCCACCGGTGGCTCCGGCGCAGGAGAGATATGATCATGAAACCACCATCAATCCAACCTTCGAGCTGGCGTATTGGCATTTTGGGCTGGAAACGGCCCAGCAATGGAGGATGCGCTTAGGACTGCCTCGAGAGGAGAAGTGGGACCATATCCTAGCTAATCTGTCGCCCTTGCCTGTTGTGGACGGGGTGTATGTAGCGGCGGAAACGGCTCCCGATACTTTCTCTAACAAGGAATACACGACCGACCACCCGACCATGGCAGCCAGTATGGGGCTATTGCCCGGCGCCATGGCGGATAAGGAGACCATGCGGCACACTTACGATAAAATTATCAAGGTATGGAACTGGAAATCCGCTTGGGGATGGGACTTTCCGATGATGGCCATGACGGCTGCACGGTTGGGCATGCCGGAGAAGGCAGTCGATGTGCTTCTGATGGATGCGGAGAAAAATCGGTATTTGCCGAACGGGCACTGTTTCCAGAATCATTCTCTTACCATCTACCTCCCCGGCAACGGAGGTTTACTGTCCGCCGTCGCCATGATGGCCGCCGGCTGGACCGACAGCGATTCCGGAGAGGCGCCCGGGTTTCCGAACGAAGGAACCTGGAAAATCCGTTCGGAAGGGTTAATGACCTATATTTGATTGGGAGCTGCCTCGGGGCGGCTCTTTTTCGTGTGAAAGGTAAACAAAAGATACTCCAGGTAAAAATGCCCCACTATCGGCCGCCGCGCCACCCCACCTATACTAAATGTAAAAGAGGAGGGGGATTATGCGGGCTGGAACGAAACGTCGCCGCAACAATGGGCAGCTGCATCTCATGCTGGTGCCCGGGCTGATCTTGATCGCGGTCTTCAGTTATTTGCCAATGGCGGGTCTGAGCATTGCCTTTCAGGATTTCAACCCGATCGTAGGCTTTAACAAGCTTAACTGGAACGGAATGGACAATTTCGAGTACATGTGGGCCCTTCCGGATTTTATGCCCGCCGTGAAAAATACCGTGATCATCTCCATCATGAAAATTGCTGCAGGCATCCTGGTGCCGGTCACGGCGGCCCTGCTGCTGAACGAGGTTCGTTCGGTCCTATTCAAGCGCTCCGTGCAGACCGTTATTTATATGCCGCACTTTTTCTCCTGGGTCATCCTGGGAGGGATCGTCATTGATGTGCTCTCGCCCGGCGAAGGGATCGTGAACCAGATCATTCAGGCGTTCGGCGGCAAGCCGATCTCCTTCCTGTCCAGCAATCAATGGTTCCGCTATGTGCTCGTCATCACGGACCAATGGAAGGAATTCGGCTTCAGCACCATCGTCTACCTCGCTGCTCTGACCTCGATCGACCAGGGACTGTACGAGGCAGCGGTCATGGACGGAGCGGGCCGCTGGCGCCAAACCTGGAACGTGACGCTGCCGGGCATTCGCCCGATCGTCGTGCTGATGGCAACGCTCAGCCTCGGCAACATTCTGAACGGCGGCTTCGACCAGGTGTTCAACCTGTATAACCCGATGGTTTACCGGACCGGTGACATTCTAGATACGCTCGTGTACCGGATCGGCATTGTGCAAACCCAATATGCGGTGGCGGCGGCCATCGGCCTGATTAAGTCGGTCGTGTCGCTTGCGCTCATCGGTTTCGGCTACTGGATTGCTTACCGGTTTGCGAAATACCGGATTTTCTAAGGAAAGGAAGGCGACCGTCCTATGCATTTAATGTCAAGAAGCTATAAGACCTTCCTGATCTTCAACAACCTCTTTCTGGTCTTGCTTACGCTCCTTTGCCTGTTTCCGGTCATCAACGTTCTGGCAGTATCCTTAAGCTCCAGTGCAGCGGCCGCGGCGGGGGAAGTGGCGGAATGGCCGGTGGAGTTTACCGTCAAATCTTACCAGTTCGTGCTTCAAAGCGGGCAGTTCACCGGCTCTTTCCAGAACAGCGTGATCCGGGTTCTGACCGGCGTTAGCCTGAGTACGATCATTACCGTTCTTGTAGCCTACCCGCTGTCCAAGGAAAGCCACGTGTTTCCGCAGCGAACGATGTATGCTTGGATCTTCGTCTTTACGATGCTGTTCAGCGGCGGAATCATCCCGAGCTACCTCGTCATCAAACAGCTTCATATGCTGGATACGATGTGGTCGCTCGTCCTGCCGGTAGGCGTCCAGGTGTTTAACATCCTGCTCATGCTGAACTTCTTCCGCGGCCTGCCGAAGGAGCTGGAGGAAGCATGCTTGATGGATGGAGCCAGCCACCTGCAAACGCTGCTAAGGGTGTATTTGCCGATCTCTCTGCCGAGCCTAGCGACGATCGTCCTTTTTACCCTGGTCATGCACTGGAATTCCTGGTTCGACGGGATGCTCTATATGAACCATACCGACAAATATCCGCTCGCCACCTATCTGCAGTCGGTGCTGAACAAGACATCCATTCCGCAAACGGAGATGACGGTGGAGCAGGCTATTCTGCTCCAAAGCGTGTCGAGCCGTACGGTGAGAGCCGCCCAAATCTTCATCGCGGCGTTTCCCATTCTAGCAATCTATCCCTTTCTGCAAAAATATTTTGTCAAAGGTCTAGTGATGGGGAGCGTAAAAGGATAATCTATTAAAAAAGACAGAAGGCGGCTATCCGATGCGCTCGAAGATCAATTCCCTCTTTGTCAAGCTGATGCTCACATTTTTCGTGCTCATTGTTCCGTTATACGGGTTAAGCGTATGGTTTACCAATAACAGTTCCGGACAGATGCGGGGGGAGATCGAACGCTCCAACGAGTCTGTCCTTCTTTTCCATTATTCGACCTTGCAGCTGGAGCTTGCCCGCATGACGAGTCTGCTGGCGGAATATTCGGTGGACAGTCAGCTGGCGGATTTCAGCACGTTCGCTCCGATTATGTCCAATTACGAAATTGACCGGAGACTGAATGACATCCTTCAAAAGCTGCGGCAAATGAAGTCCAGCAGCCCTTATTTGGAGGATGTCCGGTACTATCTGCCGCTATTGAATAAAGTGGTTTCCGTTAGGAGAGGAATTGCGGATGCGCCCGCCAGCGAGTGGAGAGGGCTGCTCGCGAGCCGCGCCAACCTGAGAGGCAACGTTCTCGAATACAAAGGAGACTTTTATTTGGCCAAAGCGACCCCCGATTCCCTCGACCCCACGGCGGCGCCAAACTTCCTTCTCATCACCGAGCTCTCCAAGCCGGAGCTTGCCAAGCAGCTGCGCAGTATTCGCAAAGAGGGGGACGGCGGCGCGTTTATCAGCTTCGAGAAAAACCATCTGGCTGTCGTTTCGGATGCCCGGCTGCAGGAGAAATTCAGCGTGTTCCTTCCGGAAGAAAACGGGGACCGGCCGGGCAAAGTCATACGAAGCGAATCCGAGGACGGCTATTTCTATGCGATCTCGGATGCGAATTATCAATTCCACCTGGTCAGCTACGTGTCCAAGAACGTATTCCTTGAGCCTTTTCGGCGATATGCGTTCTGGATGCGCAGCCTGACCGCCGTCTCCTGCGCCCTGATCGTGGTATCCACCTACGGCATCTATCGGCTCATTCATCAGCCGCTGTTCAAGCTGATTCGGGGGTTCCGCTCGCTGGAGCGGGGCGACATGTCCATGAGGATCGAGCACCGGCGCGGGGACGAATTCGGTTATTTATACAGTCAATTCAACCAAACCCTGCAGCGGCTTCATGCCTTGATCGAAGACAACTACGTTCAGCGAATCCGCACGCAGGATGCGGAGCTGAAGCATCTGCAGTCGCAAATCACGCCTCATTTTCTCTATAACAGTCTGTTCACCATCAAGCAGATGGCCGAGCTGGAAAATACGGAGGACATCAAAATTTTCTCCGACTATTTAGGCCGGTATTTCCGGTTCATGACCCGCGACTTCAGCAAGGAAGTCACCCTCGGCGAAGAGATGGAGCATTCGCTCGTCTACCTTCACATCCAGGAAATCCGCTTCTCGAATCGAATGACGGTAGAGGCGGAGCCTCTTCCTCCGGAGTGTCGCCCGGTCATGGTGCCCCGGATCATCCTGCAGCCGATCCTCGAGAACGTGTTCAAGCACGGCTTGGCCCAGAAGGCATCGGGAGGCTTCCTCCGAATCAGCCATCGCGTGGAAGAGGGAGCGATCGTCCTAACGATCGAGGACAACGGGGACAAGCTGACGGACGAGGCGCTGGACGGGCTTCGGGAGAAGCTGGGAAGAGTGTCCGACTTAAACGAGGAGGGCGAAACGACGGGGCTCATGAACGTGCATCACCGTTTGCAGATCCGGTTCGGCCCGGAATACGGCCTGAGCCTGTCGAGAAGTCCTCTCGGGGGATTGCGAACCGAGGTCAACCTGCCTTTTCATCCAAACCAAAAGGATTGAGACATCATGTACCGATTGATGATTATCGACGACGAACCGATCATCGTGAACGGGCTTCACGAATACTTCACCAAGCGCAGCCTTCCCGATGTAGAGATCGTGGTCGCTTATTCGGCGCTGGAAGCTTTGTCCTGGCTGAATTCCATCAAAATTGACGTGGTGCTGAGCGACATCTGCATGCCCGAGATGGACGGAATGGAGCTGCTCGGCCGGATTGAGCGGCAGTGGCCGCGCTGCAAAGTCATTCTGCTGACCGGACATGACGAATTCGAATACGCGATCAAGGCGGTTCGCAGCACTTGCGTCCTCGATTACATTCTGAAGACGGAAGGGATGGACCGGATCGGCCCGGCGGTAGATAAAGCCTTCCAAATGGTGAAGGACGAGCTGTCGGTCTACCATCAGCGCGAATGGCTGCAGGAGGAGATGCCGAAGGCAATCAATCAGCTGCAGAGGCAGCTGTTGCTGGATGTGCTGAGACGAACGGAGCCCGCGGGCTTCAGGGGACTGCAGAACGAATTCGATGCCTTAAAGCTTCAGCTGAAAGCAAGCGAGCCGGTCCTGGCGGTTTCCTTCTTCGTAGAGGAGTGGGGCAAATACAAATCGCTCTACGAGAGGAATTTGATGCTTTTCGCGATCGGCAACATTGTGGAGGAGCTGCTAAGTTCGCGGACCGTCGTCAAGTGCGTCCAGTACGACGGCCACTCGCTGGTCGGCTTCGTTCAGGCCGTCGAACAGCCGTTTATAGAAGCGGATAGGCACCAGGAGTTGACGGCAAGCTTCGTTCATGGAACGCTCGAAACCGTTCAGCAGGTATGCCGGGATTTGTTCCAAATACCGCTGTCCGCCGCGGCGTGCGGCCGGTTTCTCCCGATGGAGGAGCTGGCTCGTGAAGTGCAAAGGCTCCGGCTTGCCATCATCAATGGCCGTTCGAGAGGGGCCGAGAGGCTGACCATCTTGAACAGGCAGGATGCGGACCAGAAGAAGGAAGCCGAGCAGAACGGCCGGCTGACCGCCCAGTTTATACTTGAGCAGCTGCAGCAGAGTGTGCTGGAGGGAAGCGGCGGAGAATGGTCGGAGCTCTATTCCAAGCTCATTCGTCTCCTGCCCGAGAACGGCCCGGGAGACCCGTTTGACATGCTGCTGGTGCGGCAAGCGCTTACCAAATGCAGTCTTGTCTGCCTGGAGGAGCTCGGCCTGAAAGACCGGGCGGTCTCGGAAGCGAATTTGTTGACGATGCTGGAATTCGGAGGCGAAACCCCGTGGAGCGAGATCGTCGCTTTCTTTCAGAATCTGCTGGAGTGGATTCAGGAGAAGCGGGTCGACCGTCTTCGTCTGGAGGAATCCAACCTGATCGGCCGCATTCATTATTTTGTCCAAAATCATCTCCGTTCCGATCTGTCTCTCTCCCGAATAGCGAGAGAAGTATCGCTGAATCCTTCTTATTTGTCACGCTGGTATAAGCAAACGACAGGCAAGGGGCTCTCGGATTATATCCAGGAAGTCCGGATCGCACGGGGCAAAGAGCTACTTCATACGACAAGCCACAAAATGCATGAAATCTCGGAGATGCTCGGCTTCACCGATCCTCATTATTTCTTCCGCTTCTTCAAGAAGACGGTCGGGTGCACGCCGCAGGAGTTCCGGAACCGGATCTCCCCCTAATCGTCCGCCGGAAATTAACAAGTAAAGGAAAGATACCGAAAGTAAAAAGCGTCCACTACCCCGGGAAAACGCTGGAAACTACAATAAGAAATGCAGGGAAACAGGTTACAGAACTTAAGGGGGGTTAAACAATGAAACGGTATAGGAAACAATCCCTTGCTGTGGTCAGCGTACTGGCGCTGGCGTTCACGGCGGCATGCGGGACGAAGGATGCGGGAAGCGGCACGGAGGCAAGCGGCTCTCCCGCTCAGTCGGCCGCTCCGAAAGGAAACGAGGGCCCGCTCTCGAAATACGATCCGCCGATTAACGTCCGTTCGGCCATCAATGACGTGGGCAAAGATTTTCTTGCACCGGGCGATACGCTCGAAAACAACGTATGGCTTAAGGGCTATGAGAACGAGCTGGGCATTAAAGTGAAGTACGATTGGGTTGTGGAAAGAGCGAACGCCGCCAACAAGATGAACGCCACGCTAGCGAGCGGCGACATTCCCGATATTTTCTCCGTTAACCAGACGCAGTACAAGCAGCTTCTCGACGCCGGTAAAATCGCCGATCTGACGGACGCCTTCAATAAATACGGCTCCGAGCAGCTGAAGCAGTTCTACACGGAGGGCGGAGACGGATTAAAGCCGGTGAAGCAGGATGGCAAGCTGTTCGGCTTGACGGATTACAGCGGCACGATCGATGCGGCTCCCATGGTCTACATCCGCTCCGACTGGATGAAAAAACTTAATCTGGAGCCTCCCAAAACGATGGATGATTTGCTGAACATCGCGAAAGCGTTCTCAGAGAAGGATCCGGACGGCAACGGCAAGAAGGACACGTTCGGCATTCAGCTGAACAAGGATTTGGACGCCGGTTGGACGATCAAGCTGGATGGCTTTGCCAACGGATACCATGCCTTCCCGCAGATGTGGGTGAAGGACAGCTCCGGCAAGCTCGTGTATGGCAGCATCCAGCCGGAAATGAAGCCGGCGCTGGCTAAGCTCCAGGAGCTGTACAAGGCGGGAATCATCGAACAGGAATTCGGAACGAAGGACGTAACGAAGGCTTCCGAAACGATCATGGCGGGCAAATCCGGGATCTTCTTCGGCCCGCTCGCTTCTCCGTTCGCGATCAGCGCGATGATGAAGGATCCGAATATCGACTGGACGGCCTATCCGATTCCTTCCGCCGACGGCAAGCCTGCCGTAGTGGGCAGCCGGATCCTAAACGCAACGGTGTTCGTCGTGCGCAAGGGCTTCGAGCATCCGGAAGCGCTCGTGAAGATGCTGAACTTCTCCGTAGAGAAGCTGTACGGGAAATCGGCCGAGAAGGAAGCGGCGACTTATCTCGGAACCGGCGGTCAAGGCTTCCAGGTCGCTCCGGTCAAGCTTCTTCAGCCGAATAAGAACATCACGATCTACAAGAACGTGTCGGCTGCTCTTAAGGCGAACGATCCGAGCAAGCTCAACCGCGAAGAGAAGGGCAACTACGACTTCATCATGAAGTATCGCGGCGGCGACCGTGCGCAGTGGGTATACGAGCGCATTTTCGGTCCAGTTAGCTCGATCTCCGTTATTGAGCAATACATGAATAACAAGCTGATGAAGGTAAACGAGTTCAGCGCCCCTCCGACGGCGACGATGGCTACCAAGAAGGCGACGCTCGACAAGCTGGAGCTGGAGACGTTCACGAAGATCATATACGGCGAATCGCCGGTAGACGAATTCGACAAATTCGTCGAGAACTGGAAGAAGCTCGGCGGCGACCAAATCACGAACGAAGTGAACCAAGCTTCCAAATAACACACAAGAAGCGGCATTACCGCTAGCCTTGAAAGGAATAAATCTGCGGGACGGCGATCGTTCCGCAGATTTGCTTTTCCGCCTGGGGATAAGGAGGAGATAAGCCGATGAGGCTGCATTATGAGAAAATGGCGGAGTCATGGAACGAAGCGCTGCCGATTGGAAACGGGCGGCTCGGGGCCATGATCTTCGGCAGGACCGAAACCGAGCGCCTGCAGCTGAACGAGGATACGTTATGGTCCGGAACCGCGCAGGAGTGGGCTTGTCCCGATGCCGAGCAGACCGTGGCCGAGGTGCGCCGGCTTGTGGCGGAAGGCCGCTATGAAGAAGCGGATCTCGCTTGCAAGAAGATCATGGGACCGTGGAATGAGTCGTACCTGCCGCTCGGTGATTTGCACCTGTCGTTCGAGCACGGGTCGCTCGTTCAGGCTTACGAGCGTTCGCTCGATCTTCAGGACGGGATCGCCCGCGTGGAGTATAAGATCGGAGACGTGCGTTACACGAGAGAGCTGTTCGCTTCTTACCCCGATGGGGTTATCGTCGTTCGTCTGAGCTGCGACCGGCCCGGTATGCTGTACGTTCATGCCCGGCTGGGGAGCCCGCTGCGCCATCGTACGAGTGTGGGAGAAGGAATGTTCATCATGAAGGGGGCGGCGCCGGAGGTTTCCGCTCCGAATCATGTGCGGACCACTCATCCGCTTCAATACGGAGAACTAGATACGACGGAGGCGATCCGTTTCGAATGCCGAATGGCGGCAGCGAGCGAGGACGGCATCGTGGAGGTCGATCATGACGGCGTGCATGTCTATGGAGCTTCGAGCGCAACGCTTGTCCTAAGCGCGGCGACCAGCTTTAACGGTCCGACCCGCTCGCCCCGCACCGAGGGGAAGGACCCGGCGGAGTGTGCGGCGGCCGTGAGGGGAGCGCTCGCCCGGACGTATGAGGAGCTTCGCGACCGGCATGTATCGGATTACAAAGCGTTGTTCGATCAAGTCGAGCTCCGGCTCGACAACGGGAAAGGCCGTCACGACGAACTCCCCACGACTCGAAGAATTAAAGAGTACGGCGCTGACGATCCGGGGGTAACCGAGCTGTTGTTCCAGTATGGACGCTATCTCCTGATCGCCAGCTCCCGGCCGGGCTCCCAGCCGGCGAATCTGCAAGGGATTTGGAATCAGGAGACACGGCCGCCGTGGAGCAGCAACTGGACGATGAACATTAACACGCAGATGAACTATTGGCTTGCGGAGACGGGCGGGCTGGCAGCATGTGCCGAGCCGCTTTTCGACTTTATCGGCCATCTGGCCGTGAACGGCCGGAAGACGGCGCAGCTGTATGGCGCCCGCGGCTGGGCGGTGCATCATTGCACAGACCTGTGGTGCCTTACTTCGCCAAGCGGCGGCTATGGGGCCGGCGACGCGGTATGGGCAACCTGGCCGATGGGCTGCGCTTGGCTGACCCAGCACCTATGGGAGCATTATGCGTTCACGGAAGACGAGGCTTTCCTGCGGGAACGCGCCTACCCGCTTATGAAGGAGGCCGCCCTTTTCTGCCTGGATTGGCTGTACGAGGACGAGGACGGCTATTTGGTCACGTCTCCGTCCACTTCGCCGGAGAACAAGTTTAGGACGCCGTCCGGAGGGACGGCCGCCGTGACAAAGGCTTCGACGATGGATATGGCCCTTATCTGGGATCTGTTCACGAACTGCATGGAGGCGTCTCAGGTGCTCGGAACGGATGAGGCGTTTCGAGAGGAGCTTCAGGACGCGAGAAGCCGTCTCTATCCGGTGCAGGTGGGCCGGCACGGGCAGCTTCAGGAATGGGACGCCGACTTTGCCGAGGAAGACGTTCACCATCGGCATATGGCCCATTTGTTCGGGGTTCATCCGGGCTGCCAGATTACCCGGCGGGCGACTCCGGAGCTGTTCACCGCAGCGGCCCGGGCGCTCGATCGCCGCGGCGACGAAGGCACGGGCTGGAGCTTGGCGTGGAAGGCGGCCCTCTGGGCACGCTTCGGGGATGGCGATCGGGCTTACCGGTTCGTAGACCGCCTGCTGACACTTGTGACGAGCGATACGGAAAAATTTCACGAGGGCGGAGTTTATGCGAATCTGCTCGATGCTCATCCGCCTTTTCAAATCGACGGAAATTTTGGAATCACGGCGGCCGTGGTGGAAATGCTCCTGCAATCGCATCAAGGCTTTATCGAGCTGCTGCCCGCCCTGCCGGCCTCGTGGCCGAACGGCTCCACAAGGGGGCTTAGAGCCCGCGGCGGGTTTGCCGTTGATCTGGAGTGGAGGAACGGCGGGCTATGGCAGGCGGAACTGACAAGCCTGGCGGGGAGGCGAATTGGGATTTATTCGGAGATGCCTCTTCAGGTAGAATGTAAAGAGGGATATCCGATTACGGTGGAATCGGCAAAGGACGGCAGCGGGATGCTGTACCGGTTTGAAACCGTGAGGGAAGCGCGTTATTCCATTACAAGGTTGGCAGGAGGATTACGTCCATGATGACAATCAAGCAGATGGCGGAACGATTCGCTTCGCCGGATCCGCATTACGGACCGGTGCCGTTCTGGTGGTGGAGCGGCGAGGAAGTAACCGAGGAGAGGGTTCGCTGGCAGCTCCGCAAGTTTAGGGAGGGAGGCCTTCGCAACATCGGCATCATTCATTTGGCCCCGACCGGTCCCCAGTACGGATCATGCGGGGACAGCCCCGTACATAGGAGCTCGGAATGGTGGGTGTTGTTCGAGGTCGCTCTGCGGGAGGCCGAGCGTCTCGGCATGCGCCTGTGGTTCTACGATCAGATCGGCTTCTCCGGAGCGAACGAGCTGGCTCGTCTGGTGTCGGTTCACCCGGATTACGCCGGCTATCAACTGCGCCGCTTCGCCCCCGGCGAAGAGTTTCCGGCGGACGCCGAGCTTTTGGCCGAAACGCCCGATTACCGCTACGGGGCGGTCCGGCAGGGCTTCAACTGGCTCGACCCGGAGGCGGCCGCTGTGCTTATGGATCGGGTGCACGGAGAGCTGGAGCGCCGCTTCCCGAACGATCTCGGCAAGACGCTGGCCGGCAGCTTTCAGGACGAGCTTCCGCCGATGCCGCTCTGGTCGCCGGACGTGCCGGCTCTCTATGCCGAGCGCTATGGCGAAGATCTGCTGGGTAAGCTTGCCGCCTTGTTCGACGATATCGAGGGGGCGGAGGAGGTCCGCCGCCGGGTATACGCGATCGCGGCGGAGCTCGCGCAGCAGTCATGGTTCATTCCGCTCGGCAGCTGGCATAAGAAGCACGGCATGCTGATCGGCTGCGACCAGGCGGGCCCGGCCCGCCGTGCGGACGTTCATGGATCGCAGCGGCTTTATCTCGATTATTTCCGTACGCATCGCTGGTATAACGCGCCGGGCTCGGACATGGACGGCGAGATCAAGCCCCATTCCTCCATGGTTCACTTGAACGAGGGCTCCCGCGTCTGGCTGGAGGCGTTCCATTCGAGCGGCTGGGGCGGCACGATTGAGGAAACGATGCACTGGCTCGTTCCGTGGCTTCAGGCGGGAGCGACGCTGTTCAGCCCCCATGCGGTCTATTATTCCACCCGAGGAGGCTGGTGGGAGTGGGCTCCGCCGGATACGGGGTGGCGGCAGCCTTATTTCGAGCATTACGGGATTTTCGCCGATACGGTCAGCCGGGTTTGCCGCCTGCTTAGCAGCGGGACTCATGTCGCGGACATCGCCGTTCATTATCCGTCCTATGCGGCGGTCGGCTACCTGTCGCTCGACGACATCAAGCCGATGGAGCATCCGATGGCGGCGTCGAACCGTGATCCGAACGAGAAGATCACGCACCTCCACGAGGTGTTCCGGGACGTATCGGGCACCGTGAACCGCAGAGACACGGCGGCTTATCCGGGAGCGCTTCGAAGCGCTCACCGCGATTTCGACATTCTCGACGATTCGGCCATCGAGAGAGCCGAGATTACGACGGAGGGTGGCCTTGCGCTTGCCGGCGAGCAGTTCCGCGTCCTGGTTCTGTCCGGTACGACGATCATGACGGATCAGGCGCTTGCACACGTTAACCAGATGCTTGAGCAGGGCGGTCTTGTCATCGGCGTGAAGGTGCCGGAGAATGAGCAGAGGGCGCTTCCGGGAGCCGTATATGTCGCGACGGCGGAAGAAGCGGCAACGCTTATCGAACGGCAGCTGCCGAAGCGGGTGGAAGGCCCCGGTCTGTCGCTGCATCGCACCGTCGACGGCGCCGACATGTACCTGCTTATGCCGGCTGACGGCTCGCTCCTCCGGATGCATGAGCCGGCGGACGGACAGACGGAAACCCTCCAGCCGGCGGCCTACCGCCTGCGGACGGCCGGAACGCCCCAGCTGTGGGATCCGGTCACCGGCCGGATCGAAGAAATCGCATTTCGCCGTAATGGCGAATACGTGGAGCTGGACGTCTCCTTCGGAGACTGGCCGGCGGCTTTGATCGTCTGCGCCGAGGAGCTTCCTGCCGCAAAGAACGCGCCGCTGCCTGCGCAGGCCGAGGGCGGACGCTATCCGGCCGAACCGGGGGTTTGGCCGGAGGAGGCGGCAGACATTCGCCTCCTGGCCGATTGGCGCGTTCGTGTCGAAGCGACGCTCGACAACCGCTACGGGGACTTCGACCTTCATCAGGAGGAACGAGGCCTCATGCCGCCGGAGAGAAGGATTATGCAGGTGAGGACGGAGGAAGGGCCGGGAGACGGTCTGGCCGCCGACTGGCACCTGCCTTCTACGCCGGACGGCGATTGGGAGGAACGGCTGTGGAGCGAGTCCGCCTACTGGCTGGTCCATAAGGGAGATTCGTTCGATGCGGACCTTGCTCAGCCGCTCGTGTACAGCACCGTTTTCGGCGATCTGGCGTTCCGCACCTGGGCCGGCCGGATGGGCCGCGTTCCGAGACGGTTCCTGCATCTCGGCAGCGCCCGGAAGGGCGAACACGTTTGGGCGCAAACAGCAGCGGTGGCCCCCAAGGCCGGGCGCTACTCCCTCCGGACCGAGAGCAACGCCGACCTGACCGGCTGGGTGAACGGGCAGGCCATCGAATGGTTCGGCGGACCGGAGGAGAAAACGGCCTGGGTCGAGCTTCTCGAAGGGCCGAATACCGTGCTGCTGCGGGCGGAAGCGAGAGCGAACGGGATGATGCGCGCCGGCGTGGAGCTGAATGCCGCAGCGGGCGAGCCGCTGCCGAAATGGATTTACGCCCAGCAGCCGAACCCGAACTCAACCTTCCGCAAGGTGCTGGAAACCCCGCCCGGTAAACGGGCTGACAAGGTTCGCCTCGTTTTCGCGGCGCGCGGACGAGTCGTGCTGCAGGTCAATGGAGCGGCTGTGACGGAGCATGGGGATTTCAATCCCTATATCCGCCAGGGGCAGGAAGAGGTGGACTTGACGCCGTATTGGCGAGAGGGGAGCAACGAAGTGAAATTCCTCCTCCCCGAGGGAGCGGGCGAAGTGTTCGCGGACGGCCGAATCGAATGGCTGGACGGCGGGGCCACGCCGTTCTGCACGGGACTCGATTGGAAAGACGAGGAGGGTCGGCAGCCGCTGATCCTGCATGACGCCGTACTCCAATTCGCCGAGACGGAGTCGCTCTGGATCAACCCGCGGCCCCATCCGCTCCCGGGCGTCGGCTGGCTCATGCCGGAGTCGGTGCCGTCGTCGCCTCCTGTTCCATTCGCGGCCGACTTGAACGCCGTGGGCAAGCCGGTCTGGCTGCGCTTCCCGCTGCCGGTCGGCGCGCACCGGATGAAGCTGGAGACGACGGGGCAAGCCCGCGTCTGGATTAACGGCGAGGAAAGGCCGTGCGCAGCCGGTACGGTGTCGTTCCCGCCGCAGCCGGCGGGAACGCTTGCGGCGGTTCGCATCGTGCCGGACGGCGCGCAGACGGAGGCCGCCGTCCTAACGGCTCCGGTCCGCTTCGAGGTTGTGCCCTTCAGCGGCGAGCTCGGCGACTGGAGAACAGCGCTGCATCTGCTTCATCACAGCGGCGTCGTGGAGTATGAAACGGACCTTGACCTTGCCTCACCCGCCGAAGCCGCGCTCGATCTCGGGCACGTCCGCGGAACGGCCGAGGTCTGGCTGGACGGCAGGCCGCTCGGCGTTCGCGTTTGGAGGCCTTACCGGTTCTCCCTCGGCACGCTTGAAGCGGGCGCTCACCGGCTGCGCATCCGGGTGACCAATACGCTTGGCACCCATTACGAATACGGCCGGCCGACCAGTCTGGTTGGAGCAAACCCGGACATCACATACTGGGACCGCACGAACCGTCCGGAATGGCAGGCGGCGTTCCCTTCCGGGGGACTGTACGGTCCAGTCCGCCTGGCCTTGATCTAAACAGAATCCGCCCGTACGAAAAGGAGGAGCAACGATGGATATGGAGATTACCAGCTGTTTAACCCCTTATAAATATCCGGAGCCGGTGCTTGTCGGCTCCGGTGTGGAAGGCGCGTTCGACTATCACGCGGTCGATTGCCCGTTCGTTTTTCGCCACAACGACCGGTTCTATATGATGTACGTCGGCTTCGACGGGTCCGGCTACCAGACGGCACTCGCCGTAAGCGATGACCTGCTGCACTGGGAGCATCTGTCCACGATTCTGCGCCGGGACGAAGGGGCGGAGTGGGATTCGCGGAACATCGCGGGCACCTGGATCTTGCGGGACAACGAGATGTCCGGCCCGGGAACGCTGAAGAAATGGGACGGCAAATACTGGCTCGCCTATCACTCGTACCCGGGAGAAGGGTACGAGGAGGGTTCCGCCAAAATCGGCCTGGCATGGACCGAGGACGAAAGCCTGCTTACCTGGAACCGGCTCCCCGACCCCATTCTTGTGCCGGAGGACGGAGAAGAGTGGGAGAAGGGCGGTCTGTACAAGGAATGCCTGATCGAGCACGAGGGAACGTTCTACCTGTTCTACAACGCCAAGAACCAGGACCACGGACGTTGGCTCGAGCAGACGGGGCTGGCCACCTCGACGGATCTCGTTCACTGGGACCGGTACGAGCACAACCCGGTGCTTCGCGTCACACCGGACGCCTGGGACAGCGGCTTCGTCAGCGACCCCTGCGTCCTGCGCGACGGCGACCGCTGGGCGATGTTCTTCTTCGGCTACAACTACAAGCACGCCCAAGAAGGCCTTGCTCTGTCGACCGACCTGTTCCATTGGTCGAAGCTTCCGGAGCCGATCCTTACGGTGGGACAGGAAGGCGAGCTGGATGCGATCTTCGCCCATAAACCGTCGGTTATTTCGCATAACGGCATTCTGTATCATTTCTATACGGCCAGCCGCCGTCCCCAGGAGGGGGACCGAACCTGCAACATTTGGCCGGAGTTTCGGTCCATCGCCGTTGCGACTTCGAAAAAGCTGAAAGATTAAAGAAATCGGAGGATAGTAGGATGCGCGAGTGGTTTCAACATGCTATCCAGCTGACGGAGAAGGGCGGGGGCGTGCTCCCGCTTCGCTTTACCGACGCGCAGCTGGAATTTTTCAAGAAGCGGCCTCATTTGTTTCGATGCTATAATTCGGCGGGGATCAAGCTCGAGCTCCTGACGGATTCGCCTTCCGTCTCCATGCTCTATCATGTCTCTCTCAAGCCGGGGACGACGGAGCAGCTTTATTTCGATCTCTATGTAGACGATGTATTGATCGGGTTTGAAGGGGATACGTTCACGGAGGAAGGGACGGGCGAGTGGAGCGCGTCGCTGCCGATCGAAGCGGGACGTCCGTGCAAGCTGACGATTTATTTCCCGTATCTCGCAAGCGTGACGGTCCAGACTTTGACGTTCGGGGAGGGATCGGTCTGCGAGCCGGCCCCGTCCTATGAGCAGAATCTGCTGATGTTCGGCGACTCCATTACACAAGGGCTGAACGCCGTTCATCCGTCGCAAACGTATGCGGTTCAAGTAGCCCGCGGGCTGCGTATGAACCTGCTTAACCAGGCGGTCAGCGGCTTCGTCTTCCATCCGGACCTGATCGATCCACAGCTTCCGTACCGTCCGGATCTCGTCACGGTCGCCTACGGGACGAACGATTGGGCGCTCTGCGAGACACCGGAGCAGTTCGAGGAGCAGGCCGGTGCCTTCATTGGCAAACTGGCACGCTTATACCGAGACGTTCCCGTCGTGGTAATCTCGCCGATCTGGCGGTCCGACCTGACGGATCCGAAGCCCGCCGGGGCGTTCACGGACATCCATCGCACGCTTGAGAGAATCAGCGAGCGGGAAAACGTCCGATACCTCGACGGACTTGCCTTGACGCCGCATCACAACGACTATTTTGCCGACGGTCTGCATCCGAACGACCTCGGCTTCATGCATATGACGCTGGAGCTGCTGAAGCGGCTCCCCCGGTAGCGGAAGAAAGCGGAGGGAAGCATATGGCACCGATTCAAATAGCTGCACAGTGGACCGAGGGAAGGCAATGTCCCCTCGGACTCGATGCAAGGAGCCCTCGGTTCAGCTGGTCGTTCGGGGCGTCTCCGAAACACGCCCGGAAGCAGACGGCTTACCGGATCGTCGTAGGAACAACCGAAAACGGGAGCGACGCCTGGGACAGCGGAGTCATTCGGAGTGCGGCCCATACGTCCATCAAGTATGAAGGAGCCGCGCTGCAGCCGAGACAGCGCTATTACTGGCGCGTCACGGTATGGGACGAAGCGGGGGAGCCTGCGGAAAGCCCTACCGCCTGGTGGGAGACCGGCCAACTGTCTGAGTCCGGTTGGACCGGACGCTGGATCGGGGAGCCCGAAGCCCATGCCGAGGAACAGGGAATGCCGCAGTTCCGGCGTGAGTTCCGGCTGAGCGGCCCGTTCCGCCGCGCGCGAGCTTATATTAGCGGCCTCGGCCACTACGAGCTGCGTCTGAACGGGAGCCGGGTCGGGGAATACGAGCTCGATCCCGGCTGGACGAATTACGACAAGACCGTGCAGTATACGGTTTACGACGTCACCTCTCTGCTACAGCAAGGAGAGAACGCCGTCGGCATTTCGCTCGGCAATGGTTTCTTCCATGTGCCGGGCGGACGGTATACGAAGTTTAAAGACTCCTTCGGCCACCCGAGATGCCGGATGGATCTGGTCGTCGAGCACGAGGACGGCCGGACGGAAACGATCGGAACGGACGGAAGCTGGACCGTCAGCGCCAGTCCGCTCACGTTCTCCTGCATCTACGGCGGAGAGGACTACGACGCCCGTCTGGAGCAGGCCGGCTGGGACCAGCCGGGTTATGCCGAGGATGCCCGCTGGAGTCCGGCGGCGGAGGTGGAAGCGCCGGAAGGCCGGCTGCTTGCGCAGCCGGCGCCTCCGCTCAAGGTGATGCGCCGCTTTGCTCTAACCGGTGTGACGCAGCCGAAGCCCGGCACCTATGTGCTGGATCTCGGCCAGAACTTCTCCGGCTGGCCGGAGATATCCGTAAGCGGCCCAGCCGGCGCCCAGATCAAGCTGATCCCGGCGGAGATTCTGACGGAAGACGGACTCGCCAACCAGAAATGGTCCGGGGCTCCCTATGAGCTGAACTACACGTTAAAAGGCGACGGAGTGGAGGTGTGGAGGCCGCGCTTCACCTACTATGGCTTCCGCTACGTTCAGCTGGAGGGTGCCGCACCAGTTGGGCAAGCGGGTGCGGGAGCCGTTTCGGGGCTTCCGGTGCTGCACGCCATCATTGGCCAGATGATCTACCCGGACACCCCGGTCGTCGGCGGCTTCCGTTCCTCGGACGAGATGCTGAACCGGATTCACGAAGTCATCGACTGGGCGATCTTGAGCAACATGAAGAGCGTCTTCACCGACTGCCCGCACCGCGAGAAGCTCGGTTGGCTCGAACAGGTTCACCTGCTCGGACCGTCCATCCTGTTCAACTACGATGTGGAAGCTCTGTTCGGCAAAGTGCTGGACGATATCGCCGACGCGCAGACGGAGGACGGACTCGTCCCGACGACCGCTCCGGAATACGTTGTGTTCAAGGAGCCGTGGCAAATGTTCCGCGACGCCACCGCATGGGGGGGCACCTATGTGCTGACGGCGTGGGAGGTGCTTCAGCGCTACGGCAGCGGTGCCCTCCTGGAGCGCCATTATGACGGCATGAAGCGCTATATCGATTATTTAACGAGCAGCGCCGACGGCCTTATCATTCGCGGGGGACTCGGGGACTGGTACGATATCGGACCGGAGGGTCCGGGCTTCGCTCAGAACACGCCGGTTCCGCTTGCCGAAACGGCGATCTATTACGGATTGACCGTCGTCATGGGTCGAATCGCCTCGCTGCTGGGACATTCCGACGAAGCAGACGTCTTCGCGTCGCTTGCGGCATCGATCAAGGAAGCGTTCAACGGGGAATACTTCGATTCCGGCAAGCGGATGTATGCCGAGGGCAGCGACGCCGCGCTGGCGATGCCTCTTGCGATCGGCCTTGCTCCGGAGGAGCATCGGGCGCACCTGCTCGAAAGTCTGGTGCGGAACATTGCGGGCCGCGACTACCAGACGACAGCGGGCGACATTGGCCACCGCTACGTCCTGCTGGCTCTGTCGAGAGCCGGGCGCTCGGACGTGATCTACCGGATGACGCGCACGACGGATAAACCGGGCTACGGCTATATGATTGCGAACGGAGCGACTACGCTGACCGAGGCATGGGACGGGCCGACGGTCGGGAAATCGCAAAATCATTTCATGCTGGGACATATCGAGGAGTGGCTGTACAGCTCCCTCGCGGGATTGGATTATCGTTTCCGCCCGGAAGCCGGGCGGATGGAAGTGATCGTGAAGCCGGATATGGCGAACGACCTCGCCTGGGCGGAAGCCTGGTATGACCTGAGAGCGGGCCGGGCCAGCGTACGCTGGGAGCGGGGCGAGGGAGGCTCGATCACGCTTGCGGCGGAAATCCCCGTGAATGCGGACGGGCTGATCTATGTTCCTGCAGAGGCAGCGGATAAGGTTCGCGGCGGCGGGACTTCCTCGGAGCTTCTCCGCTTCAAGGACGGATACGCGGTATACCGCACCGGCTCCGGAAGCTATACCTTCACCAGCCGGCTGCAAGAATCGATGACCCGCTAAGCGGTGGAAACATGTGGGGGGCCTCGCAATCACCGCGAAGGTTCCCCTTTTTTGTTGGACCTACCAAGTGAGATTGCGGTGCGCGAGAAGCGCGGAACGCCCCCCTGAGGTTAAGCAGCGCCTCGATAGAGTTATTTCATCCCGAAGGAGGACGACGCATCATGCCAGACCGGCCCGGGAGGTATATCCCTTTTTCCTACAAAATGATGGTCCCCTATCTGCTGCTCGTGATGATGACCGATATCATCGTCGGCTATTTTTCTTACCATTCGGCCGTACAATCCCGAACCGAGCTCGTCCAGGCGAACGCGGCAGGGGCGCTGCGGCAAATGCGCGACAACACCCGCTACCAGATGGCGGATTTGCAAGCCGTTTCCGACTCTCTGTTCAGCAGTCCGTCCTACCAATCCTACCTGCAGGTGGCCGGCGACCGTGCGGCGGTTTATGAAACGACCATGCGCGGCCTGCTGCCGCTAATGGAAACCCCGCTCAAGATGACGGCTCAAAACCTAAGAATGATCGTGTATGTGACCAACAGCCGGATCGACGAAATCCACGGGAATTTGAACATGGACATTCAGGACAAAAGCTACGCCCTGCTGTCCATTAATCGGCTGTCCTCCCAGAGCTGGCACGCGGATATGGTCGCAAGCGGAGAAGACAACGTCTGGCGGCAAGTGGACAACGATGCGGAGTTTGGAAACCTGTCCCTCCTAAGAAAGCTGATTTCCTTTACGGACTACCAGACGGAGATCGGGTTTCTGCGCATTACGGTCCCGATGAAGGAGCTGTTTCATTCTCTGCTCATCTCGGGAATCAGCCAGGATTCCATTATTCAAGTCGTCGATGAACGGGAGAACAGGGTGTTATTCTCGAACGCTCCGGACCGGGAGCTTTCCGCTAAGGACGGCCGGTTTCTGACGATAGCCGAGGAGATCCCGAATACCGATCTCGTGCTTCGGGCTAATATTCCGATTAGCGCTCTGCACCAGGACGCGGGCCGGATCGGTCTCATTACGCTGTCGGTTTGCGGAATCAGCTTTGTCGTCATGGCCGTCATGGCTTTTCTGGTCGCTCAGTATTCCGGACGAAGCATCAAGCATATCTTGTCCTGCATCCGCCTGTTTCAGGCCGGGCAATTCTCTAAGCGTCTGGCGTTAACGGGAAACGATGAGTTCGCGCAAATATCGGCCGCTTTCAACCGCATGGCCCAGAACATAGATGAGCTGATCCGGGAGGTTTACCTCCAGGGCATTCAGAAAAAGGAGGCGGAGCTGACGGCGCTGCAGGCGCAGATCAACCCGCATTTTCTCTACAACACGCTGTCCTCGATCAACAGCCTCGCGCACATCGGCGAGACCAAGAAGCTGGGGGCTATGGTGGCGGGCCTGGCCAGGTTTTACCGGCTGACGCTGAATGAGGGAAACCTGTTTATCCCGATCGGCAAGGAGATCGATCAGGTGAAGAGCTACCTGGACATCCAGGCGATCAAGTATGCCAATCGGTTTACCGTCAGCTATGAGCTGGACCCTGACATTCTGCCCTGCCAGACAATAAAGCTGATTGTGCAGCCTTTCGTCGAGAACGTTCTGAAGCATGCCTGGTTTGAGGAAAGAATTCATATCCGTCTGATGGGAAGCCGCCAAGGCGAGCGCATTGAGCTCCGCATCATCGATAACGGTCTCGGCATGACGAGAGAAGCCCTGCGGCGATTGTCCGACCCCCATCAGCCGGAGACGGGAGGGTATGGGGTAAGGAACGTCAACGAACGCATCCGGCTGCAATACGGAGACCTGTACGGCGTTCACATCTTCAGCAGACTGGGAATCGGAACAACGGTACGCATTATGCTTCCCTATGAAGACGGGAAAGGGCAAAGGAGGCTTAACGAAGCATGACTTATTCGACCATGCTGGTAGATGACGAATCGATCGATTTGGAGTGGCTGTCCAGACGAGTGTCCGAGCACAAGGATAAGCTTTCCGTCGACGCTGCCGTCAACAGTGGGTTCGCAGCGCTGCAGCTGCTGCGGGAGAGGCCGTTTGACATCATGATCTCCGATATCCGCATGCCGATCCTATCGGGGCTGGAGCTGGCCGCCAAAGCGCGGGAGCTTCGGCCGGAGCTGCAGATTGTCTTTATAAGCGGACACGAGGATTTCGAGTATGCGAAGCAGGCGATCAAGGTGAACGCCAGCGCGTACCTTCTTAAGCCCGTGGATGACGACGAGCTTAAGGACACGGTGAGGCAGCTGGTCGCCAAGCTGGACGCGGAACGGCAAAGCCGGGATACGGGGAAGCGGCTGCAAGAAGCGCTTCCTCATATCGAGAAGGAGCTTCTGCTAGGCTGGCTGGAAGGGACCGTCTCTCCCGAGCTGGAGCCGGTCGCCGCCAAGATGCTGGAACCGCTGGCAAGGGAGGAAGGGCTCGAGCTCGCGGTGCTCGAAATCGACGACTTGGAATGGAAGCTGAGCGACATGGGGGAGGAGGAGAGAAGAAGCCTCCTGCACCGGATTCATCAAACCATTCGGGTTCTGTGTGAGGAAGAAGGGGAGATTCTCTGCTTGCCGGACAAGCAGCACCGGCTAGTGCTGGTCGCTGCCTGTGGGAGAAGCCGGCTGGAGGGGCTTGCCGAACGGGTGCTCGCCGGCATCCGGGAGCAATACCATCCCCTTACGGCCACCCTAGCCGTCGGCAGCACAGCCCGCCATCCCGCCGAGCTGAGAACGGCGTTCAAGCATGCGAGGTGCGCGCTTAAAGAAAAGCTTTTTGTTGGCAAAAACAGGCTGATCCTTTATCGTTCGGAAACGAAGCAGCCGGCCCCCGGGCTAACGGCCGATATCGAAAAGGCCGCGGAGGCCATGTTCCATGACATGCTAAACTATCAACTGGTTTCCATAGATGAACTTCTAGAAGCGCTGTTCCGTCAGCTCGACGGATATGACGATAAAGCGGCGATCATTCACCTGATCGTTCACTATATATCGAGGCTGCATATGCATTGCGGGCAATGGAACGAGAACCTGTACGAGCTTCTGCAATGGGAGTACGGAAGCCTCCGTGCCCTCGATCAGTTCGAGACGCTGCAGGATATGAAATCGTGGCTGCGCCGGAAATTTTTCGAGCTGTCGGAGCTTCTCTACCGGAAGCAGCAGAAGCAGAACCGCAAAACCATCGCCTCAATCCTCGCTTATATCGACGAAGGCTTGGAATCGAAGCTGACCTTGAAGCAGGTGGCCGAACACTTCGGGTTTTCCCCCAATTATTTGGGGCAGTTGTTCAAGGAAGAAGCGGGAGAACATTTCAGCGATTATCTGATCCGTGCCCGGGTACGGCGGGCGTGCGAGCTGCTGCTCGACCCAGCACTCAAAATTTACGAAATCGCCGACCGCATGGGATACAAGAATATCCTGTATTTTAACCGGCAGTTCAAGCAGCAGACCGGAATGACGCCGGGTGATTACCGCAAGGCGAACAAGGTATAAGGACCATTGAATTTGTATGGCTTTTCGTTGTTCGGCTCCCTTATGGAATCGCTGTCAAAGTCTTATGCTGGATATAGAAACTTTGCAGAAGAGGGTGTGAGCAGCATGAACGAACCCGTCTCCGTGCCCGAGACTGCGGCAAGGCTTAGGGTGAGGCCCAAAGGCCTGCTTCGGCGGCTGGCGGCTCAGTGGGAAGTCCAAAGCATGATTTGGCCGGGTATCATCTTTATTATCCTGTTCAGTTATATTCCCATGTGGGGGATCACGATTGCGTTCAAGGAGTACGACATCTTCCAGGGGGTCTCAGGAAGTCCGTGGGTCGGCTTAAGGCAATTTCGAATGTTTTTCGGCTCTCCCGACTTTGCCATGATCATGAAGAATACAATCGTGATCGCCTTCCTGAAGCTGGTGGTCATCTTTCCGGCACCGGTCGCGCTGGCCCTCATGCTGAATGAAGTCCGGCACTCGGCCTACAAGAGGCTGGTGCAGACCTTGACCTACCTCCCGCATTTTATCTCCTGGGTCATCGTTTCCGGTCTGGTCTTCTCCATCTTGTCCGTGGAGAACGGCAGCCTGAACATGATGCTGCAGAAGCTCGGCTTGATCCGCCAGCCGGTCAACTGGCTGTCGCTTCCGGAGTACTTCTATGCGATTCTGATCTCCTCGGGAGTATGGAAGGAAATCGGCTTCAGCTCGATCGTGTACTTGGCGGCGATCGTCGGGGTGAATCCCCATCTGTACGAAGCAGCCGCCATCGACGGCGCCGGCAGGCTGAGGCAAATCTTTAGCGTGACGCTCCCGACGATCGCTCCGGTTATCACGATCTTCTTCATTCTGCAAATCGGCAATCTGCTGAATGCCGGGTTTGAAGATATCCTGGCGATTACGAACGGCGGAAAAAATACGATTCTGCGAGAGGTTTCCGAAGTAATCGATACGTATGTGTACAACGTCGGCGTGAACCAGATGAGGTATTCTTTTGCCACGGCAGCGGGCCTGTTCAAGTCGCTGATCAACGTGCTGCTGCTATGGGGCGCCAATTCGCTAGCCAGAAAAGCAGGGGGGTCGTCGCTGTGGTGAGATATCGGAAGCTGACTCTCGAGGATCGCCTGATCGATGCGATCGTTTATACGGCGCTCTTCGTCCTGTCCCTCTTGTCGCTCTATCCGTTCTGGAACGCCTTCGTGCTTTCCCTTAATTCGGGAGCGGATACTTCGCTCGGAGGCATTACCGTTTGGCCTAGGGTGTTTACCGTGGACAATTACAACGTCGTGCTTAGCGACCCGCGGTTTTTCAAAGCGCTCGGCATCTCCGTGGCGAGGACTGTGTGCGGAACGGTGGCCGCGATCTTCTTCACCGCCCTATTGGCTTACGGGCTGTCCCGGAAGGATACGATCGGGCGTAACTATTACATGCTGGCGGCCGTGTTCACGATGTACTTTCACGGCGGGCTCATTCCCACTTATTTGTGGCTCCGTGAGCTGGGCTTGTTCAACAATTTCTGGGTGCTTTTCGTTCCCTGGATCATCAGCGTCTGGAACATGATCGTGTTCCGCACCTTCTTTCAGGGGCTTCCGGACGGTCTGGAGGAATCGGCGAGAATCGACGGCTGCAGCACGTACGGCCTGTTCTTCCGCATTGTCGTTCCGCTGTCGGGTCCGGTCATCGCGACTTTGTCGCTCTTCCAAGCCGTGTTCTTCTGGAACGAATGGTTTGCGTCGGGCATCTACATCAATGAGGCGACCCTGCTGCCCGTCCAGAATTATCTGATGAACATGATCAACTCCAATTCCGCACAGGAAATGATCAGCCAGCTGAGCGGAGTTCCCGGCGGGGTCGGCGATATGGTCACCCGCACGATCACTCCGAAGTCGCTCCAGATGACCGCGCTTATGGTGGTCAGTCTTCCGATCATCATCGTCTACCCTTTCGTGCAAAAGTTTTTCGTGAAGGGCGTCATGATCGGGTCATTGAAGGAGTAACACTAACCGCTTTACTTCCAGGGTACATTTACGGGCACCGCCCTTAAATGAAAGAAATTAAACGAGAGGGGTTACACCATGCAAGCGAGTAAAAAAATGAGTTTGCTCGTAGCGGCGGCCATGCTGTCGACTACAGCGCTAACGGCCTGCAGCAAAGGGAATGCGGGAACTTCTTCGGGGAGCACATCGTCCCCGGCTCCCGGCCAAACCGGCACGAAGGCCGCGGCGCAGTTTGGCGAGCAGCCGCTCGAATTCAGCTTCTATTCGAACTATGACTTCGCGTCTCCGATCGGCTATGGCAACGACGTGTCGACGAAGTGGCTGAAGGAAAACAAGAAGCTGAATATCCTCGAGATCGGCTCGAACGGCAACGCGAAGCAGAAATTCGGGGCGATGGTGGCGGCGAACGACCTGCCGGACGTTATGATGCTGGACCGGGGATCGTCGGAATATACGACGATGCAGAAGAACGGGATGCTCGTCCCTCTCGACGATTATTATAAGAAGTATCCCGTGCTGCAGAAGCTGATTGATCCGCAAACCTTTAACATGCTGAAGGCGGAAGACGGACATATCTATGTTATCCCGAACTGGTTTGACAGCGCTAACAATCCGTATAAGTATTCGAACACCGGTTGGACCGTCAACCGCAAAATGTATACCGAGCTCGGGAAGCCGGAGCTCAAGACGTTCGATGATCTGTACAATTATCTGAAGCAGGTGAAGGCCAAGTATCCGGATGTCGTTCCACTTGAAACCGGGATGACCCTGAGCGGCATCAACATGCTTTACAAGCTGATTTACGCCGGCTTCGGCGATAACCGCACGATCTGGAATATCGGCGACGTGCCGTCCTTCCCGAATCTGAAGACCAACACCCTGGAGCCTATCTTTAACGATCCCGCCTACAAGGACGCCTATAAATTCTTGAACAAGCTGTACCGCGAGGGCCTGGTTACCCAGGATATGTTCACGCAGAAGCTGGAGCAGGTGCAGGAGAAGCTAAATACGGGACGTATTGCCGTAACCGGCCTCTCGAACATCACGGGTCTCGGCAACAGTGCCAATAACGTGCTGCAGGCAAAGGACCCGAATGCCGGCTACGATTTTATCCCGTTCCTGTATAACAAGGGAGCGGATCCCAAAACAGTGAACCCGCATACGTACGGCACGTTGGGCTGGAACGTCAACGTCATAACGAAGAAAGCGAAAAATCCGGAGCAGATTTTCCAGTTCTATGACTGGTGGGCGAGCGAGGAAGGACAGCGCATCAACGCATTCGGACCTCCAGGGGTACTCTACGACAAGGTAGACGAGCACGGGGCGCCGATCGACAACGAGAAGGCGAAGACGATTACTCCGCAGGAGAAGGCGAACCTGAAGATCGGCCTGTTCAACCCGGAAGGCTCCTGGAAGTTCTATGTCATCGGTCATTACAAGAATGCGCAAAACCCGGACGCCCTCAATTGGGGCAATGCGGCGAGCGAATTCTTCGGAGGCTTTGCCAAGTTGAACGCCGACCAATTCAACAATATGTCTCTGGATCCTAAGTCGGAAGTCGGCATCATCGAGCAGCAGATCAAGCAAATCTGGCATGACGCCAATGCCAAAATGGTGTTCGCCAAATCGGACGACGAGCTCGAAGCGGTCTACAACAAGCTGAAGGCGGACGTAACGAAAGCGGGCTACGAGAAGGTGCTCGCCGAGAAGACGAAGATCTGGAAGGCCAATCTTGACAAGATGAAGTGACGGGCACGAGAAAAAAGACGTCCGATGGTCCGCCCCGCAAGGGTGGAGATCGGCCGTCTTCTTGCCATGGCTTTACTCGGATTCTCCGATATGCTTATAAAATTCCTTGGACTCTTCGAAAAAAGCATCGGCCGCCTTCCGCGTCTGCTCCAAGCTGCCATGCTCCAACGCCTGGAGGAGCAGGGAGCGGTTGTGTAGGCTGTTCTCCATGGCGCCGGGCACGCAGAGCAGCTTGAGGCTCGTTTCCCTGCGCAAGTAGACGATCGTCTGCATCAGCTTGGCGTAGATGCGGTTGCCGCATATGCCGCCGACATGAAGATCGAACCGGTCCAGCTCATCCAGGAAGGCTTCCGGCTCTTCGTCGCCGACAAGCGGTTTGAGCTTACCTATGATCTCATGCAGGGGCTGCAGGTCCTGCGGCCCGGTGTGTACGGCCGCCGATAAATACACCTCCGACTCGATCAGCTTGCGTGCCGCATACACCTCGTCCAGATTGTCCAGCTCGTTGTGGAACATCCACACGATGGTCTCGGACGGAATCGGCTCCTGGCGGTGATTGACGAAGCTTCCTTCGCCGGACTTGATCGTGATCAGACCAACCAGTGACAGGGCCCTCAGCGCTTCGCGCACGCGTCCGCGGGTGACGCCGAACTGCTCGGCCAGATCGCGTTCATTTGGAAGCTGTTGTCCCGCCTGCAGCTCGCCGGAGCGGATCAGCTGCACGATTTGTTCCATGATTTGCTCGGTTACCGTGATGCGCTTGACGGATTTAATTTGCACCATTTCATCTATCCTCCAAAATTGAATTTTCGTGTTGAGTTCATCCTTGTTCGGTGGTAATCTGGTGTTGTGGTTCTCTGGTAGTACCAGGGGACCGGGAAGAACTGCATTCATTATACCAACAAATCCGAACGAACAAAAGTGGAAAGGCGGGAAGCCCTTGATCCGTTCCTTATTTTTCGAAGACTATGAGTTTGGCTCAACCAGACAGTCGAT
Organism: Paenibacillus aurantius; assembly: GCF_032268605.1. Taxonomy (NCBI): domain Bacteria; kingdom Bacillati; phylum Bacillota; class Bacilli; order Caryophanales; family Paenibacillaceae; genus Paenibacillus; species Paenibacillus aurantius. The sequence goes on from NZ_CP130318.1 coordinate 2,528,801, forward strand.
GGGCAGAACGATTACCGAAACGGATATAGTGATGCACGCCGGACAAACCGGGGATTTCTACCCTCATCATATGGATGCCGAGTGGTGCCGGACGCAGGACTTTAAGCAGCGGATCGCGCACGGGACTCTGGTTTTCAGCATCGGGGTCGGCATGACGGCGGGAGAAATCAACCCGGAAGCCATGTCTTACGGGTATGACCGGCTGCGCTTCATCCTTCCGGTCTTTATAGGCGATACCATTACCGCAAAGGTCACCGTCAAGGAGAAGAAGGATCATCATAAGCGGCCGGAGTTCGGCATCGTAAGTGAGCTTCTGGAAGTAACCAATCAACACGGGAAAACGGTGCTGGCCTGCGAGCATCTGCTCCTGGTGAAGCGGAAAGGTGCGATCTAGACCATGCCGATTCAACTGAAGGGGATTACCTGGAATCATACAAGGGGCTACGTACCGATGGTGGCGACCGCCCAGCGTTTTATGGAGAAGCATCCGGGCGTCGAGATCACGTGGGAGAAACGGTCTCTGCAGGAATTCGCCGACGCTCCGATTCAGACGCTCATCGAGCGTTACGACCTGCTGGTGATCGATCATCCGTGGGCCGGCTTCGCGGCCGAACACGGAGCGCTCGTTGATCTGGCCGAGCATCTGCCTGCGGAGTATCTCGCCGATCAAGCCGCTCACTCCGTAGGGGCCTCGCATGAAAGCTATCGCTTTAACGGACGCCAGACAGCCCTTGCCATCGATGCGGCTACTCCGGTGGCGTCGCGGCGGGACGACCTGATGCAGCAGGCGGGGCAAGAGGCTCCCGACACCTGGGAGGAGCTGCTCTCGCTTGCCCGTACGGGGCGTGTCGTGCTGCCGGGCATTCCCATCGACAGCCTCATGAATTTCTATATGTTCTGTGCAACCTTGGGCGAGGCTCCGTTTAGAGAGAAGGAGCAGGTCGTCGGGAAGGAAACGGCCGGACAGGCGCTCGAAATGTACCGCGAGCTCGTCAGTTTGTGTACGGAGCGCATCTTCGGCTGGAACCCGATCGCCGTTTATGAGGCCATGACGAGCACGGACGACTATGTCTACTGCCCTTTTGCCTACGGGTACTCCAATTATTCCCGTCCCGGCTATGCGGAAAAGGTGCTGCACTTCGGAGATCTGGTCCGCCTCGGCCATCACGGCAGGCTGCAAAGCACACTCGGGGGAACGGGGCTTTCGATTTCGGCAGGCTGTTCGAACAAGGAGCTGGCGCTCCAGTATGCGGCTTATGCAGCGGATCCGGTCATCCAGCGGACGTTGTATGTCGAAAGCGGAGGGCAGCCGGGCCACCGCGGGGCATGGGAGAACGAAGAGGTAAACCGGCAGGCCCAGGATTATTTTCAAAATACGCTTCCCGCACTGGATCGGGCTTACTTACGTCCCCGCTATGACGGTTATCTGTATTTTCAAGATCATGCCGGCGATGTGGTGCAGGACTATTTGAAGAACGGGGGCAGCGTAGACGGGGTGCTGAAGAAGCTGAACCAGTTATACACCCAGTCCTTGCAGGGAGGAAAGCATCTATGAAACCACTCTCAGGCTTAACCGTTCTCGATTTCAGTCAATTTCTGTCCGGCCCTTCGGCCGCATTGAGACTGGCGGACCTCGGAGCGCGCGTCATCAAGATCGAACGGCCGGATGGCGGCGACTTATGCCGCAGGCTGTACATTTCGAATCTGGAGCTGGACGGGGACAGCACGCTGTTTCACTCGATCAACCGCAACAAGTTGAGCTATTCTGCGAATCTGAAGGATCCCGCTGATCTGGAGGCCGTTCGCGGGCTGATCGCGCAAGCGGATGTGCTCATCCAGAACTTCCGTCCCGGCGTAATGGAGAAGATCGGTCTGCATTATGAGGCGGTTAAGCAGATCAATCCGCGAATCGTGTACGGTCTTGTAACCGGATACGGCAAGGAAGGGCCCTGGAAGGATAAGCCGGGGCAGGATTTGCTCGTTCAAGCTTTGTCCGGCTTAACATGGCTGAGCGGCGATGCCGATCAAGGTCCCGTGCCGTTCGGACTGTCCGTGGCGGATATGATGGCGGGGGCCCACCTGGTCCAAGGGATACTCGCCTGCCTCGTCCGCCGCGGGGTCACCGGGGAAGGCGGCCTCGTTGAGGTAAGCCTGCTCGAATCGATCCTGGACGTACAATTTGAGGTGCTCACGACACACCTAAACGACGGGGGCAAGCTTCCGGAGCGCAGCGCCGTGAACAATGCCAACGCCTACCTGGGCGCTCCCTATGGGATCTACGGAACGGCTGACGGGTACATCGCCATCGCCATGAACCCCGTCGTTCGGCTCGGAGAGCTGCTCGAATGCCCGCCGCTTGTGAACTATACGGATCCGCAGCGGCTCTTCTCCGGGAGAGACGAGATCAAGAGCATACTGCGTGACCATCTGCGCACGAGGAAGACGAACGAGTGGCTGAAGATCCTTGAGCCGGCCGATATCTGGTGCGCGGACGTGCTCAGCTGGGATCGGCTGCTGAGGCATGAAGGCTTCCAGGCGCTGAAGATGGTTCAGACGGTTGCCCGCGATAACGGGGCTCAGCTTGAGACAACGCGCTGCCCGATCCGGATCGACGGGGAAATCTACAAGTCCGGCGTCGGCTCACCGAAGATCGGGGAGCATAACGAACGGATCCGCAAGGAATTTCAATTGTGACCCGGACAATCAGCGAAAGGGGAATTGGAAGCATGAAGGTGGATGCCCATCAGCACTTTTGGAATCCGGATAAGGTCGCCTATCCCTGGCTAGGCCCGCAGCACGGACCGATTTACCGCACCTTTGAGCCGGAGGAGCTGGAGCCTGAGCTGAGGGCGGCCGGCATCGGCAAGACCGTGCTCGTGCAATCGGCGAACTCCTACGAGGACACGGAGGCCATGCTGCGCCAGGCCGAGCGTTACGAGTGGATCGGAGGAGTCGTCGGCTGGGTTCCGCTCCTCGAACCGAAGGAAGCGGAGGAGAAGCTGAAACGCTGGTCCAAGCTCCCGGCGTTCAAGGGAATTCGTCACCTGATTCACGACGAGCCCGATCCGGACTGGATCCTTCAGGACAAGGCGATCGAGGGACTGAAAGTGCTTGCCGCTTACGACATGACGTACGACGTCGTGGCTGTTTTCCCGAATCATCTAAAGCATGTTCCGCTGCTGGCGGAGAAGGTGCCCGGACTGAAGCTCGTCATCGACCACCTGGCGAAGCCGCCGATTGCGGATAAAGGCTGGGAGCCGTGGGCCGAGCAACTGGCCCGCGCCGCTCAATACCCGAACGTATACGCGAAAATATCCGGCCTTAACACGGCGGCGTCTGCCGACTGGTCTGCTGAGGATCTGCAACCTTACATCGACCATGCCGTGAAGTCGTTCGAAGCGGAACGCCTTATGTTCGGCAGTGATTGGCCCGTGGCCTTGCTGGCGGGCGACTACGCACAGGTGTGGAACGAGACGAACCGGGCGCTGGCCCGTTACTCGGACAGCGAGAAAGCGGCGATTCTGGGTGGAACGGCCGCCCGGTTCTATAACTTGTAGGAGGTCTTGCCATTGAACGAGCAAACGGCCGATCAGCTTCTGAATCTGGATTATGCTCCCAAGCTTCCGCAGGACCTGTCGATGGGCATCGCCATCGTCGGAGCGGGGGAGATCGTTCGCAGCTGTCATCTTCCCGCCTATCGAATGGCGGGCTTCAATGTTAGAGGCATCTTCGATTTGGACAGGGATAAAGCCCAGGCAGCCGCGCAGGCATTCGGCCTTCCGAGAGTATATCTTTCGATGGCGGAGTTATGCGCGGATCCGGAGGTGCAGATTGTCGACATCGCCGTTCCGGCGAAGCACCAGCTTGGTGTCGTACGCGAAGGTGCGGCGGCCGGCAAGCACCTGCTGTGCCAGAAGCCGCTCGCCGAAAGCTACGGGGAGGCGCGGATGATTGTGGAGGCTTGTGAGGCGGCCGGCATAAGAGCGGCTTCGAACCAGCAAATGCGGTGGTCTCCCGGCATCAGCGCAAGCCGCAGCCTCGTGCGCCGGGGCTTGATCGGACAGCCGGTGCAGGGCTCCATTCAGGTGAACGTGCTCACCGAATGGGAGAACTGGGAATGGCTTACGAAGATCGAGACACTCGAAGTGATGTATCACAGCATCCATTATATGGACTCGATCCGGTATGTCATGGGAATGACGCCCGAGTACATTTATGCGGACGGAGCACGCCTGCCGGGCCAGCCGTACATAGGGGAAACGCGCACGCTTATTCACATCAAGTTTCCGGGAGAAGCCCGGGGGCTGATCCATGACAGTCATAACAACCGCCAGCCGCAGGACGATTGGTACGCCACTTTCCGTTTCGAAGGGACCGAAGGGGTGGTCAAGGGGACGAACGGGGCCCTCTACAACTATCCGGTCGGCCGGGAGGATACGATCAGCCTGTACTCCAAAGCTTTTGGGGAAGGGAGGACACTGCTTACCCCCAAGCTGGAAGGGCGCTGGTTCCCCCATGCGTTCATGGGACCGATGGGCGAGCTCATGCTAGCGGTGCAAGAGAACCGGGAACCGGAAAACAGCGTGCGGGATAACCTGATTACCATGCAGATGGTGTTTGCCTCCTATCGCTCGATGGCTGAGAATCGTCCGGTTTATCTGAAGGAATTCCAATAAAACCCACAGGGAGGCGGGACGGATGAATATTGTTATAACGGGAGCGAACCGCGGGCTCGGTCTAGCGCTCGTGAAGGAGGCTGCGAAGCGCGGGCACCGCCTATGGGCAGGACTTCGGGACGGGTCCGATTATGCGGCCTTGCGGAACGTGGCGGAGGAGCATCCGGGGACGATCGAGCTCGTCAGCCTGGAGGTGACGGATGAAGCCGGGGTTGCACGCCTGGCAGAACGACTTAAGCAGGAAGGGCAGCCCGTTCATTCGATTATCAATAACGCCGCGGTCGTCCAGGCGAGGGGCTCTAAGCTGGAGGACCTCGATCTCTCGGAGGTGCAGAGGACGATGGATGTGAACGTCTACGGTCCGATTCGTATGGTCAAGCACCTGCTGCCGCTACTCCCGAGGGAGGGCGGCACGATCGTGAACATCTCGTCCGCGTCGGGAAGCTTCGAGAAGGCGTACGGAGGGGATTATCCCTATGCGATTTCTAAAGCGGCGCTCAACTTGTTCTCGCAGCAGCTGCACCGCCTGCTCTCCCCCAAGGGAGTACGGGTGTACGCCGTTCACCCGGGGTGGCTGCGCACCGATATGGGCGGAAGCCAGGCGCCGAATGAACCTGACGTTCCGGCCCCGGGCATCCTCGACCTCGCGGAAGGCAGGAAGCCCTGCGAAGGTCCTTACGTTTTCGTAGACCATAACGGACAAGCTCTGCCGATCTGACCTTCGTTTCATCTATCACGAGAGAGGACGGTACCTATGATCATCAGCACGAAACGGAAGAAGATACTGTACGGCGGCGATTATAACCCGGAGCAGTGGCCAAAGGACGTATGGGACGAGGACATGCGGATGTTCCGGCTCGCCGGCATTGACGTCGCGACGATCAACGTTTTTTCGTGGGCCCGTGTGCAGCCGGCTGAAGATACCTATGATTTCACGCAGCTCGACGAGATCATCGAGAAGCTTCACGCGAACGGGGTAAGCGTTTGCCTCGCAACCGGCACGGCCATGTACCCCGCCTGGATGGCGACGCGCTATCCGGACGTGCTGCCGGTGGACTTCAAAGGCAATAAGCGCAAATACGGCATGCGGCACAACAACTGCCCCAACAGCCCGACTTGGCGCAAGTACGCGCAGCGGATGGCGGCGAAGCTGGCCGAACGCTACGGTTCGCATCCGGCGCTTGTCGTTTGGCATGTCAACAACGAGATGGGCTGCCCGTGCTACTGCGATACGTGCGAGAAGGCGTTCCGGGAATGGCTGCGGAAGCGCTACGGCTCGCTGGATGAGCTGAACCGGTCCTGGTACACCTCGTTCTGGGGGCATACGTTCTACGACTGGGATGAGATTGTGCTGCCAAGCCTGCTGAGCGAGCATCTGAGCGCAAGCCATCCGGACCAGACGGCGTTTCAGGCGATCTCGCTCGACTACTACCGCTTCAATAACGAGAGCGTGCTCGACACGTATCGTCTCGAGTATGACGCCATCAAAGCGGTCACGCCGAATTTGCCGGTGACAACGAACCTCCACGGCCACGGCACCTACAAGCCGCTCGATTACTTCGAGTGGGGGAAATACTGCGACATCATCGCTTGGGACAACTATCCGGCGTTCGATACGCCGACCGGCGTAACGGCGTTCCGTCTCGACCTGATGCGGGGCTTGAAGAACGGCGACCCTTTCATGCTGATGGAGCAGACCCCGAGCCAGCAAAACTGGCAGCCGTACAATTCGCTGAAGCGTCCAGGCGTTATGCGCTTGTGGAGCTATCAAGCGGTCGCGCGCGGGGCCGACACGGTCATGTTCTTCCAGCTCCGGCGCTCGTACGGAGCGTGCGAGAAGTATCACGGCGCGGTGATCGAGCATGCCGGCCATGAGAACACCCGCGTGTTCCGCGAGGTGGCGGAGCTCGGCACCGAGTTGCAGAAGCTTGGCGATACGCTGCTTGATTCCAGGCTGGAAGCGCGGGCGGCGGTCCTGTTCGATTGGGAAATCTGGTGGGCCGCCGATCTCTCCAGCGGCCCGAGCGTGCGTCTGAAGTACGTGGACGAGGTCCAGAAGTACTATGACGCCTTTTTCGCCCAAAACATACCCGTCGATGTTATCTCCACCGAAGGGGACCTGGATCGCTACGATCTGATCGTCGCTCCAATGCTATATATGATCAAGCCGGGCTATGCCGAGAAGCTCGAACGGTTCGTCGCCCGAGGGGGCACGTTCGTGACGACCTATTTCAGCGGCCTCGTCGGTGAGTCGGATCTCGTGACGTTAGGCGGCTACCCGGGCGAGCTGAGGAAACTGCTCGGCATCTGGGTTGAGGAGATCGACGCTCTGTTCCCAAGCCAGACGAATCGCTTGGTTCTGCAGAAGCCGATCGGAGGCTTGAATGGCGAGTATGAGTGCGGTATCGTCTGCGATCTGCTCCATACGGAGGGGGCTGAGGTAAATGCCGTTTACGGCGACGACTTCTACCGGAATAGGCCCGCCCTTACCCGCAATCGTTTTGGCGAAGGCAGTGCATGGTATCTGGCTTCCAGCCCGGAGCCGGCATTCCTGAAGGAGTTCACCCGAGGGCTTTGCGAGGAGAAGGGCATTCATCCCCATCTGAAGAATGTCCCGCAGGATGTCGAAGTGACCTGCCGCTCGAAGGACGGTAAGCGGTTTTACTTCCTGCTGAATCACGGCGACGGGGAACGGACAGTGGCGCTGGACGAACTGCGGCTCATGGACTTGCTTTCCGGAGAAACGCACGCGGAGAGTGTCGTGCTCCCGGCCAAGGACGTCCTGATCGCCGAACAACAATAAGAAGGGACATCCTGCCCACGACCTGGAGCTGCCGCTGAAGGGGCACGCAGGCCGGCGGTCCCGATGGTTTCGAGCTAGTCAGACGAGGAGGATAACCAAAGATGTCCCAACTATCCCGCCGTATCTATCCTTACACAAATCCGATCCCGGATTGGGAAAACCTCGAGGTGCAGCAGCGCGGAGCGGAAGCGCCCCGAGCCGCTGCCGTACCATATGCCGACCGGGAATCGGCGCTGGCGGATGATCGCAGCCTATCCCCTTATTACCTGCTGCTTAACGGGGAATGGAAGTTTCATTACGCGCCAAGCCCGTACGACGCACCGGAGAGGTTTTATGAGGAAGAGTATGGGACGGAGGAATGGGCCGCCATTCCCGTTCCTTCGAACTGGCAGCTGCACGGGTACGGCTCTCCGTTATACAGCAGCAGCAAATACCCTTTTCCCGTCGATCCCCCCTATATCCCGAAGCTGAACCCGACGGGCTCTTATGTACATAGGTTCCGCGTTCCGGACGATTGGTCGGAGCGTTCGGTGCTGCTCGGCTTCGATGGGGTGGACGCCGCTTTTCATGTTTGGGTGAATGGGCATGAGGTGGGCTTCGGGCAAGGCAGCCACAACCGGATGGAGTTCGACGTGACGCCGTACATTCGTACCGGGCAGAACAAGCTGGCCGTGCGCGTCTACCAATGGTCGACCGGAAGCTATCTCGAGGATCAGGACAAGTGGCGCCTGAGCGGCATTTTTCGGGATGTGTACTTGCTAGGTACGCCGAAGGTTCACATCCGGGATGTCAGCCTGCGGACCCGGTTAACCGATTCGTACAGCAAAGGCCTGCTCGAGCTGAGCGTCGCCCTCCGCAATCAATCCGGCCGTCCGCTCCAGGGAGGCAGCCTCCGTGCGGAGCTGCTGGAAGCTCGATTGGCGGCTGATGCGGTGTTAGAGGCCGTTACCCCTTTGGCTCAGGAGAAGGAAGGAGAGAGCACGACCCGTGTGGAGCTTACCTTACCGGCACCCAAGCTGTGGTCAGCGGAACAGCCCGAGCTCTACACACTGCTGCTCAGCCTCCTGGATGAGAAGGGGCACACCACGGAGGTTCACCGGTACGCCGTCGGCTTCAGGGATATTAGCATTCAGGACGGCCAAGTGCTGGTGAACGGCCATCCGATCATCATCCGGGGGGTAAACCGCAACGAGTTTGATCCGGACCTCGGCTACGTGACGACACCCGAGGCGATGCTCCGAGATATTGTGCTAATGAAGCAGCACAACATCAACACCGTTCGCTGCTCCCATTACCCGAATGACGAGCGTTGGTATGAGCTGTGCGACCGTTTCGGCCTGTATGTGATCGACGAAGCCGATCTGGAGACGCACGGCTGCGTCTTTCTCGGCGAAATCAGCCGCTGGGTCAACAACCCGGATGAGAAGACGGCCTTCGAGAGCCGGATTTCGGAAGACCCGGCCTGGCAGGAGGCTTATCTAGACCGCGTCCGGCGCCTCGTGGAGCAGGATAAGAATCATCCGTCTATCATCGTCTGGTCGCTCGGCAATGAGTCTGGGTATGGAGTCAATCACGACGCGATGGCCGAATGGGTGCGGGAAGCCGATCCTACGCGCCCGATCCATTATGAGCGGGCGAAGGAAGCTCTGATTACGGATATTGTCAGCAGCATGTACCCCTCCGTCGATATGCTTAGAGCAGAAGGCGAGAAGAGGGAGGAAACCCGTCCGTACCTGATGGTCGAATTCGGCCATGCGATGGGGAACGCGCTCGGCAACCAGAAGGAGTACTGGGACACGGTTTATAAATATCCCCGGCTGTGCGGCGGCCTCATCTGGGAATGGATGGACCTGTCCGTCCGAAGGCGGAAGGAAGACGGCACCCAGGAGTATACCTACGGGGGCGATTTCGGGGATGAGCCGAACAGCGGTCATTTCTGCCTGGATGGTCTGGTCTTTCCGGACCGCGGGCTTAAACCGGCTCTCCTCGAGTACAAAAAGGCGATCGAGCCCGTCACTGTAACCCTCGAAGACGCCGAAATCGGCGTAATCCGGGTGCGCAACCGTTACGATCATGTGTCGTTGGAGCACCTGGCCGTCCACTGGCAGCTGTATCGCGACGGCCGCGTGGTGGAGCAGGGGGAGCTGGCTTCGCTTTCTACTCCGGCCGGGGGCGAGGAGACGGTGCCGGTTCCTTATCGGACCGGGCTTGCCGGGGCTCGGGCTGAATACTGGCTGCATCTGAGCTTCACGCTGCGCGAGGAAACGCTGTGGGCGCCGGCGGGGCACGAGATCGCATGGGCGGATCTTCCGCTGCAAGCGCCACCGGCTGCTCAGTCTGCGTCCCAGCTTGCCGCGGTTGAGCCTGTCGCAGCTCAGCCTGCAGCCGTTCAGCCGGTATCCCAGCCCCCATCGGTTGAGCCTTCGGCCGGGCTGGATGTGGAGGAGCTCGGGCGGCACATCCATGTTAACGCCAGCGGGTTCGCCTTTACTTTCGATAAGCTGGCTGGACGCCTCGTGTCCTGGGAGCATGGCGGAGTGGCCATGTTGGCGCAGGGCCACGGGCCGCAGGTCAACCTGTGGCGGGCGCCGGTGGACAACGACGTTCATCTTGCGAAGCAATGGCGCGAGGCCGGCTATCATGAGCTGCTGACGGATGCCAGGTCAGTGCAGGTGGAGCGGGCTGCCGACGGCAAGTCCGTGAACATCCGCACCGAGCTCACGCTTGGTGTGCGGGGTTCCCGCAGCTTGTTCGCGGTTACCCAGCACTACACGATATTCGTCAACGGAGAGCTTCGCATTGAGACTCGCCTGGAGCCTACCAAAGAAGAACTGCCGCCGCTGCCAAGAATCGGGCTTCGCTTCCGCATCCCGCGCGAGCTCGAGAGCATGGCCTGGTTCGGACGAGGCCCGCATGAATGCTATGCCGACCGCAAGGACAGCGGGAAGCTCGGCCTGTACGAGGGCCCGTCCGCCGAGCAGTTCGTTCCATATATCAAGCCTCAGGAAAACGGAAGCAAAGCGGACGTCCGGTGGGCTGCCTTTCGGGGGAAAGAAGGAGCCGGGCTGCTGGTGACCGGCGAAGGAGCTCCTCTCGGTCAGGTGGGCGTGCAGCCGTTCTCGATTGAGGCGCTCGGCAAAACGCGCCATTGGACCGACCTCACGCCTCTGGAAGAGCTGGAGGTATGTGTGGATCTGTTGCAATCCGGCATCGGCAACCACAGCTGCGGCTATGCGCCGACACTGCCCCACTATCTGATCAAGCCGGAGCCGACTGTGTTTACGGTTCATCTGAAGCCTGGGGCCATCCCAACTAAAGAGTAGGAAAGGAAAGGGAAGCCATGAAACCGAAATGGTCGAAAATATTATACGGCGGTGATTATAACCCTGATCAGTGGCCGCGTGAAATATGGGACGAAGACATGCGCCTGTTCAAGCTGGCCGGCATCGATATCGCGACGGTCAACGTATTCTCCTGGGCGCTCAATCAGCCGGATGAGGATACTTACCGCTTCGGCTGGCTTGACGACGTAATCAATCTGCTCCACGCGAACGGCGTCCATGTCTGCATGGGCACGAGCACGGCCGCTCATCCGGCGTGGATGGCACGCCACTATCCGGATGTGCTCACCGTCGACTCCGTAGGCCGCAAGAAGAAGTTCGGACGCCGCCACAATTCGTGCCCGAACAGCCCGACGTTCCGCAAGTTTTCCGGGAGGATGGCGGGGAAGCTGGCGGAGCGTTACAAGGACCATCCTGCCATTCTGCTCTGGCACGTGAACAATGAGTACGGGTGGCGGTGCTACTGTGATAACTGCGAGGCTGCTTTCCGTGAATGGCTGAAGAAGAAGTACGGCACGCTGGAGGAGGTAAACCGGGCCTGGTATACCTCGTTCTGGGGGCATACGTTCTACGATTGGAACGAGATCGTGCTGCCGAGCCACCTGAGTGAGCATATGGACCCGAAAAGTCATGACAAAACGGCTTTCCAAGGCATTTCCCTCGACTATGACCGCTTTAATTCGGACAGCATTCTCGAGTGCTACAAGCTGGAACGCGACGCCATCAAAGCAGTCATCCCGGACGCCATCGTAACGACCAATTTCCAGAGCAACGGGACTTACAAGCCGCTCGATTATTTCCAATGGGCGAAGGAGCTGGACGTCGTCGCCCTGGACAGCTACCCGACGAACGACATGCCGATGAGCCGCATTGCGATGCGGCACGACCTGATGCGCGGGCTGAAAGGCGGGGAGCCTTACCTGCTTATGGAGCAAAGCCCGAGTCAGCTCAACTGGAAAGACGTCAATCCGCTGAAGAGGCCAGGCGTCACCCGCCTCTGGAGCTACCAGGCGATCGCCCGTGGGGCAGAATCGGTCATGTACTTCCAGCTGCGTCGGTCGGCCGGCGCGTTCGAGAAGTTCCACGGAGCGGTCATCGATCATGCCGGGCACGAGCATACCCGGGTGTTCCGAGAGGTCGCGGAGATCGGCCGTGAGCTGCAGCAGCTTGGCGACACGCTGCTCGGGGCGACCAGCCCGGCCAAGGTGGCGATCGTATTCGACTGGGACAATTGGTGGGCGATCGAGCATTCCAGCGGGCCGAGCGTGCAGCTGAAGTATTTGGATCAAATTCAAAAATACTACGACGCCTTCTATCATCAGGGCATCATGGTGGATATGATCGGCGTTGAGAGCGAGCTGAGCGGCTACGATCTCGTTATAGCCCCGGTGCTCTATATGGTAAAGCCGGGCTATGCACAGAAGCTGGAGGCCTACGTGGCTGGCGGCGGCACATTCGTGACGACGTTCTTCAGCGGCATCGTGAACGAGAATGATCTCGTCACACTTGGCGGTTACCCCGGGGAGCTTCGCCAGCTGCTCGGGATCTGGGTCGAGGAGATCGACGCCTTGTTCCCGGGACAGCCAAACTCGCTGGTCCTGAAGGCCGAAGCATTGGGCCTGGGACTGGAGGGAGCCTACTCCTGCGGAATGCTGTGCGACCTGCTGCACCCGGAGGGTGCCGAGGTGGCGGCCGAATACGGCGGCGACTTCTACCGCGGCATGCCGGCGCTTACCCGCAACCGTTTCGGCAAGGGGGAAGCCTGGTATATCGCGTCGGATCCGGAGGAAGCTTTCCTTCAGCGATTCTTGGGGGGTCTGTCCGGCCATCTGGGGGTGGAGCCGGTAATGAAAACCCCCGAAGGCGTGGAAGTCAGCGTCCGGGAGAAGGACGGCCGGCGGTTTACGTTCCTGCTCAACCACAAAAACGAAGAAGTTCCGGTACAACTCGGAATCGAAGCGAGAACAGAGCTGCTTAGCGGCTTGCAGCTGCAGGGGGAAACGATACTTCCGCCGCACGGCGTATTCATTCTGGAGGACAAAAGGGTATGAGCGCAGCGGCTAATCTGACATTGTGGTACCGGAAGCCAGCGGACGAATGGGTGGAGGCGCTGGCGGTCGGCAACGGCCGGCTCGGCGGCATGGTGTTCGGCGGGACGAAGCACGAGCGCATCCTGCTGAACGAGGATACGCTCTGGTCGGGACACCCGTACGATCCGAACAATCGGGAAGCGGCCGCCTATCTCGGCGAGGTGCGGCGGCTGGCCTTCGAGGGTAACTACCCGGAAGCGCAGAGCGTACTCGAGGAGCACATGCTCGGCCCGTGGACGGAATCGTACCAATCTCTCGGGGATATGATCCTCGAGCTGGATGGGGCGGGCCCGGTATCCGATTACCGAAGGGAGCTTGATCTGAGGGATGCCGTGAGCCGCACTAGCTATCGGATGAATGGGGTCCGGTACGCGCGTGAGGTGTTCGTTTCCGCAGTCGATCAAGTGATGGTCGTTCGGGTAACGGCCGATCACCCGGGAAAGGTGTCGCTAAGAGCCTCGCTGGACAGTCTCCTGAATCATAGCGTGCGCAAGGGCGGAGCCGATTCGATCGCCATGAGCGGTCAGGCGCCGAGTCACGTCGAGCCCTTCCATGCGAAGAGCACCGAGCCCGTCCTCTACGAAGAAGACAAAGGGATCCGGTTCGAAGCGGTGCTGCGGGCGCTGCCGGAAGGCGGGCATGTGGAGGCGCACGGGAACTTGCTGTGGGTCAAGGGAGCGAATGCCGTTACGTTCCTGTTTACAGCGGCAACGAGCTATAACGGCTTCGATAAGGATCCGGTCCGGGAGGGCAAGGATGCGGGGGCGCTTTGTGCCGATTGGCTGTCAGGGGCGTCGCAGCTTTCCTACGAAGAGCTGCTGGCCCGCCATCTGCGCGATTATCAGGAGCTGTTCGGAAGAGTGGAGCTTGAGCTCGAGGCGCCCGGACGGGAGGAGCTGCCGACGGATGAGCGGATTCTGGCGGTCCGTGACGGGGAGCGGGACGAGCAGCTGGCTATTCTGTTTTTCCAGTTCGGACGATACTTGCTCCTATCCAGCTCCCGACCGGGCACTCAACCCGCTACCCTGCAGGGAATCTGGAACGACCGGGCCCGGCCGCCGTGGGCGTGCAACTACACCGTCAATATCAATACACAGATGAACTATTGGCCGGCCGAGGTGGGTAACTTGGCGGAGTGCCATACGCCGCTGTTCAATATGCTGGAGGATCTGCGGCGGACCGGCGGGGAGACCGCGCGGGCTCATTATGGAGCCAGGGGCTGGGTCGCCCATCACAACGTTGACATTTGGCGCATCACGACGCCGTCCGGCGGCCCGTCCAAGGGACCGGCGAGCTGGGCGTTTTGGCCGATGGGCGGGGCTTGGCTGTGCCAGCATCTGTGGGAGCACTACCGTTTCGGCGGAGATGCCAATTTCCTGCGGGGTACGGCCTATCCGATCATGAAGGAGGCCGCTCTCTTCCTGCTCGATTGGCTGGTAGAGGATCCGGAAGGGTACTTGGTCACGAATCCATCCACTTCGCCGGAGAATACCTTTATTGGACCGGATGGCCGAAAAGCCGCTGTCAGCATCGCCTCCACCATGGACAATGCGCTCACCTGGGAGCTGTTCACGCATTGCATCGAGGCGTCGGAGATGCTGGGGCAGGACGTCCTGTTCCGCGAAGAGCTGGCGGCGGCGCGCGCCCGGCTGCGGCCGCTGAAGATCGGCCGCCACGGCCAGCTTCAGGAATGGTTCGAGGATTTTGAGGAAGCGGAGCCGGGGCACCGCCATATGGTTCATTTGTACCCGCTTCATCCGGGTCATCAGATTGGTCTGCACACGGATCCCGAACTGGCGGAAGCGTGCCGGGTAAGCATCGAACGGCGGCTGGTTCATGAGAAGGAAGACGCGGTCGGCTGGTGCTTCGCTTGGCTCATCAGCCTGTTCGCCCGGCTGGAGAAGCCGGAGAGAGCCTATCATTACCTGACCAAGCTGCTCAGCAACCCCTTCCCGAACTTGTTCAACGCCCATCGGCACCCGAAGCTGACCTTCTATCCTCTGACGGTGGATGCGAACTTCGGAGCGACGGCGGGGATCGCGGAGCTGCTGCTGCAAAGCCACCTGGACGAGCTCGTTCTGCTTCCGGCTCTGCCGGCGGAATGGCCGGCAGGCCGTATCCGCGGCCTGCGCGCACGGGGCGGCTTCACCGTCGACCTGGAGTGGAACGATGGGGCGCTGCAGCGTGCCGTCATCCGCTCCGTGAATGGCAGCATGTGCCGCATCCGTACGAGCGGCCAGGTCGAGGTCACGACAGGAGACCGCCCGGTCCCGGTGACCGCCATCGGACCATCCACGGCCGAATTCCGGACGGAAGCAGGGGAGAGTTACACGATCAAAGCCCATCGGTAAGGAAGGAATTGCGGCCGGGCCGTCAAAGTAAGAAAGAAACGGTTTCATTCGCTGCGCACGATGGGGGATTATCAACTATGTGGAAAAGAATAGCATCGGCGTTATCCGGCATCCGTACCGTACTGCTGCTCAGCTATTTCATCATTATCCTGCTAAGCATCGCTTTGGTTGGATCGCTTTCTTTCTATATTTCCTACCGATCCACTTCGGAAAAGGTCGAGACGGCCGGCCTGCAGATCGTGCGTCAGATCGAGAACAACATGGACAACGATTTTCGTGCCAAGCGGAATTTGCTGCTCGCTCCCTATTACAGCCAAGAGTATATCGACAGCATCAATTTATACAAAACGATGGGCCCCCAGGAGAAATTCCTGTTCCGCCAAAGACTGACGGATTTGTTCCTCAAGAGCTTCAACACGACGCCCGTACCCGGCTTCGTTCGGTTCAAGGTGTATTACACGACGGGGGAGCTGCTCAGCGCCTCGGACAGCTCCCCTTCCGACACCCCGCTGCAGGTGCAGAGGTCGGAATGGTTTTATAACACCGTGGCCCGCGACGGGCAGGTCTATTTCTTTAACGGCGCTTCCGGGGGGAGGATGCCGGATAAGGAGGATTCCTACTCGGTCTCCATCCTGATCCGCGATTTCGCCAACCCGGTGGACTTCATCGTCGTTCGCGCAGATTATAACGCCAA
Organism: Paenibacillus aurantius; assembly: GCF_032268605.1. Lineage (NCBI taxonomy): Bacteria > Bacillati > Bacillota > Bacilli > Caryophanales > Paenibacillaceae > Paenibacillus > Paenibacillus aurantius. The sequence goes on from NZ_CP130318.1 coordinate 2,544,756, forward strand.
GCTGTTTGAGAGCATCGGCCAGAATGCGGACTTAACGGCGAACAGCCAGTTCGTCGTCCTGGACGACGGCCATCGCCAGGTGTATTCCTCGGATAATGAACGCACCCATCACGTCGGCGAGAGTCTGCTAATGCGCATGAACGGGCAGAACGGGCGGTTCTGGGCTAATGTGGACGGGGAAGAGCAGCTGGTCTCCTATACGGAATCGGTTTACTCCAAATGGAAAATCGTCCTGCTGCTGCCGAAGGGAGATATTATCGGCCCGTTAAAGGGAATCAAGACGGCGACGCTGTATACGGCGATTTTCGCCTTCGGGCTTACGTTCCTTATGTCCATTTTGTTCGGCCGCAGCATCACGAAGCCTATCCTGCATTTGTACAAGACCGTCAATAACATCAAGCGGGGCGATTTCTCCATCCGGGCGGATATCAAGCGTTCCGACGAGATCGGCCGCATCGCGGCCAATTTCAATTCCATGATGGACGAGCTCCAAGAGCTCATCGAGAACAAATACGTCTATCAGATCAAGCTGCAGGAGGCCCAGCTGGCGGCGCTCCATTCGCAGATTAATCCGCATTTCCTGTACAACACGCTCGACAGCATCAAAGCGATGGCCGATTACCACGGGGCAGAGGAAATCGGAGAGATGGCCCATTCCCTGGCTGACATGTTCCGCTATCACACGAAGAGCAGCGACGAGATCGTCACGCTGCAGGAGGAGCTGGCGCAGATCGATGCGTATCTACGAATTCAGCGAATCCGGTTTGAAGAGAAGATTGATTATCAGCTTCGCGTAGAAGAGGGTCTTTACAACTTCCCGTTACTCAAAATGACGCTGCAGCCTCTCGTGGAAAACGCCGTGTTTCACGGCATAGAGCAAAAGCGCGGACGGGGGACGATCCGATTGTCCGCCTACCGCGAGGACAGGAGCGTCACGATCGAGGTGGCAGACGACGGAGTCGGCATATCGGAGCGCAAGCTCGAGGAGATTCGCGAAAAGCTGCGCCAGCCGCTTTATCAAGGCGAATTGAAGGAGGCTCCGAGCGGCGGCAGCATCGGAATTCGCAACGTGTATGCGCGCTATGCGATCTTGTACGGGGATCGATTCGAGTTCTCCATCGACAGCCGCAAGGGAGCAGGTACGACCATCCGGATTCGGCTTGAAGAGAAGTCGGAATCTTAAACATTAGAAGTCAAAAAAGTGGATGGGGCATTAGTAAGCGCTTTCTTATAATAAAGAGGTAAGCGATTACTTTAGGAGGGGTTCCCCAATGAAGAATAACAAACCTGCTCTAGCGCTCGTCACTCTGTCCATAGCGGCTTTGGCGGCCGCAGGCTGCGGCAACTCGATGTCGAACAGCTCGTCCGGCAAGTCCGATTCTTCGCCTGCCCCGAGCACGGCTCCGTCTTCTTCTTCCGCTGCGGGCAAGAAGGAACCGGTTACGCTCACGTTCGTCATCTCCAACACCGTGGACGCCGCCCCGTACAACAAGATTTTTGCGGAATATGAGAAAAAAACCGGCAACAAGGTGGAATTGCAAGCCCTGCCGGGAGGCGACTTCGACAACATGATGAAGACCCGCTTCTCCACAGGAGATTTCCCGGACCTGTTCCTTATGCAGCCGGGCACGAAGCAGAACGTAAAGCTGCGTGCGGAAGAAACGCTTAAGGAATGGTCGGGCGATTCTGCGGTTTGGAGCCGCATCATCCCTTCGATGAAAGAATTCCAGACGACCACGACCGGCAAAATTTACGGGGTACCGTTCGGCTCGATCGGCGCTTACGGCGTCTTCTACAACAAAGACGTATTCGCGAAGGTCGGTGTCCAGCCGCCCAAAAATTACGATGACTTGATTGAAAGCGCAAAGAAGATCAAAGCAGCGGGCATCACTCCGTTCTACGAAGGGGTTAAGGATAGCTGGCCTCCTCAAATTTTCTACTTCACCGGCTGGGTATCGAACGTAGATCCGGCGATCAAGGATGCGGGGGTTCAGAAGCTAGAGAACAACCAGATGAAGCTTGCCGACATTCCGGAGCTGAAGGATCTGTTCATGAAGCAAAAGCAGATCAAGGATCTGGGTCTTTATCAGAACAACGTTCTGGCCGGTACTTACGACGAAATGCAGAATCTGATGGGCGACGGCAAGGTAGCGATGGCGTTCATGCTCGACGGCATTATCCCTCAGCTTGAGAAGAAATTCGGCAAGCCGTTCGTAACCGATAAGCTGGGCTTCTTCCCGTTCCCGTCTAATACGGATGCCGGTACGGCTTTGATGACGCCTCCGAACCAGCTCATGATCCCGACCAAAGCCAAGCATGCGGCGGAAGCGGCCGACCTGATCCGCTTCATGATTTCACCGGAAATGGTCAATCTTTACTACCAGACGCAGCCGGGCATTCCGATCTTCCAGAATGCGACCAGCGACCTGTATCCGGTTCAGAAGACCGTGAAGGAATTCATCGACGCCGGCAAAGCCAAGGTGAATGTTCAGAACCGTCTTACTCCGACTTTTGCCGACTTCCAGAAGACCTTGCAAACGTTCTTCATCGACGGCGACGTTGACAAGGCGTTGAAGGAGTTCTCCACCAACTACGAGAAGGACGGCAAAGCGAAGCTGCTGCCGGGCTTCCAGTAATGGCCCTCTATCCTTTGCAGCCCTGCCGGCCGATCCTCCGGGTCATCGGCCGGCGCCTACCCGCCTAAGGAGGAGAGTCATGGAAAAACGCAAATACCCGCTGTACTTCTCGTTTCCGGCTCTTGCCATCTTTCTGCTGTTCTTTCTTACTCCGACGCTGATCGGCTTTTATTTCAGCTTTACCGATTGGAATATTAACGCGGATACGATTCGTTTCACCGGGCTCGACAATTACAGGGAGCTCTTCCGCGAGCCTCGGCTCAAGACGGCTTTGACGAATACGCTTATCTTCGCCGCCTGTGTCACCGTTCTTCAGAACGTATGCGGTCTTGGCCTGGCCTTGATCCTAAACGAAGCGCTCAAGCTTAGAAACTTGCTTCGCATGGTATTCTTCATGCCGTATGTGATTTCTCCGCTCGTCATCGGCTACATCTTCCGGGCGATTTATCATCCGGAGAACGGCGTCGTGAATCACCTGCTCCAGACGTTCGGATTGGGCTTTCTGGCCCACGATTGGCTGAACGACCCGAAGATCGCCTTGTACTCGGTTATCGGGACGGACGTCTGGCGTGTAGCCGGCTTCTCGATGGTCGTGTACCTTGCCGGCCTTCAATTCATCCCGAAGGACCTGACGGAGTCCTCCGCCATAGACGGGGCGGGCTACTGGAGCCGGTTCCGCTCGATCATCTTTCCGCTTCTGGCACCTGCCTTTACGGTTAACGTCCTGCTGTCCATGATCGGCTCCATGAAGGTGTTCGAGATGGTTTACGTCCTGACCGAAGGCGGTCCGGGCTATACGACCGAGGTGTTCTTCACCTACATCCGGTCGATGTTCAGCACCGGCCAGTTCGGCTATGCGACGGCTGTTAACCTTATGCTGTTCGTCCTGGTGACGGTGGTCGGGGTTCCGGTTCTGCTGGCTATGAAGAAGAGGGAGGTGGAGATGTGACGACCCAGGAGCGCGTCCGCCTTATTATATTGGAGTTGATCGCGGTAGCTCTTGCGCTGCTGATCCTCATCCCTTTCTACATGATTCTCGTCAATTCGTTCAAGGGCATTCGCGAGTCGGCTCTGTTCGGCCTTTCCCTTCCGTCGGTTTGGGAATTCAAGAACTACAAGGATACGCTTCAACAGGCCCACGTGCTGCGCGGGTTCAAGAACAGCTTCCTGATTTCAGGCTCGGTCGTGGTATGCGTCAACCTGTTCGCCTCGATGATCGCCTTCGTCATTCAGAGGCGGGACGATAAGCTCATGCGCGCCATTTTCTACACGTTCATCTGCGGTTTGATTGTTCCGGTCTCGATCGTTCCGACGATCAAGCTGATGGGCGACCTGCATATCCGCGGTACTTATTTCAGCCTCATCATGTACTACACAGCGGTTCTGCTGCCGTTTGCGGTCTTCCTTCTGGTGGGCTTCATGAAGTCGATTCCGCGGGAGCTCGACGAGGCGGCGCTGCTGGAGGGCTGCAGCTTTTTCCGGCTGTACGCGCAAATCATCCTGCCGCTCTTGATGACGGTGCTTGTTACCATAACCATTGTAGTGATGGTGTCTGTCTGGAACGACTTCTTCGGTCCGTTCTACTTGATGACGGACAGCACGAAGTGGACGATCGTTCTGCAAATCTTTAATTTCGTCACGATGTACAGTACGAACTGGGGCATAGTATTCGCCTTCATGGTGCTGGTCGTGGCTCCGATTCTGCTGCTTTACCTGTTGCTTCAGCGGTTTATCATCGACGGCTTGACGGCAGGATCGCTCAAGGGTTGATTTCCCGGGTTGTCGGGAAAGGAGGTGGAGGCGTGCGCAAAGTTCTTATTGTCGACGATGAAAAATGGATTCGCCGCGGACTTATCCAATCCATCCCCTGGGATCGATTGGAGCTGGCGGGGGAAGCGGCGGACGGGAATGAAGCGCACGAGCTGGCGCTTCAGCTGAAGCCGGACCTGCTCTTCCTCGACATGCGCATGCCCGGCCTCGACGGCCGGGAGCTGCTGGCCCTGCTTCAGCGAGACCTGCCTGAGCTGCTGACGATCGTCGTCAGCGGCTATTCCGATTTCGACTATACGAAGGAAGCGATTCGGCACAAGGCGTTCGACTATTTGCTGAAGCCGGTCAAGAAGGAGGAGCTCGCCGCCGTCCTCGAGAAGGCCATGGCCGAGCTGGACCGGCGGGCCGCGGACTTGCGGCGGACGGCGGACCGCTCCGGAGGGGATTGGCTCAAGTCCCTGCTTCTCGGGACGAGGGACCGGGACGGGTATCGGCCCCCGGAATGGCGGGAGGGTGATGCCTATGCCGTGCTGCTTGTCCAGCCTGACGTCTTCGAGGAGCAGGAGGAGCGGGGCTCGCTGGCTCCGCTGCTGAAGAAGCAGCTGGAGCTGGCCCGTCCGTTCTTGTTCGGCGGGCAGTGGAGCTGCGAGCTGACGGCGTCGCCGGAATCGCCGAGGGAGACGGTCGTCGTTCTGCACGGGGCCAAGCTGACGCGTCAAGACCTTCTGCGGCTGCACCATGTTACGCAGGCGGCCGTACGGCAAGCCGGCTGCGGGACCGTCAGCTTCGGCGTCGGCGAGACGAGGGAGGGGAGAGATTCCGGGCTAAAGCGGCTGAACGCCGCTTACCGCGAATCCAGGCAGGCGCTGAAGGCAAGACCATTGCACGCTAACGGGGTGGTCCTCCATGCATGCGACGGTGGAGCCGGCGCCGCCAACGGCGGAGCGGGGTATCCCCAGGAGCGGGAGAACGCGCTGCTGCTCGCGCTGCAGACGGCAAATCCGGAAGCCGTACAACGGGAATTTGAGCGGCTCTACGCCGCATTCGAAGCGTCTGCCGTGTCGATAGGACAGCTGCAGCAGCATGCGCTGCTTCTGCTCCATGCCCTGGATAAGCAGCTGCATTCGCAGGGGAGCGATTGGGAGCAGACGGGAGGAAGGCCGCGGAAAGCTTACGACGAAACCATCGAGCAGAGAACCGATTGTGCTTCCATTCGCCGGATGTTTGAGGATGAGTTGATCCCGCTCCTGCTTGCCGTTTACGGGCGTTTCTCCGAGAAGTCGGGGGAGAAGCTTATTGCGGAAATCAAGAATCAGATCGACGCCCATCCCGAGCAGCCTTTCACCCTGCACGAGCTTGCGGTCCAGCATGATAGGAATCCGGATTATCTAAGCCGCATTTTCAAGAGGATGACCGGGAAGACCTTCGTGGATTACTTGACCGACGTTCGGATCGGCAATGCGAAGGAGCTGCTGCTTCGCTCGCGCTACAAAAACTACGAGATTGCCGAACGTGTCGGTTATGAAGATTACCGTTATTTCAGCCAGATTTTCAAAAGGAAGACCGGCATGACGATCGGCGAATACCGCCGCATGCACGGGTTAGCTGACCAATGAAAAATGAGAGGAGTAAATGTAATGACTTCCACTAAACGTTTGATTCCCGATACCCTAATGCTCGAGGAGCGCGCCGCCCACGCCATCAATGCGATGATCGGCATGGCGGACGAAGACTTCGGGTATATCCCTTTCTTTGCCGCCAACTTTGTCAAAAAGCCTGCCGTTATGACGCACGGAGATTGGGACTACGGTTCCTCGCACGGCCGCATGATCGACGGCCTGGTACTGGCCCGTCACATGTCGGGCGAGACATTCGGCCAGGAGATCGAGGAGCGTTACCGCGCCAATCTGCTGACTTTCTTCAAGGAAGACGGGATGAGCTACCGCCAGATCAATCCGACCCGCAGCTGGGAGCCAAACGCGAACCTGATCGACCAGCGTGCAGTCATCCTGTCTCTTACGTCGTGGTATATGGAGACCGGTGACCCGAAGGTGAAGGAGGCGGCGGATCGTCATGTGGCGGCGCTCAAGCGGATCGCCGTGAAGGAACGCGACGTTTGGTATTACCCGGCTTCGGAGTATAAGGAAGGCGGCTGGCCCTCGGCGAATGCCGTGCAGCTGCGCCTCGCTCCGGATCCTGCGGCATTCTGCGGACGCCTGGTGATGCCGCTGCTCAAGTATCATGAGCTTACCGGCAATCAGGATGCCTTCGAGCTTTGCGAGTTTTTTACGGCGCTGATTATCGAGAGAAGCGGCGTGTTCCATGCGGACGGCAGCTTTAATGACGCGCTCGCTTACCGCAGCGGCCACTTCCATACCCGTCTCGGCACCTTGGATGCGATCGCCCGCTTCGGAGCCTTCACGGGCGATGCGGCCAAGATCGCCTGGGTTAAAAAATGCTACGACTGGGCTTTGACGAAGTGCACGACCTTCGGCTGGACGCCGGGCGATCTGCAGGAGCAGGCTTATGAGCATGAGACGTGCTCGCTCGTCGACCTCATCGCTACGGGCATTACGCTGGCGAAGAGCGGCTATGTCGAATATTGGGGTGTCGTCGAACGCTTCCTGCGCAACCATCTGGCGGAGTCGCAGCTGCTCGACCTGAGCTGGGTGGAGCATGCAGAGGACAAGTCGCACGACATCGTCGGCAAATGCTCCTGCTATAAGGTAGCGGAACGTACGCGCGGTGCCTTTGCCGGCTATTCGGCGCCGAACGACGTCGTCTGCGACGTCATCGAAGGCCGCGGCCATATTAACGACCTGCAACTGTGCTGCCTCGGCTCCGGCACCCGCGGCCTGTTCATGGGGTGGAGCAACACGATTACCGAGAAAAACGGGACGATCAGCGTCAACTTCCTGCTGAACCGCGGCTCGAAGTGGTTGGATGTGGACAGTTATCTGCCGCATGAGGGCAAGGTGGTGCTGCATGTTCGGGAAGACATCCCGCGTCTGCAGATTCGGATTCCGGAGTGGGCGGGCTTCACGAAAATCCGTTTCCGCCGCGAGTTTGACGGCGAGGTCACGGAAGGCCGCGGCAATGAGGAAAGCCGCTGGGTGAACAAGCAGTTTCTGCTGCTCGGTCCGGCGAAGGCAGGGGAGACGATCACCGTCACGTTCCCGCTCAGCGAACGCCGTACGCTGGAGAACGCAGTCGGCCATACCTTCGAAACGCTGTGGCGCGGAGACGATGTCGTCGGCATTACACCGAAGGGCAAGCATAAGCCGATGTACAGCGACCGGCAGGTGTTCGACACGGCTCCCATGCGCGAAGGAGAATACCGCCGCGTCGATAAAGAGTTTGTTTGGTAACTCATGCACCAGGCGGAATAAGGAATAGGAGGAGATTTCATTGAGAACGGTTGTGGCGATTTATACAGGGCAGGGCTTGGCGGATCCGCTTAAGGCGGTGTTCCAGGAGGTTCTGCCGGGCGTTCGGCTCGTCAATATCATCGATGACAGCCTGATCGGAGACATCAACAAGGCGGGACATATCCCGCCCGGCGTCGCCCGCCGGCTCGTGCAATATTACCGCCATGCGGAAGAAATCGGGGCGGACGTCATCTTGAACACTTGCTCATCCGTAGGCGAGGTGGCCGACTTGGCGCGCAGCCTGATCGGCGTGCCGATCGTGAAGATCGACGATACCATGACAGCGAAAGCGGCGGCATCCTACGACCGGATCGCCGTTCTGGCGACGCTGCCGTCGACGTTAGAGCCCACCATGCGTCTGGTACAGAAGCAGGCGGAGCGGGCGGGACGCGAGGTCAAGCTGGTGAACGGACTCGCCGAAGGCGCGTTCGCGGCGCTCGTCTCCGGCAAGCCGGAGGAGCACGATCGGCTTCTGCTCGAAACGGCGCTGCGTACGGCGGCGGACGCGGACGTGCTTGTGCTCGCACAGGGCTCAATGGCACGTATGGAGAAGAAGCTGGCCGAAGCGACGGGCAAGCCGGTATTCTCTTCGCCCCGGCTAGGTGTGGAGCATGTGAAGGCGGTACTGGATGCTTTATAAAAGAAAGGGACACGACGACGTACCATCCCATCGGCCAGTACCTGGCATGTTGCGGAGGATGTAGGGAAGGGAGAGAAACGGGAGTGAGTAAAGACCGGGTGGTCGCCACCTATTATGTGGAAACCCCGTTCTCGCTGCAGAGGGCGGCCGAAGTGATCGCCGGAGAGCAATCGACCGGCACCTTCACGGCCGTTCCGGGGGAGACGGAGGAAGTGAAGGATCGGCACGCGGCGAGAATCGAACTTGTAGAGGAGCTGGACGAAGCGGGGGCGCCGGCCTTGCCGGGCGCTGCCGTTCCACCGGGGCATGACGGGCGGTTTCGGAGGGGACGGATCAAGGTGTCGTTCCCGCTGTTAAATTTTGGGCCGTCGATTCCGAATCTGCTGTCCGCCATCGCCGGAAATCTGTATGAGCTCCAGGAGCTGTCGGGCTTGCGTCTCGTTGATCTCGAGCTGCCGGACGCATTCGCGGCCCGGTACCCGGGGCCGAAATTCGGGGTGGAAGGAACCCGCCGGCTAACCAATGTATACGGTCGTCCTATTCTCGGTACGATCGTCAAGCCGAGCGTCGGGCTTTCTCCCAAGGAGTTGGCCGGTCTCGTCACGCGGCTGGCGGAAGCCGGAATCGACTTCATCAAAGACGATGAACTGAACGCCGACCCCCCATACGCGCCGTTCGAGGAGAAAGTCGAAGCGGTGATAGAGGCGGTGGAGCGCGCGGCGGACGCCGCCGGCCGCAAGATCATGTACGCCTTCAACATTACGGGCGATTACGACGAGCTGCGAAGACGTCATGACCTGGTGGTGGAGAAGGGCGGCACTTGCGTCATGGTCAGCATCATGAGCGTGGGGTATGCGGGTCTCGCCGCACTTAACACCTACAGCGAGGTGCCCATTCACGGCCACCGGAATCAGTGGGGAATGCTGACCCGCTGCCCGCTGCTCGGAATGGAGTTCACCGTGTTCCAGAAGCTGTGCCGTCTGGCGGGTGCGGATCACCTTCATGTAAACGGATTGAACAGTAAATTTTACGAGAGCAACGACTCAGTCGTTCGTTCCATCCAGGCTTGTGCGGCACCGCTCTTCGGAGGCTACGGCACGATGCCGGTCGTTTCGTCGGCTCAGTGGGCGGGCACGGCTCCAGCCACCTACGAGGCGATAAACTCGGTCGATGTCATGCACCTGGCCGGCGGGGGGATGCTGGCCCACCCGGACGGTCCGGCGGCGGGCTTCACGAGCATGAAGCTTGGCTGGGAGGCAGCGGTGAGCGGGATTCCGCTCACCGAGTATGCCGAGCAACATGAGGTTCTGAAGCGGGCGATCGAAAAGTTCGGGAGGGGTTGACATGAAACGAACGGAAATGGGGAAGCAGTCGCGCAAGCGGCTGCTTTGCTATTACGGAGACGATTTTACAGGTTCGACCGATGTGCTGGAGGCATTGTTCCGCGCGGGCTTGCGAACCATACTGTTTCTCGAACCGCCGGAGCCGGATATGCTGGAAAGAAGGTTCCATGACGCCGACTGCTTCGGGGTAGCCGGGGTCGGCCGTTCTCTCTCGCCGGAGGAGATGGAGCGCGACCTGCGTCCGCTGTTTGAGACGCTGCGGGCTGCCGGATCGGCCGTCGTTCACTATAAGGTGTGTTCGACGTTTGACTCCTCTCCACGGGTAGGGAGCATAGGGAAGGCGGCGGAGATCGGCCGGGACGTGTTCGGCGGCCGCTATATCCCGGTTATAGCCGGGGTTCCGTACCTGAAGCGGTACACGCTGTTCGGGCACCATTTTGCCGGGGCGGGGGGCGAGGTGTACCGGATCGATCGCCACCCCACGATGTCGCAGCACCCGGTCACCCCGATGAAGGAGTCCGATCTCCGGCTTCATCTAGCGGAGCAAACGGAGCTGCGCTCCGGTCTTTTTGATATGACGGCCCAGCAGGGGGACCTGGCGGAAGTCCGGGAGCGACTTGGACGGCTCGTGGAGACGGAAAGGCCGGAGCTGCTGCTATTTGACGTACTCGACGATCTTCATCTGGAGACGGTCGGACGGCTGCTGTGGGAAGAGGCGTCACGAATGCCGGACACGGAAGCATCCGAGACTGGCTCGACGCAAGGGACGGAGACGGCTCCGGAGCCGGACGGCGGATTGTTCGTCATCGGCTCTTCGGGCGTCGAATACGCGCTCACGATGGCTTGGCGTGCGGTCGGGCGGCTGAACGGGAGGGGAGACGAAACGCCCCCGAAAGACGAGGCGGGCGAGGTCTCGCAGCTGCTCGTCGTTTCGGGCAGCTGCTCGCCCGTGACGGAACGCCAGCTGCAGCAAGCGATCGAGGCCGGCTACGCGGGCATTCGCGTACCCGCCGCGCTGCTGGTTCAAGCCGATCGCGCCGAGCAGGTTTGCGCGGCTCTGAAGCGGGAGGCGCTGGAGCAGCTGGCTGCCGGCCGCAGCGTGCTTCTTTACAGCGCCGCCGGCCCGCAGGACTCCTCCATCGGCGAGCTGCGCGAGCAGCTCGCTAAACATGGGCGGAGCAGCGACGAGAGCAGCCGGATGTTGGGCAGCGCGCTCGGCGTACTGGCTCGTGAGCTGGTGCGGGAAGCCGGGTTGACCCGTATCGTCATCGCTGGTGGCGACACCTCGGGTTACGTCACACGCGAGCTCGGCATCTATGCCCTGGAGTGCGTCTCCACCCTTGAGCCGGGAGGGCCCATCTGCCGGGCCCATTCCACCGATCCCGGCTTGGACGGCCTGGAGCTGGCACTCAAAGGCGGCCAGGTCGGCAGCGACTCCTTTTTCGAGCATGTTCGCCTTGGGCGAGTCCGATAAAGCCGGCCGCGGAAGTGGACCCCCCGGAAGAAGCCGAAGGAGCGGTGAATCTATCAGCTAATAAGGATCTTCCTGCACCTCTGTCGAAGGGTTACGATTCCCTTTGACGTAGGTTTTTTTATGCGGCTGCTCCTCTGCCAGCTGCCCAAAAAATATACCCTATAGAGAAACACGTTAAGGTGTTCTCCACAGGGTACCTTTTTAAAAAGAGATGGAAGCTTTTTTTAGAGCGGGGTGAATATATCGGACAAAACGGTCAAAGATGTGAATATACATAGCAATACGAGAGAGTCAATAGGAGAGACGGTAGAGCGGAAGCAGGGTTTCGAAGGTACGCTCCGCCGTTTCGAGTAAAGCCTCTCCCTGCCCGACAAGCGGATCGTTCCGTTCCAGACGGACTCCGCAAAGCACTTCCGCCTTCTTCACGTGCCTCAGCTTGTACAGCATCTGAGCAAAGTCGTCTCCGGTCATCTGCTTGTGGAGCTGCACGTCCGGCTTCGTATGATCGGTCGACCAGAAGAAGGAGGAAGGGATGGCGCCGCGGATTTCCTCCAGGCGGCCCTCCAGCCCGTCGGCAAAAGCCTGCTTTTGGCCGCTTTCGTAAATCAAGGCAAACTGAATGAACAGGTGGGTGGACCATAGACCGACTTGAAAATGGGGGTGAGCTTTATAGCCTCGCCGGCTGGGCGCCCAAGCGACCCAGGTATCCTCGGGAGGATGGACGGTCCGCCGGGCATGCTTGGCCACATGGGAAAACATCGGTTCCCCGCAGAGCGCCGAGAGAAAAGGCTGAAGCCGGTCTCCGAGCTCATGAAGCTTCGGACGGACTTGCTCGATAAGCTGGTTCATGCGGGGCTCCAGCCCGGGTACGGTGAATACGTCGAAATCTTGATCGGTGAAGCCTGGAAAGGTCATGGGGAGCCTCCTCTGGATGATTAATAAGCAAGGGAGCAGGGTAATTTTATTTTAAGATTATAGCACAGAGAAGATACGGGGTGCCCGCCATTTCCGTTAAAGAACGAACATCCCCGTTTGCTAAAGAAATAGTCAATAATCCAAGTTGCTAAAACATATTAATCATAATAAAATATAACAAACACTGAGTTGTCAGAACATTCAGTCTAATTGCGGTTAACTACTGGGAGGGATTGCCGTGAATAAGAGTCATGAAGTGGAATACTGCAACTTGGATTTGCGTTTCGATCGCCGGCTAATCCGCAACTTCATTAAACATTTGATTCAAGAAGGCTACTCCCTCTACTGGAACGAGACGGACCATCTGTTCATTGTCTCCATACGGACAGGACGCAAGCTGGTTAAGCTCAAGTTTCAAAGGGTGGGGGAGCGTTTCAAAATTGTCGGGAATTACGTGCTGAAAGACGAGAAATTGGCTGAGCTTATGGAAAAGATGATTGGTGACACAAGAGGCCACGCCGTCGTAAAGCGTTTCAAGGACCGGCAGATCCTAATCGAGAACATCATGTTCGGCGAGATCATCCGAATGGTTGAGATCACCGGAGTAGAGCATAAAATATTGTTTCAACGAGAGCCTGTGGTAACGGGGGAAGAGATTATGCATGCTATGAAATCCAAACGAATTGAAGAGCGGATTCCCGTTCTTCGCCTGGAAGTGGACTACGAGCTGGCCTCTCTGCTGGATGCCATCCGCAAGGGAGACCACGAGGAAGCCGAAGCCATCAAGCAGCGGCTCGAGGAGCTCCGCCAGGAAATGCTGATGATGGAGCTTTAGTAAAGCGGGAAAGCCGGTCTTGGGACCGGCTTTTTTGCGTTCAAGGGAGGGAGGTTTTGGTTGTTTAACGTGTGCACTCCATGCTATCATTAGGGGTGAGGTGGTATCATGAGCGTGACGATCAAGGATATCGCGAAGCGGGCGAATGTCTCGCACACGACGGTATCCCGGGCGCTGAACGACAGTCCCCTGATTAACCAGGAGACGAAAGACCGCATTAAAGCGCTGGCCGAACAGATGAACTATACACCCAATTTTAGTGCCAAAAGTCTCGTTCTCGACCGTTCCTACAACGTGGGCCTGTTCTTTTCCACCTTGGAGACGGGAACGTCCGCCGGCTTCTTCCACGATACCGTCCGCGGGGTTAACAGCGTCATCAAAGACGAATACAACCTGGTAGTCAAAGGGATTGACGATTACGCCGGAGGCTTCCCCCGCATTACCCGCAAGAGCTTCGACGGCATCATCCTCATGAGCCAGAGTGAGCAGGACGATGCCTTCATCCGCTATGTGACCGGCATTGGGATCCCGTTGGTCGTTCTGAATCGGGAGCTGGTAGGGGTGAAAGCTGCCAACATTCTATCGGACGAGCGAAAAGGAGCCTTCCGGATGACGGAGTACCTGATCGCCATGGGCCATACCCGGATAGCGGTGCTGGAGGGAAAGGCAGGCTTTCGTTCATCACAGGAACGGTTAAACGGCGTGAAGGATGCGCTTCAGGCTAACGGACTGCCCTTTACCCCGAGCTACTCGGTCAAAGGGGCGTATACGATGGAAAGCGGATACAAGGCGATGAAGAAGCTCCTGAAAGCCGAGCCCCTGCCGACCGCCGTCTTCTGTTTCAATGACGACATGGCCGTGGGGGCCATCCGCGCCATAGAAGAACATGGGCTGCGGGTGCCCAAGGACATCTCGGTCAGCGGGTTCGACGATAACCTTTTCTCGGGCTACCTCTTTCCCGCTCTTACGACGGTTAAACGGCCCATTGAAAGCATCAGCCGGGAAGGGGCCTCGATGCTCCTCAGGCTGATGGGGAGGCAGGAGATGCCGGACGATCCCGTCTTTATGCATACCGAGCTTGTGGAGAGGGAGTCCGTCAGACGAATCGAACAGGGGGAATGAGGGATGGAACGGTTAACCGGCTTACGAATGGCTATGACTGACAAGAGACCGGCCGACGCCGCGAGCGAGAAGCTTATCGTCTACTCCCGATCCTTTGCCGCCGTGGATGGAACGGCTGTGGTTATGATAAAGGAAGATGGGGATCGAAAGCTGTTTGCCGCGGGGGAAGGAGCTTTGCTGGAAGCTCTGGAGGGAGAGCCGGAATCGGGAGGGAAGCTCTGCCCGCTGACCCATGCCAACCGGGTCGTCCTGAACCGGTTCTTCCCTTTCACCGCTCCCAAGCCGGCCGGTACCCGGCACCCTTCCTTCGGCCTTGGCGACCGGCTGGGCTGCGCTATCCCCGGTTATATCCGGGCCATCCGCCGCAAGGCCGTCTTCCCGATTCTCGCCCAGCAAAGTGTCGGCGAGCTGATCCAGACGGGACGGAGCTTCCGGGATGTGGTCGATGAAGCTGCCTTTGCCGTCTTTCAGGAAGGCTACCGGGACGGATATGGGGCGGATGCCGACCGGCTGCGCTCGGAAGCCGACATGCAGATGTCGGTGGAGCAGGGGGCGACTCTGCTTACCTTCGATACGGGGGACTGGCTTCATTATCCCGTGCTTTCCTCCGATGAGGAACAGCTGGAGGCGGCCTACAGCAGGCTGTCCGCCGAAACCCGCAAGCATTATGAGAACCGGTATCTTAACCAATCCTTTACCGTGGGGGGAACCCGGCTCTCCTATAACCGGACGTGTCTTGTCCGGACCGTTCTCCTCTATGAGCGGGCGGTGGCCGAAATCATCCGGCTGTACGACAAGTATATCCGGCTCTCCTCCCGGCCGGTGGAGCTCGAGATAGCGCTTGACGGCGGACTGGTGCCGACGTCGGCGGAGGAGCATTTTCTGCTGGCCAACGAGTTATATGCAAAGGGGATGGAGCTGTTCGGAGTCGCTCCCGGCTTAACCGGGGTCTTCGGCAAGGGTGTCGATTTCGAAGGGGATCCGGTGCTTCTGGAGAAAGAGCTGGAGCTGCACGCGGCGGTGGCCGACCATTTTGGCTATAAGCTCTGCCTGCACAAAGCAGGGAATAAGTTTACCGTGCTTCCGCTGCTGGCCGAGAAAACCCGCGGAAGGTTCCACATCAAGACCTCGGGAAGCGGGTGGCTGTCCGCGGTAAAGCTCGCAGCGGAAGGGGAACCCTTTCTCTATCGTCTCATGCATGAATACGCCCTGGAGCAGGTGGATGAGGTTTCCGTCTACGATCCGGTTTCCGTTCGGCCCGACGAGATCCGGCCTCTTAATGAAACGCCTGATGTTCGGCTTCCGGATTACCTGAACGATGGACCGGTCCGGCAAATGTTCTATATTCTATACGGACGTTTGCTGCAGGCCGCGGGGGCGGACGGCCAACCTCTGATCCGAAGGGATTTGGTCCGGCTGCTGACGGAGCGGGAGGAAGATTACGCCGGGATGGTGGCGGCCGATATCGAGTCGCATGTCAAAGCCTTGGGATTGTGAACGAATATTATGGTTGGGAGCTGAGAGGCAATGAGTATTTTACAAGAGCTGCTTAAGGACATTCCCGTTCCTCAAATGGTCCGAATCCGGCAGAAATTTGACCGGACCGCGGTGACCGAGATCCGGGAGGTGCTCGAGGAAGAGCTGCGCAAGCCGGGGGCCGTCGACCGGATCCAGCCGGGCCAGCGGGTAGCCGTTGCGGTCGGAAGCCGTGGCGTGGCGAACATCGGTCTCTTGACCCGCACGACGATTGACGCGATTAAGGAGCGGGGCGGCGAGCCCTTCATCGTTCCCTGCATGGGCAGCCACGGAGGAGCGACGGCGGAAGGGCAGAAGAATATTCTGCATCACCTTGGCGTGACCGAGGAGGCCATGGGCGCTCCCATTCTGTCTTCTATGGAAGTGGTGAAGATCGATTCCCTGCCGAACGGGCTTCCCGTCTATGTCGACAAGATCGCTTCCGAGGCCGACGCCATCGTGGTCATCAACCGCGTTAAGCCGCACACCGCCTTCCGCGGTCCGATCGAGAGCGGCATCATGAAAATGATCGCCATCGGCCTTGGCAAGCAGAAGGGGGCGGAGGCGTGCCATCAGCTCGGGTTCAAGTATATGGCGGAGAACGTCCCCCAAATGGCCCGTATCATGATCGACAAGCTGCCTATTCTTTTCGGGGTGGCCGTGGTGGAGAACGCGTATGACGAGACGTGCCTTATCGAAGTGCTCCCCGCTTCCGACATCGAAGAAAGGGAAGTCGAGCTTCTGAAGGAAGCCAAGAGCCGGCTTCCGCAAATTCTTTTCGGCCAGGTGGACGTGCTCGTAATCGACTATATCGGGAAGAACATCAGCGGAGACGGCATGGATCCGAACGTGACCGGACGGTACCCCACCCCGTATGCGCACGGAGGACCGGATGTGAGCAAGATGGTAGTGCTCGACCTGACGGAGGAAACGAACGGGAACGCGAACGGAGTCGGCACGGCGGATTTTACGACCCAGCGGCTTGTGGACAAGACCGATCTGCCGGGGACCTATGCGAATGGACTGACCTCCACCGTATGTGCGCCGACCAAACTAGCGACGACGCTCGAGAATCAGCTCTATGCGATCAAAGCCGCGGTCAAAACCTGCAACATTCTCGATTACACGAAATGCCGGCTCGTCCGCATTCAGGATACGCTGCATCTCGGGGAAATTGAAATTTCGGTCAACCTTCTGGAGGAAGCCAGACAGCATCCGGATATCGAAATCCTTACCGAGCCGTATGACCTGGCGTTTGACAGCGAAGGGAACCTTTTCGGATGAGTCCTGCCGCCAAGCCGTATGTGATCGCGTCGGATATCGGGACGACAAGCGCCAAGACGCTCGTGATCAACCGGGAGGGAAAGGTGCTGGCCTCCCATTCCATCGAGTATCCGATGCATACGCCGACACCCGACCGGGCCGAGCAGAACCCGCTGGAAATCTACCAGGCGGTTACCAAAGGGATCAAGGAAGTCATCTGGAAGGCCGGGATTTCCTCTAAGGAGATTTTATGCGTCTCCTTCAGCTCGGCCATGCACAGCCTGATTGCGGTGGACCGGGAAGGGAATCCGCTTACCCCTTGTATCACTTGGGCGGACAACCGGAGCTCCGCTTATGTCCCAATCGTTAAGAAGGACCATGACGGACACGGAATATACCGGAGAACGGGAACGCCTATCCATCCCATGTCCCCGCTCTTGAAGCTTCTCTGGATGAAAGACCATGACCGGGAGATTTACGAGAAGGCGTATAAATTTATCGGCATCAAGGAATTTGTTTTTGCCAAGCTGTTCTCCCGGTTCGTGGTCGATCATTCCATCGCCAGCGCGACCGGAATGTTTAATCTTAAGGTGCTGGATTGGGACGACGAAGCCCTGCGTCTCACCGGCCTTACCCGGGAACGCTTGTCGGAGCCCGTGCCGACCACCTACCGCCTCGAGGGGCTTCCCGTCGTCCAGGCGATTGAGATGGGGCTTTCCCCGGATACGCCGTTTGTCATCGGGGCGTCCGACGGGGTGTTGGCAAATCTGGGGGGCGGAGCCATCGATCCCGGAGTTTATGCGGTCACCATCGGCACGAGCGGTGCGGTACGGGGAGTGGTCCGCGAGCCGGTTACCGATCCGCAGGGCAGGCTGTTCTGCTATGCGCTGAAAGAGGACTTTTGGGTAATCGGCGGGGCGATCAACAACGGTGGAATCATGTTCCGCTGGGTGAGGGACCAGCTGGCTACTCTCGAAGCGGAGGAGGGGCGAAGTCTGGGGCTGGATCCTTACGATCATCTCACCAAGCTGGCGGAAGGCGTCAAGGCGGGCTCCGACGGACTTCTTTTTCTTCCATTCCTTCTCGGGGAGAGGGCACCCTATTGGAATGCCAATGCCCGGGGAATCTTCTTCGGCTTGTCGATGTACCATCAGAAGAGCCATATGATCCGCGCGGTCCTCGAAGGGGTCGTGTACCGCATTCATTCGGTTATGACTGCTTTGGAGGAGCTTGGCGGGAAAGCGGGTGAAATCCGCGCGGCCGGCGGCTTTGCCCGCTCCACGTTCTGGCGGCAGATCATGACGGATGTGCTGGGAGCCTCCGTTACGGTCCCGGATGCCATTGAAGCGTCCGGTTTGGGAGCCGCCCAGCTGGGCCTGCTGGCCATGGGAGAGATTCAGGATTTCAGCGGCATCCACGAATGGGTGCAAACCGGAAGCCGGCATTCGGTCGATGAGGCCAACCATGAGATCTACCGTGAATTGACAGGCATTTATTCCCGGGTGTATCATCAGTTGACCAATGAATTCGACGAAATCTCGGCCTTCCAGCTTAAACATATCGGGAGATAAGGGAGAGATAAGAGATGAATTTGTTTGATTTGTCGGGGAAAACCGCCGTCGTTATCGGAGGGAACAGCACACTGGGTGGAACGATGGCCGTCGCCCTCGGTGCGCACGGTGCCGATGTAGCGGTCGTTGGCCGTAACGCGGAGAAATCGGAAGAGGTCCGCCGCCGGATTGAGGAAGCGGGCGGGAAGGCCAAGGTCTTCTCGGCTGACGCCACGAAGGCGGATGACCTGAAAGCGCTGCTCGCGGACGTCCTGGCCTGGACGGGCCGTGTGGACATTCTAATGAATGCCCCCGGCAAGAACAGCCCGACTCCGTTTTTTGAACTGACCATGGAGGAATGGGATTCCATCATGGAGGTTAACCTTAAGGGAGTAGTGCAGGCCTGTCAAATTTTCGGCAAGCATATGGTCGATCAGGGCCAGGGGGGAAGCATTATTAACATCTCCTCCGTTTCGTCCGAGCCTCCGCTTTCCCGGGTCTTTACATATTCCGCTTCCAAAGCGGCCGTCAACAACGTGACCAAATTCCTTGCCCGGGAATTTGCCCCCAGCCGGGTTCGCGTTAACGCCATCATTCCAGGCTTTTTTCCAGCCGAGCAGAACCGCAAGATTCTATCTCCGGAGAGAACGGAATCCATTCTTTCGCATACTCCCATGGGACGGTTCGGAGAGGCCGAGGAGCTTCAAGGGGCAGCCGTTTATCTTGCCTCCGACAAGGCTTCCGGCTTCGTCACCGGTTCCCTTCTGCGTGTGGACGGCGGCTTTGGCTCCATGACCATTTAATTAGGAAAGGATGTTGGGTACATGACTAAGCAGCAAATCGGTGTGGTCGGCTTGGCCGTTATGGGCAAGAACCTGGCCCTCAATATTGAAAGCAGAGGCTTCAGCGTTTCCGTTTACAACCGTTCACCGGAGAAGACGCACGAGCTCCTTGAAGAACACAAAGGCAAAAATCTGCACGGAACCTTCAGCGTGGAGGAATTCGTTCAATCGCTGGAAACGCCGCGCCGCATCCTGATCATGGTCAAGGCCGGAAAGCCTACCGACGATACGATCAACCAGCTGGTTCCCTACCTGGATCAAGGCGACATTCTGATCGACGGCGGGAACGCCTACTTCCCGGACACCCAGCGCCGCAACAAAGAGCTGCAGGAGAAGGGCTTCCGCTTTATCGGCACCGGCGTGTCGGGCGGTGAGGAAGGGGCACTGAAGGGACCTTCCATCATGCCGGGCGGACAGAAGGACGCTTACGAGCTCGTGGAGCCGATTCTCACGGCCATCTCCGCTAAAGTAAACGGCGATCCGTGCTGCACCTACATCGGCCCGGATGGTGCCGGCCACTATGTCAAGATGGTTCACAACGGCATCGAATACGGCGACATGCAGCTGATTTGCGAAGCCTACCAGCTCCTGAAAGACGTTCTGGGCTTAACGACTACGGAGCTTCATGATATCTTTGCAGAATGGAACAAAGGGGAGCTGGACAGCTACCTCATCGAAATCACGACGGACATCTTTACCAAAACGGATCCCGAAACCGGCAAGCCGATGGTGGACGTTATTCTCGACACCGCGGGCCAGAAGGGCACCGGCAAATGGACGAGCCAAAGCTCCCTAGATCTTGGCGTGCCCCTGTCGATCATTACCGAGTCGGTGTTCGCCCGTTTCCTCTCGGCCATGAAGCAGGAGAGGGTCCAAGCGAGCAAGGTGCTGAGCGGACCTTCCGCTTCGCAATATGAAGGCAGCCGGGAAGAGTTCATCGAAGCGGTGCGCAAAGCCCTGTACGCGAGCAAAATCTGCTCCTACGCCCAAGGCTTCGCTCAAATGCGCGCCGCCTCCGAGGAATACAACTGGAATCTCCAGTACGGCAACATCGCGATGATCTTCCGCGGCGGCTGCATCATCCGGGCCCGCTTCCTGCAGAACATCAAGGATGCGTACGACCGCGATCCGGAGCTTCGCAACCTGCTGCTGGACGAGTACTTCGGCCGGGTGGTTCAGGACTACCAGAACGCGTGGAGACAAGTCGTCGCCGCGGCGGTTACGAACGGAATCCCGGTTCCTGCCTTCGCTTCGGCTCTAGCTTACTATGACAGCTACCGGACGGAACGCCTGCCGGCTAACCTGCTGCAGGCCCAGCGGGATTACTTCGGAGCCCATACGTTCGAACGGGTGGACAAGGAAGGCAGCTTCCACTTCGAGTGGCTCGAGAACTAGAAGGGTTGGCGGTCTTCCGGATTCGGATAGAGACCGTATGCTGCCTCCCTCAGCCAAGCCTTTAGCCGGTCCGCTTCCTGATCGAACATGGAGCGCCGGTGAATAAGGAGCATGGCCGTTTCCGAGTAATATTGGTAATTTTGAAGAAGGCGTGGCTGAGACAGCTCCAACAACCGGGGGTCTTTCTCAGCCACCTTTTTTTTGATATACTCCAGCATCCAGACGACGTCGTCCTTGCAGAGAACATGAGAAGGGCGGAGGATTTGGGCGAAGCGGTCCTCGGCGGGATTGGGCAGCAGGGCGGACATAAAGCCTCTCCTTTCCTATGCGAAATGATAAGTCTACTACCATCATTACTATAATTCCTGTAAAATATTCATAAAAAATAGGCAGGAGCGGTTCGTCGAGTGAACAAGAATAACATTATTTTAATCGGGTTTATGGGGACGGGGAAAACGACCCTCGGACGCCGAGTGGCCGAACGATTGGGCTGGGCGTTTGTGGATATGGATGAAAGAATAGAAGAGAAGGAGGAAAGGGGGATCCCCTCTATATTCGAATCTCAGGGGGAGGACTACTTCCGCAGGGTGGAAACGGCGGTCTTGGCCGAGTTGGCGGAAGGGACCAACCAGGTGATTTCGACGGGAGGCGGCTGTGTCTTAAGAGAAGAGAACCGCCGGCTGATGGCAGCGGCCGGAACGATCGTAGCCCTTAAAGCCTCTCCGCGGACGATCGTCGATAGAGTTCGGGGGGACGCCAACCGCCCGCTGCTGCAGGGGGACCTGGAACAGCGGGTAGCGGGCTTGCTTGAACAGCGCAAGGAGGCTTACGATTTTGCGGATCTTACCTTAATGACCGATGAACGGTCTCTGGAGGAAATGGTGGAGGAGCTGGCCGCTCTGGCAGCCGGTAAATAGCCCCTTGTCCCCTTCGCGCAGGGCGGGCTTACGGGGGCGGCCGAGGCCTTGCGAATTACAGCTTGTCCCACTCCAGCATCCCGCCGGTCATGTTCTTAAGTCCCTGGAAGCCGCTGGCCTGTAGGAAATCATAAGCACGCCGGCTCCTGTTGCCGCTCCGGCAGACCAGGATAATCTCTCCGTTCCGCTCGATCTCGGAGTGCCGTTCGGGCAAATGGCCCAAGGGAATGTGCTTGGCTCCCGGAATCATGCCTTCCGAGACTTCTTCGTCCTCCCGGACGTCGATCAGGTTGAGCTTTTCCCCCTTGCGGAGACGGTCGCGAATTTCTTCGGGGGTAATGGTTTGGATATCGCTCATGGGTTACCTCCATTAGGGTTGATGGGTGCGTCTTGGTTACGCCTTTCATCATAATGAGGCCAACCCGTGAAGTCAAATCGGGCCTTTTCGAATTTATTCCATCCCGCCCGAAGCTGTGGTACACTGGCTGTAAAACTAGTTCACTTTATATGAGACAAAGGGAGAGTTAACCGTACATGAAGGCCATCGTCAAACCGGCAGCCCGGCTGCAGGGGGAAATCCAGGCGCTTTCCTCCAAAAATTACACGACCCGCTACCTGCTGATTGCCGCGCTGGCGGAAGGGACAAGCACCATTCATTATCCGGCCCACAGCGAGGACAGCGATGCCATGCGCCGCTGCATCCGGGATCTGGGAGCCGTCATCGAAGAGGACGAAGAGAAGATCACGATCACAGGCTTTGGCCGTCATCCTAAGGACGTTAAAGAGCTCGACGTGGGCAATGCGGGAGCGGTGCTCCGTTTTCTGATGTCCATCGCGTCCTTCTGCCCTGAGGTCACCTTCGTCAACAAATATCCCGCATCCCTCGGCAAAAGGCCGCATAACGACCTCATCGACTCCCTTCGCCAGATGGGGATTGAAGTGGAAGACCGGGACGGCAAGCTGCCGATCACGATCCGCGGCGGCAAGCCGAGAGGAGGCAAAATTACCGTATCCGGCAACGTAAGCTCCCAGTTCCTGAGCTCACTCTTGTTCATGACTCCTCTGCTGGAGGAGGACAGCGAGATCGAGGTGCTGCATGACCTGAAATCGAAGGTGATCGTAGGGCAGACGCTGGAGGTTCTGGCTCAAGCCGGAATCCAGGTGGAAGCAAGCGAGGACCTGATGCATTACCGCATTCCGGGACGCCAGTCCTACCAGGCCCAGAAGTACACCGTGCAAGGGGACTATCCCGGCTCCGCGGCCATCCTGGCCGCAGCGGCGGTAACGAACTCGGATGTCGTCGTGCACCGGCTCGAAGAGAAGAGCAGACAGGGCGAACGGGCCGTGGTTGACGTACTGAAGGCCATGGGCGTTAACCTGACGCACAAGGACGGAGTTGTGCACGTGCTGGGGAACGAGAAGCTCCGGGCGGGCGAGTTTGACGGGGATCACTTTACGGATGCCGTGCTTGCCATGGTAGCCGCGGCGGTTTTTGCCGAAGGAACCTCGCGCTTCTACAACGTGGAGAATCTCCGCTACAAGGAATGCGACCGCATTACCGATTACGTCAACGAGCTGCGTAAGGCAGGGGCGGATGTGGAGGAGCGGCAGAGCGAGATCATTATCCATGGGAAGCCCGAAGGAGTGGAGGGTGGAGTCGAAATCAATGCCCACTATGACCACCGGGTCATCATGGCTTTGACCGTTGTCGGGCTCCGTTCCCGTCAAGGGCTGACGATTTTGGACGCTCAGCATGTGGCCAAATCGTACCCGCATTATTTTGAACACCTGCTTGCCCTAGGGGCCGAGATCGAATTTACGGAGTAGAGAGGAATCCCCATGAATGGAATCCGCAAAACGGTCAACTACACGATAAGCTTTCTGCTTCTAGCCGGTTTGGTGTTTTCCAGCGGGGTGATGAGCGTTCTTCTCTATGCCAAAATGACGGGGAAGGACTGGGTGCTGTCCTGGAAGTCGGACACCGCGGTGGCGTTCGCCGAAACGCTGCCCGTCCCCTCGCCTTCCCCAGCACCGGCCAAGCCGGCTTCGGCCCTTCTGGAGGTCCCTCTCATCCGCCAGAATCCGGAGCTTCCGTCAGGCTGCGAGGTGACGAGCCTCAGCATGCTTCTCGCCTACTACGGCGCGAAGACGGACAAGCTGAAGCTGGCCGCTGAAATGAAGAGGGACACTACCGAATTAAAAAGAGCCCCGGACGGGACCATACTATCATGGGGCAACCCCAACGTCGGCTTCGTGGGTGAAATCACCGGCAGGGCCAAAGGCTTCGGGATTTATCATACGGCCTTGATCGAACTGATGAGGAAGTATATCCCGGATGCCGTCGACCTGACCGGAGGTTCCTTTGAAGCGTTGGAGAAACAGGTGGCATCCGGCAGTCCGGTCGTGGTCTGGACGACCATTGATTATATCGTCCCGGAGCCCGATCGCTGGGTGGTTTGGGATACGTCCCTCGGCCCGATCCGGACGACCTTCTCCGAGCATGCCGTCGTGCTCGTGGGTTATGACGAGCAGAACGTTTACGTGAACGACCCGTTGAGCGGCAAAAGCTCTTTACCGGTCAACAAAGCAGCCTTTCTGGAAACATGGGAAGCGATGGGAAAGCAGGCTCTTTCCTATCCGTCCAGAGCTACACAATAGGAGGGATTACGATGAGCTTTGAGAACCCGCCGCGTGAGCGGATTAAAGAAATGTTGAGAGACGCTGGAAACATTGCGGTCGTCGGGCTTTCCGATAACCCGGAACGGGTTTCGCATATGGTGGCGGCCGCCATGCAGACACGCGGCTACCGGATCATTCCGGTTAATCCGAATGCCGGGGAAATTCTCGGAGAGAAGTCCTACCCCAGCTTGACGGACATTCCTGAGCCGGTCGACATCGTCAATGTCTTCCGCCGCAGCGAGCAGGTGGTGCCGATTGCGGAGGAGGCAGTGAAGATCGGAGCGAAGGTCTTCTGGCTGCAGCAGGGGATTGTGAACGAGGAGGCCGCCCGGATTGCTGCCGAAGCAGGGCTCGAGGTGGTCATGGACCGCTGCATCAAGGTGGAGGACGCCATTCTCCATCCGAGAAGCTCATGAGCGGAGCGGACATTCGGAAGCAGCTGGCCGTTTACCTGGTTATGGGGCTGGAGCCTGTGCTGGGGCGAAGCCCGGTCGAGCTGGCCGGGGAAGCCCTCTCCGGTGGCGTGACAATGCTTCAGTTGAGAGAGAAAAACCTTCCGCTGTCCGAGGTGCTGGAGACCGGCAGGGAGCTGAGGGAGCTGTGCCGAAAGCACGAGGTCCCCTTTCTCGTGAATGACCGCGTCGATGTGGCCCTTCTGCTCGACGCCGATGGCGTTCATGTCGGGCAGGAGGACATTCCCGCCGTCTATGCCCGAAAGCTGATGGGACCCGGTAAAATCATCGGGGTTTCGGCCGGAACGCCGGAGGAAGCGGAGCAGGCGGTCAGGGATGGGGCCGATTACCTGGGGGTTGGGTCTATCTATGCGACTTCCTCCAAGGCGGATGCCGGCGAGGCCATTGGAACGGCCCTCATCTCCGAAATCAAGGAGCGCTGGAACGTTCCCCAGGTCGCAATCGGCGGGATTACTGCTGCCAATGCAGGTCCCGTCATTCAAGCCGGAGCCGACGGAGTGGCCGTGATCTCCGCCATAACGCGGAGCACGGACCCCCGGGAGGCGGCTGCGATATTGAAGAAGTCCGTCATGTCTGCCTGATCTTCTATTCAGCCATTCAGTTGCAGAAGCAGCGTGGAGACCGCCCCTTAGGGGCGGTTTTTGCTTAAGTGGGAAAGGGGAAGGACAGATCTTTCCAGATATAAAAAGCGGGGAGGGAGCCGACAATAAAAAAGGCTTCCTGCGGGCTGCTGGCAGACCCGGGAGGACTACCCATCTAGGAGGACACCCCCCATGTTCCAACAACAAGCCGGTTCCAACCAAGGCCGCAGTTCCAAGATGAACGCGTTCCAGCCAACCGGATATGTGCAATCCAGCTACAAGCAGAACCAACAAGCTCAATCGGGCACCCGTGGACAAAGCTATGGGATGAGCCAAGGAGCGCAATCCTTCCATACTTCCAGCTACAAAGGTAATCAACAAGGGCATGACACTTACCTGCGTGCCGACTCCCAGAAGCCGGCTCAATCCGGCTACAGCTCGATGGGAAGCCAAAGCTCCACTTCGATGAGCAGCCAAGGTGCTTCTTATGGCCAAAACCAAAGCCAAGGAACGCAATCCTTCCATGCTTCGAATTACAAGGGAAATCAGCAAGGGCATGACGCTTACCTGCGTGCCGACTCCCAGAAGCCGGCTCAATCCGGTTACAGCTCGATGGGAAGCCAAAGCTTCACGTCGATGAGCAGCCAAGGTGGCCAAAATCAAAGTCAGGGAGCCCAATCCTTCCATGCTTCGAACTACAAGGGAAACCAACAAGGACATGACGCTTACCTGGGCGATTCCCAGAAGCCGGCTCAATCCGGTTACAGCCCGATGGGAAGCCAAAGCTTCACGTCGATGAGCAGCCAAGGAGCTTCCTACGGCCAGAACCAAAGCCAAGGAACGCAATCCTTCCATGCTTCGAATTATAAGGGAAACCAGCAAGGGCATGATGCTTCCCTGCGTGCCGATTCCCAGCAAGCTAACCAGTCCGGTTCTACTTTCTAATTTCTTTCTCTGATTGAAGAAGACGGCGGCCCTTAAAGGGGGCCGCCGTTTTTTCGTAAGCGGGATAAAGCTTTACAAAAGGAAGGACAAAGCTTACCATCGTTAATAGAAAGGAGGAGGTTTACGTTTGAACTGGATGGGCAACCTGCAGCAGCTGGGCCGCTCCCTTATGATGCCTACAATCGCACTCCCGGTGGCCGCTCTCCTCATTCGCTTAGGGACTCTCCCTTGGCAAGGCGGCCGATTGGAGCAATTCGGCGATATCCTTTATTTTGCGGGCCAATCGATTTTTACTTATCTGCCTTTTCTGTTTGCTGTCGGTGTAGCCCTGGGCCTTACCGAGAGTGCAGGCATTGCCGGTATGTCCGCTTTGTTCAGCTATTTTCTGTTTACTCAAATTACCCAGAAATTTATCGGTCCCGATCTGCAGTTTGGAGTAACCGGCGGGATCGTTATCGGTATATTGGCCGCCCTCTGCTTTCACCGTCTTAAGAATGTCCAGCTTCCCGAATCGATTCAATTCTTTGGCGGCGCCCGCCTGGTTCCCCTTGTCATGGGCCTGGTGTCGGTGATCGTCTCCCTGCTGGCAGTGGCGGTTGGCCCCTATGTGGCGGATGCTCTCGTTTTCATGGGAGAAGGACTCCTGTCCATGGGAGGCTTTGGTACGTTTCTATACGGGGTCGTTCACCGGCTTCTCGTTCCTTCTGGCCTGCATCACATCCTTAACAATGTGTACTGGTTTCAGCTCGGGGCCTTCAAGAGACCCGACGGCTCCTATGTTTTCGGCGATCTTCCCCGCTTCTTTGCGGGGGATCCGACAGCCGGAATCTTCATGGCCGGACTGTATCCGATTATGATGTTCGCCCTTCCGGCCATCGCTCTGGCCATTATCCAGGAAGCCCGTGAAGACCTCAAGCCTAAGATTAAGGTTACCTTCCTAACGGCGGCTCTGGCCTGTTTCCTGACCGGGGTAACAGAGCCGATCGAATTTGCGTTCCTGTTTGTGGCGCCTTACTTGTTCGTCATTCACGCGATTCTTTCCGGCTTCGCCATGTGGATTACCTATACGCTGAACATTCACCACGGATTCTCTTATTCGGCAGGAGCTATCGACTATATCGTCAATCTCCATCTGTCGGTCAACGGGCTTTGGCTCGTACCCATCGGCCTGGTCTACGGATTCGTTTACTATTACTTGTTCCGTTGGGCGATCCGGCGGTTTCGAATTCCGACTCCCGGAAGGGAGGAGGGCTCGCAGCTGGAGGAATGGGCAGGGGACATTCCTTACCGCTCTCCCCTTATCCTGCAGGCATTGGGCGGCAAAAATAACATCAAGACGATGGAGGCCTGCATCACCCGGCTTCGGATTACGCTGGAGAACGAGAAGCTGCTGGACATTTCCGCCTTGAAGCACCTGGGCGCCGCCGGGGTCATCCGGCTCGGCGGGGGAAACATTCAGGTCGTGTTCGGGACCTATTCGGAGCTGATCCGCGAGGAAATCATGAAGGTTTCCCGGAAAGATCTGCAGCAGGTGCCGTTCCACTCCCCGATGCAGGGAAGGATGATTCCCCTCGAGGAGGTACCCGATCCTATTTTCGCCCAACGGATCGTAGGCAACGGGGTCGCGTTCATACCGGAAAAAGGAGAACTGGTTTCTCCCGTTGCCGGGAAGATCATTCACATCTACCCGACCAAGCATGCGCTTGGGATCAAAACCGAGGAGGGGCTGGAGGTTCTCTTACATATCGGAATCGATACGTCCCAGCTTCAGCCCAAATGGTTTACCGCCTATGTCAAGGAAGGGGATATGGTGACGGCCGGCCAGCTTCTCGTGAGGTTCAATTTTGAGAAGATTAAGAAGCACAGCAAGTCGCTGGCTACTCCTATGCTTATCACCAATCCGGACATGGTCAAGTCATGGAGCTTTGCCCCGTTCAAGGCCGTCAAGAAAGGGCAGGCCTCCGTTTTTTCCGTCATATTGAAGGACGAAGCTCTGCAGGCAGGAGGGATCAAAAATGGGTAGAGGGATAGGCGCCTCATCGGGAATCGCCATCGGAAGAGCCTACGTTCTTCCCGTTTTGGAATGGGACTTTCCCGACAAGATGGTCGATGTCACCGATCTGGCACTGGAGCTGGAGAAGCTTCATAACAGCATACGGTTCTCCAAAGGAGAGCTGGAAGCCATCAAGCAAGACATAAGCGAGCTCATCGGGGAGGAAGAATCCCACATTTTCAACGCCCATCTGGCCATTCTCGAGGATCCGATCTTCATCACCGAGGTTCGTTCGATCATGCAGAGGCAGTACAAGGCGGCTGAAGTAGCGGTAAAAGAAACCATCGACAAGTTCGTCAACATGTTTGACCTGCTGGACGATGATTACATGAAGGAACGAGCGGCCGACATCAAGGATGTGGGAAACCGGCTGCTGAAGCATCTGTTGGGCAACTTTCAGGACGCTTCCCCGCCGTTGGAGGAGCCTTACGTGCTGGTGGCCAAGGAATTAACTCCTTCGCAGCTGGCGAATGTGAATCCGTCCGAGGTACTCGGGATCGTCACCTTCATGGGGGGGATGACCTCTCATGCCGTTATCATGGCCCGGGCGATGGGGATCCCCTTCGTCGTCGGCATGGAAGGGAAGATCGAGCGCCCCATCCAGACCGGGGATTTCCTCATCGTGGATGGAGACGACGGAGTCGTCCTGATTAACCCGGAGCCCGCTCTTATCGAGGAGTACCGCAACCGGCACGTTAACCAGGTCGCCCGTCGGGAGATGCTTCAGGAGATTGTCGAGGTTCCGCCTGTGACCCGGGACGGCCGGCGGCTGGTGCTTAAAGCGAATATCAATTCCTTGAAGGAGTTGGAGCAGGCACTTAAGAACGGGGTGTCAAGCGTGGGGCTTTTCCGGACAGAGTTCATTTTCATGGATCGGAGCGTCATGCCTTCCGAAGAGGAGCAGATGGAGCTGTACAAGCAGGCGGCCGAAAAGCTTAACGGAAATTCACTGGACATTCGGGCCCTTGATATCGGCGGGGACAAAATGGTCAGCTACCTGCCCCTTCCCGCGGAGGAGAATCCCTCCATGGGCTACCGGTCCATCCGGATCCTGCTTGATCGGAAGGACCTGTTTCACACGCAGCTGAGAGCGGTTCTGCGGGCGAGCCTGCACGGGAATATCCGTCTGCTGTTTCCCATGATCTCCTCTCTGGACGAAGTGTGGAAGGCGAAGGAAGCGCTGGAGGAGGCCAAGAGGGAGCTGGAGAAGGAAGGAGTTCCTTACAACAAGGAAATCCCTATCGGCATCATGATCGAAATCCCGGCTGCCGTGGCCATTGCGGACCTGCTGGCCCGTGAAGTCGACTTCTTCAGCATCGGGACGAACGACCTCGTCCAGTACGTGCTGGCGGTCGATCGGATGAATGAGTCGGTGGCCCATCTGTATGACCCTTTCCATCCCGCGGTGCTTAGAATGCTGCAAATGACCGTGGAAGCGGCCAAACGCCATGGAATCCCTGTCAGTGTATGCGGAGAAATGGCGGGAGACCAGCGTGCTATCCCCCTGTGGCTTGGCCTGGGGATTGAGGAGATCAGCATGTCGGTCCAGTCCATTCTTCCCGTAAAGGACCGGCTGCTGAAATCGGATGGAGGCGAAAGTGCTTCCCTGTTGAGCCGTGCTTTAAATTGTCGGACCAGTGAAGAGATCCGCCAGCTGTTCCAATTTAACTCCTGCGAAACCGATTAAAATGGAGGTATGTGACATGAAGCTTCAAGGAAGCCGTGTTCTGGCTTTTGTGGATGATGAGTTTGAAGATTTGGAAATGTGGTACCCGGTTCTCCGTTTACGGGAGGAAGGAGCCGAGGTGGTGGTAGCCGGTCCCAAAGCCAAGACCGTTTATCATGGCAAATACGGGGTGCCGCTGCAAGCCGACATAGCCTTTGAAGAAGCCGATTCCGAGGAATACGACGGCTTGTATGTGCCGGGCGGCTGGGCTCCGGACAAGCTTCGCCGTTATGCTCCGGTCCTTCAGCTGACGAAGAATTTTCATGCGGCCTCGAAGCCGATCGGCCAAATTTGCCACGCCGGATGGGTCCTTATCTCGGCCAAAATTGTAGACGGGTATACGATGACCTCAACGCCCGGAATTCGGGACGACCTGGAGAATGCGGGAGCCGCCTGGGTGGACGAAGAAGTGGTGGTGGACCGGAATATCGTCTCGGGACGCCGTCCGCCGGATCTTCCCGCTTTCATGAGGGAATTCATCTCCCTGCTTGCCGCCCGTAAGTAAGAGGCGGATGACATGAAGCGTTACGCTGCCCTGCTGCCCTGCCTGATCATGATGGGCCTAATCTTCTATTTCTCTTCCCGAACGGGGGATGAACTGGATTCGGTGCTTCCTTTCTTCCAACATCTGTTTCCCGGCATGAAAGGATTTGACGGCGGGCATTTTGTCGCTTATTTTCTTCTGGCTCTGACCTATTTGTGGTCGTTTCGGACGCCGCGGCCTCCATGGGTAGTGAAGGCGGCGGTAGTCCTCCTATGTCTCCTCTATGGGGTCACCGATGAATTTCATCAAATGTTTGTTCCCAAGCGCAGCCCGGATTTTCACGATCTGCGCAACGACGGCATAGGAGCGGCTCTAGCGATGCTGTTCGTCTCCTCTCCTCCTGTGGCGAAGGCCTATGCCAAGCTCCACTACTCCAGTAAATCCCAGAGCGTAAAAGAAGGATTTTCCCAGAGGAAGTAGAAATTATCTAGAAATGTCATACGCTGTGGGATTTGAAGGAGTGGAATTGTCGTGAACAAACCTTGTCCATGCGGCCGCCGGATGCATATCAAGCTGCGGACGGTCATCTACCAGAACAAAGTGGAAATAGACAACGTTCCGATTTATTGCTGTGAAGAATGCAGTAGGAGTGAGGTCTATCCCCCGGTCAAACCGAACCTGACAGGCTTTATAGGAACCCTTGGATCCGATCCCGGCCGGCGTCAGTACCAATTCAATGAAATGTGTGAGTTGGCGGATCTTATGAAGAAAGTGACCGAAAAAGAAAACCATCACCTTCCGGTGGAGAGGATTCTGGAAGACCGGATCAACGAGCTTCTGGATCTGCTTCTGCTCGCCCAGTCTTTGTCCGATCAAGCATGGGCCGAAGATATCCGCGGAAGACTTTCGCAAATTTCGAGCCATCATCCGGCCAAAGGATGAACAGAATCGCTCTTTTTCTACCCAAGCCGCCTTCAAAAGTGGCTTTTTTTCTTTTTTTTTGTTAGTATTAGTCCAAACCTACCCAACCCCCGTCAAGCGGAAATATCCGGCATAATGGGCCAGGGTACTGATGTAAGCTTACCGGACAGGGCTTGTCATTGCGTAAAGCTGTCTTTTGTCGTATCATGTTTCTAATGCAGAGAAGAACGACAATCAAATTAAGACAAATTGGAGAGAGTTAACGTGACCGTAACCATTTATGATGTAGCTCGCGAAGCCGGGGTGTCGATGGCCACCGTCTCCCGTGTAGTCAACAACAATCCGAACGTGAAACCGCAAACCCGCAAGAAGGTGTTCGAAGCGATCGAACGGCTTGGGTACCGCCCGAATGCGGTAGCCCGCGGCTTGGCAAGCAAGAAGACGACCACCGTTGGAGTGGTCATTCCGGATATTTCGAACAACAACTATGCCGAGGTGGCGCGGGGGATTGAAGATATCGCGACCATGTACCACTACAATATTATTCTGTGTAATGCCGACAAGAAGAAAGAGAAGGAGATCCGCGTCATCAACACCCTGCTGGAGAAGCAGGTGGACGGGCTGTTGTTCATGGGCGGAACGGTGACGGAGGAGCATATGGAAGCCTTCCGCACGTCCTCGGTGCCGGTGGTGCTTTGTGCCACATCCGATGAGAACAACGCCATGCCGGGAGTGGATATCGACCACGAGAAGGCGGCTTTTGACGCGGTCAGTGTCCTTATTGCGAACGGCCACCAGAAGATCGGCATGATCAGCGGGACGCTGGAGGATCCGGCTAACGGCTTTGCCCGTTACAACGGCTACAAGAAGGCGCTGGAGAAGGCCGGCATTCCTTTCCGCGAGGATTATGTAAGGGTCGGCAACTATCGTTATGAATCGGGAATGGAAGCGATGAACTACTTCCTTTCCCTGGAAGACCGCCCTACGGCCATCTTCGCCGCAACGGATGAAATGGCCATTGGAGCCATACATAAGATCCAGGACCAAGGATTGAGGGTGCCCGAGGATATCTCCGTGATGGGTGTGGACAACAGCCGCATGGCCTCGATGGTTCGCCCTAAGCTGTCAACCGCGGCTCAGCCCATGTATGACATCGGGGCGGTTTCGATGCGGCTTCTGACTAAGCTCATGAATAAGGAAAATGTCGAGCAGGTCAAATATGTTCTCTCTCACGAGATCATAAACCGTCAATCGGTGGCTCACCAAGCGTGAGCCTTTTTTTACGTTTAGGCCCTTTGGCCGGCAGGAGAGGAGACTAACCGCGATGACTTATACAAAAGTAGGTCTGATTGGAGCCATGGTTGAGGAGATTGAGTTGTTCCATGAGCATATGAAGGAAGTGACCGAGCACGAGAAAGCCGGGATCACCTATTGGGAAGGCACGTTTCAAGGCAAGCCGGTGGTGCTGTGCCGGTCGGGAGTAGGCAAGGTCAATGCCGCCGTCTGCACGCAAATTTTGATTGACCGTTTCGGGGTGGAGGCGGTTGTTTTTACCGGGGTAGCAGGGGCTTTGGATCCGTCGCTTGAGATCGGAGATATTGTGATTTCCACCGAATGCTTGCAGCATGACATGGATGTGCGGGCCTTGGGCTTTGAGAGAGGGGTTATTCCGTTCGCAGAGGCTTCGGTCTTCCCGGCCGACCCTGGACTTTCCGACAAGGCCTATGAGGTGAGCGAGTCCCTCTTCGAAGGAAGAACCAAGCGCGGACGTGTGCTTTCCGGCGACCAGTTTATCGCAAGCCGTGAGACGGTAGCCGAGCTTCATCGGGAGCTTAACGGAGCCTGCACGGAGATGGAAGGGGCATCCGTCGCCCAAGTGTGCCACATGAATGGAGTTCCTTTCGTGATTCTCCGTTCCATGTCGGACAAAGCGGACGGCTCCGCGCACATCAACTTCCCCGAATTTACCAAGCAGGCTTCCCTTCATTCCTACCGCATTGTGGAAGGGCTTGTGGGGAAGATATAAGCAGAAGTCGAAGAAAAACAAGCCGTAAAAATAAGCCGTCTGGCAGAGAGTCGATCTCTTGCCCGGCGGCTTTTTGTGATGAACCCAGAGGGTAATGGGAAGGTCTTATTTGTTCAGGTAGAGCATCGCAAGCTCTTTGGTCACTTTATTCTTCGCTGTGATATCGATCCGCCGGGGCATCGGCGTCCAGCAATCCACCGGGTCCAGCCAGGTGGGAGGAAGCTCGACAGGACTTTCCGGCTGCCAGCGGTCCAGCCACTCCAGGGGCAGGGGAAGCTTCGGGTTCTCCTCCAGCTGCTTCAGCAGAGGGTGATCGGTCATCGTAAGCCAGACGAGGCTCCACGCCCGGGGGACTACTCTCCACAGGTCATAGCCTCCGCCGCCGAGAGCAATCCATCGGCCGCCGCACCAGGTGTGGGCCAGCTTATGAATGAGGGCGGGCATTTCCTTGTAAATTCTCATGCTGCAGTGCACATGGGCAAGCGGATCGTACGCATGGGCGTCGCAGCCATGCTGCGAAACGATGACATCGGGCCGGAAGGTGGCCGCCGTCCGTTCCAGCACCTCCTCGAAGCATTCCATCCAGGAATCATCCTCGGTATACGGCTCGACCGGAAGGTTGACGCTGAAGCCGAAGCCTTCTCCCTCACCGCGTTCCGGAACGCCTCCCGTTCCCGGGAACAAGTATTTTCCCGTCTCGTGAATGGAGAAGGTGCAGACATCCGGGTCCGAATAGAAGGACCACTGGACCCCGTCTCCGTGATGGACGTCGGTGTCGATATAGAGCACCCTGGCCTGGTATTCCTTCTTCAGGTGAGCGATGGCAATGGAGGCATCGTTGTACACACAGAAGCCGGCGCCCTGATTCCGCAGCGCGTGATGAAGGCCTCCGCCCAGGTGTAGGGCATGCTTGGTTTCGCCTTTCATAACCAGTTCGGCAGCCAGCAGCGAGCCTCCCACGACATGGGAGGTAATCTCGTGCATGCGCGGAAAGAAGGGGGTATCCTCCGTCCGCAGGCCGTACCGCTCGGCCGCACTTAGCCACGGCTCCCGGGGAGAAGGGCAGCTAAGCTCGCGAACGGCTTGGATGTATTCTTCCGAATGGACCAGCAGGAGCTTCTCGGCTTCTGCGGTTATAGGCTTACGCAGGGCTTCTTCCGGCAGGGCGCCCATGCGGTTCAGAAGATCGACCGTCAGGTCGAGTCTTTTTTGATTAAAGGGATGTTCGTCGTTAAATCGGTAATCGCTTTCCTCGGGATCGTATATGAAAACGGATGCATCTTTCACCGGAAATTCCTCCTAAAGGATAACAACGCTCCTGTCTACCATAACACAAAAACCGCAAAAGGGGGCAGGCCCCCTGACGTTTAATACATAAACCGCTGCTGAAAACGCACCTTGTCGAACTGTTCTACGGAAGAAATCGGAACCTCCTTGCCGATTCGCACCATAAGACAATTGGCGGGATGCGAGCAGATTTCGGGATCGTCGGTGGCGAACCAGACCATGTCCACATTCTTCATGAGATCCTCCATCATTTTTCGGTAGTCCCATATGGACAAGCCGCTGGATTGAAGATCCCAGTGCCAGTAATATTCGGTTGTAAAAACAATGACATTCTCCAACTGTTCGTCCCGGAAGGCGAGCTTGATCAGCTCTTTGGCTATCCCAAGTCCTCTGTATTCGTTGGCCACCTCTACGGCGCCCAATTCAATAAGATCCACCATGTTCCCCTGTGACCAGCGCTCCATCTCATCCGGATAATGGAAGGTAACGTAGCCGACAATGGTTTCCCCGTCCCGGGCAAGGATGATCCGGCCTTCCGGAAGACCGGCGATTTCAACCAACGCCTCCTGCTGATCCTTTGGACGGCGGAAGGCATCCAGGTCCCGGTGCATAACGAGGCGGGAGACCTTCTCCGCCGGCACCGGCCCTTCGAGAACGACCTCTTTATTTTTACCATGCAGGGTCATCGTTTGATACCGTTTAACATGCTCCATAGGTGATTGGCCCCTTTATTTGGCTTATACCTACTTATAACAAACTTTTGCGACGATTAAAAGAAATAGGCTTACCGTAAGCGCTATGCTATAATAGAAGTGCGAAAAACGTCACAATTCTGATGTAAGCGTTTAATATCGAAAGAAAGCAGGGATAGAGGATGGAGCAAACGAATTCGGAAATCGTACCGGTAACCGCGGACCGGAGCAACCTGGGAAACTATAACGAGGCCAGGCAGAATTTCAGCTGGGAAGAGGTTGAAAAAGACTTTTCCTGGTCGACAACGGGGAAAGTAAATGCGGCTTACGAGGCCATTGACCGTCACGCGGAATCGGGACGGAAAGATAAAGTAGCGCTGTATTATTCGGACAATACGCGTGACGAGCAGTATACATATGAGCAAATGAAGCGCCAGTCGAACAAATTTGGAAACGTTCTCCGCAAAATGGGCATCCAAAAGGGAGACCGCGTCTTTATCTTCATGCCGAGAACGCCTGAGCTGTACTTCTCGCTTCTCGGAGCCATCAAGATCGGAGCGGTGGTGGGTCCGCTTTTTGAAGCTTTCATGGAGACGGCGGTCAAGGACCGGCTGGAGGACAGCGGAGCGGCAGCCATCATCACTACGCCCTCCCAGCTCTCCCGCGTGCCGGTTGCGGATCTTCCGGAGCTGAAGCATGTGATCCTCGTGGGGGATTCGCCTGAGCTTGCGGAAGGCCAGTACGACTTCCACAAAGAAATGGAGCAGGCTTCGGATGAGCTGGACATCGAATGGGTGGACCGCGAGGACGGTCTTCTGATTCATTATACCTCCGGGTCGACCGGCAAGCCGAAGGGCGTGTTCCATGTCCATAACGCTATGGTCCAGCATTATTACACCGGCAAGATCGTTCTGGATCTCCGGGAAGACGATGTGTACTGGTGTACGGCTGACCCTGGCTGGGTAACGGGAACATCCTATGGAATCTTCGCTCCTTGGCTGAACGGAGCCACCAACGTGATCCGCGGCGGCCGCTTCAGCCCGCAGGATTGGTACCAGACAATTGCACGTTACAACATCTCGGTTTGGTACAGCGCTCCGACGGCTTTCCGTATGCTGATGGGAGCCGGAGACGATGTGGTTGAACAGTTTGACCTTTCCTCACTCCGTCATGTCCTTAGCGTAGGCGAGCCACTTAACCCGGAAGTCGTACGCTGGGGGCTTAAGGTATACAACCAGCGTATTCACGATACGTGGTGGATGACGGAAACGGGCGGCCAGCTCATCTGCAACTACCCTTCGATGGAGATCAAGCCGGGCTCCATGGGGAAGCCGATTCCGGGCGTTGAGGCGGCCATCGTGGACGATGCGGGCAACGTGCTTCCGCCGTTCCGGATGGGCAATCTGGCCATCAAGACCCCTTGGCCGTCGATGATGCGCAAAATCTGGAACAATCCGGCCAAGTACGAGGAGTATTTCCGCTTGCAGGGCTGGTACATCTCCGGCGACTCCGCCTATCAGGATGAGGACGGGTATTTCTGGTTCCAGGGACGAATTGACGACGTGATCAACACGTCCGGTGAGCGCGTCGGCCCGTTCGAGGTCGAAAGCAAGCTGGTCGAGCATCCTGCCGTCGCCGAAGCCGGTGTCATCGGCAAGCCGGATCCTCTCCGCGGAGAGGTCATCAAGGCGTTCATCTCCCTGCGGGAAGGATTCGAGCCGTCCGATGAACTGAAAGCCGATATTGCCAAGTTCGTCAAAGTAGGCCTTTCCGCTCATGCCGCACCAAGAGAGATTGAGTTCAAGGATAAGCTTCCCAAAACGCGCAGCGGTAAGATCATGCGCCGGGTTCTGAAGGCTTGGGAGCTGAACCTTCCGACCGGAGACCTCTCGACCATCGAGGACTAATCCTACATCCTAAACAAGACCTCACCTTAAACAAGACCCCGCCGTTCCGGAAATGTCCGGAACGGCGGGGTCTTGTTATTGCATGCCTTTATTTCTTAACTTCGATAGAGGGGGAGGGAGGGGACTCCCCGGAGCGGTTCTCCGCGGTGACCCGGTAGAAGCCTTCGGTGACATTCGACATATGCAGGTAGCCGTTAATCGGAGAGGTGCCCAGCTTGCGGTAAGAACCGTTCTCCTTGTTGCTGTAATAGACGGTATACTGGGTCACCTGCTCGGAAGAAGGACTGGCGTTCCAGGAAAGCTGAACCGACATCCCTTCCGATTTGGCCCTCAGGCCGGAAGGCGAGCCGGGCTTGCCTTCTTTCCCATCGCTGGGTCCTTCCGGCTTGCTGCTGCCGCCTTGCGGGTTCCCTCCGATAGGCAGAATGGCCGAGTTGGGGTCGAACAGGCTTCCGTCGCCGGTAATGGCCTGGCTTGGAGGAGACTCCTTGCCGGCCACGTCCACGGCCGTTACGTAGAAGGTGGAGAAGCCCCCCGCGAGCGGAACGTTGCGGAACATGGTCTCATTCCCGGCTTCAATGATTTGGCCGGGAACCCGCTGGAACGGTCCGCGGTTAACGGAGCGGTAAAGCCGGTACCCGACGACATCCTTGCTGCCCGAGGCCGAGAAGGAAAGGCGTCCGCTTTCTCCATTGGCGGTAAAGACCAGCCCTCCCGGAGCGCTTGGAGCAGCACCGTCATCGGTACGGGGATCGGTATCCACCGGAGCGTCATTGTCCGCATCGAGCGGGACATAGAAGCTGAGCGGCCTGCGGCGGTCCTTCGCCACTTTGTCCATCACGCTGGAAATTTTGCCGAGGATCGAGCTGATGGGCTCCTTGCGTTTGATCACGACCTTCTCATGAAGGAACTCCTCCGGCGTCTCCGGATGGGGGACATAGTTGACCCCATTGTAGGAGATGTATTTCATCGGAATCATCACGTCGTCCACTTCGGTAGGGATAAACTTCTTGTTGAACAGATCGGTCACCAGATGACCGGAGCTCGCCACGAGATCGCTTGGAAGCTTGCCGGACAGATTGGAGACGGTCATCTCGACAATATTGGCCGGACGCTTGAATTCCTTGGTGGCGAACAGCTCCGGCTTCTTGTTAATGGCTTCGTCCATAACCAAGGCCCAGATCGCTTTGGCCCGGTTCTTGCCGGCGTTGCTCAGCTTGTTGACCGGCTTCTCGTAGCCGGCCCAGACGCCGACGGTAATATCCGGCGAGTACCCCATGAACCAGGCGTCGGCGTCATCCTGGGTCGATCCCGTTTTGCCGACCACGGGAATCTGACCGTAATGCTTGAAGTCCTTCTTAAGCGAGACGGCGGTCCCGTCGGTGATAACCGTACGCAGCATATCCGTCATCAGGTAGGCGGTTTCCTCGGAGAAGACCGAGGCCGGCTTGCGTTCATGCTCATAGACCGTTTTGCCTTGGGAATCGACGATTTTGCTGATCATGTACCCGTCGTTAAACGTTCCCTGGTTCGCGATCGTGGCGTACGCGTTCGTGAGCTCGGATACCGAAACGCCTTTGCTCAGACCGCCGATTACCCCGGTTTGGGCCGCTTCATCGGATTTTGTAATGGTGTTGATCCCCATTTTTTTGGCGTAGGTCCAGGCTTCCTTGATGCCTACGTCGTTTAAGAACAGCTTGATGGCCGGGATATTGTAGGACTGGTTCAAGGCCTTGCGGGCTGTAACCAAGCCATGGAAGTCATCATCCCAGTTCTCGGGAATATGATAGCCCTTGGAGCCGTCCTTGAGAAGGATCGGCACGTCGTCAATGACCCCGGCCGGCTGGATGGCGCCTTTCTCGAGAGCCGGCACATAAGCGGCGATGGGCTTCATGGTGGAACCGGGCTGCCGGAAGGTACGTGTGGCATGGTTGACCTGGTTCTCAAAGTTTCGTCCTTCGATCATCCCGAGGATGGCGCCGGTCTTGTTCTCCATGAGGACGGCACCGACCTGCTCGGCACCTTTGACCTTATCGTCGGGCGAGAAGTTCTTCTCGTTCTGGGCAATGGCCTGCATGGCGTCATAAATCGTTTTGTCGATGGTCGTATAGATCTGGTAGCCGCCGCGGCGCAGGGTAATGCGCATTTCCTTCAGAGCGGCGGAGTAGGCCTCCGGATCCTTCTCTTGATCGAGTTTAGGGTTGTTCACCTTAAGAAGAATTTCAGCCGTTTTCTCTTCGGCTTCGATCATCAAGTAAGGATAAGTATTGTAAGCCTTCTCCTGCTTCTCGGAGAACGTGGAGGCAATATCAAAGTTCAGCGCTTCCTGCAGCTGCTCCTCGGTAATATAATTTTCCTTTCTCATGCTGCGCAGAACCTGCTGCTCCCTTACAATCGCTTTCTTGATGTTGTCCTCGTCGCGGATGCCTTTGCTGTTGTACGTGGAGAAATTGCTCGGCTGCTGGGGAATTCCCGCCAAGTAGGCGCACTGGGCAAGGTTGAGCTGGTTCAAGTCCTCCACGTTGAATATCCCTTTGGCCGCCGCTTTAATCCCGTACAGGTTGTAGCCCGTTGCTCCATTCCCGTAAGGAACCTTATTCAGATAAGCCGTTAATATTTCATCCTTCGACATATACCGTTCGAGACGAAAGGAAAGCAGAAGCTCCTTGAACTTCCGGCTCATCTCTTTGTCAAGGCTGAGAAAGACACGGCGGGCGAGCTGCTGGGTCAGCGTGCTTCCTCCCGTTTGAATCGGTTCGTTCAGCAGCTTCTCCTTGGCGGCCCTTAGGAAGCCGCTTACGGAAACGCCGTGATGCTCATAGAAATTGGCATCCTCAATGGCGATGACGGCATGGCGCAGCGTCTCGGGAATTTCGCTGTGGGTGGCAAGCCTCCGGTCTTCGTCCGTCCGAAGCTGGCCCAATTTCGTTCCATCGTTGAAGTACACGAATCCGGTCTGGGCATCGTCCTGCATTTCCTTCATTATGTACTCCCGGCTTCGGACCGGATCGTCTTTCACGAGGGCGGAGACATACCCGAAGGCGACCCCCGCACCGAGAAATCCGGTGATGATTCCGCCAATCACCAGCCATTTAATCGTTAGGAGCAAAAAGAGTCCCGATTTACGGTAAAACGGCCGGCGAAAATGGGCCAACCCCCGCTTCAGTTTATCTTTGAACATTCAGAAACCTCCTTAGAACAGCTACATTATAGCACAAAAGCGTTAAAATGGGGGTGGAGGGCTGCTGGATGCTTTAGGAAAGAGGGGCGGCCGGGTTCGGCATACAGGCTCCGGTTGACTTTGTTGGTAAGAAATGATATATACTTAACATAAAATTTAATCTCAAAAAGCGTTGAAGGACAGGAGCGGATCCGTTATCCGCTCCGCAGTAGAATGCAAGCTGCAGCATTTCAGAGAGCCGGTGGGAGGTGCGAACCGGTACAGGCGGCATTCGAATTACCGTCCGGAGCCGGGGAAGGGAACAAGCGGGAGGGCTTCCGTAAAGCTCCTGTTTCATTATCTTCCTACCGGGGCAATCCCGTTATTCCTTGTGGAGTGAAAGTACACCGCCTGCCTGGTAAGGGCTGGTCAGGGTGTGCTTTAAGTAGGGTGGTACCGCGAGCTAAGCCTTCTCGTCCCTTGTGGAGACGAAAGGCTTTTTTCTATTTCTGTCGAGAGGGGTTTGCAAGCATGGTTAAATGGAATGAATTAAGCGAAGAGCAGCAGAAGGAGGTCAACCGCCAGTGGGAGCTGTTCAGCCGGGGTGCGGCCGAAATTGTACCTGAGGAAGAGCTGAAGGACAAGATCATTCAGTCCGTCGCCACCGGGACTCCTTTGAAAGTAAAGCTGGGGCTCGATCCTTCCGCACCCGATATCCACGTGGGTCATACGGTGGTCCTGCATAAGCTTCGTCAATTCCAGGAGGCGGGGCATCAGGTTCAGCTGATCATCGGGGATTTCACGGGAAGAATCGGAGACCCCACCGGAAAATCAGAAACCCGCAAGCAGCTGACCGAAGAGGATGTGACCCGCAACGCGGAAACCTACCGGAAGCAAATTTTCAAAATTCTTGATGCGGACAAGACCCAGGTCTACTTCAACAGCGAATGGCTCGCTCCGATGACCTTTGCGGATGTGGTTGGGCTGTCGGCTAAGCTGACCGTTGCCCGCATGCTCGAAAGGGATGACTTCAGCAAGCGTTATGCCGGCGGCCTGCCGATTCATATCCATGAATTCTTTTACCCGCTCATGCAGGGATACGATTCCGTTGCCTTGAAGAGTGACGTGGAGCTGGGGGGAACGGATCAGAAGTTCAATCTCCTCATGGGGCGTACGCTTCAGAAGGAATACGGGGTGCCTGCGCAGGCGGCGCTCATGCTGCCGCTGCTTGAAGGGCTCGACGGCGTGAACAAGATGAGCAAAAGCTTGGGTAACTACATCGGGATTGATGAGGCTCCTAACGAGATCTACGGCAAGTCGATGTCTATCCCGGATGAACTCATGATCAAATACTACGAGCTGGCTACCGACATCTCTAATGAGGAGCTGGCTGCGCTGCGCCAGGGGCTGACGGACGGAACCGTTCACCCGCGGGATGCCAAAATGAAGCTGGCCGCCTCCTTCGTAAGGATGTATCACGGGGAAGAGGCCGCGAAGGAAGCGGAGCAGCATTTCGTGACGGTCTTCCAGCAGCGTTCGCTTCCGGATGAGATTGAGGAGGTTACGGTTCCGTCCTCCGAGCTCGATAACGGCAAGATCCGGCTCGTGAAGCTGCTCGTGACCGCCGGCCTTCAAGCCTCCAACGGGGAAGCCAAGCGGAGCATTCAGCAGGGAGCCGTCAAGATCAACGAAGAGAAGAACGACGATCCCCAAGCGGAGATTGCCCTGGCCGATGGGGACATCATCCAGGTGGGCAAACGTAAGTTTGCCAAAATCCGACTGGCCTAACGCTGCCTATTGGCCCTTTGGCCATAGGTACTTTCGGCCGAGGACACCGGCCGTGCCGGATAACGGTGCAGGCTCATCTAACAGCAAAAAAGCGTGCCTTCGAAGGGAAGAAGGCACGCTTTTTTGCTATGGACGGTGGCAGAAGGCGGTCATGGATCAACCACTGGTTCCCGCCTGCCCCCAAAAGAAAACCCCCGGAGAAAGACTCCGGGGGAAGGATCCGATTAGCGGCTGTAGAACTCGACGATTTGCTTCTCGTCGATTTCTTGAGACAGCTCGGAACGCTCAGGAAGACGAACATAACGGCCTTCCATAGCGGTATCGTTGAAATCAAGGTAAGCGGCAATGTGGTGGCGGTTGCCTACGGCTTCTTTGATGGAAGCGAGGCCGCGGCTTCTTTCACGAAGACCGATTACGTCGCCAACGGAAACGGTGTAGGAAGCGATGTCCACTTTCTTGCCGTTAACTTGTACGTGTCCGTGGGAAACCAGCTGACGCGCGCCGGCGCGTGAGTTAGCGAACCCAAGACGGTAAACGAGGTTATCCAGACGGCTTTCCAGCAGAACCATGAAGTTCTCACCGGAAATGCCTTTCATTTTGGAAGCTTTCGTGTACAGGTTGCGGAATTGCTTCTCGTTCAAGCCGTACATATGGCGAAGCTTCTGCTTCTCTTGCAGCTGCATGCCGTAGCCGCTAATTTTTCTTTTTTGCCCTGGGCCGTGCTGGCCTGGAGGGAAAGGACGTTTTGCCAATTCTTTGCCGGTGCCGCTCAGGGAGATGCCCAGGCGACGGCTGAGTTTAAATTTAGGACCTGTGTAACGAGACATGTATCAATGGCTCCTTCAGCTTTTTAGTTTTGGGTTTGTGTGTAGTTGGGTAAAACGTGATGGGGTTGATCCCGGTCGTGCCTGACTTTGTTTAAAGAGACGTTGAGCCTCCTGGCAAGCATGTTCAGCCGCAGTCCTGCCAGCAACAAAATCAGCGAGGGTTGACACGACGTATCAACAAATAGGTTGGTTCACACAACATCTAATTCTATAAGATATCGATGCTGCATGTCAAGGGCATTTAGGCTCGTTAAGGAAGGATATCAGGTAGGAAAGCGGGATTTCTAGTGCAATATTCATATATTCATAGTATGATGACAGTAAGAAACGACAGCATTCGATCTTACCTTATGCCGAACAAAGGAGCTCCTAATGAAGGACTGTCCTCAAGAGTCTTCCTCCCCTGAAAGCTGTTATCTTCCCCCCGCCGGCCCTGTCCGGATGGCGGAAGCTTCCCTAATGGTTAACCTGCCCTGCCGGGAGATTCCGGATGAGCCGGCTCTACTCCTGTACCGGTCGGTGGTAAGCGGATTTGCCCTTTGGAAGGAGCAGCTGCCTCCGGAGAGGGAAGGTCTGCTATATATGTATACGACGAATGGAATGGAAGACAAGCTGGGCTTGGACCGGGAAGAGGGCACGGTATGGTACTGCGTCCATGAGCTTCCGGAGGATGCTCGGGACCTGTGGAAGCAAGCAGGCTTCTGCCTGCAGTCGGGCATCCGATCGGCGTGGGAAGGAGCTTTTGGAGTTCCGCTTGCTGACCAAGATGGCAGGGCAATTGCTGTTGTCGGCCTTTTCGGCCTCGCGGAGAAATCGGAAGCTTATATGGAGAAGTGGGGGAACAGGACGGCTGCCGCTCTGGTTCCTTATGTGCTGCTTTCCTGGGAGAGGGAATTGTCCCGTCTCAGGGAAGATAGAATTCGAGCTCGCGAACAGCTGATATCCTGTAAAGAGGAAGTCTTCAAGCTGTCTGAGC
The DNA here is from genome assembly GCF_032268605.1 of Paenibacillus aurantius. Lineage (NCBI taxonomy): Bacteria > Bacillati > Bacillota > Bacilli > Caryophanales > Paenibacillaceae > Paenibacillus > Paenibacillus aurantius. The sequence goes on from NZ_CP130318.1 coordinate 2,588,926, forward strand.
GGCTCTTCTCTCTAAATGACGGGCCCTCCATCTTAACGGAGCTGCTCGATTCGCTTCACCGGTTTTTCCCGAATTTTCGGGTAGACCTGCTTCTTTCCCAGGACAGCCAGGAGGGAAGCCTCCCGGCGAAGCCCTTGAGCATTTTTAACGGAACCAGCCAGATCTCTATCCGGGCGTTCATGGAGGGACGTCTCCTTACCGAAGGAGGACCGGAGGGGATTCGGGAGCTGGCGGCTCCCCTGGCAGGCAAGCAGGGCGTGTACGGCGTCGTTCATTTCCTGCATGAGAGAGGGGCCGAGCTCCGTTTGGATACGAGCGTGCTGGAATCGGCGATCCGGGCGGCCGGCGCGGCGTTCGAGAACGCTCTGCTGTACGAGCAGTCCAATCTGCTCGTCGCAGAGCTGCGGCTTATTAATGAAATTACAAGAAGGCTGAACGAAAGCTTGAAGCTGAAAGAGATCTACAGCTTCGCTTCCTCGGAGCTGATCTCTATTTTCGATGCGGATTTCTGCTGCATTCTCCAGCACGACCGGAGCAGCAAACAGATGATCGTCCAGGCAAGCAATCTGCCGGCCCTTGAGCAAGCGAAGTTTACGCTTCAGGAAGGTTATGCCGGATTGATTTACGAAACCCGGGAGCCGGTAATCGTCTCCGATTACAGAGAGAACCGGACGTTCGCTTCCCGGCTCATGGAAATGACGGACTCGCGCTCTTTAATCGGGTGCCCCTTGTATGTGAATGGGGAGGTGATCGGAGTCATCCTGGTGACTCACCGGTATCCCCATTATTTTACGTATGACAATTACAAGCTTCTCCAGGTGCTTTCCGGGCATATCGGCTTGGCGATGGCGAATGCTTCCCTGCATGCGGAAGTAAGAAGGATGGTCATCACCGACAACCTGACGGGCTTGTACACGAGGCATTATTTGAACGAGCAGGTTTCCCACATGCAGCATAAGGACCAATGCGGTTCGCTGATTGTAGTGGATATCGACGATTTTAAAGGCATCAACGATACGTACGGTCATCTGGTAGGAGACCGCATTCTCATCCAGGTCAGTACGATCGTCCGTTCATCCATCCGGGAAACGGATATCCCCGCCCGGTGGGGTGGGGAAGAGCTGGCCATTTATCTCCCCCAGATCGGAAGCGATGCCGCTGTCCGCATAGCGGAAAGAATTCGCTGCCGGGTGTTGAGTGAGACGGATCCGACGGTCACCGTCTCCTGCGGCATTTCGGACTGGAGATACGGGGACGGCAAGATCAGCGTGGAATCGCTTTTCTACAAATCGGATATGGCCTTGTACAAAGCCAAGCACGGCGGAAAGAATCAACACCGGATAGGGTAAGGATAACAGGGAACTTGGCCGTTCCTTGGTTACAGGGAGCGGGAATGCCAAGGAGGTAGATTGTTTTTTGAGAATGCCATCCATCAAGAAATGCATAATGTACGCAGGTATCCTGGCCGCGGCCGCCTGGCTCATTTATTTTCTTTTCTTCACCCGGACCGGTCTCCGGTTAACGCACGTCAACATGCGGGATTTGTCGGAGGACCTTCAGGCTCTCGGGCCTTATGCGCTTCTTCTCGGTATGCTCGCGGTTTTTATCCAGACCCTTATCCCGATCGTTCCTTTTATGCTGGTGGCCGGGGCGAATGTTCTTGTCTTCGGGCTTGTCCAAGGAGTTACCATCAACTACATGATGGCCTGTATCGGGGCCGCTGCCGCCTTTTTCTTCGCCCGTTATTACGGGCACTCCTGGGTGGAGAAGAAACTGGACCGGTATCCGGCGGTGCTGGAGTTCAACAAGCGGCTGGAAACCCATGGCTTCTTCTATGTTCTAGTCGGGCGGCTTATTCCCATTCTCCCTTCGACAGCCATCAATCTAGGGGCGGGCGTAAGCAAGATTCGAGTCTCTCACTTTATTCTGGCAACCCTAATCGGGAAGCTCCCGATCGTCTACCTGGAGTCCACCATCGCCCATGACATGCTTCATATTCACAGGTACAAGGGCCGGCTCGTTCTCTACGTGGTCATCTTCCTCGTGCTGCTGTATATTGGGAGTTTGTTTAAAAGCAAAATCACCGGGAAATCCAATTCCCCCAAAAAGTAAGACACTTCGTATTGCATGCAAGCGCTTGAAAAGGTATCATAAAGAAGATTTAACCGATTTCATAATCAAATGGAGGGAATACGATGTCCAATTCCAGCAATGCAGCGATTGTGGAAATTTCCCAGACGGCGAACAAGTTTCGCTCTTCGATCGTTCTGCAGTACGAAAACAAGTATATCGACGTAAAAAGCATCCTTGGTCTATTCACCACTTTGCTGACCAGCGGACAGTATAATCTCCATGTCCACGGTCCCGATGCGGAAGAAGCCAAGACGGCCATGAGCGAAGTCTTTGCCAAGCACAACATGGCGGTAAACGTAATCACCGATTAATTAAGAAAGAACAATCAAGCATTTCGCCCGGGCGGAATGCTTTTTTGGCCTATGGGCGTCTCAACCCCCATTCCGGCGATTCTCTTGTATCTTCCGGCGATTTCGTCTAATATAAGGCATAAAGGAATTGTTCTTTACGGACGGGGGGAAGGATCATGACTTCATCTGATCTATTGTTGAATTTAAATCAGAAAGCACTCACTCTTCTTCAGGAAGATGCCGATAAAATCGAGAAGTTGATTGAAGTTCAGATGGAGAATTTGACAACCCGGAAATGTCCCCTCTACGAGGAAGTGCTGGATACCCAGATGTACGGGTTCTCCCGGGAAATTGATTTTGCCACCAGAGCGGGGCTAATCAGCGAATCAACCGGCAAGCAGCTTCTGAGCAAGCTGGAGCGCAACCTGGCGCAGCTGTATGAAGCCTTAAATATAAAAGAGTAACTCCCGCGGGAGTTACTCTTTTATATTTATCAGGCGTATAACCGGGCGGCGAACCTCAAACGAGGAAGAAGGCGATGCCGAGAATGAGGTAGACGGCGATCAGCAGCACGCCTTCGTACCAGTTGGTCGAGCCGTCCCGCGATATGGATTTCGCGATGAAGACGCTGACTCCGATCGCCACGAGCTCCGCAACGGTAAAGACAATGTTCATGGTCTCGCCCATGAAGAAGCTGATGAAGACCAGCACGGGGGCCACGAACAAGGCGATCTGCAGGGAGCTGCCGATGGCGATCTCGACGGCGGCTCCGATTTTGTTCTTCATGGCCAGCATAACCGCGGCGGAATGCTCGGCGGCGTTCCCGATTATGGCGATCAGGAAGGCCCCGACGAAAAGCTCGGACAAGCCGAATAGATGGGCGAATTCCTCCACGGTTCCCACCAGCCATTCGCTGACCAGGGCGACCATAACGGTAGCCACGACCAGATAGAGGATGGAGCGTCCTTTGCTCCACGGAACCTCCTGGTGTTCGTCCACTACCTGGGAATCCGCGAGCTCGTCCTTATGGGTCACCATGGAGAAGTACAGCCACAGGAAGTAGCAGACGATCAGAATACCGGCTACCACGAGACTGAGGGTATTCGTTTCCCCTGGGGTCAGCTTGGTAAAGAACATGGCCGGGATGAAGAGGGCGATGACCGCAAGGAGCATCAGAGAAGCATTATGCCCGGCCAGCATGACGTTGTAACGCTGGGTTTTGAATTTGATGCCGCCCAGGAGAACGCTCAGGCCAAGGACCAGCAGCAGATTGCCGATGATCGAACCGGTAATGCTCGCCTTTACCATTTCGAACAGCTGCGGCTTGCCGTTTACGGCATCCTTGATCAGGATGATGGCGATGATCAGCTCGGCGGCGTTCCCGAAGGTGGCGTTCAGGAAGCCTCCTACCCGTTCTCCCGCGTAATGAGCGACACTCTCCGTAGCTTTGCCGAGAAACCCGGCTACGAAAATGACCGCGACACAGGAGAGAATGAATTGCAGGATAGGACCTTGATGCGTGTAGTGGGCCACTCCGGCCGCCACGAAAAAGATTCCCAACCCGATAAAAAACAACTTCTGCTTCACAGGTTTCCACTCCCATACAGGTTCGTTTCCAAGATTGCCTAACTCATTTTATTACAAAAGTTGGCCGGGGGCAAACTCCCAATCGCCGAAAGGCCGAGCGTTGACTCGTTGACAGCGCCTTTATTATAATAGATGAAAAGGGAGTGAGCCGATGGCAGAAGAAAACCAAGCAGGATTTATTCGCATATCCGATGACGTAGTATCCACCATCGCAGGGCTTGCCGCTATGGATACCCCAGGAATTTCGGGGATGTCCGGAGGAATCTCGGAGGGCCTGGCCAAGCGGCTGAGCGGCAAAAACGTCCAAAGGGGCGTAACCGTTGAAGTCGGCCAGCTGGAAGCGGCCATTGACCTTCGGGTTATCGTGCATTACGGCACGAACATTCAAGAGGTTTGCCATGAACTGCAGCTGAACGTGCGGGAAGCCGTGGAGAACATGACAGGCCTTCGAGTAGTGGAAGTAAACGTTAAGGTGGAGGGCGTAGCCTTCCGAGAGCGGGAGGAAGAGCCCGAGGATCCGAACCGCGTCAAATAATCCAGGCATAAAGAAAGAGAACTTGTCCACTTGGTCAAGTTCTCTTTTTGTTGGGGGACGGTTTGGTCTGATCCCGTGAGATGCTGAGCACCATGCCCATGGAGATCATGGTAGCAAGTACCGATGACCCGCCGTAGCTGATCAGGGGAAGGGTGATCCCCGTCATCGGGATGGAATTCGTTACTCCGCCGATGTTGATCAGGGTCTGGATGGCAATCATGCTCATGATGCCTACCCCGATGAGGGACGCGTATGGATCGGGGTTGCGCAGGGAAACGACGATTCCCCGCCATACAAACAAGCAGTACACAAGGAGGAACAGGCTCGTCCCCAGGAAGCCCAGTTCTTCCCCGATAATGGCAAAGATGAAATCGCTGTGCGATTGGGACAGAAAGTTGATTTTCTGAATGCTTCGGCTCAGCCCGGTTCCCGTAAACCCTCCATGCCCGAAAGCGAGCAGGGAATTGACCATCTGGTAGGTGGAATCCGAGCTGTCGGACCAGGGGTCGAACAAAGTCGTGATCCGCTTTAGCCGGTAATTGCTCGAGTTAGGGTTGCTCAGGTAGGAAAGGCCGAAATAGGCGATACCAAGAGCAAGAGCTGATCCTCCAAGCACGAAGATATGCTTCAGGTTGGCTCCCCCGATGGTGATGATGACCATGGCGCCTAAGACCAGCACCAAGCACGAACCCAAGTCAGGCTGCAGCATAATCAGGAAAGCCAGGATACCTGTGATTACCAGGCAGGGGATCAGCCCTTTTTTAAGGTCGTACATCTTGTCCCCTTTTTTGCGGATCAGGTTGGCCAAATACAGAATGACGGCCAGCTTGGCGAACTCGGCAGGCTGCAGATTGAAAGGCCCCAAGTCGATCCAGCTTCGGGCCCCGTATTGGGTGTCCCCGTTTCCGATGAAGAGAACCAGCACCAGCAAGAGTAGGACAATCGCGAACAAAGGCAGGGTCCATTTCTTCAGCTTGCTGTAAGGAACATTCATAAAAAACAGCATGCCGACGGCGCCCAATCCGACCGCAACGGCCTGCTTCTTGGCGAAGATGAAGGAGTTGTCATATTTAAAGGTAGACACCATCGAGCTGGAGCTGTATACCATCATCAACCCGAAGGCGACGAGAGCAAGGGTCAAGAACAAAAGCAGAAAGTCCGGTGTTCCTCGCCTTGGGGAAGTCATAAGACTACCTTATTCCGCCAGGAGCTGCTTCAACTTGGCGATCTTGTCCTGTGCTTCCTTCAAGATGCTTGGCGGGATCGGTGCATCGTAGTCCAGTCCGTGCGGGAAGGAGGTTTTGCCTATGTAGGTTTCCGTAAGGACCAGAATGGAGTACGGGTTCTCCAGCTTACCGGATTCCACACGGGAGTTGATCCGCAGGTAATATTCGTCTGTTCCGTTTTTATCCGTCATCTTGTAGTCGTAGGTTGCCCGGTAGGACTCCCATTGGCCGCGGAAAAAGCCGAGCTTCTCGGTCACCTCATCGAGATGCGCAAGGTCGCTCTTCAATCCCTTAAGTCCGGCATTTTCAATAATCATATGTGGTACGCCTCCTGAGTCTGTTTGTTACTCATGATAGTATGTTTCCCTTACTTGTGCAAGCCTTAACCCGCCGGGCGTTCCGAGCAATTGTGGCTAATTTGTGGATTTGGTAGAATGCATATAGAGACCCGGATTGACGAAGCGAAAGGGGGACAAGATGAGCGAGACCTTAGAACAACAGCTGGACGAATGGTTTCCGCGAATGATCGAATGGCGCCGGCACCTTCATCGGAATCCCGAGCTTTCGTACCGAGAAACCGAGACCTCCCGCATGGTGGCGGAAGTCTTAAGAAAGCTGGGATTGGAAACCGAGACGGGAATCGGCGGCCACGGAGTAACCGGTCTGATCGACAGCGGAAAACCGGGGCCGACCATCGCCCTAAGGGCGGATATGGACGCCTTGCCGATCCGTGATGGGAAATCGTGCGATTATGCATCACAGGTGGACGGCGTCATGCATGCCTGCGGACATGATGCCCATACGTCCGTCCTGCTCGCCGCGGCGGGAATCTTGAAAGAACGCAAGGAGCACTGGAGCGGAAAGATCAAGCTGATCTTTCAGCCAGCGGAGGAAATGAGTCCGGGAGGAGCGCAGCCGATGATCCGTGACGGGGTTCTCACCGGGGTCGACGCCATCTATGGCATTCATCTCTGGACACCTTATCCGGCCGGAAGCATTTCAACCCGGCCCGGCCCTTTTATGGCGGCAGCCGACGAATTTACCATTACCATCAAAGGCAAGGGAGGACATGGCGGCCTTCCTCACGAAACGGTGGACAGTCTCGTGGTAGGGGCTCATCTGGCCGTTAACCTGCAGGCGATTGTGAGCCGGAACCTGGATCCGACTGAACCTGGTGTGGTGTCCATCGGCTCCATCCAGGCGGGAACGAGCTTTAATGTCATTGCCGATCTGTGTACACTGAATGGAACGGTGAGAACCTTTAACGTGGAAGTCCGGGACTATATTCGGCAGCGTCTCAAAGAAATAACGCGGCACACCTGCGCCATGTTCGGGGCGGAAGGCGAGGTGGAGTACAAGCTAGGCTACCCTCCGGTCATCAACCATGAGCGGGAAACGCAACGGGTGTGGAAAGCGGCGGAGGCTCATGCGGACGGCGAGGTCTTCACGTCTCCCCTGATTATGGCGGCGGAGGATTTTGCCTACTATTTGCAGAAGGTTCCGGGCTGTTTCCTCTTCGTGGGAGCCGGGAATCCGGAGAAGGGCATCGTGCATCCGCATCATCACCCCAAGTTTGACATCGACGAAAGCTGCATGAGAACGGCGGCGCGTCTGTTCGTCCGTCTGGCGGAGGGGTATACGGACCTGCCGGTGCGGCAGCCCGGTGAATGAATCCCGGTCGTTTGGACAGCCTATGGAAAACCCTTGCTCTGCCATTAAGCGGGCGGGGATCCAACTTAACAACAGGAGGCTTCCATCCTTGACGACCCTTAAAGAAATCATGACCCGGGACTGCGTAACTGTCACGCTAGAGGACAATGTATACGAAATCGCCGTCAAAATGAAACAGCATGACATCGGGTTCATTCCCGTTGTCGACGGCAAGCAGCTAATTGGTGTGGTAACGGACCGGGATTTGGTCGTCCGCGGCTATGCGGAGAAGCGTTCCGGCTCGACGGCTGTGAAAGAGGTCATCAGCGAGAAGACGGTCACGGCTTCTCCCGACATGACCGTCCGCGAAGCGGCGGAATTAATGGCACGTGAACAAATCCGCCGTCTTCCCATCGTCGAGAACGGGGAATTGGCCGGCGTTGTGGCGATCGGGGATTTGGCGGTTCGCCAAAAGCTCGAAGACGAAGCCGGACAAGCACTTAGCCGCATCTCCGAACCGGACTTGAACGAAACCCAAGCCTATCACTAATGGAAACCCGGCTTCCAATCGGCTTATCTTGAAGAACATTAAGAAACGGCAATCCACCTGCGGAGTGCCGTTTTTTTGCTGTTGAGAGAGACCTGAACCGAGGACCAACCGGGGAATTTCAAGGAATTTCTTCCTAATTCGCAAAAATCTTGTCGAATTAGACCACCTTCCTATGGACGTCTCTCTTTTCTCTATTTTATAGTAGAAAAGGATTTTGGAGAAAACGCAGTAGGAGGAATGGTTCTTGCATCCGACGTCCCGCTCCACGAAGTGGATTTCCGCTCTTATCAGTGCCCTATTGTTTACGGTTATCGGTCTCACGCCGGCCGTTCCGGTAACGCCGGCTTCAGCCCAGAGCGCTACCTTCTATACCTGGCCCGCCTCTCCTTCGGGAAGTGTGGGAGTGGCCAAACCCGTCGTTCAAATGAAAGTGAAATACACCGGATTGGAAGTCACTTCCTACAGCATGATGCTGAACGGAGCTCCGGTGCCGGTTCAATATGATGAAATGTCCGGAAGGTTTCAATACAGCCCGAAAGAGAACCTTGCCCCTGGGGGTTATGCGGTAGGCTTTCAGCTTCAATTTAAAGGGTACCAGCCCAAGAAGTATGCCTGGACCTTCACCGTCGTTCCGGGAGCGGTTCAAGCGTTCCCGGCGTGGGAGGAGAGCCAGCTCGAGGCCCTGAGGGCCGTCAACGATATTCGCCGCCAGCTTGGATTATCCGAAGTCGTCCTCAACAACAATTTGAACCTGTCGGCTGCGGCCCATGCCCGTTACCAGGACAAGCAGGGGATAATTACGCATGAGGAAACAGCCGGCAAGGAAGGCTTTACCGGACAAACGTTAAGCCAGCGGATTGCCTATTTCGGCTATTCCAATGATTCGGCAGCCGAGGACATCAGCCAGCAGACGAGCACCAGCCCAACCGAAGCGGTGGACAGCTTGTTCGATGCTCCCTACCACCGGATTCCGTTCCTGGATCCCGGCCTTAAGGAGATCGGATACGGGCAGCAGGGAAGCTTCCATGTCCTGCTGTTCGGGATAGAGGGAGCCCGAAAGAGCGGGGTGGAGACCGTCGTCTCCCCGGCGGGGAACCAGAGGGGAGTAGCAGCCGGCTGGAACGGCCACGAAATTCCCGATCCTCTCCGTCTTCACGGACAAGCCGCCTATCCGGTAGGCTATCCGATCATGGCGGGCTTTTACAGCCCGGACTTTAAGGAGGTCCGGCTGGCTGGCGCCTCTCTTGCCGATTCCTCGGGACGGGATATCGAACTCCTCCTTAATTCGCCGGCCGGGGATACTCATCTCACGAACCAGCTCCTTCTTCTTCCGGCCAAGCCGCTCCAGGCAGGCGAAACCTACCGGGTCAAGCTCCGGGCGGTGATCGGCAAACAGGATGGATCCGAGGAAGCCGTTGACCGGGAGTGGACATTCACCACCGAAAGCTTGAGCGGCGACGGGCGGAAGGTCCTTCATCCGCCGATTCCCTCCGATCTGGCTTCCTCGACAACCGGCCATACCGGACATACGGTAACCTTCGGCTTGGATGATTCCACCTATGTGGTCGACCAGACCCGCCTGCCGATGACGGTAAAGCCGCTCCTTCTATACGGCTTCTCTTATCTCGCGATCCGGGATCTGGAGAAGGCCCTGGGGGCCCGGGTGGAGTGGGACGATACGCGGAAGGCGGCCGTCTATACCAAAAACAACCGCACCGTCGTGTTCTACGTGAACCGCAGCAGCTATGAAATCAACGGCACCGCTTACCCGACCGATACCCCGGCCCGGTTAACGGATGTCGGAACGGATAATCCCCGGACCATGGTCCCCGTGCGGCTGCTCTCCGATCTGCTGGGCTGTCAGGTGGATTATATCGATGCGACCCGGACCGTGAAAATTACCTACTGAGCCGCTAATGCCATTCTATGCCCCTATGACGGGCTGTAAAAAGAAGACAACCTTCCTCGAAGCCGGGAATCCGGTACAGAGAAGAAGGTTGTCTTCTTTTTGGCCTCTAGCCTCCCGCCTTCCGGAAGCCGGCCTTGCGCGCTTCGCTTTCGGTGCAGAACAGGGCTTCCGGGACGGTTTTGTCATAATAGGCGGTTCCCGGAAGATGATAGATTTTCTCGTTCTTCGAGTTGATGTTGCCTTTGATTTGGGGATCTTCGCAGGAGGAGCCGGAGGACACCGCAGAAGAGGGCTTGCTTCCATCAGAGGCATGCTTTCCCCATAAGCCTTTCTTCTGGCTGCGGGCGTCCTTCTCGGCTTGGACAAAACGATCGGCGTAGAGCACGTTAGGGGGAACGGTCATCGGGTTGGCGTACCCTTCCCGAACCAGCTTTTCGTTATACATCAAGGCTTCCCCTTCGAGAAACACATACCGCAGCAGCCTTCCGTACTTGTCGGTGTTCCCCGCGTCGCTGAACAAATATACAGTCTTGCCCGCCAGCTGTTTCTTCGTGTAGGCGCTCGCTTCCTTGCCGAAAGGCTGGACGGTACCCAGGCTCTCGGGTGTGTTCACTCCAATCAGCCGGACCTTCTCTCCGGTTCCGGTGACGAACGTATCCCCGTCGACCACCCGCTGAACCTTCTCGACCGAATACCTTCTATCCTTAAGAGCGGGGTAGTCTTTATAGAGGGAGCTCACAAAGTCATGATCCGGCTTACCCGGGGCCGGGGAGCAGCCCGCCGACAGGATAAGCAGCGAAAGCAGCATCAGCAAAAATTTCATCATCGATCCGGACTCCTGTTCTCGTCATGTTCGCAAGGAAAGTAGAAACTCATTTTTCCATAGTCGGCGTGCTTTGGCAAGAGGAAAAAGGTTTAATTTCCACGGGTTGCCTTCATACTATAGCTAATGCCTTATTCTGGGCGTATAAAAAGAAGCTGGCAAGCAATCGGAGGTTCTCTGGCATGAAGGCAGCCCCTAAACCATTAATGCTGTTAAACAATAGAACGGTCCTCCTTGAGACGGACCATCCCGAATACGAGACGATCCGAAGCCGACTGGCCCTGTTTGCCGACCTGGTCAAAAGCCCGGAGAATCTTCATACCTACCGGATCACGCCTTTTTCCTTATGGAGTGCGGCGGCGGCGGGGGTACGGGAGGAAGACATACTCGGTCTTCTGGAGCAGTATGGTAAGTTTCGGGTACCCGACTCCGTCCGCAAGGAAATCACGGCCTACTACAGCCGTTACGGAATGCTTCATCTGGAGAGGCAGGAAAGCCGGCTGCTGCTCGTTTCCAACAGCGCTGATTTCCTCGACCGGCTGGAAGCCAACCCCTCCCTGGGCGGAATGCTCATCGGCCGCTGCTCCGCGGAAACCATCGAAATCAAGGAATCCGCGAGAGGGCTGCTTAAGAAGGAATTGACGCGGCTCGGCTATCCGGTCATCGATTACGCGGGCTTCCACGAAGGAGAAGCCTTGGATATTCGTCTTCAGACGGCCAACGCGAAAGGGGTTCCTTTCTCTCTTAGATCCTACCAAGCGGAAGCGGTCGAGGTGTTCTGCCGGACGGGAAGCCGTCATGGGGGAAGCGGAGTCGTGGTTCTTCCATGCGGAGCCGGCAAAACGGTCGTCGGGATCGGGGTGATGGCCCGGCTGAACTGCGCCACCTTAATTCTGACCACCAATGTGGCGTCGGTGCGCCAGTGGAGGAAGGAGATTCTGGAGAAGACGGGGGCCGGGGAGGACCAGATTGGGGAATATACAGGAGTCCGGAAGGAAGTCCGCCCCATTACCATTGCCACGTACCAGATTCTCACCCACCGCAAGTCGAAGGAAGGGGAATTTCCCCATATGCATCTGTTTAACGAGCGGGATTGGGGGTTGATCATCTACGACGAGGTGCACCTGCTGCCCGCTCCGATCTTCCGCGTCACGGCAGACATCCAAGCAACCCGGCGGCTCGGTCTGACGGCCACACTGGTCAGGGAGGATGGCTGCGAAGAGGATGTCTACGCCCTGGTCGGTCCCAAGCAGTACGAGCTCCCCTGGAGGGAGCTGGAGGCAAAGGGCTGGATAGCCGAAGTGACCACGACGGAAGTCAGACTTCCGCTCAGCGAGAAGGCGAGAGCCGGGTATGAGAAGGCCGGTCCCCGGAGCCGTTACCGGCTCGCAGCCGAGAATCCCGACAAGCTCCAGGTGGTCCGGCAGCTGCTGAACCGGCATAAGGGCCTGCCTACCCTTATCATCGGCCAATACCTGGACCAGCTCCGTCTGATCGCGGAGGCGACCGGGGCTCCTCTCATTACCGGAGCAACGGACCACGAGGAACGGGAGCGGCTGTACCGGTGTTTTCGAAGCGGGGAAGTGTCCCTTCTGGTGGTCTCCAAGGTAGCCAATTTTGCCGTGGATCTCCCGGAAGCCGCGGTAGCCATCCAAGTGTCCGGCAGCTACGGATCTCGTCAGGAGGAGGCTCAGCGGCTCGGCCGTGTCCTCCGTCCGAAAGCCGGAGTGAACCGGGCATACTTCTATACGCTGGTCAGCCGGGAGACGAACGAGCAGGAATTTGCCCTTAGGCGCCAGATGTTTCTGGTCGAACAGGGCTATCATTACCGGATTGTGGAATCGTAAAACGGAGGCGGCTGGAATATGAACAATAGCGATCAACAGGGGAACGGCCGTCCGGCCGTTCTTTATTCAGGGCTTCCCGCTCTGGCGAAGGACGTCGTGAGGATAATTGTGAGCTATTCGGCCTGCTGCCCGTTCGGAATAAGCCATCTGGAGGACTGGGCGGAGCGGGAGGGGCTGTCGGGGGCGGAGGCCGCGGCCGGCCTTGCGGTTCTTCGAAGAAGAGGCGCCGTCGGCTTCTTCCATGAACCCGGAACCGCTCCCTATCATATGCTTCCTAAGGAGCGCCTTGCCGAATGGCATCAAGTGCTTTTTCCGCGCCTTGACGAGGAGCCCATCTCCCCGCTGGACAGGGAAGAGCCCATCCTCTACCGGCCGCTGGCGGCGGTTCATGCCATGCTGCAGTTTCTATCCTATGTCTCGTGGGAGGACATCCGGCTTACGCAGGCGGGGCGATTCCCCCTCCGGGCCGGGAAGAGCCTGGAGAAACGGCTCGAGGGTTTCAGCCCTTACGGAAAAGACGGACGAACAGATGCCGGGCCCGGAACGGGAGAACGGCTGATGGAGTGGGCCCAGGAGCTAGGGCTTCTAAAGGTGGTAGGGGGGCAGCTTCGTCTCGTCCCCCCCGCCTTGAAAGAATGGCTCGGTAAGAGGCCCTGTGTCAGGGATGAAGAGCTTCGCGGCATCTGGCTGGGGAAACAGCCGATCCGCAGCCCGCTGGAAGCCCATCTGGCTGCCGCTGCCGAGAACGGTTCCGCCGGCTGTTCTTTCTCCGTCGATGATCTGGTCAAGAAGCTTAAAGCTTGGGGGATTCCGATTGACCAGGAGGACCCAACCCTATCCAGCTTCGAAAGCCAATGGCTTAAGCCGATGGCGGGCATGGGCTGGATGGAGCAGGCGGAGCGTCCGGATGGCACTATCTGCTTTCGCCGTTTGGCAGCAGAAGCGGCTGAAATAAATAGGCTGGAAGAACTAGAAGAGGAAGAGAAGGAAGCGGTCCGTTGGTATGTGCAGCCCGATCTGGAGGTTATTGTGCCTCCTGGTATCCCTCATGAGCTTCTATGGGAGCTCGAGCTGATGGCCCTCCGGGTCGGGAGCGATGATTGTCTGCTCTACCGGCTCACCCGGGAGACCTGGCTTCGCGCTTTAGCCGGCGGTCGTTCGGCGGAGAGGCTCATTCGTTTCCTGGACGGGCATGCCGTCTATGGACTCCCGGGTAATGTGGAGCTCATTCTGCGGGAGTGGGGGGAAGAGCAAGGCATTTCCAGCGGCACAGGCGGCGCCAGCCCACTTTATCTGGAGCTGGGCCGTGAAGGAGCGAGCAATCCCTGTTCTCTGCCGGAGCCAGCGGTTTCCCGGGGAGAAAAAGGACGCCGCACCCGGCCGTCCATCCGGAAGGCATCGGTCCAAGCTGTAGCGCCCTGGGCTCCGGAGTGGGAGGAGGAGAGGCATACCGTTCCCGCCATGTGGCTGAAAGAGTGCCGGCCCTATCATTTTAGTACGATGAAGGAGATGATCCGGCAGGCGGCCGAATGGAAGACGTTTCTTTACTTGAAAGACGCCGGAACCGCGCGAAAGGTCCTTCCCAAGAAGCTTCACGAAGAAAAAGGAAGATGGAGACTGGAAGCGCTGGAAGGCAATAGGATGGTCGTGATCCCGCAGAAAGAGACGCTCCAATTACAGATTCTGTTACCGGAAACAGGCGATTCGTGATATGATAGAAGCAGTTTATAGGAAGGGAGAGTTGCTTCTTGAGCATCAAAGAAGCCGCCGCGCTCGACATGTCTTCCGTGCTGCTGCAGGCTTACGAGCTGGGAGATTTAATCAATTCCTCCGCCGAGATGGCGGATTACTTATATTGGAAAGAACGGGTACAGAAGGATGAGGAGGCCCAGAAATTGATTGCCGGGTTCGCCCGCCTCAAAGAAAAGTTCGAGGAATGCGAACGGTTCGGTCACTTTCATCCGGATTATCATAAGGCTCTGGAGGAAGTTCAGCGCTGGCAGGAGAAGATGGAGGAGTGTGAGGCGCTGAGAAGGTATCAGCAGGCCGAGGGCGCCGTGGACAATCTTCTCTTCACCATCTCCAAAACCATCGCCCATGCCGTGTCCGATACCATCAAGGTACCGAGCAACAACCCGGGCGTGGAAAGCGGAGGCTGCAGCTCGGGAGGCTGCAGCGGAAACTGCAGCGGAAGCTGCGGATAAAGGACTTAAGTCACGGGTGGAGGGGACGAAAGGCGAAAATCGGGAATGATTTCCCCGACCTTCGTCCCGCTCCAGTTGTGAAGGATGGGCCGGTGGAAGGAGCGGAGCTCTTTGCTTTCCTCTCCATCCAGCAGGCCGAGCTGGAGCAGCACCTCCATCACCGCCGGGTAAAGGGCGCGCAGGTTGCCGTCCTCGACCTTAACGGCGATGCCCAGTCCTTCCGCGGGAACCGTAAGGGCAAAGACGGCTTCGGCGCCCATTTTGCCGATGATGCGGCCCCCGGTCACTTCGGCTAGACGAGTGTCGAACCGTCCGGTTCCGGCGATCCCGAAAGGGAAAGCGCGTATGGCCCCGACAATTTGGCGGCAGGCCTCCGCCCTGGCGGCGCCGAGCGAATCCGGCCGGCCGAGCCGGGCATAAGCGGCTGCGAGATTAGACAGAGGCATGCCGAAGACGGGGACCCCGCAGCCGTCGGTTCCGAGGCGGATATCCGCCTCGGGCAGGCCGGCCATAACGCTAACCGCTTTCAGCATAAGCTGCTGGACAGGATGCTGCGGGTCCATGTAATGCCCGGAGGAGACGTTCAGCAGCTGCGAAAGCGCCAGCATGCCGGTGTGCTTGCCGGAGCAGTTGTTGTGCAAGGCGGTCGGGGCCTTTCCCTCCTCGCGAAGGGCGTCCGCGGCCGGCTTGTAAAACGGCTCATGCGCCCCGCACTGAAGCAGGTCCCGGCTCATTCCCATTTTCTGCAGCAGGTTTTCCACAATGCGGACGTGAGCCGGTTCTCCGTTATGGGAAGCGCACAGGAGGGAAATTTCCTCCGGCGAGAAGGCTGTTCCCTCCGCGGCGGCTTTTTCCAGCACGGGAATGGCCAGAAGGGGCTTCGCGGACGATCGGGCAAAAGTAAAATGGGAAGGATCCCCGACTTGATGCAGCACGGTTCCTTCCGTGTTCACCACGGCTGCCGCTCCCCGGTGAAGGCTTTCGGTATAGCCGCCCCGGGTGATTCTAACAATAGGCTCGGTTGGCATGACGGCCACCTCCTGAATTATTTTATTGTGGAAATGAGGGATTGTTCTTTGTTTACCGAACGAAGCGGACTCATCGTGTGGGTCACGGATACGAAACCCGCCCGCAACCTGGAGCGTTACGGGACCGTTCATTATATCTCCAAGAAGATGCAGTACGTCGCCATGTACGTGCATGCCGATAAGCTGGAGGATACGATGCGCAACCTTCAGAGACTTCCTTACGTCAAGAAGGTAGAGCGCTCATACCGAAATGAGATCAAGACGGAGTATACCAGTAACATGGCGGACAAGACAAGATTTTACTCGCTATAAAGGCTATTGGAAATATTTTAATTTTGAAGTAGAATATAGGTATCGCGAAGCATAGTCTTAAGTCCTGGTTTGTGAGGAGGGGTCGTGGCATGAGAGACAAGATTATGGACAGATGGAGCACCTACGAACCGTTTTATGTGAATCTTGCCGACAAGAAGATTGCGGACATCGTCATCACAAACCATGCTCGAATGCGGTGGAGCGACCGGATCGAGGGGACCAAGACAGGCTTCGAGGACATTTGCGCGTTTCTGTGGGAGAAGCTGAAGGACGGCAAGGTCGATCCTTATTACCGTAACGAACAGGACGTCTATCTGATCGATGAGGATCTCGTCATGGTGGCGGAATTCGCCGTCATCGAGAACGAGACCGATATAGCGGGCAATCCGCTGCACAAGATGATCGTAGTCACCTTCCTCGGCCGCATGTCCGAAACGATAGAGCTCCGGGACCTTAAGTCCTATTATTCCTGGCTGCGGCATTCGCGCCGGATGACCCTGATCAAGAACAGCCGCAAGCGCCGCTGACCCATAAACGAACAAAGCATGCATTTTCCTCGAAATGTATGCTTTTTTATTTGCCCTAGGTTAAGGAAGACACGTAAAACCCTTGAGAAGGAATTCCTATGGCCCGGGGGAACCGGGGTTCAAGGAACCAGGCCGGTTTGTGATATAATGGGGGAGCGAAAGGAAGGCGTTCACGCGATGGCGTTAAATTTTCATCAGCTGCATATTTTTTTCACCGTGGCGGAGAAGGGAAGCTTCTCAAGCGCGGCGCAAGCCTTACATATGACCCAGCCGGCCGTAACCATGCAGATCCAATCCCTGGAGGATCACTTCGGGACCAAGATGTTTCTCCGTTCGACCAAAAAAATCGAATTGACGGAAGCGGGCCGGACGCTTCTTCCTTACGCCAAGCGGAGCATGGACCTCATGATCGAGACGGAACGGGAAATGTCCCGCTATACGCACATGCTGGAGGGGCGTCTGCAGCTGGGGGCCAGCCTGACGGTGGGAGAATACATCCTGCCTCGTCTGCTCGGGCCTTTCAATAAGGAATTCCCGCATATCTCCGTTTCCATGAAGGTAATTAACACGACGCAGATCGTAGAGGAAATTCTGTCCCATCAGCTGAATTTCGGTCTTGTGGAGGCCCCGGTCAGCCATCCGGATTTCCATGTGGAAGCGGTGCTTAACGATGAGCTGAAATTGATTCTTCCGGCCGGCCATGAGCTCCTCAAGAAAGAAGCCATCACCATTGACGACGCCCTTCAATATCCCTTCATCCTGAGGGAGCAGGGGTCCGGGACCCGTTCGGTCATGCAGGAGGAGTTCCAGCGTCAAGGCTACGATGCCTCCACAATGAAGATTGTGATGGAGCTGGGGAGCACCGGGGCGATCAAATCCGCGGTGGAAGCCCATTTGGGGCTGTCCATCCTCTCCCAATCCTCGATCAAGCACGAAGCGGCCCTGAGCCTTCTTCATGCCCGAAGCATCGAAGGAATCCGCTTTACCCGAAGCTTCTATTCGATTTACTTAAAATCCACCCTTCTGCCCATTTCGGCGGTTACCTTCCTGACCTTCATGAGGGAACGCGAACTCGCCCAATGGCTGTAACCTTAATTGGATAAGGAGCGTCCGGATGACGAACCCAAGAGCTGATTTACATACCCATACGAAGGCTTCCGACGGCCTTCATTCTCCTGCGGAGAACGTAAGAATGGCCAAAGAGAACGGACTGGCCGGTGTGGCGATCACCGATCACGATACGGTAGCCGGTATTCCCGAGGCCATGGAAGAAGGAAATCGCCTGGGCATTACGGTGATCCCCGGCGTCGAGATCAGCACCGCTGCGGGCGGGCAGGATATCCACGTCCTGGGCTACTTTATGAATACGGAAGATCCCGTCTTTCTCGAACGGCTGAAGAGCCTGCGGGACGTCCGGGAGAACCGCAACCGGCTCTTAATCGAGCGGCTTCGCGAGCTGGGCGTGGACATTACCATGGAAGCGGTAATCGCGAACATGTCCAAGGAGCTTAAGCCGGATGAAACCGTGGGACGGCCGCATTTTGCCGAATTTCTCACGGCCCGCGGGTATGCGTCCGACATGAAGGATGCGTTTGACCGGTACCTGGGCAAAGACGGGGCCGCCTACATAAGTCCTATGCGCATTCCTCCGTCCGAGGCGGTACGCTGGATCCATGAAGCGGGCGGCTGTGCCGTCCTGGCCCATCCGGGCTTGTACGGTCAGGATGACCTCATTCCCGAGCTCGCCCAGGCGGGATTGGACGGACTGGAAGTGTTCCATTCCGACCACTCGGCCGAAGACGAAGAAAGATATGCCGGGTTGGCGAATCGTCATCATTTGTTCGTTACCGGCGGGTCCGATTTTCACGGCTCCCGGGGCGGCAGCGTATTTCATGGACCAATCGGTTCCCGCAGCATACCTATAAAGGGTATCGAAACTATGAAAAAGAGGAGCCACTTCTATGAAAATTCGTAAAGCCATCATTCCGGCAGCCGGCCTCGGCACCCGTTTCCTGCCTGCCACCAAGGCACAGCCGAAAGAAATGCTTCCGATCGTGGACAAACCGGCGATCCAATATATTGTCGAGGAAGCGATAGAGTCCGGGGTGGAGGACATCATTATTGTTACCGGCCGCAACAAGCGGGCGATTGAGGATCATTTTGACAAGAATGTTGAGCTGGAGACCATGCTCGAAGAAAAGGGCAGCCGGGAGCTGCTTCAGATCGTTCAGACGGTGTCCAATCTGGTGGACGTCCATTACATCCGGCAGAAGCAGCCGCTCGGGCTCGGACATGCCGTTTACTGCGCCCGCAAGTTCATCGGGGAGGAGCCATTCGCCCTGCTGCTCGGGGATGATATCATCGACTCCAAGCCTCCGTGTCTGAAGCAGATGATCGATCTTTATGAGCAGGCGTCGACCTCGGTCATCGCCGTTCAGGAGGTTCCCTGGGAAGATGTGAACAAATACGGCATCATCTCGTTGTCGCAGGACAACCGGATCGGGGATTTGATCGAGAAGCCGGAGCGCGAATCGGCTCCGTCCAACCTTGCGGTGATCGGACGCTATGTGATCGAGCCTGAGATTTTCTCCATTCTGGAGAAGCAGGAGCCCGGCCGCGGCGGGGAAATCCAGCTGACGGACGCCCTCCGCGTGATGAACCGGAACAAGCCGATGGCCGCTTATTTGCAGCAGGGTCGGCGGTTTGACGTGGGGGATAAGCAGGGCTACATCGAGGCGACGATTGAGTTTGCCCTGGCCCGTCCCGAGCTCCAAGGGCATTTGAAGGAGTATTTGCGCCAATTGGTTCAGTCCTGGGAGTAACGATTCAGTTGTATAATCTTTGTAAATGGTTTATAGTTCTGGTAGGGCCATTCTGCGATGGTTCCATAGTCACGTTTATGGGGGTGTCCTACCGTGAGAAGATTATATACCATCAAAGAAGCAGCACTTAGAACGGGACTCTCCACCCAATTGATCCGCAAATGGGAGGAGCGGTACGAAGCCGTTATTCCTTCGCGCTTTCCGAACGGCTACCGGGGCTACACTCAGGAGAATATAGATACGCTGCTTTGGCTGAAGAAGAAAGCGGATGAAGGCATTCCGATCGGGATGGCGGTCCAGGAGCACCGGCTGATGGCGGAGAGACCTGACCCGTCCGAGATCAAATCCTCCGGTGAAGCACCGGGAGAGGATTATGTCGGGAGCCTGCTCCAAAGCTTTCTTAACTTGGATGCCTATGCCGCCCAGCATCTTTTTGACCGGATGCTTTCCCGCCATCATATGGATTACGTTCTGCTGGAGGTTCTCCAGCCCGTCCTGGTGGAGCTCGGGAAGCGCTGGGAGAGCGGGGAGATTTCCGAGTTTCAGGAGCATTTCGGGAGCCATTTTGTAAGGGACCGTCTCCTTGCCCTGAAGAACATGTATCGCTCTCCGGTAGACGGGCCCTTGCTCGTCACCTCGTGCTCCCCGAATGAGCGGCATGAGCTGGGCGTGCTGATTCTTGTCTATTTCGCCGCCCAAAGCGGCTTTCGGATCGTTCATCTCGGCACCTCGCCATCGGAGAAAGGAATTGTGGACTGTCTGCACCGATTCAAGCCGGCCGCCTTTGCTTTCTCCTCTTCCTCGAGAATGCTGCTTGCGGAAGCCGAGTCGTTCTACCGCGAGCTCGACAGGCTCATCGAAGAGAACGGGTATCCCACGAAGGTGGTCGTAGGCGGCTCCGTTGTTCGGGAAGACGGCACCATGCCGGGGACCAAGCACGTTCATATGCTGACCGGAGACGCCAGAGTCGCGATAGAGAAGATGAGAAACCTCATCCGGAATCCGGCACTCCATTGAATAGAACGAAACAAAAAAACTCACCGGGCCTCAGGCCGGTGAGTTTTGCATTTGTTTGATGAGCTTTTCGTCGGGCGTTACATATAAAGTTTTTTGATGGTCGTAGATCACAAACCCGGGCTTGGCTCCGCTAGGCTTGCGTACGTGCCGGATAAGCGTATAATCGACCGGAACCTGGCTCGACTCCTTGGCCTGGCTGTAATAGGCGGCGAGCGAGGCGGCCTCGAGCAGAGTGGCCTCTCCATAGGAGGCGCTTCGGATGACGACGTGGGAGCCGGGAATATCCTTCGTATGAAGCCACGTATCGCTGGCATGAGACAGCCGGTTGGTCAAATACTCGTTCTGGATGTTGTTCTTGCCCACATAGATATCGATTCCTTCACTGGACACGTAGCGGGTGAGGGCGGGCTTGTCCTTTTTCTTCTTCTTGGCCTGCTTGCGTCCCCGGTCCCGGACATACCCCTGCTCGACCAGTTCCTCACGAATCTCCTCGATATCCGCCAGGCTCGCGCTGTTCAGCTGTTGAAGCAGCGAGTCGAGGTAGCGGATCTCCTCATGGGTTTGAACGAGCTGCTCCTCCACGGCCAGAAGGCTGTTCTTGGTTTTGGTGTACTTCTTGAAGTAACGCTGGCTGTTCTCCGAAGGGGTCAGCAGCGGATCCAGAGCTATCGTGACCGGCTTCTGCTCTTCGTCGTAATAGTTGACGACCTCCACTTCCTTGTCGCCTTTCTTGAGCAGATGGAGGGAGGCGGTCAGCAGCTCCCCGAGAATGCGGTACTTGTCCGCGTCCTTCGCTTCCTCCAAGGTTTCTTCCAATTTCTCCAGCTTCTTGCCGTTCTTGTTCCGTTCATTGATTAGAAAACGCTGCAGATCTCCCGTTCTCTGCTTGACAGCATCCTTTTCGGCCTTGTCCCCATAAAAGGCTTCGAGGCATTCGCTTACCGAGGAGAACGTCTCCCGTTCCCCTTGAATATGCGTTAGCTCGATGACCGAAAAGGCCGACTTGCCCGTTGCCGCATCCTCCCGGATTTCAGGGAAATAGCGGTTATCCCGGATATTGGACAGAATGCCTTCAAAGGCGTTCCCTAAAGCGTCCAACGGGCCGATCCGATCACGCTCGGCACGGGAACGGAAGACCGTCTCCGCCGCAGCGAGAGGGCTGATCCCGCTGAATGCCCCTACCAGACGTTTGGCCAATTGGCCCTCTGACTCGTCGGCCTCGGCAGCTTGCCCCAGGATTTCCCTAAAAGCATCGCGGTCTACGGTAAGGGGATCCGCTTTCCCCTGCTCCGGAGGCGGGGTATAGGAGCTGCCCGGCAGCACGATCCGGTGGGAGCTGATCGCCGGCGTCACATGCTGGATCCCGTCCAGAATCGTCCCGGTTCGGGGATCAATAAGAATGATATTGCTGTGGCGTCCCATAATTTCCACCACAATTCTCTTGAGGTAGACGTCTCCAAGTTCGTCCCGCTGCCGGATGTCCATATGGACGATCCGTTCCGTTCCGACCTGGCGTACCTCTTCGATCACGCCGCCTTCGCAGTGCTTCCGCAGAAGCATGCAAAACATAGGCGCTTCCTGGGGATTCTGAAACGACTGCCGGGTCAAATGGATCCTCGGGTAGGTTGGATTGGCCGAAAGCAGAAGCTTCAGGTTGCTCGCCTGCGCTCGTAATTGCATAACAATATCGGTTCCGGAAGGCTGGTGGATCTTGGCGATCCGGCCTCCGGTCAATTTCTGAAGCTCGTGCACCATGCCGCGCACCACTAGTCCGTCTAAAGCCATAAGGTTACACTCCATTTCCGGGGGATAGGCCCCGTTCAATTCCATCCTGTACTATCATGCCATATTTGAACGCAAATTTTAAGGGCGCGGTTGGCTGTAAACCATTCTTTCGTTTGGGATATTCCGACGCTTGTCTGAATAGATTTAAATTCAGGAGGCTGTCCGACGATCAGGGAGGGAATGGAATGAGTCAGAAGAAGTGGTATCAAATGTCCGTGGAGGAGACGCTGCACACCCAGCAATCGGACCCGAATCACGGGCTGTCCTGGGAAGCCGTTCGGCAGAGGCAGGAGGAACGAGGACCGAATGTTCTGTCGGAGGGGAAATCGGTATCGCCCGTTACCTTGTTTCTGAATCAATTCAAAGATTTTATGGTACTGGTGCTGATGGGAGCTACTCTGGTGTCCGGTCTTCTCGGGGAATACCTGGATGCCATTACCATCGTGGCCATCATCCTCATTAACGGCATTCTCGGATTTATCCAGGAATTCCGGGCGGAGCGTTCACTTAAGTCGCTCAAGGAGCTGTCTGCGCCGACGGCCAAGGTGGTGAGGGAAGGAGCCCAGCATCTGCTTTCCGCTAAAGAGCTGGTAGAGGGCGACCTCGTCATGCTCGAAGCGGGGGACCGTATTCCCGCAGACATCCGATGGATGGAGACGAATGGCGTTTATGTCGAAGAATCCGCCTTGACGGGCGAATCCGTTCCGGTAAGCAAGCATACGGATGCTCTTCGGGATGCCGAAGTCCCGCTCGGGGATCAGCGAAATTTAGGCTTTATGGGTACGATGCTCACCCGGGGGACGGCGAAAGGCGTGGTGGTCCGGACCGGGATGGACACGGAGATGGGCAAAATCGCCGGCCTGATTCAAGGGACGGAAGCGATGGAAACGCCCTTGCAGCACCGCCTGGAGCAGCTTGGCAAAATTCTCATTCTCGTTTCCATCGGGCTGACCGTCATGGTCGTGCTCGCGGGTATTCTTCACGGACAGCCGCCTTATGCGATGTTCCTCGCCGGAGTCAGTCTCGCGGTGGCGGCCATTCCCGAAGGCCTGCCGGCCATCGTAACCATTGCTCTTGCCCTTGGCGTGCAGCGAATGATCAAACGTAAAGCGATTGTCAGGAAGCTTCCCTCGGTGGAAACCTTGGGCTGCGCCTCCGTCATTTGCTCGGACAAGACCGGCACCTTGACGCAGAACAAGATGACCGTGACCCATCTATGGCGGGGAGGAGACCTGCTGGAAGTAACCGGGGACGGCTACACGCCTCACGGGGATATTCTGCACAACGGTAAGCCGGCCGACCTGCGCCAGGATCCCTCTCTTCGCCGTTTGATGCAAATTTCCGTGCTTTGCAACAATGCTACCCTGCATAAGGAAGAGACGGAGAGCAAGGGCAAGAAAAGCCGGGAGGAAGCCGCCGAAAGCTGGCAGATCAAAGGGGACCCGACGGAAGGCGCCTTGGTCGTCCTGGGAGCGAAAGCCGGCTTGACGCAGGAGTCGCTCGCAGACACGTTTAACCGGGTAGGCGAATACCCGTTTGATTCGGAGCGCAAACGGATGTCCGTGCTGCTGGAGCACCAGGGCGGCCGGCTCGTTTTTACAAAGGGTGCTCCGGACATGCTGCTCCAGCAGTGCCAATACATTCTCTGGGACGACAAAATCATCCCTTTTACCAATACCTTGAAAACAAAAGTGATGGCGGCGAATGAAGGGATGGCCAAATCGGCTCTCCGCGTTCTCGGCTTGGCTTACCGGGAAATGAAAAGCAGCGAAAGAAACGACAGCCAGGACTCCGTGGAGGCGAACCTCGTGTTCGTCGGGTTGACCGGCATGATCGATCCGCCGCGCAAGGAAGTACGGGATGCCATCTCCAAATGCAAAAAAGCCGGGATCAAGACGGTGATGATCACCGGGGATCACTTGACCACGGCCGAGGCGATTGCCAAGCAGCTGGGCATGCTTCCCGCTAACGGCATGACCCTGAACGGCCAGCAGATCGAGGCTATGTCGGATGAAGAGCTGGACGGGAAGGTGGAGAACACGTACGTGTACGCCCGCGTCTCGCCGGAGCACAAACTTAGAATTGTGAAATCCCTGCAGCGCGGGGGGCATGTGGTGGCCATGACGGGAGACGGGGTGAACGATGCTCCGGCCATCAAAGCGGCGGATATCGGCATCTCGATGGGCATCAACGGCACGGATGTGTCCAAGGAAGCCTCCGCGCTTATTCTCAGCGACGATAATTTCGCCACGATTGTCGCCGCGATTGAAGAGGGCCGCGGAATTTACGAGAACATCCGGAAGTTCATCCGTTACCTGCTGGCCTCCAATGTCGGCGAAATTTTGACGATGTTCCTGGCGATGATGATGGGCATGCCGCTTCCGCTCGTTCCCATTCAAATCCTGTGGGTCAACCTGGTAACCGATGGTCTGCCCGCCATGGCGCTAGGGGTGGACCAGGCCGAGAAGGATTTGATGCAGCACAGCCCGCGTTCCGCCAAGGAGAATATTTTTGCTAGAAGGCTGGGTTGGAAAATTATTTCCAGAGGGATTCTGATAGGTCTCTGTACGCTTGGGGCCTTCTGGATTACGCTTCATACCAACCCGAGCGGCGCCGGAACGCTTGTTAAAGCCCAGACGGTGGCTTTCGCCACTCTTGTCATGGCCCAGCTCATCCATGTATTTGACTGCCGCAGCTCGCGGTCCATCTTCCACCGCAATCCGCTGCAGAACCGGTATCTTGTCGTCGCGGTGCTGTCCTCCGTCGCCCTTATGCTGTGCGTGATGTACGTGCCGGTCCTTCAGCCCATCTTCAAAACCGTTCCGATCGGGACGGCCGAATGGATCCTCGTGCTCGTAGCCGCCGCCATTCCATCCGTACTGATGGGGATCGGAAGCGTGTCCCAAAATCCGGGCAAAAAGAAAAAGCTCACCTATTCCTCCAAGCCGGTGACCCGCTAAACCGGGTGTAGGTTGAGTGGACCATAGGGAAGGAGCCGATCCCAGGCGGTCGGCTTCTTTTTTATGGGCTTACGTGCAGGAAGGGGAAGTGGAAACGCTCCCATTGCCGGATGCTTCGTTGGCTATTCTTCTAGTGCAGGAAGAAAAGGGGGAATCGGCCTGTTTTAGCAGGAATGGCTTCACTTTTCGAGCATTATTAGCTATGATAGGTGCTATCTATTCTTAATGGAGCAGGGGTGCGGCGGCTGTGAAGTTTACGAAAATGCACGGATTGGGCAATGATTTTATTGTAATAGGAGACCGGCAGGAGCTTCCGGCGGAAGCGGCCCGTCTTGCCGTGAAGCTCTGCGACCGGAACTTTGGAATCGGAGCGGACGGGATGGTCTATCTTCTTCCTTCGGACAAAGCGGACTATCAGATGCGTATCATCAACTCCGACGGCTCCGAAGCGGAGCAGTGCGGGAATGCGATCCGCTGCGCGGCCAAATATCTGTATGACCGGGGAATGGTATCCTCGGAGGAGCTTATGATAGAGACGTTCGGAGCGGGCGCGCAGAAGGTAACGGTTAGGGTCGAGAACGGGAAGGCCGCTGCCGTGAAGGTGGACATGGGCAAGCCCATCCTCGAAGGGCGCAAGGTTCCGACTACCATAGACCGGACGCCGGTCGTGAACCAGCCGATCGAAGCGGGCGGGGAATCTTATCATTTCACGGCCGTCTCCATGGGCAACCCGCACTGCGTCATTTTCGTGGATGACGCGGTTGCCTTCGATTTGGGGAAATGGGGTCCGCAGCTGGAGACTCATCCTTATTTTCCGAATAAGGTTAACGTGGAATTCGCAACCGTCCGGGACCGGAATCATATCGATATGCGGGTATGGGAGCGCGGAGCCGGCCCGACGCTCGCCTGCGGCACGGGAGCCTGTGCGACGCTGGTCGCGTCTGTCTTGAACGGCAAGGCAGACCGGGAGGCGGTCGTTTCACTGAAAGGCGGAGACCTGCAGATCGAGTGGAACGAAGCGGACGGACACCTCTATATGACAGGCCCGGCCGAAGAGGTATTCGAAGGCCGGCTGGCTGCGGAGGAGTAAAAGGATTCCGGCGCCAGCCGGATTTTAATAAGGAAGTTAGGTGGGATGACGGATGAAACCCGATTTGCGCGAAGCCCTGAAGGAAAGGGTCTTGACCGGAGACGGTGCCATGGGGACCTATTTGTATGAACAGGGCTTTCCTGTGGGGATCTCCTATGAGGAATTGAATTTGACCCGGCCTGAGGTTATCCGGGATGTGCATAGAAGCTATTACGAAGCCGGAGCCCGGGTGATCGAAACGAACACGTTCTCGGCGAACCGGGAGAAGCTGTCCAAGTTCGGGCTGGAGCAGGAGGTCGAGGCTATTAACCGGGCCGGGGTGGAGCTCGCCCGTTCCTCGGTGGGCGCCGACGCCTACGTGGTCGGTGCGGTAGGCTCCCTGCGCACCGCCCGCCGCCGGATGATCCCGGCGGAACAAATCAAGCAGGACTTGAGCCAGCAGATCGTGGTGCTTCTTCAGGCGGGAGTCGACGGCATTCTTCTGGAGACGTTCTACGAATGGGAAGAAATGAATCTCGTGCTCGGCCTGATCCGAAAGTTGAGTACGGTTCCCGTCATCTGCCAGTTTGCCACCGACGGCAGCGGCTCCACCCAGGACGGGATTTCCTATCCGGAAGCCTTTCAGCGCTTGAAGGACGAAGGCGCGGATGTGGTCGGCTTCAACTGCCACAGCGGTCCGAACGGCATCCTGAGGGCCCTTGAGAAAGTGAGCGGCGCAAGCGGACTCCCCTTCTCCGTGTTCCCCAATGCCGGTCTCCCCGGGTTGGTGGACGGAAGGCTGACGTTCCGGGCGACTCCGGAGTATTTTGGCGACACCGCGCGCCGGTTTGCGGACCTAGGGGCCAGGTTGATCGGCGGCTGCTGCGGGACCAATCCGGAGCATGTCGCCGCGATGGCGAAGGCTCTGGAAGGCTATGTGCCCGGTTCGGGAGCCGCCCGGCAGGAGCAGGCGGAGCGCCCGGTCGAACTCCGGACGGAGCCCGCCTCCGTTGTTGCATCAGCTGGCGGCCCGGCGGAGGAACCGACTGTTCTGGACCTGGTGAAGGAACGGCATACGGTCATCGTCGAGCTGGACTCTCCCCGCGGGCTGTCCATTGAGAAGTTCATGAAGGGAGCGGCCGCCCTGAAGGAGGCCGGGGCTGACGCCATTACGATGGCCGACAATTCGCTCGCCCAGACCCGGATGAGCAACCTGTCGATGGGGTACCTCGTGAAGGACAGACTGGGGATGCGCCCGCTTCTTCATATTGCCTGCCGGGACCGGAATCTGATAGGAACGCAGTCCCACCTGATGGGACTTCATGCGCTCGGCATCAATCATGTGCTCGCCATTACGGGGGACCCCGCAAGAGTGGGAGACCTGCCCGCGGCAAGCTCCGTTTACGATATGAATTCGATCGATCTTATCCGGATGACGAAGCAGCTGAACGACGGCCACGCCTTCTCCGGTAAGCCGCTCAAGGAAAAAGCCCGCTTCATCGTCGGAGCCGCCTTTGATCCCAATGTGAAATACTTGGAGAAGGCTGTCCAGCGCATGGAGAAAAAAATCGAGGCCGGAGCGGACTTTTTTATGACCCAGCCGGTATACGAGCACGAGAAAATAGAAATGCTGTATGAAGCTACCAAACATCTCCAGGTGCCTATATTCATAGGGATCATGCCGCTAATCAGCGGACGAAACGCCGAATTCCTGCATAACGAAGTCCCCGGAATCCGCATCCCCGACGGCATCCGCAAGAGGATGGCGGGGCTGGAGGGAGAAGAGGGCCGGAGGGTCGGCACGGAGATTGCAAGAGAGCTTACGGATACGGCGATTCGCTATTTTAAAGGCATCTATTATATGACGCCGATTCTTTTTTACGAGATGACGGCCGAGCTTACAAGGCACGTTTGGAAAAAGACAAACGCCCTTGTACCCGGTAACAAAATGAATTAAAATAGGGTATCGGATGTGATGGCACATGATTCGCAGCATGACCGGGTTCGGACAAGCGAGCCGTACGACAGCCGGTTTTCGCATGCACGCCGAAGTGAAAACGGTGAACCACCGGTATTTGGAAGCGTCGCTTCGCCTTCCTCCCGGCTACTCCGCTCTCGAGGAGTCCTTGAAGCGGGAGATCCGGGAGAGAATGAAGCGGGGCCGGGTGGATGCGGTCGTGACCATCAGCCGGGAAGGCTCCGGGGAACGAAGCGGCGCCGCCGCGATCGACTGGGAGCTTGCCGGACGTTATGTGGAAGCGGCCCAAGCCCTGAAGGAGAGATTCGGCCTTCCCGGCGAGGTAACCGCTAAGGATCTATTGGCTCTGCCGGGGCTGTTCCTCACGGAAAGCCCTGCGGAAGAGGGGCATGAGCCGGTAGCGGCGCTCGTAAACGAATGTTTCCGGGATGCCTTGGAGCAGGCGGTAACCATGAGGAAGCGGGAAGGAGCCTTCCTTCAGAAGGATCTTTCCGAGAGGCTGTCTTCCCTGCGAAGTCTGCATTCCCTGCTCTCGTCCCTGGCTCCCCTTACGGTGGAGGAATACCGCTCCCGGCTGAGGCAGAGGATCAGCGACCTGCTGGGCGAGGTGCCCGTCGATGAGCAGAGGCTCGCGAACGAAACGGCCTTTTTTGCTGAGCGGGCGGACATTCAGGAGGAGCTGACGCGGCTCGAGAGTCATTTCGGCCAGTTCGCCGGTCTGCTGGAAGCCGAGGAGCCCGCAGGGCGCAAGCTTGATTTTCTCATTCAGGAAATGAACCGCGAAGTGAACACGATAGGCTCCAAAGGCTCCCAAGCGCAGATTTCTGCAGCGGTCGTGGAATGGAAGGCGGAGCTGGAGAAAATCCGCGAGCAGGTACAGAATATCGAATAACATCTAATTCATTCTATAAATTGGTTCAAGAGAGGCTTGGGAGGAACAAGATGGCTATCAAATTAATCAACATCGGATTCGGAAACATCGTTTCCGCGAACCGCATCATCTCGATAGTAAGCCCGGAGTCGGCACCGATTAAGCGTATCATTCAGGAAGCCCGGGACCGGCATATGCTGATTGACGCTACATACGGCAGACGGACGCGGGCGGTCATCATTACGGACAGCGACCACGTGATCCTGTCTGCGGTGCAGCCCGAAACGGTAGCCCATCGACTTTCGAACAAGGACGACGATCATGACGAATAACAACGGCTGGACGCAGAAATCGGATAAAGGCATCCTGATCGTTCTCTCCGGGCCTTCCGGAGTGGGCAAAGGAACGGTATGCTCGGCTCTCCGCCAATGCACGAGTGATCTGGTCTATTCCGTTTCGGCCACGACCCGCAGCCCGCGGGCCGGGGAGCAGGAAGGCGTTAATTACTTCTTTAAGTCCAAAGAGCAGTTCCTGTCCATGATTGAACGGGATGAGCTGCTGGAGTGGGCCGAGTACGTGGGCAATTATTACGGGACTCCGAGGGAGTTCGTCCGCAGCACGCTCGATGCCGGCAAAGATATCATTCTGGAGATTGAGGTTCAAGGAGCTCTGAAGGTCAAACAGAAGTTCCCCGAAGGCGTGTTTATCTTCCTGCTGCCGCCATCGTTGGATGAACTCGAGCAAAGGATCGTGACCCGCGGAACGGATTCGATGGACGCCATTCGGAGCCGGATGAACGCGGCGCGGGAAGAGATCGCCCTGCTGGAGCATTACGATTACGCGATCGTGAACGACCGGGTGGAGCTCGCCTGCCAGCGGATTCAAGCCATTCTTGAAGCCGAGCACTGCAAGAAGGAACGCTACTTACCCGTACTACAAAAATGGTTGGAAGAGGTGCATTGAATGCTATACCCGTCGATCGACAAGCTTCTCGATAAAGTGGACAGCAAATATTCCTTGGTGGTGGCCGCGGCCAAAAGAGCCCGTCAGCTGCGCGAAGGAACCAAATCCGAAATCACCGAGCCCAAGTCTCATAAAATGGTGGGCGTTGCTTTGGAGGAGCTCTACCTGGACAACATCCACTACGAGAAAATCCAAAGTCCGAACCAAGAAGGCTTGAAGTAAGCATGCGATAACAACCCGGCGGGTTGTTATTTTTTTCTAACCTGCCGGCTTTCGCCCCATTCAGGCAGCACGGAGCGGCCTCGGATGATATTTTACAAGAGGACGGTGATTACCCAATGAAAGGCAAAACGATTGTGCTTGGCGTTTGCGGAGGAATTGCAGCCTACAAGGCGGCCCAGCTGTGCAGCCGTCTGACACAGGCCGGAGCGGACGTCCGGGTCATCATGACCGAGTCGGCGGCCCAATTCATTACTCCTCTAACCCTTCAGACGCTGACACGAAATCCCGTCATGATCGATACATTTGATGAGAAGGACCCAACGGTAGTCTCCCACATCGACCTGGCGGATCGGGCCGATGTTTTCGTCGTTGCCCCGGCGACCGCCAATCTATTGGCCAAAATGGCCCACGGAATCGCCGACGATATGCTGAGCACGACTCTGCTGGCAACGACCGCTCCGATCCTCGTCGCTCCGGCTATGAACGTTCATATGTACGAGCATCCGGCCGTCCAGCAGAATCTTAAGATTCTGTCCGAGCGGGGGGTCCGCTTTGTCGAGCCGGGAGAAGGACAGCTTGCCTGCGGGTACGTGGGCAAGGGACGGCTCGCGGAACCGGAGGAGATTGCGGCATCCATCGACAGGCTGTGGACCGACCGGACCCGGCTCGCCGGACGCAAAGTGCTGGTCACGGCCGGGGGCACCGTCGAACGGCTGGATCCGGTCCGTTACTTCACGAATGACTCCTCCGGCAAAATGGGCTATGCCATCGCGGAAGCCGCCCGGGATCTCGGAGCCGAGGTCACCCTGGTCAGCGCTAAATCATCCATTCCTCTTCCCAGCGGCATGACGGTCGTGCAGGTACAGTCGGCGGAAGACATGTACCATGCCGTCATGGACCGGCTCGATACGATGGATCTGGTGTTCAAGTCGGCTGCAGTGGCGGATTACCGCCCGGCGGAAACCGCCCCGCAGAAGATCAAGAAATCGGAAGAGACGCTAACGATTACTCTTGTGAAGAACCCCGATATTCTGGAAGCCATCGGCCGGAGAAAAACCGGTCAGTTCGTCGTAGGCTTTGCTGCCGAAACGGAGAATCTGGAAGAGCATGCTCTCCGCAAACTAAATCGTAAGAATTGCGATCTTATTGTGGCAAACGATGTGTCTGTGGAGGGGGCCGGGTTCGGAACCGATACGAATATCGTCCGTGTGTACGACAAGGACGGGCTGGTGGAAGCGATGCCCTTGATGAGCAAGAAGGAAGTGGCCGGCCGGCTTCTCCGGCTGGCCGCCGAACGAATGACCCGGCAGAGGGTGAGCCCGGATGTTCGCTAAAGTCATCGTCGACGTTCCGGCCAAGCAGACCAACCGGCCGTTCGACTATACCGTACCCGATTCCCTGTCTCCCTGGATCGAGGTGGGGAGCCGGGTGGGGGTGCCGTTCGGACCGCGGATTCTTCAAGGCTTTGTCGTCGGGCTGTCGGACCGCACGGACCTCAGCCCTAAGAAGCTCAAGCCGGTGGATCATGTAATGGATCTGTATCCCCCCCTTACCCCCGAGCTCGTGGAGCTGGCACATTGGATGAGCCGCACCTATTTATGCCATGAGCTCTCCGCTCTGCAGGCGATGGTGCCGGCCGCCCTCAAAGCCAAATACGAGCGGTACATAACGGTAAATGAAGAGGAAGACGCCAATCCGTGGCATGTGACGGTCTCGGGTCAGGATGAAATCGTCCGCTATATCAAAGAAAAGGGAAGCGTTCCGCTGGACTCCCTGTTGCAGCGGTTTCCCCAGGAAAGCATGTGGATCAAGGAGCAGATCCGCAGCGGGGTGCTGAATGAAAGCCAAACGATCAAGAACCGGGTTTCCAAGAAGAAGGCCTTGACGCTCTTCCCTCCCGAACCCGTAAGCCAGCTGGAGGTCTATCGCGAACTCGTTCCGCCGAATGCCAAGAGGCAGCGGGAGGTGCTTGATTTTCTGCTCCAGAACCCGGAGCCGATCCGATTAACCGAAGTGATGCTTAAGCTTAACGTTGGGGCGGGAACGGTTAAGGGACTGGCTGATAAAGGCTGGGTCGAGCTGAAGGAGGTGGAGGTTCTGCGGGACCCATACGCCCAGCGGAACTTCCCCCGCACTTCGCCGCTGCCGCTGACGGAGGAGCAGAAACGCGTGTTCGAGCCTGTCCGTCAGGCGGTGATTGATTCGAAGCACGAGGTCTTTCTTCTTCATGGAGTAACGGGAAGCGGTAAGACAGAAGTCTACCTTCAGGCTATTCAGCAGTGCCTGGACCTCGGCAAAGAGGCGATCGTGCTGGTTCCCGAGATCGCCCTGACCCCCCAGATGGTCGAGCGGTTCAAAGGCCGCTTCGGTGACGAGGTTGCCGTTCTCCACAGCCGGTTGTCCACCGGGGAACGGTTCGATGAATGGCGAAAAATTTCCATGAAGCAGGTCAGGGTCGTCATCGGAGCGCGGTCGGCGATTTTTGCTCCTTTCACAAAGCTTGGGCTGATCATCATCGACGAGGAGCATGAATCGTCCTATAAGCAGGAGGAGAGTCCAAAATATCACGCTCGTGAGGTGGCGATTGAAAGAGCTAAGGCTCACGGCGCTTCCGTGCTTCTGGGGTCTGCTACGCCCTCTCTGGAAAGCTTCTACCGGACTCTCGAAAAGGAGCCGGTGGCGGCTGGTGCCTCGGCTGCCTCGCGCTTCGCTTCCAGCTGGGCGTCGTCTCCGGTTCCCCGACAGGGCTCTTTCTTTGAGGAAGAAGAACCGCCTCCCGAGCCGGAGAAGCCGTTTACCCTCCTGACCATGCGCCAGCGGGTTCAGAATCGTCCGCTCCCTCCTGTCCGCATAGTGGACATGCGGGATGAGCTGAAGGACGGGAACCGCTCCATGTTCAGCCGGCCCCTTCATGCGGCGATAGCCGAACGTCTCCGCCGCAAGGAGCAGTCGGTTCTTCTCCTTAACCGCCGCGGATACTCCACTTTCGTCATGTGCCGGACGTGCGGTTATACCCTGCAGTGCCCTCATTGCGATATAGCCCTGACCTACCACCAGAGCACCCGTATGGTCCGCTGTCACTACTGCGGGCATGCCGAGCGGCAGGTAACGTCTTGTCCGAGCTGCGACAGTGATCACATCCGTTATTTCGGCACCGGCACACAGAGGGTGGAGGAGGAGCTCGGCAAGCTTTTCCCCGGGATCCGGGTGATTCGCATGGATGTCGACACGACGAGCGAGAAGGGCTCCCACGAGAAGTGGTTAACGATGTTTCGGGAACGCAAGGCGGATGTGCTGCTCGGGACCCAGATGGTTGCCAAAGGGCTGGATTTTCCCGATGTTACGCTGGTTGGGGTTATTGCGGCCGATACCGTACTCAATCTTCCGGATTTCCGGGCGGGGGAGAGAACGTTTCAGCTCTTGACGCAGGTGGCGGGACGGGCGGGGAGGCATCAGCTGCCCGGGGAGGTCTACGTGCAGACCTATACCCCCGAACATTACAGCATCATCAATGCCGCCCAGCACGATTATGACGGGTTTATCCGCACCGAGCTGGAGACAAGGCTGGCCTGCGGGTATCCGCCCTACTGCCGGCTCATTCTGCTTACCCTGTCCCACGAGGAAATCCCCTTTCTGGTCCGCGCCTCCGAATCGCTCGCCAAGCGGCTCAAGGACTTGGCCGGACAGGCCGGCCTGCTGGTTTCGGCTCTTTCGGAGAGCGGAGGTGCCGAAGGGATGGAGGTTCTCGGCCCGGTTGCCTCCCCCATCCCGCGGATTAAGGATCGCTACCGGTTCCGCTGCATGGTAAAATACAAGGGGGGGCGGGAGGTTTCCGAGCTTGTCGGGAAGGCCGTGGCCGCGTTTGACGAGATGTGCCGCCAGGAAGGGCTGCAAATCAGCGTCGACGTCGATCCCCAGCTTTTGATGTAAACGTGTGTGAAAGTAACGCAGCAGCGAATATAATGCCGATAGGTCCTGCTTTAGCAGGCCGTCGAATCGAATAAAGGATGGTGCTGCCTCATGGCGATTAGAATGATTGTGAAAGACCCGGATCCGGTGCTGAGGGAGAAAGCGAAGCCGGTACCGAAAATGACCCCCAATATTCAGAAGCTTCTCGATGATATGGCCGATACGATGTACGATGCGCCTGGAGTGGGGCTGGCCGCTCCACAGATCGGCATTCTGAAGAGAGTGATCGTGATGGACGTAGGGGATGAGCACGGGCTGATTCATCTCGTTAACCCGGAGATCATTTCGAAGGACGGCGAGCAATTCGGGCCGGAAGGCTGCTTGAGCATTCCGGGGCTGACCGGCGATGTCCGCCGCGCCCAAACGGTTACCGTAAAAGGATGGAACCGCGAAGGGGAGGAAATCGTCATTGAAGGAACGGACCTGCTCGCCCGCTGCATCCAGCATGAGGTGGATCACCTGAACGGAGTCCTGTTCACTGATGTGGCGGAGTCTGTCTACCGGGACGATCAAAGGGAAAGAGAAGAACGATGAACATCTTATTTATGGGAACGCCCGACTTCGCCGTTCCCTCTCTGCGCATGCTAATGGAGGAAGGGTACAACGTAATCGCAGTCGTTACCCAGCCCGACCGGCCCAAAGGGAGGAAAAGGGTGCTCACGCCTCCACCCGTGAAGGTGGAGGCGGAGCGTTACGGTCTTCCGGTGCTGCAGCCCGAGCGGCTCCGGCGCGAGCCGGAGGCGGTAGCGGAAATCGCGGCCCTTAAACCGGATTTGATTGTTACGGCCGCTTTCGGCCAGATTTTGCCGAAGGATGTCCTGGATCTGCCGAAGCACGGCTGTATCAATGTCCACGGGTCGCTGCTGCCGAAATACCGGGGCGGCGCCCCGATTCAGCATGCCGTTCTGAACGGAGAGAAGGAAACCGGGGTAACGATCATGTACATGGCCGAAGGCCTGGACACCGGAGACATGCTGAGCCGGGTGGCCATCCCGATAACCGAGGAGGATACGACCGGGACCTTGTTCGAGAAGCTGAGCCTATCCGGCGCGGACCTGCTGAAGGCTACCTTGCCCGATCTTCTGGCCGGTAGAATCACTCCCGTTCCCCAGAAGGAAGAGGAGGCCACCTACGCGCCTAACATCAAGCGGGAGGACGAGCGGCTGGATTGGACACGGTCCGCGGAAGAGCTGTTCAACCAGGTCCGGGGACTGAATCCGTGGCCGGTGGCTTTTACGTTGTGGAATGGTGAAGTATTTAAGGTATGGTCCTCCCGTAAGTCGGAAACAAAACCATCTCCTAAACAGGCCGAAGCCGAACCGGGAACCGTGCTGAAGGCCGAAGGCCGCGGAATCGAAGTGCTGACAGGAGACGGAATCCTGGTGCTGACGGAGATTCAGCCGGCCGGAAAGAAAGCGATGGATGCCGCTACCTTTAACCGGGGAAGCGGAATTGCGGCGGGAACGGTGCTTGGACGATAAACCAACCAGAGGGAGGAACGGTTCATGAGAAAGAGCCCGGAGAAGCCCGGACGCCAGATAGGAGCCCGAGAGCTCGCCATGGACATCCTGACCCGCGTAGATCAGGACAAGTCCTACAGCAACCTCCTGTTAAATCAGATGCTGCAGAAGCATAAGCTCGAGCGGGTGGAGGCCGGGCTCGTCACGGAGCTCGTCTACGGAACCATCCAGCGGAGGAACACGATCGATTACGGGCTCGGCCGAGCGGTCAAGAGAGGGCTGGACAAGCTAGAGCCGTGGGTGAGGAATCTCCTTCGGCTCAGCTTTTACCAGCTTTATTATTTAGAACGAATTCCGGCGCATGCGGCTGTCCATGAAGCGGTGGAAATCGCCAAGCGGAGAGGGCATTCCGGTATCTCGGGGATGGTAAACGGGGTCCTGCGGACTCTTCAGCGCCAGAACGACCTCTTGGCCCTTCCCGATGACCTTCCTCCGATCCAGCGGATTGCCTTGGAGCACTCTCACCCGGAATGGATGGTAGCCCGGTGGTTCTACCGGTACGGGGAAGAAGCCGCGCAAAGGATATGCGAAGCGAACAATGAACGTCCCCACCCAAGTGTGCGGGTCAACCGGCTTAAGCACGACCGGAGTGAAATGCTGATTCGCCTGTTCGAGGCGGGCTATTCGGCACAAGCTTCCCCGCTCGCCCCCGCCGGAATCCTCCTCGAGAACGGAGGGAACCTGGCCCAGACCGAATGGTACCGGAATGGGGACATT
Source organism: Paenibacillus aurantius (assembly GCF_032268605.1). Taxonomy (NCBI): domain Bacteria; kingdom Bacillati; phylum Bacillota; class Bacilli; order Caryophanales; family Paenibacillaceae; genus Paenibacillus; species Paenibacillus aurantius. Next base: position 2,625,440 of record NZ_CP130318.1, read on the forward strand.
TCCATACAAGACGAAAGTTCCATGCTGGTAGCCGAGGCGGTCCGTCCGGAGCCGGGCATGCGGGTTCTGGACTGCTGTGCCGCTCCAGGAGGCAAAACGACCCACATGGCCGAGCTCATGGACGGCAAGGGGGAGGTTATCGCCTGCGACGTTCATGAGCACAAGGAAAGGTTGATCGCGGAACAGGCGGGCCGGCTTGGGCTTGACATCATTCGGACAGTCGTAAGCGACGCGAGGGAGCTGGCGCAGCACTTCGAACCGGCTTCCTTCGACCGGATTCTGCTCGATGCCCCGTGTTCGGGCCTGGGGGTGATCCGCCGCAAGCCGGATCTGAAATGGGCGAAGGAAGAGAAGGAAATTGCCGAGATTACCCAAGTGCAGCATTCGCTGCTGGAGGCCGTCCACGGTCTTCTGAAGCCGGACGGCGTGCTGGTGTACAGCACCTGCACGACCGAGCGGGAGGAGAACGGCGGAATGATCGAACGCTTCCTTCGGGAGCATGAGGAATTCGAACGAATCCCTTTTCCGGAGGAACTTCTAAAGGGAACCCCCCTCGAAGAAGGGGCGCGGGAAGGAATGGTTCAAATTCTGCCGTATCACTTCGGGTCGGACGGCTTTTTTATCGCACGCCTGCGCAAACGAAAGTTCGATGTGTTAAACTAGACAGGATAAGCTACAATATAAGAAAAAACAGGTTGTGATAAGAGTGAAACCGTTCATCTATGATCTAACATACGAAGACTGGCAGGAATGGGTCCGTGCCAATAAAGAGCCCGGGTTCCGAGCCGGACAAATATTCGACTGGCTGTATGTCAAACGAATCGGAAGCTTTGAGGAAATGACGAACCTTCCCAAGGGCTTGAGGGACAAGCTGGCGGAACAGTTCGTCTTCGTCACGCTTACGGAGGTCGCCCGTCACGAATCCAAGGACGGCACCGTCAAATTTCTGTTTGAGCTGCAGGACAAGAACGCGATCGAAACGGTCATTATGAAACATAATTACGGGAACAGCGTATGTGTTACGACACAGGTCGGCTGCCGTGTGGGCTGCACCTTCTGCGCCTCTACGTTGGGAGGGCTTAAGAGGGATCTGGCTCCGGGCGAAATCATCGCGCAGGTGGTGACGGCGCAGAAGCTGCTGGATGCCTCCGGAGAGCGGGTAAGCAGCATTGTCATCATGGGCATCGGGGAACCGTTCGAGAACTACGACGCCATGATGAAGTTCCTGAAGGTGATGATCCACGAGAAGGGGTTGAACATCGGGCAGCGGCACATCACCGTTTCGACAAGCGGGATTGTTCCGAACATTTACCGCTTTGCCGATGAGGATACCCAGATTAACCTGGCGATCTCGATTCACGCTCCGAATGACGCTCTGCGGTCCAAGCTGATGCCGGTGAACCGGAGGTTTCCTTTTGCCGATCTGATTGAGGCCTGCAAGTACTACGTGGAGAAGACCGGCCGCCGGCTTACCTTCGAATATGCTCTTATGGGCGGGGTAAATGACAAGCCGGAGCATGCGGAGGAGCTCGCCAAGGTGCTGAAGGAAAACATCCCGCTCTGCCACGTTAACTTGATCCCGGTCAATTTTGTTGTGGAACGGGATTACGTACGGACCGAACGGGACGACATTTTTACATTCCAAAGAATATTAGAGAGAAACAAAATTAACGCAACCATACGCAGGGAGCACGGAAGTGATATAGCAGCGGCGTGCGGACAGCTTCGCGCGAAGCATATGGAGTCGGGTAAGAGGTGAGTTGGATGATAACAGCCAGTAGAACCGATGTCGGCAGGGTACGTCCGGTCAATGAAGACCGGGCGTATGCCCAGTCCGACCTAAACGGCTTTGCTCTGGCTCTGGTGGCGGACGGCATGGGAGGACATCAGGCCGGAGACATCGCGAGCCAAATGACGATTGATCTTATGCGGGAAGGGATGGAAGGGCTTCATTCCGGGATGACACCCGAAGAGAGGGCGGAATTAATCCGATATGCGGTCCTCGCCACGAACCGCAAAGTGTTCGAATTCGCGGACGGCCGGGACCAATTCCAGGGAATGGGAACCACTCTCCTTGTAGCGGTGGCGGATCCCGCCCGGGTCACTTTGGGGCATGTCGGCGATAGCCGGGCCTATCTATGCCGCAGCGGCCGGATGGTCCAACTGACCGAAGATCACACTCTCGTTAACGCCTTAATCAAGTCCGGCCAGATTACCCCGGAAGAAGCCGAGCATCATCCGCGGCGTAATATGATTATCCGGGCCCTCGGCACGGAAGCCACCTTAGAAGTCGATATTCTGCACCACGAGTGGGCGGAAGGAGATATTCTCCTTTTGTGCAGCGACGGGCTTAGCGGACTTGTGAACGATAGGCGGATTAGCGACATTCTTAACGGAGCGGGATCCTTGAAGGAGAAGGCCGACCAATTGATACATAGTGCACTGGAAGCAGGCGGGGATGACAACATAACCGCGGTTCTTGTTTCCAACGAACCCGGCGACAGTGATAAAAAGAGGTGATGATTAGTGATCGGTCAGGTACTTGGCGGGAGGTATGAAATCCTTGATCGAATCGGCGGGGGAGGCATGGCGCTTGTCTACAAGGCGCGTGACATCCTGTTGAACCGAAAAGTGGCCGTCAAGGTGCTTCGTTCCCAGTTCGTTCACGACGAAGAGTTTATCCACCGGTTTCGCCGGGAAGCCCAGTCGGCAGCCGCACTCTCACACCCTAATGTGGTAAGCATATACGATGTGGGCCAGAAGGACGAAACCCATTATATCGTTATGGAATACGTGGAAGGCCAGACCTTGAATGACTTGATTAAAGAAAAAGCCCCTCTTCAAGTAGAGGAAGCCATACATATTGCCTCCCAGATTTGCGATGCTCTCGAGCATGCGCACAGCAATCAGATCGTTCACCGGGATATCAAGCCCCATAATATCCTGCTGGGCCGCAACGGCCGGGTAAAGGTGACGGACTTCGGCATTGCCCGGGCGGGGACCTCCTCAAGCATTACCCAGACGGGCTCGGTCCTGGGCTCCGTTCATTATTTCTCTCCCGAGCATGCCAAAGGAACGACCGCAGGGGCCAAGTCCGATCTCTATTCGCTTGGCATTGTGCTCTACCAGATGCTGACGGGAAAGCTTCCCTTCTCCGGAGACAGCCCGGTCAGTGTAGCCTTGAAACACCTGCAGGAGGATGTGGAGGAGCCGAGGAAGGTTAATCCCCTCATTCCGCAAAGCGTCGAGAACATCATCCTTAAAGCGATGCGCAAAAATCCCGAAAACCGGTACCAGTCCGCTCATGAAATGCTGATGGACTTGGAAACGTGCTTGAAGCCGGAGCGGAGAAACGAGCCCAAGCTTGCTTTCGACGACGACGAAGACGATGAGGAGAGGACGAGGGTCGTCCCGGCCATTCGTCCCGATCGAGACAAAGGAGAGGCCGCCGCCTCCGTACCACGGGCCGTCGAAAAGAAGAAAAGACGATGGGTCAAACCGACGGTTTGGACAGCCGTTCTGCTGGTTCTCATCATCGGCTTATGGGTCACGGCCAAAGCGATGCAGGGTTCCATCTTCATTCAGGATGTGGCCATTCCGAACGTGGAGAAGAAGCCCCTGGCCGAAGCCCAGAACGAATTGGCCAAAGCCGAGCTGAAGTCGGAAGTCCATGAGGAATTTGATCCGGGCGTGGAGAAGGGCTATGTCATCCGCCAGATGCCGTCCGGCATGAAGGTAAAGCCGGGCTACACGGTTAAGCTGTTTGTAAGCAAGGGCGTGGAAATGCAGACGATGAGCGGGTATATCGGGAAGTCTTTCAACGAAGCCCATGATGCGCTCATCAACAGCGGATTAAAGGAAGAGCAGATTGCCCGGACGGATGAATTCTCAGATCAGCCGGAAGGAACAGTTATCAAGCAGTCTCCTAATCCTAACGACCCCTACGATCCGACCAAAGTAAGCATCGCCTTAACGGTAAGCAAAGGCAAGGAAAGTGCATCCATGCCCGATCTGATCGGCCAGACGCTGACCCAGGCTACGGCCCGCTTAACGGCGGCCAAGCTTAAGGTTGCCCAGGAGAACATTATTTATAAGCCGAGCTTCCAGCAGCCGAAGGGCAAAATTTACGATCAGTTCCCTTACAAGCCTGGTGATTCGGTTGACCAGGGAGCGAAGGACATCGTCCTTTATGTCTCAACAGGCATGCCGGAAAATGCCGGGGAGTATGTCTTCAGCGTTCCGGCCTCTCCTGCCGCGGAAGGAAAACCGTCCATTGTGCGGATTGTCGTCAGCGACGCAAAGGCGGATAACGCGGAATTTGCCACCAAGTCCATCTCCAAGCAGGAAATTTTTAATATTCCGATCATTGTGACGGCCGACAAACCGGCGACCATTCAAATTTTCCGGGACAATGCCTTGATCGACACGAAGACGTTCACCTATAAGGACTATACCGATGCCCAAACCCGTCCGTCCTCTACTCCGACTCCTTCTCCATCCGGAAGCCCGGCTCCATCCGGGTCTCCGGGAGTGAGTCCCGGGGCCTCGGGAAAAAGCCCATCCCCTTCCCCGTCAGGAGGAAGGTAGGTATGGCACAAGGAACCATTATTAAAGCTTTAAGCGGATTCTACTATGTGCTTCCGGAAGGCGGCACGACGCACGGACCGGATCGGACGGAATCCATCCAGTGCCGGGCAAGAGGCATTTTCAAAAAGAACAAGGTGACGCCGCTTGTAGGAGATAAGGTAATCTATGAAGCGACGGAGAACGGGGAAGGGACCGTGGATGAAATCCTGCCCCGCACCTCGGAGCTGATCCGGCCCCCGATCGCAAATGTCAGCCTGGCCGTTCTCGTGTTTTCCGTAGCGGAGCCGGACCTTAACCTGCAGCTCCTGGATAAGTTCCTGGTTCACATTGAAGCGGCCGGCATAGAAGCTCTTATCTGCCTAACGAAGAAGGATCTGGACGGGGAAGACGGCGGTGACAACTGCGTTCCCGCCTCGATCCTGCCTTATCAGGAGATGGGGTATGAGGTCTACTCCACGAGCTCCCGGCAGGGCTGGGGGATCGACGCTATGCGCAAGCGACTCAGCGGAACGATCAGCGTATTCTCCGGACAGTCGGGGGTAGGCAAATCGTCCCTCTTGAACGCCATGATGCCGGACTTGCGGCTTGAAACCAATGAGATCAGCTCCCGTCTTGGACGGGGGAAGCACACGACCCGGCACGTGGAACTGATTCCGCTTGAGAGCGGCGGCTGGGTAGCCGATACGCCGGGCTTCAGCCAGCTGGACTTCAGCGGCTTGGAAGCCCAGGAGCTGGGCGGCTGCTTCCGCGATTTCACCCCGTTCGCCGAGGGGTGCCGATTCCGCGGCTGTCTCCATCACCAAGAGCCCGGCTGCCATGTCAGGCAGGCGGCGGAAAGCGGGGACATTCTTCCTTCGCGCTACGAACATTACCTGCTCTTCCTTGCGGAGATCAAAGACCGGAAACGGAGGTACTAACTTGAACAAACTGTTGATCGCCCCTTCGATCCTTTCCGCGGACTTCGCCAAGCTTGGTGAAGAGGTGCGGGAAGTCCAGGAGGGAGGGGCTGACTGGATTCACGTGGACGTCATGGACGGCCACTTTGTTCCTAATCTTACGTTAGGCCCGGTAGTAGTGGAGGCCATACGCCCTCATACCACCCTGCCGCTGGACGTTCATCTTATGATCGAACAGGCGGACGCCTACATCCCTGCTTTTGCCAAAGCGGGGGCGGACAGCCTGACGGTTCACGCCGAGGCCAGCCCGCATCTTCACCGGACGCTTCACCTCATCAAAGAGCATGGGGTGAAGGCCGGGGTCGTGCTCAATCCCGCCACACCGCTTACGTCGCTCGAGTATGTGCTCGACGAGGTGGACCTCATCCTTCTGATGACGGTTAACCCCGGCTTCGGCGGGCAGTCCTTTATTCCCGGGGTTCTCCCTAAAATCCGTGAGCTGCGGCGCACGCTGAACGAAAAAGGACTTTCCCACGTCCGCATTGAAGTGGACGGAGGAATCAACGGGGAAACGGCTCCTCTCGTGGCGGAAGCCGGAGCCGACGTTCTCGTGGCGGGAAGCGCGGTATTCGGTGTCTCCGAGCGCCGGGAGGCCATTGCTCATCTTCGCGGACGGGGGGAGGAAGGACAGCGTGCCTAGGTGGTTGGCTTTACTCGGGTTCAGCCTGGCGGCGGCCCTTCTGATGAGCGGATTTATTCTGGTAACCGGCATGATCAAATATGTTTTTTCGTTGGGGGCTCTGTTCCTCGGAATTCAATTTTTCAAAACGTACGACGGCAAAGGAATCCGGATCGGCTTCATTGCCATCACCTTCGTGCTCGCTTTGTTTCTTCCCGTTCTCTATGTCGCCTTGGCCGTGGCCAACGGCTGGCCGGTCGATCCCCGGATGACGGAAGGAATCTCCACTCCTTAGAGCCTTACCCGCTCGCCAACCTACCGAATTAGCACTACAAAGGCATAGCCGGTTAGTCTCCGGCATAGAATGGGTTGCAGAAGCTTTACCGCTTTTGCGGCCTTTTTTCTTTCTCGGGAAGAAAAGCGATCGGGCGGGTACATTTTCGCGGATGCGGGAATATACTGTCAGTATCGAGGGGAAATGCATGTAGGGAGGCGAAGCAATGAAATTCTATACCATCAAACTTCCGAAGTTTTTGGGCGGCTTTGTCAAAGCGGTTCTCGGAACCTTCAGCAAAAACTAATGGGGCGCGGCAGGCCGACGGCTGCCGAGAGGAAAGCACCTGGGGAGCAGGTGCTTTTTGCTAATAAGGGAAAGGGAGAACAAGGGAAGGGAAGCATACGAAAAAACGCGTCCGTCCCCTAAAGGGAAGAACGCGTTCGGCGCTTCTATTATACGCGGGTGATTTTCCCGGATTTCAAAGCACGTGTGCTTACATAAACGCGCTTAGGCTTTCCGTCCACAAGAATGCGTACCTTCTGCACGTTAACGCCCCAAGTGCGCTTGTTTTTGTTGTTGGCATGGGAAACGTGGTTACCTGCTTTCGGCGCTCGGCCGGTGATGAAGCATTTGCGAGACATGAATGACACCTCCTCTGATGAGCTTTCGGAGTACAACTTACGATACATTCGTAGAAAACATACTAGAACATAATAGCATAGCCGGAATTGCCTAGTCAACCGGCAAACCGCTGCCCCTCTCCTTGAATATGGGGAATTTGCATTTCTTTATCGGCTTCGGTATAGTACAATCAGGATTAATCCCAATCATTTAGAGAATAAAGGTGATGGTTCAACATGCCTATACAAGTTGCGAATGAAAAAGGAAAAATTAACATTACGGATGAAGTCATTGCCGTTCTGGCCGGCTCGGCCGCCCTGGACTGCTATGGTCTTGTAGGCATGGCCTCCCGTAAGCAGCTGAAAGACGGCATCGCCGAAATTCTCGGCCGGGACAACCTTGGTCGCGGTGTGGAAGTCAGGCACGCTCCGGAAGGAATCCACATTGATCTTCATATCATAGTCAGCTACGGCACCAAAATTTCCGAGGTGGCGCTTAACGTGCAGAACCGCGTAAAGTATGTGCTTAATGAGGTAGTAGGACTTAAGGTGGATTTCGTCAATATATTCGTTCAGGGCGTCCGAGGAGCTCGTTAGGTAGGAAGGAGAAGTTATTGTTGAGTAAGCGCTTCAATACAATCAATGGTTCCGATTTCGTCCGGATGATGCTATCGGGGGCGGATCATCTTAGAAGGAATGTAAATAACGTTAATGCCCTTAATGTGTTTCCTGTACCCGACGGGGATACCGGAACGAACATGAACCTGACGATGACGTCGGGCGTGGAGGAATTGAGAAAGAAGCAGAACGACCATATCGGCCGCTCGGCAGAGGCTCTATCCAAAGGACTGCTTATGGGCGCGCGCGGCAACTCCGGCGTGATTCTTTCCCAGCTGTTCCGAGGCTTCGCCAAATCCGTTCAACCTCATGCGGAAATCACCCCCCAGCAGCTGGCAGCCGCTCTGCAGCAAGGGGTGGACACGGCTTACCAAGCCGTCGTAAAGCCGGTCGAGGGAACGATTCTGACCGTGGCGAAGGAAGCAGCCAAGCATGCTTTGTATTATTCCAGACGCTCCGGCGATGTATTGGAGCTTATGAAGGAAGTGCTGGCCCACGGCCAACAGGCCCTGGCGAGAACGCCGGAGCAGCTTCCGGTGCTGAAGCAGGTCGGAGTCGTCGATGCAGGCGGACAGGGACTCATCTGCGTCTATGAAGGCATGGTTGCCGCTCTCAGCGGAAACGAGGAGCCTTTGGCCATCCCCGCGACGCCGGTGGCGGAAGTCAACCTGGCCCGTGAAGCTCATGCGGGTCATGAGCACCGGAACGCCCAGTCCATGCTCGCTACAGAAGACATCGAGCAGGGCTACTGCACGGAATTCCTCGTGAAGCTTGTTCCGGGGAAAGTGAAGGGCTACGAGTTCCGCGAGACGGAGTTCCGCGGGGAATTGTCCAAGCTAGGGGATTCTCTACTGGTCGTGGCCGACGACGATTTGGTCAAAATTCACATTCATGCCGAGCATCCCGGGGAAGTAATGACTTATGCCCAGAATTACGGGGAATTGACCCGGATCAAAATAGAAAATATGCGGGAGCAGCATACGCACATCGTGCAGACGAACGAATACGATCCGCGTCATGCGGCGCCAGGACTTGCCGAGAATAAAGAGGCGGCTTCGGAAACCGCTCACGCTGCAGCTGAGAAAGCCCAGCCGGAACAAGAGCTTGCGCCTTACGGGTTCGTAGGTGTTTCCATGGGAAGCGGAATCGAGGAGATTTTTGCAAGCCTCGGAGTCGATGTCGTCATCTCGGGTGGACAGACGATGAACCCGAGTACCGAGGACATCGTCAATGCGGTCCGGGAAGTTCCCGCCCGCACGATCTTCGTGCTTCCGAACAACTCGAATATCATTATGGCCGCCAAGCAGGCGAAGGATCTGGTGGAGGACAAGCAGGTGGTCGTTATCCCGACCAAAACCATTCCTCAAGGAATGGCTGCGCTCGTGTCCTTTCAGGAGCAGGCGGATCCCGAGACGAATGAGCAGACGATGCTTCGCGCCGTCAGCCAGATCCGCTCGGGACAAGTGACGTATGCCGTCCGGGATACGTCCATCGACGGGCTCGACATCAAGGAAGGCGATTATATCGGCCTCTCCGAGGGCAAAATCGTCACCTCCGAGACGGTTCTGGAGGAATCCTGCACCCGTCTGTTGGAAGCCATGCTGGCGGGCGGCGGGGAAATCGTCACGATTCTGACCGGTGAAAACGCGTCGGAGGATCAGACGGCTTCTTTGTTGACCTGGCTGAAAGAGCACCATCCCGAGGTGGATGTGGAGGTTCACCCGGGCGGTCAGCCTTTGTATGTTTATATTTTTTCTGTGGAATAGGGAGGAGCGTCTATGAGCAGGATCCGGTTAGTAACCGACAGTACGGCGGATATTCCCGCTGAAATCCGGGAGGCGCTCGGAATCGAAATGGTCCCGCTTAAGGTGCACTTCGGTACGGAGACCTACCAGGATGCGGTCACCTTGCAGTCAGGCCCCTTCTATGAGAAGCTGGCCCAATCGTCAACGCTGCCGACCACTTCCCAGCCCTCTCCGGTCGATTTTCTCGAAACCTACAAACGACTGGCGCAGGAGCCGGGGGTTCAGATCATCTCCATCCACCTGGCCTCCGCGTTGAGCGGTACGTACCAGTCGGCCGTTCTGGCCAAGTCTCTCCTGGAAGAGAAAGCCGATATCACCATTGTGGATTCCCGGTCGGCCTCGTACGGTTTCGGCTGCCTGGTGGTTAAGGCGGCGGAAGCGGCACGGGATGGAAAGAGCCTGGAGGAGTGCCTGGCTCTCATTCACCGGCTTCGGGATGATTACGGGCTGTTCTTCCTCGTCGATACGCTTGAATACTTGCAGAAGGGCGGCCGGATCGGCAAGGCAGCGGCCTTGTTCGGTTCTCTCCTGAACATCAAGCCGATTCTCTCGTTGGATGAAGAAGGACAGGTTTACTCGGTGGATAAGGTGCGGGGCCACAAGAAGGCCATGGGTCGGATTGTCGAACTTCTGAAAGAACGTCCTAAGCTGAACGGGGAAGTGGAAGTGATCATCGCTCATGCGAATGCTCCCGCTTATGCCGAAGAGCTCAGTGCGCTGGTCGGTCAGCATTTTAACGTGAAATCGGTGGCTTATACCCCTCTCGGTCCGGTTATCGGAACCCATACGGGCCCGGGAACGGTTGCGGTCTTCATGCTTCCCGTATTATGACGGATCTTCATCTCATTCCCGTAACCAACATCAAGGGAATAGGGAAGAAGGCGGATGACCTGGGCGCACTGGGGATTCATTCCGCCGGAGGGCTGCTGGATTATTTTCCTTTTCGTTATGAGGATTATCATCTTAAAGATTTGACCCAAGTGAAGGACGGGGACAAAATCACCGTGCAAGGACGGATCTTCAGCGAGCCGTCCCTGCAGATGTACGGACGGACCAAATCCCGCCTGTCGTGCAAAGTCATGATAGACCGGTTTCTGGTGACGGCCGTCTGGTTCAATCGGCATTTCCTGAAAGCCCAGCTGAAGGCTGGGGAGGACATCGTTCTAACCGGCAAGTGGGATGCCCGCAGGCTGCAGATCTCGGTATCGGAATCGGAGTTTCCCGGCAAAGGAGCTTCCCGGACGGGCACGCTGCAGCCTGTTTATTCCGTTTCGGGGGCCATTACGCAGAACTGGATGCGTAAAACCATTCGCCAGGCTCTCGTCCAGTACGGCCAGATGATCGAAGAAGTGCTGCCCCGCGAGCTGGTGGCCAAGTACTCGCTGATGCCAAGAAAGCAGGCTGTGGCGGTCATTCACAACCCGGAAAGCTTAAGCGAAGGGGAGAAGGCGCGCAAGCGGATGGTCTACGAGGAACTGTTCCTGTTTCAGCTAAAGCTGCAGGCCTTTCGTTCCTTGAACCGCAGCAAAGCGGACGGGGTCGCTCACGACATTGATCTGCCGGCGGTTCGAGAGTTCGTCCGGGCGCTGCCCTTTCAGCTGACCGATTCCCAGAAGAAGGTCATCGCGGAGATACTCGACGACCTTAAGCAGCCGGCCTGCATGAACCGGCTGCTCCAGGGCGATGTCGGCGCAGGCAAGACGATAGTGGCGGCCGTGGCCCTGTATGCCGTGGTCAAAGCCGGGCACCAAGGGGCGCTCATGGTGCCAACGGAAATTTTGGCCGAACAGCACAAGCGCTCCCTGGAGAAGCTGTTCGAGCCCTACGGCATCCAAGTGGGGCTCCTGACGGGCAGCCTGACAGAACGAAAGCGCCGGGATGTTCTGGCGGCCCTGCAGATCGGGTTGATCGACATTGTGGTCGGCACCCATGCCCTGATTCAAGAGGATGTGTTCTTCCGTCAGCTGGGACTGGTCGTGACGGATGAGCAGCACCGGTTCGGGGTAAACCAGCGAAGCATCCTGCGGCGCAAGGGCATGACTCCGGATGTGTTGACGATGACCGCGACTCCGATCCCCCGGACCCTTGCCATTACGGCGTTTGGCGACCTCGATGTCTCTACGCTTCGGGAGCTGCCCAAAGGCCGTAAGCCGATCGAAACCTACTTCGTGCAGCATCACCTGCTCGATCGGATTCTGAAGTTTATCCGCAAAGAAGTGCGGACGGGGCGCCAAGCCTACATCATCTGCCCCTTGATCGAGGAATCGGACAAGCTGGACGTTCAAAATGCCATCGATCTTCACGCCCAGCTGCAGAATCAATACCCCGATATGAAGGTAGGTCTCCTGCATGGACGTCTGCCGGCCGCCGAGAAAGACGGGATCATGCGCAGGTTCAGCGAGAACGAGGTTCAGGTGCTCGTGTCGACTACGGTCATCGAGGTGGGGGTCGACGTTCCGAACGCGACCATCATGGTCATCTACGATGCAGACCGCTTCGGCCTCTCTCAGCTGCACCAGCTGCGGGGACGTGTGGGCCGGGGGGAACACCAGTCGTACTGCATCCTGATCGCCGATCCGAAGAGTGAGGTCGGCAAGGAACGGATGCGCGCCATGACCGAGACGAACGACGGCTTCGAGATCGCCCGCCGGGATCTGGAGCTGCGGGGCCCGGGGGAATTTTTCGGCACGAAGCAGAGCGGGCTTCCCGAATTCCGCGTGGCGGACATGGCGGCCGACTTCGAAATTCTCGAAGAGGCCCGGGACGACGCCGTCGAACTGGTGGCCCGGACCGATTTCTGGACAGCTGCGGAATACCTTCCCCTGCGGGAATACTTGCAGCGGGAGCAGGTTCTCAGCAGCGACCTGCTGGATTAACCTATCGTTTTCTTAGCTATAGCGCCTGCCGGGCTTGCCCGGAGGCGTTTTTTTTTTTTGATGTTGTAGCCCAGTTCCAGCTTCCAGTTACTTAACACAAGGCGGGCGGCTTGGGATTAAACCAGGGGAATTCCTCGCGGCCTTTTCCCGATTGCAAGCGGTATGCTTGATGACCTCTTTCCCGTCCCCGGCAGGAGTTTCGGGTCACATTTGGGCGGATCCCTTCATAGACTAGAGAATGACTGTTTGGGGAGGTGCCTAATGAGCTACTTGAATTATGGAATCGACCGCGACCTCGTGGAACGAATCAAGCTTAAGCTTAAAAATCCCGTCTACAAGGAGCGGGTTAAGAATCTGATGAACGGAGTGACGAAGGCCGACCTGCAAAATCCGAATAAGGTCAGCCGTCTGCTCTCCCAAACCGCGGCTGCTTTGGGGGAAAAGCTGACGGCCCAGCAGGCGGACGGAATCATCCGGTTCGTGATCGCCCAGAAGATTGATCCTTCCAACACTTTTCACCTCATTAAGCTGTGGGGAATGTTCCGCTAAGACCGCCTAAATCGGACTTCGCCTTCCGTCGGGCGAGGGATTCTTTAACCTGTTGAGGTTGTAAGCTCAGCGGGTTTTTTCCTGTTACCTGGAACGGGAGCAAACACTTTCCTCTTGAAAGGGGAATGCATGTTCGTAGTATAATAAGCGTACGAATAGGAACACTTGTTTGTAGGGACAGGATAAAGGGGAACAGTAAATGAAAGGAGAGAGGTTCCATGGGAAGAAAGCTGGAGGGAAATGGAATATGGGAGGCATCGCGCATGATGCTCCCCGAGCATAGGGAGCAGATCATCCGCCACCGCGGGGATCTGCCGAAGAAAGCGAAGCCCGCTCTGGACGAGCAGCGGATTCAGGAGCTCTCGGACCTGCTGGCGGAAGCGGTAAACCGGGGGAAGGCGGTGCAGCTCACGCTTTATGATCCTATCAGCCCCTCCATCCTGCATGGGCGAATCGAGAGGGTGGATCCCCTGCTGGGAAGGGTAAGGGTGACAGCCGGGGAGGAGGAGTGGCGAGTCCCGCTCCGTGATATTCTCGATATTGTCCTGGAGTAAGCTTTCCTTTGGGACGCAGTATCCAATCCATACATAAGCCGCCGCCCGTTAAGAATGGGTATGAAATAGCGGCATGCTCTCGACGGCCTGGTCCGAGGCCGCCGAAAGGGTCTCTTGAACCGGAGCCTGGATATGCTGCAGCATGTCCGAGACGATATCTTCGGCCGAACGGGGATTCCGCAGCTTGGCGGCGGCCCGGCGCATCCGATCGAGCGCGGACGGGTTGTGAAGCAGGAAACGGAGCTGACGCACCAGTTGATCGGCATAGTCCGCCACGAGAGCCGCTCCTTTGGCCATCATGAACTCGGCGTTATCCCGTTCCTGACCCGGTACCGGCCGGTACAGCAGGGTAGGCAGGTGACAGCACAGGGCTTCGGTGAGAGTGATGCCGCCCGGCTTGGTTACGAGACAGGAGGAGATGGCCATGAGCTCATGAACCTCCTCGACAAACCCGAGCACTTTCACATGGGGATGGTCCCGGAAGACCCTCTCCATGCTTTCCTGGAGCTTCTGGTTGTTTCCGCATACCATGACGGTCTGAATGGCGAAATCGTCCGAAATTTCGCTGCACAGCTCCTTCAGATCGCGCATGACCCCGTAGGACCCGGCCATGACGAGAAGGATACGCCGGCGGGGGTCCAGGCCGTATTTGCGGCACAGCCTGGCGACCGAGGCCGGCTGGCGGAACGCTTTTTTGACCGGAATGCCGGTGACCCGGACCTGCTCCGTCTCCAGTCCGCGGCCGACCAATTCGTGCCGCAGCTCTTCCGAAGCGACGTAGAACCGGTCGATATCCCGATGAATCCACCGGTTGTGAAGGGTGAAGTCGGTTATCACCGTATAGGTAGGAATCACGATCCCCCGTGTGCGGAGAACGGGCATGGCGAGCATGGGGAAGGTGTTGATAACAAAGTCAGGACGGCTATTCTGTAGAATCTTCTGAAGCCGGGAAATCCCGAAGGAATGCAGAGCGCGGGAGAACGGTGTCTCGTGATTCATTTCCTTGGAACTCGAGTATAGCCAGCCGTACAGGCTGGGAAACCAGGCGTAGCTCTTGATGTAGAACCATTTGGCCGCCGCGTTGAGAAAAGGATGGGCTTCCGCAAAAAGATCGGCCGTCTCCACCTCCACCCCTTCCGCCGAAAGGGCTTCCGTCAGGGCGCGCGTCACCTGAAGGTGTCCGTCTCCGTAGCTGGCATATAGAATCAGCGCTTTCTTCGTTGTTTTCATAGAGTTCCTCCTTCAGGTACCCCCTAAGGACTGTTTTCGGTTTGATCGGAAAATCGGCCTCCCTTTGACGGAAGGAGACCGGTCTCCCTGCTTATCAGCTATTTACCCAAGAGCATCGGGATGAAGCAAGCCGCTTACCAAGTACCAGGCTTTAATAACATTTCCCAGCCCGTCCCGGGCTATGCCTGATAAGGAAAAGGCCCAAAGAAAGGGAAGGCCGGGGAGGGAGGGGCGGAAATTTTTTTGCAGAGTTTCGGGAGCAACCGCTTCTGTTTCCCTTTCCGGCTAAATACAATAGGAAAATCAAGATGCCGGGAGGGAGATACAGTGGCGCAGGTTCTGGACGTGAACTTGGATATCGAGGAAATGAAGGTGCAGGTGGAGAACGGCAAAACCGCCTCATCCCAGACGATTGCCTACGAGTCCATCCAGAAAATCCAATTCAACCGGGAGAAGGTCAAGAAGTGGTTCGGCTCCAAAACGGTGGAAAGCATCCGAATCTACACGAAGCAGAGCGAGGAACCGCTGGTCCTTCGCAGCGATAAGCTCAAATCATCCTTTTCCGCTGCGGAAAGCTACCTGAGGAAAGTGGCCCTGAAGAACCATGTCATCGTCGAAACCCACAACGAATAAACCGACCCTCAACCGAAGCCGCGGCGATTACCCGTCTGCGGCTTTGGCTTGGGCGTAAAAGAGGACAACCTCGCGGCTTCCAGGGAATGGCTTGAATAGGCGGAGGAGGACTGAGGAAAAATCTTCTTATGGTCTTTAAGACGATAACGGAGGTTTGACCGATGAGGATTCTGTATCTGTTGACGGGGCTCGCCCTGGTCTTTATCGTATGCTCGCTGTTCAGCTATAACCGCAAAGGCATCCGGCTGCGTCCCGTTCTGGCTATGCTGGCCGCCCAGCTGATCCTGGCCTTTCTTCTCCTCAATACCCAGGTAGGGATCTGGCTCATCAGTCTCGTTTCCCGGATGTTCGGCAAGCTGGTTGATTTCGGAATCGCCGGAGTGGATTTTGTGTTCGGAGGACTGGAAAACCCCGGAGCCTCGACCTTCTTTCTCGATGTTCTGCTTCCGATCGTTTTTATCTCCATTCTGATCGGAATTCTGAATTTCTTCCGGATTTTGCCCTGGATCATCAAATACGTGGGACTCGGGCTCAGCAAGCTGAACGGCATGGGCAAGCTGGAGAACTACATAGCCGTTTCCTCGGCTTTCTTGGGGCAGTCCGAAGTCTTTCTGACCACGAAGCAGCAGCTCGGTCTCGTCTCCAGAAGGCGGCTCTATACCCTTTGTACTTCCGCCATGAGTGCCGTAAGCATGGCCATCGTAGGGGCCTACATGACTATGCTTCCTCCGAAATATGTGGTGGTTGCCATTGTGTTGAACATCCTCTCCGCGCTGATCGTGGCCAATCTCATCAATCCGTACGAGCTGGCGGAAGGGGAAGATTTGTATGGGATCGGGGAAGGAGAGAAGCACGACTCTTTCTTCCAGATGATCAGCGACAGCATCATGGACGGCTTCAAGGTGGCGATCATCGTCGGAGCCATGCTGATCGGGTACATCGCTTTAATCGCCATGATCAACTACTTGTTCGAGCTGGTCTTTCAGATCTCTTTCCAGGCGGTGCTCGGGTATATTTTTGCCCCCGTGGCTTTCCTGATGGGGGTTCCGTGGGGAGAGGCGGTTCAGGCGGGGTCCGTGATGGCCACCAAGCTGATCTCGAACGAATTCGTGGCGATGCTCTCCTTCAAGGACATGGCAGGAGGACTCTCCGCCAAAACGGTGGCGATTGTCTCCGTCTTCCTCGTCAGCTTCGCGAATTTCAGCTCCGTTGGCATCATTACCGGCTCGGTAAAAGCCCTTAATGAGAAACAGGGGGATCAGGTAGCCCGCTTCGGGCTCCGGCTTCTGCTCGGCTCCACCGTCGCCTCCGTCCTTTCGGGGACGATAGCGGGACTCTTTATCTAGCCTGCAGCCTGCCCCCGACACGACCGGCAAATGCTCCCTGTTTTCCAGGGGGCTTTTTTAATGGGGCAAGCCCGCACAGCAAAAAAAACCTGCAAGCCCTAGGCTGCAGGAGAAAAGGTTTGGGCGCCGTTTGCACGACGCCCTCATGGGAGAGGAGAAACCGGACGAAGGCTTATGGGGAAACGTAAGTCTTCTCCGCGGTTGTCTACGGCACTTTCATGCCGATACTTATAGAATGGACAGGCCGGCGGTAAATTATACATGCCTGTCCAAATTTTTTTGACGGCGGTTAAGAATGTGGTACTATAGCAACGATGGTAATCCTAAAGCAGGTGATGGAAGCATGAGAGTCATATCGGGAACGGCCAAAGGAAGGCCGCTTAAAGCCGTGCCCGGCACAGGGACGCGTCCTACGACGGACAAGGTTAAGGAGGCCGTTTTCAGCATGATCGGCCCTTACTTTGACGGGGGACGGGCTTTGGACCTGTTCGCCGGGACGGGCGGCTTGGGCATTGAAGCGTTAAGCAGGGGGATGGAACAAGCGGTCTTCGTTGACAAAGATAGCAAGAGCATCGAGGTGATCCGCGAGAACCTGAAGACGGCCAAGGTGGAAGGGAAAGCCGAGGTTTACCGCAATGAGGCGGTGCGGGCGCTGAAGGCGCTTGCCAAACGGGAGGTGCGGTTCGATCTGGTTTTTCTGGATCCGCCTTACCGGATGAAAGACATGGACGCACTTATGCTCCTTATGAAAGAACAGCGCCTGCTGAACGACGGGGCGACGGTTATGATCGAGCATGATTCGTCCCATACGTACCCCGAGGAGGCCGGTTCGTTTCATACGGTGAAGCATTCCGTTTACGGAGAGACCGCTATAACGGTATACCGGTATAACGAAGAGGACGGAGACAACGAGGAGCTGACGCAGGATGAAGAAGATCAAGCATGAAGCTACGGTGGCGGTGTGCCCCGGAAGCTTTGATCCGGTGACCTACGGGCATTTGGATATTATCTCCCGGGCGGCCGAAGCGTTTGACCGGGTCATCGTGGCGGTGCTGAACAACGCAAGCAAGAAGCCGCTGTTCACCGTGGAAGAGCGGATGCAGCTTCTGCAGGAAGTGACGAAGGACATTCCTAACGTCGAGGTCGACGGATTTGACGATCTGCTGATCAACTACATGACCCAGAAAAAAGCCCATATTATCGTCAAAGGGCTGCGGGCCGTTTCGGATTTTGAGTATGAGCTTCAGATGGCTTCGATGAACCGCAAGCTCAGCGATAAAATCGAAACGTTCTTCATGATGTCGAGCAGCCAGTATTCCTACCTGAGCTCTAGCATCGTGAAGCAGCTGGCCATGTTTCACGGGCCTATCGAGGATCTGGTTCCCCCTGCGGTGGAAAAGGCGCTCCGGGTCAAATACGCCGGGCGTTAAAGACTCTAGCCAGGCCGCGTGTAAGGAAAATGACAAGGGAGGCGCCACCCAGTAAGGCTATAAGACCGGTAAACCAAACAAGCGGTCCGCCTCCTTTAAGCAACAGGGCCCAGCCCGAGACGGGCTCTCCCGAGGCGGTGCTCCATTCCCCTCCGGAAAAGGGGAGGAAGGCGGCTTTCGGATCGGCCAGCCATCCGGCCAGCGGCTTCCACAGCGCCAGGGTAAGCCCGAAAGCCAAGACGGCGTGCACCGTTCGGGCGTAGAGGAAAGAGCCGTAACGGATGCCCGCCGGGAGGCTGAAGCTTCTGACCTGAGCGTGAAGGGAAAGGCCGCTCCACGCGGCTGCAGCTCCCAGCAAGCCGAGCAGCAGAGGCAGGGGGAGGGCCGATTGGGTGATGGCATACGCCCCCAGATGAGGCTCCAGAAGCCCCGGCACGAAGAGGGAGAGCCCTTTAAGAGGGGCGGGCAGCAGGAGCAGGGCCATCCGGGTAAGAACGGCAAACAGGATCATAAACCCTCCCACGATCATAAGGGTTTGATTGGCGGAGGAGACGGCATCGCCGAGCATTTTGCCGAAGGCCCGGCCATCCCGGCTGCGGGCCTCTCTTAAAGCAGCCAGGCTTCGTGTCAGGAGCCCCTGCCGATCGCTGCTCCTAAGCGGCTTGCGAGCCTTGGCCGCCTCTCCGGCAGGCTCCTTCGGTGCGGTAAGCCGAAACCAGATGCCCATAAGAATGGCCGAGAGGTAATGGATCCCCGCGAGCACCAGACCGGCTTTGGCGCTGTGAAGAAAGCCAATGCCGATGACGGTGATAAGGACCACCGGGCTGCAGAGATGGGAGATGGCAAGCAGGCGTTCCGCTTCCGCCACGCTAAGGCGGCCCTCCTTCCTAAGAGACGCCGTCAGCTCGGCACCGGCCGGGTAGCCTGCCGTGAGGCCGGCCGCGAGTGCCCAGCCTCCGATTCCCGGAATGCGGAAGAAGAGGCGCATGAACGGGTCCAGCAGGACGCCAACCGCTTGAACGACGCCAAGGCCGGTCATGAGCTGGGTCACGACGAGGAAAGGCAGCAGAGCGGGGAACACATAATTCCACCAAAGCTTAAGCCCTCCCAAGGAAGACTGAAAGGCATCATCCGGGTATATAATGATAAAGACGACCAGTAGGATCGCCAGAACTCCCAAGGCAAGCGTGACGGCTTTGCTTTGCGTTCCGATGGGCGAGGGGGACATGCCTGCACCTTCCTTTCGTGGATTGCTACATGTTTACGCCCCGGAGAGCGGGAATAGACCAAGCCCCTGTAGTGCCTTATCCGTGAGTATTGTTCGGATAAGGCACTGGGACCGACAAGACGAAAGGAAAGGAAGCCTAATGGACGAAGAGTACAAGCCGGGGGAGCCCGGTTCTTATCTTGCTCCTGAGCGTTCTCTGAAAAGAGGATGGTCGCTTAGGAGGTTTTTAGCAGGACTGGTAATCGTGTTCCTGCTGTCCTACATTCTTTTTATCATTCCGCTGCCTTATTATATCTTCAAGCCGGGTTCGGCCGAAGAGATCCATCCCATGGTTAAGGTCACCCAGGGCGATTCTCCCGAGCAGGGGGCCTTCCTGCTTACTACCGTAGGGGTGATGGATTCCAACGTGTTCTCCTACTTCTGGGCTAAGCTATTTAAGGAAGAGATCCGGCCGAAGACCTCGGTAAAGCAGGCGGATGAAACGGATCAGGAATATACCCAGCGCCAAGTGTACAAAATGATCTCTTCCCAGAGCAGCGCCATCCAGGCCGCCTATAACAAGCTCGGGATTCCTTATCACATCAAGGACGAAGGCGTGATGGTGCTTCATGTGGTCAAGGGAATGCCGGCGGAGAAAGTGCTGCAGGTCGGCGATTACCTGTTGGAGATTGACGGACTTTCTCTTACCGATGGCGAGAAGCTGGTGAATTATCTCAAAACCAAAAAGGCGGGCGACACGGTTAAGGTGACTTTCCGCCGGGGAGACCAAGTGAAGCAGGAAACCGTCTCTCTCGCCATTCTACCCGCGGCTTCTCCCGCGGCGGGACAGTCCTCCGAGCCTCCCCGCGTAGGAATCGGCTTTACGTTCTCGCAGGTGCAATCCGTTCAGGCCGATGACGAAGGCAAGCAGGTGACCATTCAAGCGGGAGAGATCGGAGGCCCTTCCGCCGGGCTCATGTTCTCGCTTGAAATCTACAACCAGCTGGTGCCCGAGGATATCACGAAAGGCTACCGGGTAGCGGGAACGGGAGAGATCGATGAGCTGGGTCATGTCGGAGTCATCGGCGGAATTCAGCACAAGGTGGTGGCGGCGGACCGGGAGGGAGCCGAGATTTTCTTCGCTCCGAAGGATCTGTATCCGGCGGCGGGGCAGACGTTCCAGCCGGTGCTTAACACAACGGACGCCAAACGGCAGGCGGAGAAAATCGGGACGAAGATGAAGGTCGTATCCGTAGGAACAATGGAAGAGGCGCTGGATTATTTGAAAAATCTGCCGCCAAAAGGCAGCAAAGGCTAAGCCGGACGGCTTAGCCTTTGTTGTATCGGTGTGGAGTAACGCGAGGTCCATATTCCGGTACCTTCGTCGGCGTTGGATCAAGTCACTACAAACGAAGGGGAGGCTCGTAATAATCCCTGAACAAGTCACGGGCGTTCCGGGTCGGATAGCCCAAGCTGTACACCGAAGTGGCGCGGATGTCCTGCTGAAGGAAATCCGCGCTTTCTTCGGTCACTTTTGATATAATAGGAACTCGGGCCACCCGCTTCATGCGTTTCAGCAATTCTCTTCCTCGGGTGGTAAAGCCAAGGATGCGCAGGTAAGGAACTCCCAGCGCTAAAGCTTCCCGGTTAAGGTCATACTTTGAATGATGAAGCAGGATGCGGAGTAAAGTTCTCTGCAGCTTGGTTTGCGTATAGCGCTTGGTTTTGAGAGCGGCAAGGAGCTGGCCCACCTGGTCGGGCCGGCTGTAATCGAGAAGGGGGAGAACACGCTTGATGCGGTGCTCGAGCCCTTCGGTCATTTCGCTTATGGAAGCGAGATCAGCGGCTGTGCGGCTGAGCAGCGTATGGAACAGCGGACCGGCGAAGCGTTCCCAGCTCATGGGGGCTCGTCCCGCTGCCCATTCTCTCTCGAGAATGGCATAGGTGTAGTCCGGAAGCAGGCGGGCGGCGGCGCGCAGGTCCTTCTCTTCGAAGAGAAGCTTCCGGATGGCGGTGGCGCTGGCGATCCGGCTGTCCGTCACCTCCTGCTGGTGGTACCCTGCCTTCCGGCGGGTAATGGTCAGGGGACGAATGGAGCTTTTCAGCCGCTTCAAGGCTATGAGGTAATGCAGCCCGAGCGTGTTGTTCGGCTGGGCCAAGCCTTCGGCCGGCTGTCCGGTCAGGGTGCTAACGGCGGAACTGTAGGCCGCCGGATAGGCGGCGCCCCGGGACAGCTCTTGACGCAGAAGCTCGCCGAAGCCTTCCGGCTCCCGGTGCATCACCTCCGCGAGCCGCTCCAGCCAGCCGATCTCTCCGCTTTCGCTGCCGAAGCACAGGCTGTCCGTCACGCCTGAGGCATCCAGAGCGGACACGGCACCGTAAGCGAACCATTCGGCCGGCTGGGAGGCGAAGGCGGCGGGCAGCTCGATCACCACGTCCACTCCCATCCGCAGCGCCATTTCGGCGCGCGCCCATTTGTTGACGAGAGCGGGCTCGCCCCTTTGCAGAAAATGCCCGCTCATCACGGCGATGACGGCATCGGCTCCGGAGGCGCTTTTGGCCTGCTCGAAGTGATACACATGCCCGTAATGAAGCGGGTTGTATTCGACAATGATTCCGACGGTCTTCACATCCACCCTCCCGTACACGGCCTTTTCCTATATCATAACAAACATTGGCCCGCGGTGCATGCGGGGGGTGTAAAGAGAAAAGGTTGACAAGACTAAATCTTTAAAGCTATAATAATCTTTGTTTGTTTGGGGTGATCGTTACATGCTGCTCAATTTAAAAGAATGGAACACCAAAGATCATACGGTCCAATGGAAGGATAAGCTTGACCTCTCCGATTTTCTTAAGGAAAGACAGGACTTGTCCAAATTCGGCACTCTCGAAGCCGACTTGGAGGCAGCCTCCAAGGACGGAATAATAGAAGTGGCGGGAACATTGACCCTGCCTGTAACGATGCTTTGCTCCCGGTGCCTGACGGAAATTGACGAAGTGTTAACCATTCCTTTCCGGGAAAGATTTACGCAGAGAACCGAGCTGATCCCGCAGGACAACGAGGAATCCGAAGAAGAGGTCCATCTGGTAAAGGAAGATCGTCTCGATCTCCGGCCCTATGTGGAAGAGAACGTCTGGATGGCCTTGCCTTACATTCCGCTTTGCTCCGAAGCTTGCAAGGGGCTGTGCCCGACTTGCGGACAGAACCGGAATACCGATCCGTGCGGCTGCAGCCAGGAGAAGGTGGATCCCCGGCTTGCCGGGCTGGCCGATTTCTTCAACCAGAATAAAGAGTAATCCTGAATTCGCTTAAGGAGGTGGGAATATGGCAGTACCTCAGAGAAGAACGTCCAAAACTCGTCGCGATAAGCGCCGTACTCACTTTAAATTGGAAGTTCCGGGCATGGTTAAATGCGAGCAGTGCGGAGAATTGAAATTGGCTCACCGCATCTGCAAAGTTTGCGGAACGTACAAAGGAAGAGAGATCATCAAGCAATAGTAGCAGTTTCCCTATGTAGTACTTCATCTTTGGTGAAGTGCTATTTTTTTTGCCTTTTCTTTTGAGAAGGAATTCTATATACTCAGTTTAGTACCAGGTCATAGCATTATCCGAGCCTATTATGATAGCAAAAGGCGGTGCCCGTTATCGAACGTCTACCTAAGAGGCAGCGCCAGCAGCAGCTGGCGAAGGTGATTGAAGAGAATCCTTTCGTCACCGACGAAGAGTTGACCAAACGGTTTACCGTAAGCATTCAAACCGTCCGCCTCGACCGGATGGAACTCGGAATTCCGGAGCTGCGCGAGAGGCTTAAGCTTATGGCGGAACAAAGCTACGATCAAGTCCGTTCCCTTCCTCTGCATGAGGTTATCGGGGACGTCATCGACCTTCAGCTTAACAAAAGCGGAATCTCGCTTTTTGAAATACGCGAGGAGCATGTCTTCTCCCGAACCAAAATTGCGCGGGGGCACCATATTTTCTCCCAGGCGAATTCGCTCGCCGTGGCTGTCATCAATGATGAAATCGCTCTGACCGCCTCGGCGGATATCCGGTTTATCCGGTCGATCCGCCTGCAGGAGAAATGCGTGGCCAAAGCCTATGTGCGGTCGGTCTCGAAGGGCAAGGCTAAGGTAGAAGTTTTTACGTACGTTAACGACGAACTCGTTTTCCAAGGAAACTTTATTATTTATCACTCCAAGAACCGGGGAGAAGGAGGCGGAGACAGTCATGCGGATAGCGATTGATGCTATGGGCGGGGACCGGGCTCCTCAAGCGGTAGTGGAGGGAGCGCTCCTGGCCGCAAAGGAGTGGCAGGATACCGAGCTCATTCTGGTGGGCGATTCCGCCACCCTGGAGCCGCTTCTCCGGGACAAGCCGGCCCATGTAAGCCTTCATCATGCAGCGGAAGTCATTGATGCGGAGGACGAACCGGTTAAGGCGGTGCGCCGCAAGAAAGACGCTTCCATGGTGGTGGCGGGCCGTCTCGTCCGGGAGAAAGCGGCGGACGCCATGATCTCGGCCGGGAACACCGGCGCCCTTATGGCCACCGGTCTGCTGGTGGTCGGGCGGATCCGCGGCATCGACCGGCCGGCCCTGGCGCCGATGATCCCGACGCTCGACGGCAGCGGAGTGCTGGCGCTTGATCTGGGAGCCAACATGGACGCTTCACCCGAGAACCTGCTCCAGTACGCCATCATGGGCAGCCTGTACCGAAACAAGGTGCACGGGATCGGGAAGCCTCGGGTAGGCCTGCTGAATGTAGGCACGGAGGAGAAGAAGGGAAATGAGCTGACCAAAGCGGCTTTTCCCTTGCTCGCGGAAGCTCCGATCCACTTTGTGGGTAACGTGGAAGCCCGCGATGTGCTGCAGGCGGAATGCGACGTGCTCGTGTGCGACGGCTTTGTCGGCAATATTCTTCTGAAGTCTCTCGAGGGGACGGCGGAAGCAATATTCGGGGTGTTGAAGCAGGAGTTCACCCGAAGCCTGACGACCAAGCTGGCGGCGGCCGTCCTGGCCCCCGGGCTCCGCAGCTTCAAGAAGAAGCTGGATTACACCGAGCACGGCGGCGCCCCTCTGCTTGGAATCGACGGCCTGGTGCTGAAGAGCCACGGCTCCTCGGACGCCAATGCCATCAAGAATGCGGTGCGTCAGGCGAGAACGGCGCTCGCCGGTCGTCTGGTGGAAGCCATATCAAGTGAAATCAGCAGTGGAAAGTGAGTTGTGGGGAATGAAACTAACACCTGTGGGAATTCTGGGCTCGGGCAAATACGTGCCGGAGCGCGTTCTGACCAATTTCGATCTCGAGCAGATGGTGGAAACCAATGACGAATGGATCCGGACCCGGACGGGAATAAGCGAGAGAAGGCTGGCGTCCGCCGAGGAGGCCTCGTCCGATCTGGCTTATCACGCTTCGGTGATTGCGCTTGAGCGGGCGGGCGTCAAGCCGGAGGAGATCGACCTGATCGTGGTGGCGACGGTGACGCCGGATATGGCGTTTCCTTCCACGGCGTGTCACCTTCAAGCGAAGCTCGGGGCGAAGAAGGCGGCGGCCTTTGATTTGTCCGCCGCCTGCTCGGGCTTCATCTACGGTCTCGCGAATGCCGCCAACTTCATTGCCACGGGTACCTATAAATACGCCTTGGTGGTAGGAGCGGAATGCTTATCGAAAATTACCGATTATACGGACCGGAATACGTGCATCCTGTTCGGCGACGGCGCTGGCGCCGTCGTCATCGGCCCGGTGGAGGAAGGACGCGGCTTCCAGTCCTTCGAGCTCGGGGCAGACGGCACGGGTGCCGACCTGCTTAAGATCAGCGGAGGCGGCTCCCGCTGCCCGGCTTCGCCGGATAGCTTGGAGGGCAAGCAGCATTTTATCCAGATGGCGGGCAGTGAGGTATTCAAGTTCGCGGTGAGGATTATGGGCAATGCGGCCGAGGAGGCCCTGCGGAAAGCGGGCCGGGACAAGTCGGACATCGACCTGCTGGTCCCGCATCAAGCCAACATCCGGATTATCCAAGCATCGCTTAACCGGCTGGATCTTCCGGAGGAGAAGTGCATGATCAATCTGAACAAATACGGGAACGTTTCGGCGGCGTCCATCCCGATCGCTCTGGCAGAAGCCGTAGAGGAAGGGCGCGTGAAGGAAGGCGACTGCCTGGTGCTGGTCGGCTTCGGCGGCGGCCTCACCTGGGGCGCGTCGGTTCTCATCTGGTAAGGAAAACGCACGAAAGAAGGGAGACGGCAAGAACACATGGGAAAAGTGGCATTTGTTTTTCCGGGCCAGGGAGCCCAGGCCGTCGGGATGGGGAAGGACGTTTACGACAGTCATCCCGGGGCTAAAGAAATCTTTGAACGGGCGGACGCAGCGCTCGGCTTCCCGCTTTCGGAGCTTATTTTTAACGGGCCGGACGAGGAGCTGAAGCAGACCTATAACACCCAGCCGGCTCTGCTCACGACAAGCGTGGCTATTCTGGAGGCACTGAAGGACAAAGGGATCGAGCCGTCTTACACCGCTGGTCACAGCTTGGGCGAATACAGCGCTTTGGTGGCGGCCGGCGCTTTGACCTTCGAGGATGCCGTCCGGACGGTCCGTTCCCGCGGAGAGTTCATGGAGCAGGCGGTTCCGGGCGGACAGGGGGCCATGGCGGCCGTTCTCGGCGCGGAGCGGGAGGCGTTGGCGGACTTCTGCGCCAGGGTAAGTGCGGAAACAGGCACAGTGGAGCTCGCCAATGTCAACTGCCCGGGCCAAATCGTCATCTCGGGCAGCCGGGAAGGGGTCCAGGCCGTTGCGGAGCGAGGGAAGGAAATCGGAGCGAAACGGGTGATTCCGCTTGAAGTAAGCGGCCCGTTCCATTCCTCTCTCATGAAGCCGGCGGCGGGCAAGCTGGCGGAAGTTCTGGCGGGGATCGAAGTGAAACAGGCTGCCGTTCCGGTTGTCGCTAACGTGACGGCGGAGCCGGTGGAGGATCCTGAGCAGATTCGCCGGCTCCTTACGGAGCAGGTCTACTCTCCCGTCCTTTGGGAGGACAGCGTCAAGTGGCTTATCGCTCAAGGAGTCGATACCTTTGTGGAGATCGGTTCGGGAACCGTTCTGGCCGGCCTAATTAAGAAAATCGATAAGAGTGTTAAGGTCCTATCGGTCAACAGCCGCGAAGCGGTCGAGAGCTTATCGCTGTAACGAGAAGCGTAATCATGTGGAGAAGGAGGCGGAATACATGCTTACAGGAAAAACCGCGCTGGTCACCGGCGCCTCAAGGGGCATCGGCCGCGCCATCGCGCTAGGCTTGGCGGAAGCCGGAGCGGACGTTGCCGTCAACTACGCCGGCAGCGAGAGCGCAGCGGAGGCGGTCGTCCGGGAAATTGAGGCGATGGGCCGCCGGGCATTCAAGATTCAAGCCAACGTAGCCGATTCCGGCCAGGTGGACGAGATGGTCAAGCAGACGCTGGAAGCGTTTGGCCGTCTTGACATTTTGGTGAATAACGCCGGGATTACGCGGGATAATTTAATCATGCGCATGAAGGAAGAGGAATTCGATGACGTCATCGCCACGAACCTGAAGGGCGTGTTTAACTGCCTGAAGGCCGTTACGCGTCCGATGATGAAGCAGCGGTACGGGCGGATCATCAACATCTCCTCCGTGGTGGGGGCACTCGGCAACCCCGGACAAGCCAACTACGTGGCGGCCAAGGCGGGCGTTATCGGCCTGACCAAGTCCGCGGCGAAAGAGCTTGCCTCCAGGGGCATTACCGTCAATGCGGTGGCTCCCGGCTTTATCGTCACCGACATGACCGACAAGATGACGGAGGAAGCCAAAGCGGCCATGATCGGCATGATCCCGCTGGCCCGCCTCGGACAGCCGGAGGATATTGCCAAGGCCGTCAGGTTTCTGGCATCCGACGACGCCTCTTACATGACCGGACAGACGGTTCATATAGACGGCGGCATGTACATGTAACGGTCCGTTTAGGAGTCCCAAAAGCCCTATATCCTGCGGTTTGGAAAGCTTTTTGGAGCCTGTCCCGGTTGGCTATGGAAATTATGAATCAATTCTCGTATAATACCAAAGAGGAGGTGAACCGGATGTCCGATGTTTTGGATCGTGTTAAGCGAATTGTCATCGATCGCCTCGGGGTGGAAGAGTCTGAAGTTACCCTCGAAGCATCGTTTAAAGATGATTTGGGGGCCGATTCCTTGGATGTAGTGGAATTGGTTATGGAACTTGAAGATGAGTTTGATATGGAGATCTCCGACGAAGATGCAGAGAAAATTACGACTGTGGGAGAAGTAGTAAATTACATACAATCTCATACGTAAGAACAGAGTCCCGTTGGTTACGACGGGACTTCTCCTCATTAAGATAGAATAATCGGACGCTATACGGTCTCGGATATAGAGGTGAATTCAATGGTACAACGTGTCGTGATAACAGGAATGGGAGTCATGACCTCTCTGGGGAAAGACCTGGAGACGTTCTGGGCAAGCCTTATGGAAGGCAAGTCCGGTGTTTCTCTCGTGGAAAGCTTCGACGTAAGCGAATACCCTACGCGCATCGCGGCGGAGATCAAAGATTTCAACCCGGAAGACTACATGGACAAAAGGGAAGCCCGCCGCATGGACCGTTTCGTTCAATTTGCCGTTGTGGCAAGCGAGAAGGCGCTCCAAGACGCCGGTCTGAACGTTAAGGAAGATACGGATCCGGAACGCGTCGGCGTCTATATCGGGTCGGGCATCGGCGGATTGAGAACCTGGGAGGAGCAGCACAAAATTCTCCTCGAGAAAGGACCGAAACGCGTAAGCCCTTTCTTCATTCCGATGATGATCGCGAACATGGCATCCGGGCAGGTTTCGATGAATACGGGCGCTAAGGGACCGAACAGCACATCGGTGACGGCTTGCGCCACCGGAACTCATTCCATCGGCGATTCCTTCCGGCTCATTCAGCACGGGGATGCGGATGTCATGATTTGCGGCGGTGCGGAAGCGACCATCAGCCCGACCGGGATGGCCGGGTTCTGTGCCCTAAGGGCGATGTCCACCCGCAACGACGAGCCCGAGAAAGCGAGCCGCCCGTTCGACGTGGACCGCGATGGATTCGTCATGGGCGAAGGCGCAGGAATTCTCGTGCTGGAATCGCTTGAGCACGCACAGAAGCGGGGAGCGAGAATCTATGCCGAGGTCGTGGGCTATGGAATGAGCGCGGATGCCCATCACATGACCGATCCGTCACCGGGTGGGGAAGGTGCGGCCCGCTGTATGAAGAAGGCGATGAAGGATGCCGGACTTCAGCCGGAGGACGTCGATTACATCAACGCCCACGGAACTTCGACGGGGGTCGGCGACAAAGGCGAAACGGATGCGGTTAAGTCCGTATTCGGCGAGCAGGCGTACAAGGTACCGGTCAGCTCGACGAAATCGATGACCGGCCATCTGCTTGGAGCCGCTGGAGGCGTGGAGGCCGTTATCTGCGGATTGACGATCGTGAATGGGATTATTCCTCCGACGATCAACCTGGATAACCCGGATCCGGAATGCGACCTGGACTACGTCCCGCACAAACCGCGCCAAGCGGACGTGGAGGTGGCCATGTCCAATTCCTTCGGATTCGGCGGCCACAACGCGACGATCATCCTGAAAAGGTTCGAGGCGTAATCCGATGAACCGCGACTTGAAGCAGCTTCAGGCGCAGCTCGGTATCCGCTTCAAAGACCCGTCGCTTTTGAGGCAGGCCTTCACCCATTCTTCCTATGTGAATGAGAATCGAATCTCCGGCAACAAGGATAACGAGCGCCTGGAGTTTCTGGGCGACGCCGTTCTGGAATTGACCGTTTCCGAGTATCTGTACGACTTGCATCCCGGCCGGTCCGAAGGAGAACTCACCAAGCTTAGGGCTTCCATCGTATGTGAGCCTTCGCTCGTGATCTTTGCCGAAGAGCTGGAGTTTGGGCGCTTTGTCCTTCTGGGCAAAGGGGAAGAGCTGACGGGGGGACGAACGCGGCCGGCGCTGCTTGCCGATGTGTTCGAATCGTTCATCGGGGCCCTCTATCTGGACCAGGGGCTCGAGGCGGTTAAAGCGTTCCTCCAGAAGATCCTGTTTCCGAAGATATCGACAGACGGCAAGCCCCAAATCGTCGATTACAAAACCCGTCTTCAGGAGCATACCCAGCAGCATGGCCTGGGCACGCTCGAATACCGCATTGTCGAGGAGCGCGGACCCGCCCACGAGAAGGAATTCGTTTCCGAGGTCTGGATGGAAGACGGCCTCCTCGGCAGGGGCAGCGGACGCAGCAAGAAAGAAGCGGAGCAGCAGGCAGCGGAACGGGCGCTTGCCAAGCTCCAGGTGAAGGCCAAATAGGCTGTTGAGCAAGAGGGCAGACCGCCTGAATTCGGGCGGACTTTCTGCTCTCTTTTCTTTGATTGGCAAGGGTCCTTCCCTTTTGAGCGGATGGGCGTTATGTTACAATATGGTTGAGGTGAGTCCATGTTTTTAAAAAGGATTGAGCTGGCAGGGTTTAAATCCTTTGCCGACAAAACGGAGCTGGAATTCGTCCAGGGCATAACAGCCGTCGTCGGACCGAACGGAAGCGGCAAAAGCAACATTTCCGACGGAATCCGCTGGGTGCTCGGCGAACAGAGCGCCCGAAGCCTGCGCGGCGGCAAGATGGAGGATGTTATTTTTGCCGGTAGCGATGCGAGAAGGGCCGTTAACTACGGGGAAGTCTCGCTCACGCTCGAGAACGGCGATCACGCCCTGCCTCTGGATTTCAGCGAGGTGACGGTTACCCGCCGGGTTCACCGGTCGGGGGACAGTGAATATTTTATCAACAAGCAGGCCTGCCGCCTGAAGGACATCACCGAGCTGTTCATGGATACGGGCATTGGGAAAGAAGCCTATTCCATCATCGGGCAGGGCCGGATTGAAGAAATTCTCAGTACAAAATCGGAAGATCGACGGGGAATTTTCGAGGAAGCCTCGGGGATCGTCAAATATAAATCGCGCAAGAAAGAAGCCGAGAAGCGGCTGAATGAAACCGAGCAGAACCTGCTGCGCATCCATGATCTGGTCTCGGAGCTGGAGGACCAGATCGGTCCTCTTCGCGACCAGTCGGAGAAGGCCATTCGGTTCAAGGAACTGAAGGAAAAACTTAAGAACAGCGAAATTTCCATGTATGTGTACCAGATCGAGCAGATTCACGCGAGCTGGACCGAAACGAATTCCCGCCTGTCTCAGCTAAGGAGCAAGCAAATGGAGCTCGGGGCGGTGGTCAACCAGCATGACGCCCATCTGGAGAAGCACCGCTGGGAAACCCGGCGTCTCGATGAGGAGCTGGAACGGCTCCAGCGGCTGCTGCTGCAGGTGAGCGAAGACTTCGAGAAATGCGAAGGACACGGGGAAGTGCTGAAGGAAAGACGTAAGAACCTGGCGGCGAACCGGGTTCAGCTGGAGCAGACCATTTCCTCGCAGGACAAGCGTCTTCAAGGCCAGCAGGCCGAGCTGGAGGAATACCAGAAGAAGATGGCTGAGCTGACGAAGCGTCTGGAGGACTACCAGGGGGCTTTGAAGGCGGAGGAGGAAAGTCTGCTTGGCGTGGTAGGGGGAATCAGCAGCGAGACGGAGGAGCGGTACAAAGGGGAACTCCTCGAGACGCTGAACGAGACGGCCCAGGCCCGCAATGAGATCCGCTATACCGAGCAGCAGATCGAGACGCTTCTCCGAAGAAGCGAGCGGCTCGAGGAAGAGAAGGCCAAGTGGGCCGAGCAGAAGGACCGGCTCGTCCGCCGGCGGGCGGAGCTTAAGGAGAAACGGGAGGCGGCGGCTCAAGCCACCACCCGCATCCGCGAGGAGTACTCGGCCCTCCTGCAGGAGACCCGGACGAAGCAGAGCCTGGGAGAGGAAGCGATGGCCGCCCTCCGCAAATGGGAGCAGCGCCTCGATTCCCTTGTCTCCAGACGGGACACCATGAAGGAAATGGCGAACGACTATGACGGCTTCCTGCAGGGAGTCAAGGAAGTGCTGAAGGCGAAGAACCGGCCGGACGGACTGCGCGGAATTCACGGCGCGGTCGCCGAGCTGGTGAGGGTTCCGGGCGAGGTGGAAACGGCTGTCGAGACCGCGCTCGGAGCGGCGCTGCAGAACGTTGTCGTGGACAACGAATCCGACGGCCGTGCGGCCATTGCCTTCCTGAAGAAACGCCAGCTCGGACGGGCTACCTTCCTTCCGCTTGATGTTATCCGCGGCCGCTCCGTCAACGAGATGGAGCTGCGTTCGGCCCGGCAGGCCGACGGATTCGTCGGCGTTGGGGTGGATTTGGTTCAATTCGACGAGAAATACCGGCAAATTGTTTCGTCGCTTCTCAGTCATGTCATCATTGCCAAGACGCTGGAGGATGCGAACCACATCGCGGCGAAGTGCCAGTACCGGTACCGCGTGGTCACCTTGGAGGGAGACGTGGTCAATCCGGGGGGATCCATGACCGGAGGAAGTCAGCATCGCAAAGCGACCAGCCTGCTCAGCCGCCAGCGGCAGATCGACGAGATGGACAACGAGATCACCCAGACGAGGAGGCAGCTTGAGCAGCTGCGCCAGAAGAGCCTTCAGCTTAAGCAGGAGCTGGCATCCCATGCCGAGCGGATCGAGCAGCTGCGCCAGGAGGGCGAAGCTAAGCGCATCGAGGAGCAGCAGTATGCGGCGGAGCTTAATCCGCTGGAAAACGAAGCAAGGAACACGGAAGATCATCTGGCCGTGCATCTGCAGGACCGGGATGCGTTGAAGGACGAAATCCGCGAGTTGACCGCCCGCAAGGAGGCGGCGGCTGAATCTCTTGCGAAGCTGCAGGCGAAGGAAGAGAAGCTGCAGCAGGCGATCCGCGCGGCGGAGCTTGCCCGCAAGGCAAGCGAATCCCAGAAGGAAGAGCTGCAGACCCAGCTCACCGAGCTGCGGGTCAAGACGGCGGCCGCTTCGCAGGAGCGCCAGTCGCTTGGCGATCAATACCGCCGTTTTCAGGCGGATTATGCCGTCTGGCAGACGGAGCTCGAGCAGAACCGCCGCCTACTGAAGCAGCTCAACCAGGACACCGAGCTGAATGAGCAGGAGAGCGTGCTTCATACGGAGAGGCTGAACGACCTCAAGATCAAGAAGCAGGATTATACGTCGCAGACGGAGTTCAAGCGTGCCGAACGGACGGAGTGGCTGCGCAAGCTCGAGGAAGAGGAAAGCAAAACCCGCGAGCAGCGCAACGAGCTGAAAGAGGTGGAGGAAGAGCTTCACCAGACGGAGGTTCGGGTTAACCGGCTTGATGTGGAGCTCGACAACCTGCTCAAGAAGCTGTCCGAGGAGTACGAGCTGAGCTTCGAGCTCGCCAAACACCGCTACCCGGTTCCCGAGGATGTGGCGGGCACTCAGCTCCGCGTCAAAGAGATCCGACGGGAAATCTCCTCCCTCGGCGACGTGAACTTGGGTGCGATTGAGGAGTACAGCCGTGTAAGCGAGCGGTATGACTTCCTGAGCGGCCAGAAGGCCGATCTGATCGAGGCCAAAACGACGTTGTATCACGTCATCCGCGAGATGGACGAAGAGATGTCCAAGCGGTTCCACACGACGTTCGAGCAGATCCGCACGCACTTCGTCGTGGTCTTCGCCAAGCTGTTCGGCGGCGGCCGGGCCGACCTCATCCTGTCCGATCCCGACAGCCCGCTGGATACCGGCATCGAGATCGTTGCTCAGCCGCCCGGCAAGAAGCTGCAGAACCTGCAGCTGCTCTCGGGCGGCGAGCGGGCGCTGACGGCGATCGCGCTGCTCTTCTCGATTCTGCGCGTCAAGCCGGTGCCCTTCTGCGTGCTCGACGAGGTCGAAGCCGCGCTGGATGAGGCGAACGTCTCCCGCTTTGCCGAATACCTGCGCGAGTTCTCGCACGTCACGCAGTTCATCGTCGTCACGCACCGCAAGGGGACGATGGAGGAAGCCGACGTTCTGTACGGCGTCACCATGGAGGAGGGCGGCGTGTCCAAGCTTGTCTCCGTCCGCCTCGAGGAAGAAGAGGCGATTGTCTCGGCTTAATACATTACGTTTGCCGGGAAAGAGTCGGAGAATTTGAAAGTGGGCCGGAGAGTTTACGGGCTTATCGGGTTTTTACCGCTTGGTAAGTTGAATAAACCCGATGACAAGAGAAGCCGGAGGCCATTTTCAAATTTCGCAGATGCTTTCCCGGCAAACCCCACCCGGAGGGAAACCATGAGCTTTTTCAAAAAACTTAAAGAGAGCATCACCGGCAAAACCGAGGCCGTCACCAAGAAGTTTACCGAAGGCCTGACCAAGACGCGGACCGCCTTCGTGGAACGGGTCGAAGACCTCATCATTCGCCGCAAAAAAATCGACGAGGAGTTCTACGAGGAGCTCGAGGAAATCCTAATCGGCGCCGACGTAGGCGTCAATACGGTCATGAAGCTGATCGACGAGCTGCGGGTGGAAGTCCGCAAGCGGCGCATCGAGAACGCAGACGAACTTCAGCCGGTCCTGTCGGAGAAGCTGGTCGGCCTGCTTCGCTCCGATGAGGACAACGGCCTGAAGCTCGCTCCGAGCGGGCTGACCGTCATCCTGTTTGTCGGGGTCAACGGCGTCGGCAAGACCACCACTATCGGCAAGATGGCGCACCGCTTCAAGCAGGAGGGCAAAAAGGTGCTCCTGGCGGCGGGCGATACGTTCCGCGCGGGTGCCATCGAGCAGCTGGAGGTGTGGGGCCAGCGTGTAGGCGTCGACGTCATCAAGCAGCAGGCGGGCTCTGATCCTGCAGCGGTCATGTACGACGCCGTGCAGGCCGCCAAAACGCGCGGAGCCGACATTCTGCTCTGCGACACGGCCGGGCGGCTTCAGAACAAGGTCAACCTCATGGAGGAGCTGAACAAAATTTACCGCGTCATCAAGCGGGAAGTGCCGGATGCTCCCCACGAGGTGCTCCTGGTGCTGGATGCCACCACCGGCCAGAACGCGCTCAGCCAAGCGAAGCTGTTCGGCGACAAGACGGGCTTGACCGGTCTCGTGCTGACGAAGCTCGACGGAACGGCCAAGGGAGGGATCGTTATTGCGATCCGCCAGGAAGTGGGCATTCCCGTCAAGTTCGTCGGCCTCGGCGAGAAAATGGACGACCTGCAGGAGTTCGACTCCGAACAGTTCGTGCATGCCCTGTTCGCTGGACTGGTAACCGAGGAAGCCGCCGATACGCCGTAAGGAACACGGGGGGGTTATTACCCGCCAGCAGCCGTTGAAGCCTCAAAGGGCCCGGATAGGATTTCGCAGCCTGCCAGCCGGGCCAGGACAGACAAGCTGGTCCGAATTTCCGGATACCGACTTCTTCGTCCGGCGTCATGCCTTTTAATCCGGTCCCTGAAGCTTGAAAGGCCGCCGGAAGAGTGACAAGGTCAAACCCTTGACATTAGTCCCGGTCTGGAGTAAACTGATCAAGGTTGATGTAAAGGGTTTTTCCTTGACGGGGGTGATCTAGCCGGATGGAACAGAATGCACTGGCCAAAACAACCAGGGTTAACCTGCTTTACGATTTCTACGCTCCACTCTTAACGGAGAAGCAGAGAACCTTTCTGTCCTGCTATTTTCACGATGACCTGTCCCTCGGAGAAATCGCTTCGGAATTTGAGATCTCCCGGCAGGCGGTATACGAGCACATCAAGCGGGCGGAAGCCACACTTGAGGAGTACGAGAACAAGCTTCAGCTTTGGGAGAAGCATGTACAGCGCAAGGCCCTGCTCGGGCAGCTGAAGGAAGCGGCCCTGTCTGTCCAGGACGGCTCGGCCGAAAGATTGGCTCAATGGATTAAACAGCTGGAAGATATAGAATAATCTTTAGGTACGGAGGTGGGCATTCATGGCATTCGAAGGTTTGGCCAGCCGGCTGCAGAATGTATTCGGCAAGCTGAGAGGAAAAGGGAAGCTTTCGGAAGAAGACGTCAATGAAGCCCTGCGCGAGGTTCGCCTGGCCCTTCTGGAAGCGGACGTCAACTTCAAAGTCGTCAAAGAATTTGTTGCCAAGGTCAAGGAACAGGCGATCGGCCAGGATGTGATGAAGAGCTTCACCCCCGGCATGGTGGTCGTGGACATCGTCAACAAGGAGCTCACCGCTCTTATGGGCGGGACGCAGAGCAAGCTGGCGAAGGCCAACAAGCCGCCTACCGTGATCATGATGGTCGGTCTTCAAGGGGCCGGTAAGACCACCACTACCGGTAAGTTAGCAAAGCTGCTGCAGAAGCAGAATGCGCGCCCTCTGCTTGTCGCCTGCGACGTTTACCGGCCGGCTGCGATCAAGCAGCTGCAGGTGCTGGGCGAGCAGATCAAAGCCCCGGTGTTCTCTCTTGGAGACCAGGTAAGCCCCGTAGAGATCGCCCGTAAGGGCATGCAGCAGGCGAAGGACAACCATAACGATTACGTCATTATCGATACCGCGGGCCGGCTCCATGTCGACGAGGAACTGATGGACGAGCTGAAGAACATCCGGGAAGCCGTCAAGCCGGATGAGATTCTCCTGGTCGTGGACGCCATGACCGGACAGGACGCCGTGAACGTGGCGGAAAGCTTCCACAAGCAGATGGAGCTGACCGGTGTTGTTCTGACGAAGCTCGACGGGGACACCCGCGGCGGTGCGGCCTTGTCGGTCAAAGCTGTGACCGGCTGCCCGATCAAGTTCGCGGCGATGGGCGAGAAGGTGGATGCGCTGGAGCCGTTCTTCCCGGACCGGATGGCGTCCCGGATTCTCGGGATGGGGGATATGCTTACCCTGATCGAGAAGGCCCAGTCGAACATCGATGCCGACAAGGCGAAGGAAATGGAGCGCAAGCTCCGCAACGCCGAGTTCACGTTCGAGGACTTCCTCGAACAGATGGATCAGGTCAAGAAGCTGGGTCCCCTGGACCAGATTCTCGAGATGCTCCCCGGCATGAACAAGATGAAGGGCATGAAGGATCTGAAGGTCGACGACAAACAGATGGGGCACATCGAAGCCATCGTGAAGTCGATGACTGTTCAGGAGAAGCGCCAGCCTGAGATCATCAACGCGAGCCGCCGCAAGCGGATCGCGAACGGAAGCGGGACCAGCATCCAGGAAGTGAACCGGCTCATCAAGCAGTTCGATGATATGCGCAAGATGATGAAGCAGTTCTCCGGCATGATGGGACCGAAGGGCCCCAAAGGCCCGCTCGGCAAGCTGGGCAAAGGTTTTAAATTCCCGTTCGGTTAATCCGGCGGTTAGGATTTGACGATTCTTTTAAGGAGGTGAAACATCATGGCAGTACGTATTCGCTTGAAGCGCATGGGTGCTCACAAGGCTCCCTTTTACCGTGTGGTCGTTTCGGATTCCCGTTCCCCCCGGGACGGACGTTTTATCGAAGAAATCGGTACTTACAACCCGCTGACTCAACCGGCGGCTGTAAACATCGACGAAGAGAAAGCGTTGAAATGGCTTCAAACCGGTGCACAAGCTTCGGACACGGTTCGCAACCTGTTCAGCAAAGCCGGCATCATGACCAAATTCCACGAATCCAAGCTCCAGAAGTAAGCCTTACCTTTGGAGGTCTATCATGAAGGATCTGGTGACCGTTATCGCTAAAGCGTTGGTTGATCATCCCGAAGATGTCCATGTGAAGGAAGTGGAAGACAGCCAAGGTGTTGTGTACCGGCTTTCCGTGAACCCGTCCGATGTGGGCAAGGTGATCGGCAAGCAGGGACGCATCGCCAAGGCACTCCGTACCGTTGTCACCTCGGCAGCGGTGAAGGAAAACAAACGTGTTTCCGTCGAGATTGACTCTTAGCTTCTAGGAGTCTCTCTCACGGCACATCCAGTAAAGGGGTAGGGAAACCTAGCCCTTTTGCTGTACCCTTCAATAACCAACAGGGAGGTTGCCATGAGCGGCAAGCTTTATAACGTAGGTAAGATTGTGAATACCCACGGCATCCGGGGCGAGCTGAAAATCGTCCCCCAAACGGACTTTCCCGAAGTCCGGTTCGCCAAGGGCAGCGAGCTGGTGCTGCTGCATCCGGAGCGCGACGAAACCTTGACGGTAAAGGTGGAATCCGGACGTCCGCAGAAAAACGTATACTTGGTTAAATTTGCGGGCATGACTGATATCAATGAAGTGGAGAAGTACCGAAACTGGCTCGTGAAGGTCAAGGAAGAGCACCTCGTCGAGCTCGAAGAGGGCGAGTACTATCACCACGAGATCATCGGCTGCCGTGTGATCACGGATGAAGGGGAGGAGCTCGGAACGATTACCGAGATTCTGTCGCCCGGAGCGAACGATGTCTGGGTGGTCAGCCGGCCGAAAGGCAAGCAGGTGCTCATTCCGGTCATCGATGATGTTCTGCTGAATGTGGATGTTCCCGGCAAGACCGTAACCGTATCCCTGCTGGAGGGCCTGCTGTAGTGATGAGAATCGATGTGCTGACCCTGTTTCCGGAAATGTTCGAGGGCGTCTTCGGCGCCAGCATTCTGGGCAAGGCCCGGGAGAAGGGAATCGTTTCCTTGGCCACGGTCAACTTCCGTGAATATTCGACCAACAAACACAATACGGTGGACGATTATCCGTATGGGGGAGGCGGAGGGATGGTGCTTAAGCCCGAACCCGTCTTCGCGGCGGTGGAGGACTTGATGCGGGAAGGAGAGCCCAAGCCCCGGGTTATCCTATTATGCCCGCAAGGCGAGACCTTCTCCCAATCCAAGGCGGAGGAGCTTTCCCGGGAGGAGCACCTGGTGTTCATCTGCGGCCACTATGAGGGCTATGATGAACGCATTCGCGAGCACTTGGTTACGGACGAGCTGTCCATCGGTGATTATGTCCTGACGGGAGGAGAACTTCCGGCTATGGTCATGATCGACAGCGTGGTCCGTCTGCTTCCCGGTGTCCTCGGCAACGAGCTGTCCGCCGTTACGGACTCCTTCAGCACGGGATTGCTGGAATATCCTCACTACACCAGACCCGCCAAATTCCGCGACTGGGAGGTGCCCGAGGTGCTCATATCCGGCCATCACGGCAATATCGAAGCTTGGCGCCGCCGGCAATCGCTGGAACGGACCTTCCGGCGCAGGCCCGACCTTCTGGAGCGGATGGAGCTTACCCCAGCCGATCGACGCTTCCTGGAGGAACTCCAAAAGAATGAGGCGGAAACCTAGCGCCGCTATTGTATTTTAACGGCAGCTGTGGTAGGATTAATTCTGTTGTGAATTTTCCTTTAGGGCCGTTCCTCTTATAGGAATTCGGTTATTAAAGGGTTGTTATCCTGGTGGTCCTCTACGCATTGACAGCTAGATTAGTGACACGATGAAAGCGGAATGAACACCTGTGTGGAAGGAGGGAGTCCCATGAATTTGATTCAGGAGATTACGAAAGAACAATTGCGCCAAGATCTTCCTAAGTTTCGCCCTGGCGACACGGTGAAGGTTTACGTAAAAGTTATCGAGGGTACCCGCGAGCGGATTCAGCTGTTCGAAGGCGTTGTAATTAAGCGTCGCGGCGGCGGAATCAGCGAAACGTTTACCGTTCGTAAAATTTCTTACGGCGTGGGCGTGGAAAGAACTTTCCCGCTGCATACACCTAAGATCGACAAATTGGAAGTGGCTCGCCGTGGTAAAGTTCGCCGTGCGAAACTCTACTATCTGCGTAACCTGCGCGGTAAAGCAGCGAGAATTCAAGAAATTCGATAAGATTGAAACGGGGGGCTTGTGCAAGCAAGTCCCTTTTCGTTTTCCAAGAAACGGACAGATGCTGGAGAAAGGTCGGTGTGGGCAGTGGAAGATGGGCAGGTTCAACAGCCGGATGCAGTAAAAAGCGAAATATGGGAATGGGCCAAAGCCCTTATCATTGCGGGAGCTTTGGTGTTGTTGATCCGTTTTTTTGTGTTTGCCCCCTTTATCGTCGAAGGACCGTCCATGGAACCTAACTTCTACACGGGAGAACGGCTCATCGTTAACAAAATCATCTACACCATCCGGAAGCCCCACCGGGGAGAAGTGGTCGTGTTCCACGCCCCGCAGGAGAAGGATTACATAAAACGGGTCATCGCGCTGCCCGGCGAAACGATCAAGATCGAGAAGGGCAAAGTCTACATCAACAACGAGGAATTAAAGGAGCCTTATATCCAAGAGGCGATTGATAAATATTTTAAGGAGAACAACGCCGACTATAACGCGAACTATAAGGAAATGACTATTCCGGACGGGGAAATCTTCGTGATGGGAGACAACCGCGTGAACAGTACGGACAGCCGGATGATCGGACCCGTTGCCTATGAGAAAATCATCGGGCGTGCGGATATTATCTTCTGGCCGCTCTCCAAGCTGCAGCTAATCAAGCACGACTACTAGAACCTTTAGACCGAAGAGGGGGTGATCCTGTTGACGATTCAATGGTTTCCGGGCCATATGACGAGGGCCAGAAGGCAGATTGAAGAGAAATTGAAGCTGATCGATGTCGTGATCGAGCTGTTGGATGCGCGCATCCCGCTATCGAGCCGCAATCCGATGATCGATGAGATTCTGCAGGGGAAGCCGCGGCTCGTTCTTTTGAATAAATTCGATTTGGCCGACCCTCAAACGACTCAGGCTTGGGTGGCTTATTTTAAAAGGAAAGGTCTCGACGCCCTGCCGATCGATGCGGTAACGGGTAACCAGATGAAAGAGATTGTTCCCCGCAGCCAAGCCCTCTTGAAGGAAAAAATCGAGCGGCAGCTTCGCAAAGGCATCCAGCCGCGTGCGGTGCGGGCCTTGATCGTGGGGATTCCTAACGTCGGCAAATCGACCCTCATTAACCGTCTGGCAGGACGTAAGGTAGCCGCGACCGGGGACAAGCCCGGCGTTACCAAGGGGCAGCAGTGGATCAAGGCGGGATCGGAGCTCGAGCTGCTCGACACGCCCGGTATCCTCTGGCCGAAATTTGAGGATCCGGGCGTGGGCCTTCGGCTTGCCGCGACCGGGGCCATCCGGGATGAAGTGCTGCCCTGGGAGGAAGTCGCCTTTTTCGCCGTGAAATATATGGTGCAGTATTACGAAGAAGCGTTGAAGGAACGCTTCTCCCTGGACGTGGAAGGAATCGACCTGGAGAATCCGCAAGAAGTCGTAGAGGTCATGGAAGCGATCGGACGCAAGCGGGGATGCCTGCAGAGCGGCGGACGAGTCGATCTGGAGAAGGCGTCCACCCTGATTCTTCGCGATCTTCGGGCCGGCAAAATGGGCCGGATTTCCTTGGAGCATCCCGACGACGGAGTGGATTTGTCGGTAGAACGCTGAAAACCACCGGGTAACCGGATACCAATAGCTTGACAGAAGAGCAAAGACCAGCCGAAGAGGCTGGTCTTTTTTTTTGGTAAGACGAGAAGAAATGCTTGAGATTAAGGTCCAAAGTAAGGGTAGTGGAGGAGGGGCGAAGCTCGTGACGGCCGCAGTCCGTCTGCTGGGAACCGCCTCGGAAGAGGAAAGTCTGCGTAAGCAGGTGGTGGATGAGGCGGTGGAGTTCATGGAAAAAATAGCGGCCATCCGCATACGCAACCGTTCGGTTTCCGCCGGCGGTTTTTTTATTATGGAGTCTCTTGGTTCTGGCCCGGGTAGGGGGGATGGAGTATAATCGAGTAACGGGGTGAGGACAGCATGCTGCAATACGAGCAGGATTTATGGAAAATGAATTATACCCGGATAGCGGGAATTGATGAGGTCGGGCGGGGTTGTTTGTTCGGCGATGTGGTGGCGGCGGCGGTCATTCTGCCCTGCGGCCTGATTATAGAAGAGGTCAATGATTCGAAGAAGCTGACCGCCAAGAAGAGGGAGGAGCTGTATGCCCAAATCATGGACCAAGCGTTGGCGGTTGGGATCGGAATGGTTGACTGTGCGACCATCGATTCCATCAATATCAAACAGGCCGCACGGCTTGCGATGAAGCAGGCCTTGGAGAGGTTGACGATTCGTCCGGATTATTTGCTGGTGGACGCCGAGAAGGTGGACACCTCGATCCGGCAGCTGGCCATCGTTCACGGGGACACGGTCAGCCAGTCCATAGCCGCCGCCTCTATCGTCGCGAAGGTGACCCGGGACCGGATGTGCGAGCAATGGGACAAGCAGTACCCCGAGTACGGGCTGGCCAAGCATAAAGGATATGCCACCAAGCATCACCGGGCCAAATTAAGGGAATTGGGACCTAGTCCGTTACATAGAAAAAGCTTTCTCGGCAAGCTGCTTCAAGAAGAGAAGGAACAGCTGACATTTGATCTGTGAAATAGGCTTCCGCCTGCCGATAAATAACCCATAGACACAGAAGAGCGAAGGGGATGGGGAAGGCATGAATATTGGTCAGCTTCTTCGGAGCATGATCGGAGAAGGACAGCCGGCGGAGCCCAAAACCTTGGAGCTGAAAGCAGGCCAGGTGGTAAAAGGGATGGTGCTTCGTCTGCTGGCCGATCAGCAGGCGATGGTGTCGATAGATGGCATCACGGTTAAAGCGCGCCTGGAGGCCCCTCTGAAGGCGGGAGAAGCGACTTGGCTGCAGGTGCAGCCGTCCCCGGATGGCGGCCCGCTCGTCCTTAGTCCGGCCGCTAATGGAACCGCAATCGTTGAGGGGGAGGAATCCTTAGCTCTGCTTCTTAAAAGCTTTGCTCTGCCGGACGAGCCGGGAAACCGGGTAGCGGCGAGGATTCTGCAAAGAGAAGGCATCCCGCTAACGAAAGAAACCATCAGGGGATACGCGGAAATGAGCGGGCAGGCCCCTTCGGGCGTCCCGTCCGGAGAGTGGAAGCAGGCGGCTCTTCTGGCCGTCAAGAAGGGCATTCCGCTTAGCCGGGAGACCGTAGCTCCCCTTCGGGAGGTCTTGTATGGCATTCCGCTTCACCAGAAGCTTACTAGTCTGAGAGAACAAGTGGAGACCTTTCTAAGCCAGCCAGGGGCAAGCTCAACCCCGACGGGCCGAATGCTGCAGCAGACCGTGCAGCTCCTCGAAACGGTCCTTGGCATGGGACAGGAGGCGATGGAGGCGAAGGGAACTACGCTTACTCCCTCCTCCTCTCTGATGGCTGAGGAAATCCAAGGAGGAAGCAGGCCTCCGTCGGCTGCGGTGGCAGCAGCTCGGGGTTCTGTTCCGGAAGAAATTGCGGAATTCCGCGCGAGTGTCCCGTTCATTCCACCTAAGGAAGCGGACGGAAATCTCAAGGGTCAGGAAACCGCACGGGGTAAACGATCGGGAGATCGGACATTATCCGAGCCTGCCACAGAGCGCAGCCCGGTTCCTGCCCCCCTTCGCCAAACGGATTCCTCTCTTTCCGCGGAAGATTCTCCTCCTCCCGAAACCGCTTCTACCCGACCTGAATCCGGGATAACAGGAGCGGAAAACGGAGATGAAGTGGGGCCAAGGAAAGGATTGGACAGGCAGCAGGCCCTTATTCGATCCGAGACTTTGGAAACAGAGGAAAGCTCGAATACGCCGCAGGAAAGGAAGGTTTCTCCGTCAATTGAAGAAGAACCTTGGATAGGCAAGCTCTTGAAAGCGGTAGGGATCGACCATGAGCATCACGTGGCAAGAAGGCTGCAAGCCGCCTCAGCCGTCTCTCCGAACTCTCTGGAGGAAGGAGTAGCCTGGCTGGAGGGAAGTCCGGAAGCGCACGAAGCCGTACGGGCGGCGGGAGATAATTTGAAAAGTCTCCTGCTGCAGCTGACGGCAACCGAAGGACTGCCTTCCTCTTTAAAGGATTCGGTGCAGCAGGCTCTTCAGCAGGTGACCGGGCAGCAGCTCCTTCTGGCTTCAGATCGTCAATCCGCGTTCACCCATGTTACGATTCTTCTTCCCTTCCGAGATGGGAACGGAGTTCAGACGGCAGCCGTTCACGTTCAGTCGCGCAAAGGCCCGCGGGGGGAATTGGATCCCTCCAATTGCCGGCTTGTTTTTGATCTGCAGATGAAGGCATTGGGCAGTACCTTGGTGGACGTTCAAGTATATGACCGCCTCGTGAGCCTGCAGGTTTTGAACAACGAGCCCTTTACGGCCTCCCTTCTGGAGAGCCACAAAGAGGAGATCGCCAACGGACTCTCCGGCTTGGGTTACCGGTTCCTCTCTTTGAAATGCTCGTCCTTTCCGGAGCAGCCCGCGGACCTGAATGAAGGGAACGATGCGGCGGGCATACCGCCCGTTCCGGCTGCTTACCGCTCCAAGCCATATAAAGGAGTGGATCTACGGATATGAAGCCATCCAAAACGAACCTTAAACAAGCGGTGGCTCTCCGGTATTCTCCCGGTACCAAACAAGCCCCGACCGTGACGGCCAAGGGGAAAGGGCAAGTAGCGGAAGCCATTCTGAAGAAAGCGCGGGAGCATGGCGTTCCGATCCAGGAAGATCCGTCCCTGGTGGAGGTGCTCTCCAAGCTGGAAATTAACCAGGAGATTCCCCCTGAGCTGTATCAGCTTGTGGCCGAAATTTTAAGCTTTGTCTACCGTTCGGATCAGAGAGCCAAGGGAGGTCCATCATGAAGGCGGCCAAGCCGGGAAGCCGAAGAGAAGTGGGGCAAAAGGGAGAAGACCTGGCCGCTCAATTCTTCACCGACAAGGGAAGCCGGGTAATCCGACGCAATTGGAGATGCCGGTCAGGCGAACTGGATTTGATTGTGGAGGAGGAAGGTATCCTCGTTTTTGTCGAAGTGCGGACCCGGCGGGCAACCGGGCGGTTTGGGACCCCGCAGGAATCCGTTGATTACCGCAAGCAGCGGCAGGTAAGAGAGACCGCTCAAGTCTATCTGCATCAGACGGGAGGCCACGACCGCCAAATCCGTTTCGATCTGGTGTCGGTTATGCTTGATTTAAAGGGGGACGTCCTGGAGATCCAGCATCTGCCGTTTGCCTTCTAAGTCTCTTTGATAAGCCATACAATAAACAAGAAGAGGAGGAGCCCGTGAAGGGCTCCTTTTTCATTTGAACGGATAGGGGGAGAAGGAGGAAGAGGGGGATGAAAGTGGAATGGAAGGAGCTAGAAGGATAGAGAACGGACCGGATCCTGAGAAAATAACTATTTAACGAGGTTAATTATTATTGTCAATAATTGTCTAACCTTCTTGCTTCTTGTCCAGGCTGCGGT
The DNA here is from genome assembly GCF_032268605.1 of Paenibacillus aurantius. NCBI lineage: Bacteria > Bacillati > Bacillota > Bacilli > Caryophanales > Paenibacillaceae > Paenibacillus > Paenibacillus aurantius. The sequence goes on from NZ_CP130318.1 coordinate 2,669,840, forward strand.
ACTGGATCGCTTCGGCCAGATGCTCGGTCTCGATGTCCCGGGATCCGGACAGGTCAGCGATGGTGCGGGCGATTTTGAGAATCCGGTCGTGGGACCGGACACTGAGCCCCAGAGCGTCGAAGGTGAGGCGAAGCAGATCTTCGCTTTCGGGTTTTAAGGCGCAATGCCGGCGAAGCGAGCTGCCCGATAATTCCCCATTGAAGCGAATCCCGGTATTATGGAACCGGCGGGCCTGGATGGCATGTGCTTTCTCCACCTGTTCTTTCATGGCGGCAGAGGAAAGATTGGCTTCCTTGGAGGTCAAGGAGGCATAATCCATTCGGGGAACCTCCACATGAAGGTCGATGCGGTCAAGCAAGGGCCCGGATATTTTGGACCGGTAATTTCCGATTTTGAGCGGCGAACAGGTGCACGAGTGGGAGGGGGTCTCCGCACCGTAATAACCGCAAGGGCATGGATTCATGGAGGCCGCCAGGACGAAATGGGACGGGAAAGTGAAGACGGCGCGTGCCCGTCCGATGGTTACGCTCCTGTCTTCCAGAGGCTGCCGCAGCACCTCCAGAACGCTGCGCGAGAATTCGGGAAGCTCGTCGAGAAACAGCACACCCCGATGGGCGAGGCTGACCTCACCCGGTTTGGGGATGGCTCCGCCTCCAATCAAGCCCCCGCCGGAGATGGTATGATGAGGGGAGCGAAAGGGCCGCCGGCGTAAAAGCTCCGCCCGCCCGTTCAGCTTCCCGGCTACGCTGTAAATCTTGGTTACCTCCAGGGCTTCGGAGTCGGGCATGTCCGGAAGAATGCCCGGGAGCCGCCGGATGAGCATCGTTTTGCCGGTGCCGGGTGGACCCACGAGAATGATGTTGTGAAGGCCGGAGGCGGCAATGACCATGGCTCTCTTCACATGCTGCTGGCCATTAACATCGGCATAATCGGGTTCGGACGAAGCGGTTGAGATCGAACCCGGAGCAGGATTTATTATATGCTGTGAATAATTAATCCCGTTAATCAAATCCCCCGAAACCTGTCGAATGTCGTTCAGATGGGATAAGGGGTAAGCTTTGAGGCCTTCTACGAGCAGCGCCTCGTGCAAGTTAGCTGCGGGGAGGACGATCTTCTCCAAACCTTTTTCCCGGGCATGGTGGACCATAGCCAGAATGCCGGGAACGGGACGAAGAGATCCGTCCAGAGCTAGCTCTCCGATAAGCAGGGTCCGCTCGAAGCCTTTCGCCTCCAGCTGCCCGCTCGAAACAAGAAGACCGATGGCGATGGCCAAGTCGAAGGAAGACCCTTCCTTGCGGACATCCGCAGGAGCGAGGTTAATCGTGACCCGTTCCATCGGAAAGGTATAGTTGCAATTGCGGATAGCAGCCCGCACCCGCTCCGCCGATTCCCTTACGGCGGAGTCAGGTAGCCCCACCAAATTAACTTGGGGGAGTCCGCTGCTGATATCCGCCTCTACTTCAATTAACTGTGCGTCGATTCCATGGACGCATGCACTCCATACTTTGCCAAACAAATGAAAGCACCTCTCTCCCGGATATATTCCCCCTGCCCAATAGGCGGCGAAAGTCCTGCGGAAAAAGGTGCTTCCTCATTTCCATAATGTCTTTCTACTATTATAAACCAATTCCATCTGAAAAGGTACTCCTGCCAAATTTGGAAAAACGGATGGAAGTTCGGCTCAACCGGACATACTAACCTGGAGGTGAGACGAATGAACAACCAGCCGTATTATTGTCCTAGCTGCCGGTCCAACCGGTACAAATTCAAGCAGGTCATCACGTACACCCAGCCTTTCTACAAGGATGCGGTAACCGGAGAGGTCGTCGAGAGGATGGAGCCGGAGCTCGTTCACGAGCCGGAGGCGGTTATCCAGTGCCAGGTATGCGGCTTCGAAGGCAACGAGCTGCGATTCATCAAGCAGGCGGAGCGGGAGCCGAGACGCTGACCGGCTCTGAACTCGAAACGCGCCTTTTTCGTATAGAAAATAGGCGCTGTTTCTATGTCCGGCCGCAGCCAGGGAAATGCAATTATTTCCTGAACAATAAGAAAAAACGCCTTATTCCGAGCGGTTCCGCACAGCAGGGAAAGCAAAATGTTATTTTCGTGTTAAAAAAGAGGAAACGTGACAGAAAACGTGGTACAATAGATGAGGCTTGTCGAGCGGTGTGACTGGAGATCCGAGGAACGGGTTTATACGGTTATGCCTATTTCGGTGACCCATTGTTTGTGAAGCTTAGGCTAAACATACAGAAATGCTGATAGGAGGATTCGAGAATGAATATCCATGAGTATCAAGGCAAAGAAGTCCTGAGACAATATGGAGTCGTCGTTCCCAATGGCAAAGTGGCTTTCACCGTGGATGAAGCGGTTGAAGCGGCTAAGGAACTCGGCACTCAGGTAGTTGTCGTCAAGGCGCAAATCCATGCAGGCGGACGGGGAAAAGCCGGCGGTGTTAAAGTCGCCAAAAACCTGGACGAAGTGCGTACATACGCCCAGGAAATTCTCGGCAAGGTTCTGGTTACCCACCAAACGGGTCCGGAAGGCAAGGAAGTCAAGCGTCTCTTGATCGAGCAGGGCTGCGACATCAAGAAAGAATATTACGTAGGGGTTGTCGTTGACCGTGCCACCGGCCGTGTCGTCATGATGGCTTCCGAAGAAGGCGGAACGGAGATCGAAGAGGTCGCCGAGCATTCCCCTGAGAAAATCTTCAAAGAAGTGATCGATCCGGCTGTCGGGCTGCAGGCTTTCCAAGCCCGCCGTTTGGCTTACGCCATCAACATCCCGAACGCGCTTGTAAACAAAGCGGCTCAGTTCATGCTGGCTCTTTACACCGCTTTTGTGGACAAAGACTGCTCCATCGCGGAAATCAACCCTCTCGTGGTAACGGGCGACGGCAATGTAATGGCTCTCGACGCCAAGCTGAACTTCGACTCTAACGCCCTCTATCGTCATAAAGACATCCTTGAGCTTCGCGACCTGACCGAGGAAGACGAGAAAGAAATCGAAGCTTCCAAATTCGACCTGAGCTACATTGCCCTGGACGGAAACATTGGGTGTATGGTTAACGGCGCGGGTCTAGCCATGGCTACGATGGATATTATCAAATACTACGGCGGCGAACCGGCCAACTTCCTTGATGTAGGGGGCGGTGCGACGACGGAGAAGGTTACCGAAGCCTTCAAAATCATTCTTTCCGATCCTAAAGTTAAAGGGATCTTCGTTAACATCTTCGGCGGAATCATGCGCTGTGACTTTATCGCGAACGGTGTCGTGGAAGCCGCTAAACAGCTTGGCTTGAACAAGCCCCTCGTCGTTCGTCTCGAAGGAACGAATGTCGACCTGGGCAAAAAGATTCTTAACGAGTCCGGGCTTAACATCATTGCAGCGGATTCGATGGCGGACGGCGCTCAGAAGATCGTTGAGCAAGTAAAGAACGTTTAATTCTGGATAATTGGTAAAGGATGTGAACATACGATGAGTATTTTGATCAACAAAAATACGAAGGTCATCACCCAAGGAATGACGGGCAAGACCGGAATGTTCCACACAAAGGGCGGACTGGACTACGGTACTCAAATGGTAGGCGGGGTTACTCCCGGTAAAGGCGGCACCAAGGTGGATTTCGACCTGGAGAACGGCTCGACGGTTTCCCTTCCCGTCTTCAATACGGTAGCGGATGCCGTTAAAGAAACGGGCGCCAACGCGTCGGTTATCTACGTGGCCCCTCCGTTCGCGGCGGAAGCAATCATGGAAGCCGTAGACGCGGATCTTGATCTAGTCATCTGTATCACCGAAGGCATTCCGGTTCTGGATATGGTGAAGGTAAGCCGTTATATGGAAGGCAAGCGCACTGTCCTGATCGGGCCTAACTGCCCGGGCGTTATTACGCCAGGCGAATCCAAGATCGGCATCATGCCGGGCTATATCCACGCCCCAGGTCACGTTGGGGTCGTTTCCCGCAGCGGAACCCTTACTTACGAAGCCGTTCATCAGCTGACGACGCGCGGCATCGGCCAATCCTCTGCCGTTGGTATCGGCGGAGACCCGGTTAAAGGCTCCGAGTTCATCGACATCCTGAAGATGTTCAATGAAGACCCGGATACTTACGCTGTTATCATGATCGGGGAGATCGGCGGTACGGCGGAAGAAGAAGCAGCCGAGTGGATCGAAGCCAACATGACGAAGCCGGTTGTCGGCTTCATCGGCGGCAAGACGGCTCCGGCCGGCAAGCGCATGGGCCATGCGGGTGCCATTATCTCCGGAGGCAAAGGAACGGCTGCGGAGAAAGTAGCTACTCTGGAGCGCTGCGGAATCAAGGTAGCTCCGACTCCGTCCGAGATGGGCTCCACGCTGGTAAGCGTGCTGGAAGAAAAAGGCCTGCTCGACAAGTGCATCACCAAAAAATAAGCACCACCCAGAAGGTAAGCAACCTTCCAATTCCTCCGGGAACTGGAAGGTTTTTTTATTATATATAGAAGAAAGAGGGATGAGGATGGACAATCGAACGGCATTGCTCGCCTTGAATGAGATCAAGCAGGTAGGCTGGAAGACCATTCTGAAGCTGGTCAGCGGCTTGCCGGACCTAAGCATGCTTGCAAGCTTGGAAGCCGGCGACTTAACCCGTCTGGACATTCCGCTTCCCCTGGGAGAGAAGATTTTGTCGGCTTTACGCGACAGCGGAGGCGAAGCTTGGGAGGAGAAGTACCAGGAGAAGGGGATTCAAGTCGTCACGCTGTATGATCCGTCCTATCCCGCTCTGCTTAAGCAAACCTCTCAGCCCCCTTGGGTGCTGTACGGAATCGGGAACTTCCGGCTTTTGGAACGGCCATGCCTTGCGATGGTGGGTACCCGGGTCCCTACGCCTTACGGCCGCAAGGTTGCGGAGGATTTAGCCCGAGCTATGGCCCGGGCGGGCTTCTGCATCGTCAGCGGGATGGCCCGCGGAATCGATACCTCCGCCCACCGCGGGGCAGTAAGTGAGAAGGGGGGCACCATAGCCATGCTGGGCTGCGGAGTGGATGTCCTGTACCCGCCGGAGAATAGAGCGATCTATGCGGAGATCGGGGAAAAAGGACTTCTTTTGTCGGAATTCCCGCCAGGCACCTCCGCCAAGCCCGGTCTCTTTCCGCTTCGCAACCGGATTATAGCGGGGCTTAGTTGGGGAACGATAGTGGTAGAGGCCGCCCTTCGCAGCGGGTCGTTGATTACCGCCGATCAAGCATTGGAGGAATCGCGCGATGTTTTTGCGGTTCCCGGGCCTATCACCTCACCAAAAAGCCTGGGTGCTATGTCCCTGATCAAGCAGGGAGCGAAGCTGGTGACGGAGCCGGAGGACATCTGGCAGGAGTATGCGGGAAGGGTTTCCGGTCTCTCCTGGGAAGGCGATAAAGAGCCTCTTCAGGCGGCCGAACTCACCTCGGAGGAAGAAGCGATCTGGAATCTTCTGTCTCATGAGCCCCAAACGTTGGACAGCATTTTGGAGCAAAGCCAAACAAATTTTGGACATTTGCATACAATTCTGTTATCTTTAACTTTGAAAAAAAAGATCAAGCCGCTGCCGGGCGCAGCGTACGTCGTGATATAGAAATTTTGAGGGAGGTCGGTACCAATGGCCGATTCGTTAGTCATAGTAGAATCACCCGCCAAAGCGAAAACTATCGGCAAATATTTAGGCAGCAAGTATATCGTAAAGGCTTCCATGGGCCACATACGAGACCTTCCCAAAAGCCAGATCGGCGTAGAAGTGACCAACAACTTTGAACCTAAATATATAACGATCCGCGGCAAAGGTTCCGTCCTGAAGGAATTGAAGGATGCGAGCAAGAAAGTCAAAAAAATCTATCTGGCGGCTGACCCTGACCGTGAAGGGGAGGCCATAGCCTGGCATTTGGCCCATTACCTGGAGGTCCAGAACACGGACTCCTGCCGGGTGGTTTTTAACGAAATCACCAAGCAGGCCGTCAAGGACGCCTTCAAGAACCCTCGGCCGATCAATATAGATCTTGTGAACGCGCAGCAAGCGCGGCGGATTCTGGATCGACTGGTCGGGTACAAAATCAGCCCGCTCCTCTGGAAGAAGGTCAAAAAGGGCTTATCCGCCGGCCGCGTTCAATCGGTTGCCGTTAAGCTCATCAATGACCGGGAGAACGAAATCAAGGAATTCGTTCCGGAGGAATACTGGTCCATTACCGCCAAGCTGGCGGCGGCCAAAGCTACTTTTGAAGCGAAATATCATGGAACCGCGGGAGAAAAAAGGGAACTCGGAAACAAGGAAGAAGTCGATGTTATCCTGTCCGACCTTAAGAAGGCGGACTTTGTGGTCAGCACGGTCAAGGAGAAGGAACGGCACCGGAACCCTTCCGCGCCCTTCATCACAAGTACCTTGCAGCAGGAAGCGGCACGCAAGCTAAATTTCCGGGCGGCCAAAACCATGTCCGTGGCCCAACAGCTGTATGAGGGCATCGACCTCGGCAAGGAAGGGACCGTCGGTCTTATCACCTACATGCGTACCGACTCCACCCGGATCTCGCCGGTCGCTCAAGAGGAAGCCAAACAGTTTATTACGGAGAAGTTCGGAGCCGATTACGTTCCGGAAACGCCCCGCAACTACTCGAAGAAGGCGGCAAACGCCCAGGATGCGCACGAAGCGGTCCGGCCAAGCTCCGTTCTTCGGGAGCCGGATCAGCTGAAGGAGTACTTGTCCCGAGATCAGCTAAGGCTGTACAAGCTTGTCTGGGAGCGTTTCGTAGCGAGCCAGATGGCTTCGGCTGTCCTCGATACGGTTACGGTGGATCTTCATGCCAACGATCACGTGTTCCGGGCTGTCGGTTCGCAAGTGAAGTTCCCGGGTTTTATGAAGGTCTATATTGAGGGCAATGATGACGGCACGACCGAGGAAGACCGGCTTCTGCCGATCATGGCCCAGGGAGATAAAGTCAAGAAGGAAGACATTGAACCGAAGCAGCATTTCACGCAGCCTCCTCCCCGTTATACGGAGGCACGGCTCGTAAGAGCGCTTGAGGAGATGGGCATCGGACGCCCGAGTACGTATGCCCCTACGCTGGAAACGATCCAGAAGCGGGGTTATGTGGCACTCGAAGAGAAGAAGTTCGTGCCGACGGAACTCGGGGAGCTCGTCATCCAGCTGATGGAAGAGTTTTTCCCGGAAATTCTCGATGTCGAGTTTACCGCCCATATGGAAGAAGAGCTTGACCACGTGGAGGAAGGCAAAGAGAATTGGGTGAAGGTGCTGGATTCCTTCTACAGCTCCTTCGAGAAGCGGCTTGAGGTCGCGGAGGAAGAAATGAAGGAAATCGAGATCCAAGACGAGGTTTCCGACGAGATTTGCGAGAAGTGCGGCAATCCGCTTGTTTATAAAATGGGCCGCTTCGGCAAGTTCCTCGCCTGCTCCGGCTTTCCGGAGTGCCGGAATACGAAGCCGATTGTGAAGGACATAGGGGTTACCTGTCCGAAGTGCAAGGAAGGCAAAATTGTCGAGCGGCGGAGCAAGAAAGGCCGGATCTTCTTCGGCTGCGACCAGTACCCGGCTTGTGATTTCGTTTCGTGGGACCGTCCGGTCGACCGTCCTTGTCCCAACTGCGGGGCCATGCTGATCCAGAAGAACACGAAGAACGGTCCGGTCATCCAATGCGTGGAATGCGACTTCAAAGAAGAGCCGCAGGAAGAAGCGGCCGAATAAAGACGATGGAAACTAAGTTCCCGCAGGCGGGGGCTTAGTTTTCGAATTTGTAGAACAGAATTTGGAGGGAGTTCCAGTGTCAGCACCACAGAAAGTTACCGTTATCGGGGCGGGGTTGGCGGGAAGCGAAGCCGCCTGGCAAATCGCCCGTCAAGGCGTTCCGGTTACCCTGTATGAAATGCGTCCGGTCCGCAAAACACCGGCCCATATATCAGACAAGTTCGCTGAGCTCGTCTGCAGCAATTCGCTTAGGGCGAACGGGCTGTCCAATGCAGTAGGCGTCCTGAAGGAAGAAATGAGAATCATGGATTCCCTCATCCTGGCTAGCGCGGACAAGCATGCGGTTCCGGCAGGAGGAGCCCTGGCCGTGGACCGGGATTTGTTTTCGGGAGAAATTACTTCAACCTTAAGAAACCATCCCTTGATCGAAGTGAAGAACGAGGAGCTGACCGAGCTGCCGGAAGGCATTACGGTAGTTGCATCGGGGCCCCTTACCTCTCCTGCGCTTTCCGAGCACCTGAAGAGCCTAATGGGAGAGGAGTACCTGTATTTCTACGATGCGGCCGCTCCTATTGTGGAGAAGGATTCCATCGACATGAACAAGGTCTACCTGGCATCCCGTTATGACAAGGGAGAAGCCGCTTATCTGAATTGTCCCATGTCCGAGGAAGAATACAACGCCTTTCTCGATGCCCTGATCAGCGCCGAGGTAGCTCCGGTTAAGGAGTTTGAGAAGGAAATTTATTTTGAGGGCTGCATGCCGGTGGAAATCATGGCCTCCCGCGGCCGTCAGACGCTGTTGTTCGGTCCGTTGAAGCCGGTTGGGCTGGTGAACCCGCACACGGGAGAGCTTCCTTATGCGGTCGTTCAGCTTCGGCAGGATAACGCCGCCGGTACCTTATATAACTTGGTCGGCTTCCAGACGCACCTGAAATGGGGAGAGCAGAAGAGAGTCTTCTCCATGATCCCCGGGCTCGAGAATGCGGAGTTCGTCCGGTACGGCGTTATGCATCGGAATACGTTTATCAATTCTCCTAAGCTGCTGAATCAGACGTACCAGTTTAAAGGAAGGGATAACCTGTTCTTTGCCGGTCAGATGACGGGAGTGGAAGGGTACGTGGAGTCTGCGGCATCCGGGCTTATCGCGGGACTTAACGCAGGGCGTCTTGCTCTAGGTCTCGAGCCGGTCACCTTGCCGGAGGAAACGGCACTCGGTGGAATGGCCGCCTACATTACGCACGCGGAGTTTACCAATTTCCAGCCGATGAACGCGAATTTTGGCCTGTTCCCGCCGCTGTCCGAACGGATCCGCAACAAGAAGGCCAAAAACGAGAAGCTAGCCGAAAGAGCTCTGGACTCGATCCGGCATTTTGCTTCCTCCCTGCCGCATAGTATCAATAAGTAGGATGGCGATGGGGATCGTACTCCGGCATGGGTTTGACTTGTAAGGGAAATGCTTGCTGTGATACGATAAGCTTGCTTTGAACCGGCCAATCCCTTCCATTTCCACCGAATGGAGTGTGTTCCTATTGATCAATGAGCATTGGATCGACGGTTTTTTGCGCTATCTCGCTTCGGAGCGGAATGCCTCGGAGCACACCATAGAAAACTATGCCAAGGACCTGCATCAATTCACGGCCTTTCTGGAGGAGAGGCAGCTGGACGACTTCAAGCAGGTTTCTTATTTGAATGTCAGAACCTACCTGGCCTTGTTGAATGAGCAAGAGTACGCCAAGAAGAGTGTAAGCCGCAAGCTTTCCGCCCTCCGGTCTTTCTATCAGTACCTGGTAAGGGAGGGGGAGGTGGACGTCAGTCCTTTTACGTACATTCGAACGCCGAAGCAGGACAAAAGGCTGCCGAAATTCATGTATACGAATGAAATGATCTCGCTGCTGGAAGCTCCTGACCGTTCCACTCCGCTCGGCCAGAGGGATGGAGCGCTCATGGAGGCTCTCTATGCAAGCGGGATGCGTGTCAGCGAACTTGTAAGTCTGAATATTCAGTCTATAGACATGCCGGCCGGTATCGCGCTTGTCCGCGGGAAGGGCTCGAAGGAGCGCTATGTTCCTCTAGGGGATCCGGCAGTTGAAGCGATCCGGCTGTATGTACAAGAAGGCCGGGCTTCTCTGCTGCAAGGCAGAGAAGAACAAGCGCTGTTTCTTAATTATACGGGCACCCGATTAAGCGACCGGAGTGTTCGCCGGGTGCTTGACAAGTATCTGGATTCTCTTGCCGGCCATCAGAGGATCAGTCCTCATACGTTTCGTCATTCTTTCGCGACCCACATGCTGGAGGCCGGGGCGGATTTGAGGACGGTGCAGGAGCTGCTCGGGCACGTGAATCTCTCGACTACGCAAATCTACACGCATGTGACGAAGGATCATCTGCAATCGGTTTATAATCAAGCCCATCCCAGGGCTTAGCCTTAAGAGGGGAAAGGGGTATACGATGGGCGATTTCCACGCGACGACAATATTCGCCATCCGTCATAACGGCAAGGGAGCGATTGCCGGAGACGGTCAAGTGACGTTTGGCAACAGCATGGTTATGAAAAGCTCGGCCAAAAAAGTGCGGAGGCTGTACCGCGGCAAGGTAGTCGCCGGTTTTGCCGGCTCGGTTGCTGATGCTATTACGCTTTTCGAGAAATTCGAGGGCAAGCTCGAAGAACACCACGGGAATTTGCAGCGGGCCGCCGTGGAGCTGGCCAAGGAATGGAGGTCAGACCGGGTTCTTCGCAAACTGGAGGCCATGATGATCGTCATGGATTCCTCGGGTTTGCTGCTCATCTCCGGTAACGGGGAGATTATCGAGCCGGATGACGGCATTCTCGCCATAGGCTCCGGAGGCAGCTTTGCGCTGGCCGCCGGCCGGGCGATGCACCGGTATGCCCCGCACCTGGAGGCTAAGGAAATCGCAAGAGCGGCGCTGGAGACGGCTGCCGACATTTGTGTATATACCAATCACAATATTATCGTGGAAGAAATCGAGTAACCCGGCTCCTATCCGTAGAGCCGTTCGCTGTAAAGGCTATAGATCGATAAGGAGGGACCGCCATGAATCATGCTGCATTAACTCCAAGACAAATCGTAGCGGAGTTGGACAAATACATTATCGGGCAAGGAAAAGCGAAGAAGTCGGTAGCGGTGGCTTTGCGCAACCGGTATCGAAGGAACCAGCTTGATGAAGCCCTACGGGATGAGATCGTTCCCAAAAATATTTTGATGATCGGTCCGACCGGGGTAGGGAAAACGGAAATCGCCCGCCGTTTGGCCAAATTGGTGCAAGCTCCGTTCGTTAAGGTCGAAGCGACCAAATTCACCGAGGTCGGGTATGTGGGCCGGGATGTCGAATCGATGGTGCGCGACCTGGTCGAGACGTCGATCCGGATGGTAAAGGCTGAGAAGACCGAGAAGCTGAAGGACAAGGCGGAGAAAGCCGCAAACGAACGGATCGCTGCCATTCTGGCGCCATCGGCGGTCCCTCCCAAGTCGCAGCGCAACCCGTTCGAGATGATCTTCGGCGGCCAGAATCAGGGAGCGCAGGAAGAGCCGGCTCCCGATCCGGGCATTCAGGCCAAGCGTAAGGACCTTCTGGAGAGACTGGCCAAGGGGGAGCTGGAGAACGAAACGGTGGAAATCGAGGTCGAAGACAACGCCCCTAACATGCTCGATATGCTATCGGGTCAGGGGAACGACCAGATGGGCATGAACATGCAGGAAATTCTCGGCAGCATGATGCCGAAGAAGAAGAAGCGCCGCAAGCTGACTATCAAGGAAGCGCGGGAAGTCTTGACCCATGAAGAGGCCCAGAAGCTGATGGACATGGATGAAGTCATCCAGGAATCGCTGAAGCGCGCCGAACAGTCGGGGATCATTTTCATCGATGAAATCGACAAAGTGGCTAGTGCAGGAAGAGCCAATGGCCCTGATGTCTCACGGGAGGGAGTACAAAGGGACATTCTTCCTATTGTGGAAGGGTCCACCATTACGACCAAGTATGGTCCCGTTCATACCGACTATATCCTTTTTATCGCCGCAGGGGCTTTTCACACGAGCAAGCCTTCGGATTTGATCCCGGAGCTGCAAGGACGGTTTCCTATTCGTGTCGAGCTGAACAATTTGACCCAAGCGGATTTTGAGATGATCCTGAAGGAACCCAAGAACGCCCTGACGAAGCAGTATACCGCCCTGCTGGAAACGGAAGGGATTACGGTAGAGTTCTCGGAGGAAGCCATACAGGAGGTGGCCCGCATAGCGGCCGAGGTTAACCAGAATACGGACAACATCGGCGCGCGGCGGCTGCATACGGTGCTGGAGAAGCTGCTGGAGGATCTCTCCTTCGAAGCTCCGGATATCACGCTGGACCGTTTTGTTATCACACCGGAATACGTGAGGGAGAAGCTGGTGGAGATCGCCAAGAACCGGGATTTGAGCCAGTACATTTTATAGGGAATGCGTAGGGGGCAGTAAGCAAACATGAGCTTATTAACGAAAACGAGACAGCTGAACCGGCTGCTTCAGAAGGCTGCCGGGCGGTCCGTCAATTTTATGGAGATGTCTCAGGTTCTGCGGGATATTATTGACGCCAACATCTATGTGGTCAGCCGCAGAGGAAAGATACTTGGATGCTCCATGACCGGAGACTATTCGGCCGAGCTTGATCAAATGATCGTTCAGGACCGCAGAATCCCGGAGGATTACAACGGCCATCTGCTCAAAATCGAAGAAACGGATTCCAATTCGGCGGACCCGGTTCACCGGTTGTTTGAGGATGCGGTGGTCACCGTCGTTCCCATAACGGGAGCGGGAGACCGGGTGGGCACCTTGGTCCTAACAAGGGACGAAAAGCCGTTCGAGGATGACGATCTGATTCTGGCCGAGTACGGCTCCACGATTGTGGGGATGGAGATTTTACGCGAGAAGGCCGAGGAGAGCGGATTGGAAATCCGCAGCAAGGCGATCGTCCAGGTCGCGGTCAGTTCTCTTTCCTACAGCGAGCTGGAGGCCGTGGAGCATATTTTCGAGGAGCTGAAGGGACAGGAAGGGCTCTTGGTCGCAAGCAAAATCGCCGACCGGGTAGGCATTACCCGTTCCGTTATCGTAAATGCCCTGCGCAAGCTGGAAAGTGCCGGTGTGATCGAAACCCGATCCCTCGGTATGAAGGGGACCTATATCAAAATCTTGAACGACCAGCTTATCCAAGGGCTGGATAAGACCAAGGTATAAGACATAACTGCATAGGAAGTAGGAAGGAAGAACCTGAGGACGACTATCAATTTTTGATACTCGGCTCGGGTTCTTCCTTTTTTTAGGATATTTCTTCTCATTTTCTGAAAGATAGCACTAATTTCTCATTGTACTAATTGGGCAAACCATCCAATATAGAGAACGTAGTTCTAAAATATGACAACGACGAAATTTTTGTCGAATGAAGAAGGATTATCCATTTTGACGTGGAATATGATTTAAGTACCTACTACCAAAAACAGGGAGGTTAGATGATGATAATGCTTAATAAACCTGGATTTAGCCTGCTGGAGCGCTCCCTGGATGCGGCAAGCCTTCGGCAGAATGTCATTGCGAACAATATCGCAAATGTCGACACTCCATACTTCAAAAGGTCGGATGTCAGCTTCGAAGAGATGCTTCAGAACGAAACCAACGGACTAGTCGGCATACAGGGCCAAAGAACCAATTCGAGACATTTCGCCATAGGCCAATCCGACGAAGGAACAAAGCCCCAGATTAAACTGGATGAGCAATCCGTGATTAACAACAATAACAACAACGTGGATATCGACACGGAAATGTCCCTCCTGGCCAAAAACCAGCTTCGCTACAATGTGATGATCCAGCAGATGAATACGGAGTTCAAGCATTTCAGAACGGCGCTTAACGGAGGGAAATAAGAGCGATGCGACTGAATACCGGCTTTGACATTAGCTCATCGGCCTTAACGGCCCAGCGGCTCAGAATGGATGTCATCTCATCGAATATCGCCAATGCCGAAACGACCCGGGGACGTATGGTCGACGGCAAATGGGTGCCTTATCAGCGCAAGCTGGTCACCATGGAACCTAAGGCGGCCGCCCCTTTCTCCCAATACCTTCAAAACGCAATGGGACAGGCGGGGGGAGAAGGCGTGAAGGTTACCCGCATTTTCGAGGATACGGCTCCAAACAAGCTTGTCTACAATCCCACCCATCCCGACGCGGATGAGAATGGATATGTGCAAATGCCGAATGTGGACGTGTTGAAAGAGATGGTCGACATGATGTCCGCCACCCGGTCCTACGAAGCGAACGTAACGGCACTGAACGCTTCCAAATCGATGATGATGAAGGCTTTGGAGATTGGTAAATAGATTACCAGACTAGAGAGGTAGAGTGGATATGATCGAACAAGTGGGGTTGAAAGCCGCTAACCTGGCAGCCCTCGCACCTAAACCGGTAGCCCAGGGCTCTGCAGCGGAGTTGACGAAGCAGTTTGGTTCTTATCTGAACGAGGCGTTAACGAAGCTTTCGGTTCAGGAGCAGCAGGCGGACCAGCTGAACGAGAAGTTTATCAAAGGGGAAGTAACCGACGTTCATCAAGTCATGATCGCAGCCGAGAAAGTGTCACTGGGGTTGGAGTTTACCGTCCAAGCACGCAATAAAGTGATCGAAGCCTACCAGGAAATGATGAGAATGCAAATGTAATGGAACGTAATCATTTATTGCTTGTTTAGATGGGGTGACATAGTGAACGAGTCGATTCTTCAGTACTGGAATCGGGCCAAACAATTCTGGGCCAGTTATACCAAAACACAGAAGATGACCTTGCTGGCAACCGTCCTTCTGTTAGCCGTATCCATACCATGGCTCATTTATTATTTTTCCAAAACCGAATATGCGCTGGCGTTTACCGATCTTCAGCCCAATGATGCGGCTGGCATTACCAAGTACTTAGATAGTTCGAAGATCCCTTACATTTTGAGTCCGGACGGGAAAGAAATTTCCGTTCCCCGCAGCCAGGTGGCGGACGTGAAGATCAATGTCGTCTCCCAGGGGCTGAACAAGAACGGGTCCATCGGGTACGAGTCTTTGAAAGACAGCCCGTTCGGAAGCACCGACAACGAGTGGGGAGTCAAGAAGCTTTCGATGGTCCAGGGCGAGCTTCAGCAGATGCTGAATTCGTTCGAACCGGTGGCCGGCTCGAAGGTTATGATTACGATGCCCGAGAAATCGGTGTTCGTGACACCGGGCAAGGAAGCCGAGCAATCCTCCGCAGCCGTCGTTCTGCAAATCAAGCCGGGCTACGAGCTCGACCAGCAGAAAATCGATACGATGTACAGCCTGGTCTCCAAGAGCATCAAGAACCTGCCGGTCGATAACATCACCATCTCGGAGCAGAACGGGGAGCTCCTCCCTTACTCCAAGTCGAACGGTGCGGCCACGGCCTCCACCTTGGCGGCGAGCCAGTTCCAGATCAAGAAGCAGTTGGAGCAGGATATCCAGAAGAACGTTTCCCGCATTCTGGGCGGGATTCTGGGCCCCGGCAAGGTTATTCCTATGGTGACCGCTAGCATCAACTTTGACAAGAAGCACAGTACCCGTCAAACGTACTCTCCGGTCATCGATCAGAAGGGGATTGAGCGCAGCGTTCAAGAGATTCAGAAATCGTACAGCAGCGATGGCGGCACGACGGGAGGAACGCCGGGAACAGGTCAAACCGACGTGCCTAACTACCCCGGAGCCAGCAGCTCAGGGAAGTCCACGTCGGAAGAAGTGCAGAATATTATCAATTACGAAGTCAATCAGCTCAATGAGGAAATTGATTCCAATCCATTCGTTATTAATGATTTAACCATTTCCGTCGGGGTCGAACCACCGGAAAAAACAAATTCCGCGAGTCTCACTCCCGACACAACGGATGCCATAAAGCAGCTATTAGCCAACGTCATCAGCTCGACGCTTGCCAATAATGGCAAAACCTACACCGATGAAGACCTGCTCAAGAAAGTAACGGTATTCAACCATGCTTTTGCCGGACCGGCGAATACGGATGTTCCTAATCCGACCAACTGGTATCTGCTTGGAGGCATTGGATTGGCTGCCCTTGCTCTAGCCGGAGCAGGAGGATTCTTCCTCTCCCGCAGAAGGAGATCGGCCGAAGAGGAGAACGATCTGCCCGCTTCGTCGGCAATCGAATATCCGACAGTGGATTTGGAAAGTGTGACCAACGACAATCAAGTGCGTAAACAGCTCGAGACCCTTGCGAAGAAGAAGCCTGAGGAATTCGTCAACCTGCTGCGCACCTGGCTTGTGGATGAATAGGAGGTTGTACGGGGTTGGTTAAAGGCATTCAGCAAGGCTTATCCGGCCGCCAGAAGGCCGCTATTCTGCTTATCAGTTTAGGTCCTGAGGTTTCGGCCCAAATCTTCAAGCATTTACGGGATGAAGAAATCGAGCAGCTCACGTTGGAAATCGCCAACGTCCGGAAGGTGGATTCCTCCGAGAAAGATGCGATCCTGACCGAGTTTCACCAAATCTGTATGGCGCAGGAATACATTTCCCAGGGCGGGATCCATTACGCCAAAGAAATTCTGGAGAAAGCGCTCGGTGCCCAAAAGGCGATGGACATTATCAACCGGCTGACCGCGACCCTGCAGGTTCGTCCGTTTGATTTTGCCCGCAAAGCCGATCCGGCTCAAATCCTTAACTTCATCCAGAACGAGAATTCGCAGACCATCGCTCTCGTGCTTTCCTATCTGCAGGCGGATCAAGCCTCTATGATCTTGTCCTCCCTGCCTCAGGAGAAGCAGGCGGAGGTCGCGAAGCGAATCGCCCTGATGGACAGCACGTCTCCTGAAATTATCAGCCAGGTCGAGAGGGTTCTGGAGCAGAAGCTTTCCGCGACCGTTACCCAGGATTACACTTCGGCAGGCGGAATCGAAGCGATCGTTCAGATTCTTAACGGGGTCGACCGGGGGACCGAACGGACCATTCTCGATTCCTTGGAGATCCAGGATCCCGAGCTCGCTGAAGAGATTAAGAAGAGAATGTTTGTCTTTGAGGATATCGTCAACATCGACAATCGGTCCATTCAACGGATCATCCGGGATATCGAGAATGCCGATCTCCAGCTGGCCCTCAAGGTGGCGAGCGAAGAGGTCCGGGAAGTCATTTTCCGGAATATGTCGAAGCGCATGTCCGAAACCTTCAAAGAAGAAATGGAGTATATGGGACCGGTTCGGCTGCGTGATGTGGAAGAAGCCCAAACCCGCATCGTTTCCACCATTCGCCGCCTAGAAGAGTCCGGAGAGATCATCATTGCACGCGGTGGAGGAGACGATATCATTGTCTAACTTGATCAAGCCGAATTATTATGTTTCGCTCGAGGATTCCAAGATCATCGACCATTTGCAGCTGCTCGCCCGCAAGCTTCAAGCTACTTCCCGAACGGTACTTTCGGAAGAGGAAACGGCAGCGCGTCAGGATGAGCTCGATCGGGTGTATGGAACCCGGGATCAAATTCTGAAGGATGCCGAAGAGATGGCGGAAGCGACCATGCGGCAAGCGGCGGCGGAAGCGCAGCGACTGCGGGAGGAAACCGAGGCTGACATTCGCAGCTGGTGGGAGGAGAGAAGGCAATCCGACGAGCAGGAGCAGGAAGAAGCGAAGAGCCGGGGCTTTGAGGCCGGCTACCAGGCCGGATTGGAGCAGGCACGGCAGAGCGTGCGTGAGGAATATGCCGATAGCATCCAGGAAGCCCAGACGGTGCTGGCTCAAGCCTATGAACGCAAAAGGCAAATCATTCGCGAAGCGGAGCCGTTCCTTATCGAGTTAAGTACGTCGATCGCCGAAAAAATCATCCAGAAGCAGCTATCCTTATCGCCGGATTGGATTCTGGACCTGACCCGCAGCCAGCTTGCCCGAAAAAGAGACAAAGGCATCGTCACCCTGTGTGTCGCTCCCAAGCATTTTACCTTCTTCAAGGAGGCAAGGGAGGAATTCGAGATGGTCATGGATTCCCAGGCGGAGCTTCAGATTGTGCCGGATGCCACGGTTTCGGATGAAGGCTGCGTGATCCGGACCGATTTTGGCAGCATGGACGCCCGAATCGATACCCAGCTGCAGCAAATCAAAGAAACCCTGCGGCAGATCGCACTCCGCAGCGAGGCAGGCACGGATCATGACGAACTTTCCTGATTTTTCCAAGTATGCCGAGGAGTTAAGAAGGCTGGATCCGGTGGTGGTCAATGGGAAAGTCACACAGGTGATCGGGCTCACGGTAGAATCCGAAGGACCTGATGCGAGCGTAGGCGATGTGTGCCACATCTACCCTTACAAATCGGACAAGCCCATCAAGGCTGAAGTGGTCGGATTTCGCAACAACAAGGTCATCCTGATGCCCCTTGGAGAGCTGCATTCCATCGGACCGGGGTGTGAGGTGGTCAGTACGGGGAAGCCCCTCACCGTTCAAGTGGGGCATGAGCTTCTCGGACAAGTGCTCGACGGTCTCGGCCAGCCGCTTGACGGCAGCGTCCTTCCGGCTCAGATGACTCATTATTCGACGCATAATGCGCCCGGCAATCCCCTGAAGAGGCCGAGGGTTCTCGAACCCATAAGCGTCGGGGTGCGCTGCATCGACGGTCTCCTAACCATCGGCAAAGGACAGCGCGTAGGAATCTTCGCGGGGTCCGGCGTCGGCAAGAGCACCCTGCTCGGGATGATTGCCCGCAACACATCCGCCGATGTCAATGTCATCGCCTTGATCGGAGAGAGGGGGCGGGAGGTGCTGGATTTTATCGAGCGGGATTTGGGGCCGGAAGGCTTGGCCCGTTCCGTCGTCATCGTGGCTACCTCCGATCAGCCCGCCCTTATCCGGATCAAAGGAGCGCTTATTGCAACAAGCATTGCGGAGTATTTCCGGGACAAAGGCTTGAACGTCATGCTTATGATGGATTCCGTCACCCGCTATGCCATGGCCCAGCGTGAAGTCGGTCTTGCGGTCGGAGAACCTCCCGCTACAAGGGGATACACGCCGTCCGTTTTCGCCACGCTCCCCAAGCTGCTGGAGCGTTCCGGGACCGGACCCAAAGGGTCCATCACCGCTTTTTATACCGTACTCGTGGATGGAGACGACATGAACGAGCCCATAGCCGATGCGGTGCGGGGAATCCTGGACGGGCATATCGTGCTTGACCGGAGCCTGGCCAACAAGGGGCATTATCCGGCTATCGAGGTTCTGTCAAGCGTCAGCCGGGTGATGAAGGAAATTGTTCCCCGGGAGCAGCAGGATGCCGCCAATTTTCTAAAACGAATGCTTTCTATTTATAAAGATTCGGAAGACCTCATTAATATTGGGGCGTACCAGAGAGGCTCCAATGCAGAAATTGATGCTTCCCTGCAATACATTCAATCCATTTGGGCTTTTACCCGCCAGAGAACCGATGAGAAGGTCAATTATTTGGAAGCTCAAGAGCGGCTCTTGGCCGAATTTAACGGAGGTTGATCCTGAGTGTCGCGGTTTCGCTATTCCTTTCAGAAGATAGTGGATTTGAAAACCAATGAGAAAACCCAAGCGGAATGGATTCTCTCCTCTGCGGTAAATGACCTGCGGGTCGAAGAAGATCAGCTTTCCGATCTTAAGCATCACAAATCGGAAGTACAGGAAACGCTCGTTTCGGCTGCGGCCAACCGGACCACGGTATCCGAGCTGATGCTTTATCAGAAATATCTCGATCACATCGACCATCAGATCCTTAACAAGAATGCCGCTGTCCGGGCGGCGCAAATCAATGTCGAAGATAAGCAGAGCAACCTTACCGCCAAAATGAGAGAAGAGAAGGTTTGGTCCAAAGCAAGGGAGAAGGCCAAGCTTCATTTTACGGCTGCTCTTCTCAAAAAGGACCAGGAAGCGTTGGACGAAATGTCCGTGTCGCGTCACAAGCAGCCGTCATAGCCGATAAACATCCGGAAAGGGGGAGTAGACATTGGAAACGGAAATGGACAAGCCGGAGTTAAGCGCATTTGAACGATTCTTATACTGGTTTCTCGTTCCGATCGTCTTTGTTCTTGTGCTGATCGTCGTCCTCCTGACACTGTTTGATTATGACGTCAAGGACAGCCTGCTGAAAGCCGCCAACCGCGTTCCGGTTGTGAGCAAGCTTGTTCCTGATCCGGCGGCGGGCGCGTTATCCGGGAGTGGGGAGAAGCCGGCGGAACAGGCCAAAGCCCAGGACAAGACGGTAGCGGACTTAACCGCGAAGCTGGGTGAGAAAGACAACGAGCTCAAGAAGTCCGACGAGCTGTTCCTGCAGAAGGACCAGACGATTAAAGACCTCCAAGCCAAAGTCGCCCAGCTCGAGGAGCAGCTGAAGAGTAAAGCCAAAACCGATGAAGAGTATCATGCTCAAATTCAGCAGACCGCCTCCATGTACACCAAGATGAATCCTTCCAAGGCCGCACCTATCATGGAAAACTTAACGTTGAAGGAGCAGGTGCTCCTGTTCAGCGAAATGAAGCCGGACGACCGGGTCAAAATATTGGAGAAGATGGATCCGAAAAAAGCGGCGGAAGCCTCTATCTATCTGAAAGACCTGACACCGGTCAAGGACCGGGAGATAGCAGCCCTTCAGGAAAGAATTCAACTGAATGACAATTCAGCGAAGGCAGGTCAGAAGCTGACGACTACGGATTTGGGTCAAACCTTCTCCAACATGACGCCGAAAAGTGCCGCAGCCGTTCTCGTGGAAATGTATGCCGTCAACCCCACCAAGGTACTGGATATTTTAACCGCAACGGACACCCAGGCACGCTCCAAGATCATGTCGGCCCTTGCCGATGCGAATAAGGACACGGCGGCTAAAATCACCAGCAAGCTGGGCTCGTAACATCAGAATTGAACTTGGAGAGGAGGTGAATAAGCATGGATATTAGCATGACAAATACCGCTCTCCCGACTGCCCAGACAAAGTTACCTTCCTCCGCCGGACAGACCACCGCCGAGCCGGGGAGTCCTGTCTCTTTCTTTTCAGCTTTAAACGAGAAACTGGGGGGCGGAGACAAGAAGGCAGCCGACCCTTTTGGGGAGGAACTGGCTTGGGATGCACTACTTCAAGGGCTCCCGGCCGCATGGATGAGTCTTATGCTTCCCGCACCTGTAGATCAAGCTTCTAATCCCGATCCGGAAAATATGGCATCCCTCCTCGGACAGCTAGGGAATGGGGCAAGTGCACAGGCTGCGGCCGAATGGACAAGTTGGCTGGCTCAGGCCAAAGACCTGCTAGCCGGCATGGGACTGCTCCCATCCTCCTCGGGTTCCACCGGGGAAGGACAAGCCGCACAGGGGATTTCCCAAGAGGGAGAGACTGTAGCAGATGGGACGCCTTCAGCAGAAGAAGGAGACATTCTCAGCACTTTTCTAAAGGCCTTTAAGAAGGAGCCGGGGAGCGAACTGCTTCAGCAGCTGGCCTCGACTCTGCAGCCCTTGGTGGCTTCCACCATGAGCCGGGTGTTGAACCCGGTTGGCGGGACGGCAGCAAGCAGTCAAACAGAGCAGGGGATTAGGTTGGCGCTGGACAAGGCGATTTCGACTGCTGCAGACGCTCAAGAAAGCAGAAGGGCAGAGGGCAAGCCCCGGTCCGCAGGAGAGAAGGCGGCAGCTGTTCTTTTCGCCCAGCCGCTTAATGAAGACCAGAAGGAATCCGGACCCGCTCTTCCGCCACAGACTAAACCGTTGACCAAACTGGAGGTTCTGGCTCTTAAGAGCGGAGTAAGGGAAAGAATGGTTCAGCAGCTTAAGCCGGAGGGGGCACCGATTCCGGATGGTATGGTACCGGCGGATCATGACCTGCCGGAGTTCGCACCGGTCACGGTGCAGGATTTTCTGAAGACTGTTCCTCAAGAGACCTTCAAGAACCAGCCGGTGAGCGCTCAAAGCTTTGCAAGAGAAATGACCCAGCTGGTCATGAAAAGCTTTAACGTGAATCCTCTCAACGGGATGTCGGAAGCCAGCTTGACTTTGACCCCGGAAAATCTGGGCAAGGTGGAAGTGAAGATCAGCGTCCATAACGGCCAGGTTATCGCCCATTTTGCGGCACAATCCGTTCTGGGCAAAGAGATGATCGAAAGCCAGCTTTCGCAGCTTCGCCTGAATCTCCAAAACCAAGGCATTCAGGTGGAAAGATTGGAAGTGGCTCAAGCTTCCTCGCTTGCCTCGGGAATGTTCCAGGACCAGCGCCAGCAGCAGTCCTCCCAGCAGTTTACCCGGAAAAACCGGGAGCGGACGATAGAAGCCGAGCTCACGGAGGAAGATTATGCAAAGGAAATTTCGCAGCTGATGAATATCCGGCAGCAGGCTTTCGGAGCTACCGTCGATACAACCGCCTAATTCTTCTATACCAGAAGGATACTCACGGACAGGAGGTGTCAACATGTCCAATGTGACGGGAACCAACAACGTTTGGCCTTATTATTCCAAAACCAATATTGACAACGGTGCGGCCAAGGCCAAAAGCAATAACCTGGGGAAAGATGACTTTCTCAAAATCTTGATTACCCAGCTCAAAAATCAGGATCCCAGCAAGCCTCTGGAGGACAAGGAATTTATCGCCCAGATGGCCCAATTCACGTCGGTGGAACAGCTCACCAACATGGCCAATGAAATGAAAATGCTGCGTCAATCCTTCAGCTTGTCTCCTGAACTAATAGGAAAATCGGTTAACTGGGAAACGATGGACACCGATGGGAAAAAGGTCACAAAATCAGGGATTGTCGAAGCGCTCTCCATTAAAGAGGGCCTCCAGTATGCGCATATACAAGGAGAAGAGATTCCTATTGACCGCCTAACCAAAATTTGGAATGCTGAAGGGGTGGCTCCATGACAGGACGCATCTCCATAGGTCAACTGTATCCCCACCCGCCAAAGCCGGGAATTCAGCCGAAGCAAACGGCGTCTTCCTCCGGTCGCAGCGATAACCCGACATCCTTCGACAAGCTCCTCAGCAGTCAAATGAAGCTGAGTCATCATGCGGAGGTCAGGCTGCAGCAGAGAGGAATTCAGCTTCAGCCCGAACAATTGACCAAAATTCAAAGTGCCATCGACAAGGCGGCAGCCAAAGGCGCCAAAGACTCCCTTGTCCTGATGAATGACATGGCGCTGATCGTGAACGTTCCGAACCGAACCATCGTGACGGCTCTGGACGGAGCGACGATGAAAGACAATGTTTTTACCCAAATTGACAGTGCCATTGTGGTGAGCTAAAGAACCCGGCTGGCCCTACCCGGAAGCCGGCGGCTGCGGACCGATTGAAGCAGCCGATTCCATTACTTTATTTATTAGGAGGAACTTCCCATATGTTGAGATCTCTTTACTCCGGTGTTTCCGGTATGCGGGGCTTTCAGACCAAGCTTGACGTTATTGGTAACAACATTGCCAATGTAAACACGGTCGGCTTTAAAGCAGGCCGGGTGAATTTCAAGGATATCCTCAGCCAGACGACCGCCGGGGTTACGGCTCCGAACGGAACGACCCAAGGCGGCGTGAACGCCAAGCAGATCGGCCTCGGTTCGGCGATCGGGTCCATCGATACGATCCATACTCCCGGATCGGCCATGACGACGAATGTGGCGACCGACCTAAGAATTGACGGAGACGGTTTTTTTGCGGTAAAGGCCGATATGGCAAACGGCGGAGACCCGTTTCTGACGCGGGACGGTAACTTCAAAGTCGATGCCAATGGCAACCTGGTCACCCAGGATGGGTTGTTCGTTCTGGATGTGGGCGGAGCGGAAATCAACCTGGCGGGTGTTACTTCCTTCTCCATAGCCTCGAACGGAGATATCATCACCTCGGTTGGTGGAGCCGCACCTACGGTGCAAACGTCTATCGGGATTGCCAAAGTGACCAATCCGTCGGGTCTTGAGAAAGTGGGAGGTAACCTGTACCGTACGACCCCGAACGCCGATGCGGCTACGGCGGGCGGCGGGCAGTTGACCCTCTACAATGCAAACAGTTCGGCGGACGGCACCGGGGCGATTGTAACCGGCCAGCTGGAGATGTCCAACGTGGACCTTACCTCCGAATTTACGGAAATGATCATCGCCCAGCGTGGGTTCCAGGCAAACTCCCGGATCATCACCACCTCGGATGAAGTGCTGCAAGAGGTTGTAGGGCTTAAGCGTTAATCTAAACTCCGTTAGCGGGCGGGGGACAACCTGGCCCCCGCTGCTAATGTCTGGAGGGCAAGCATGATACCCGTTACCCGGTTGAACGGTAAGCAAATTTACATTAACGCCATTTTGATTGAGAGTCTTGAAGAAACACCGGACACCGTCATTACCTTAACCAACGGTAAGAAGATTATGGTGCTGGAAAAGAACCAGGAAGTGGTCAGCCTGGTGGAAACCTACATGCGCTCGATCGGCTCCATTCAAGGGACTATCAAGAGTGTGGATTCGGAGGGGACTTAATTGCTTAAGAGCAGATTGTTTCAAATCGTGATCGCCATGCTGATCGTCATTACCCTGATCCTGGTTACCTTCGTCGTCCTATGGAACTATTTGGACAAGAACAATAGCACGGTTCCCGGCGTTAAGGCGGCAGCGGAAGAGAAGCAGCTGACGGCTGCCGAAGTCAAGGAGCTTACGGTCCCGGTAAAAGAAATTTTGACGAATCTTTCGGAGAAGAACAAAGTGGTGAAAGCCAGCTTTGCCTTCGAGCTTAATAACAAGAAAGGCAAGACGGAGTTCGAGAATCTGGTCGATTCCAGAGTGAGAGGCGTGCTTAATCAGACGCTGGCCGACATGACCGCTGAACAGATCGCCGGAAGCAAAGGCCAGGACAACCTGACCGCTCTTCTCATGAACAAAATCAACTCCTTCCTGCACGATGGGAAGATCACCCAAATCTACATTACGGAAATGATTGTGCAGTAGCGTAATTCGGCTATGACGCTTCGAAGGAGGTGACTTTATTGGTTGACGTACTCTCGCAAAATGAAATTGATGCCCTTCTCGCCGCCCTTTCCTCCGGAGAGATGGATGCGGAAGAGCTCAAAAAAGAGGACACGGAGAAGAAAGTCAGGGTTTACGATTTTAAGCGGGCTACGAGATTCTCTAAAGATCATCTGCGGAGCTTAACTAGGATACATGAAAATTTTGCGAGATTTCTCACCACCTATTTTTCGACACAGCTTCGGACGTTCGTTCAGATCAGCGTGGTTCAGGTCGAACAGCTTCCATACGATGAGTTCATCCGCTCCATCCCGAAGATGACCATCCTGAATATTTTTGAGGCGGAACCGCTTGAAGGCCGGATGGTGCTGGAGGTCAATCCGAATGTTGCCTTTGCCATGCTGGATCGTCTGCTTGGCGGAATGGGAGTGTCGCCCTCCAAAATCCATGCGCTGACGGAAATCGAAACCATGATAATGGAAAGAATCTTCAGCAGGGCGTTGAATTCCTTGCAGGAGGCGTGGAAGACGGTCATGGATCTGACGCCAAGAATGGAGGCGTTGGAAACCAACCCTCAATTCATGCAAATTGCTTCGGCTAACGATACGATTGCTCTGATTTCCCTCAGTACCAAGATTGGTGACACAAGCGGAATGATCAACCTCTGTATCCCTCATGTGGTGATCGAGCCCATCATGCAGCGCCTGTCCGTTCATCATATGTTCGTCACCCACAAGAAGAGCAAGACGCCGGAAGAAAGCGAAGCTCTGCACGCCCGGGTAAACATGGCCAAGCTGCCGATCATAGCGGAGCTGGGGGAATCGCATCTGTCCGTCCGGGAATTTCTCGGTCTTGCTCCGGGGGATGTCATTTCGCTGAACAAGCCGGTTGAAGAGGGGCTGCACATCAAAGTGGGTGACAAAATCAAGTACATGGGAAGCCCGGGGACGCTAAAAGGCAAGGTAGCCATACAGATTACGGATATTGTTACGGAAGAGGTGGAAGAGCATGACGAATAACAAAGACTATTTGTCGCAGGAGGAGATTGACGCCCTGCTGAGGCAGACGTCGGATGACGGAGGGGCAGCTTCCGAGCCGGGTTCCCCCCATGTAGACCATTATTTAACCTCGCTCGAACAGGATGCCCTTGGCGAGATTGGGAACATTACCTTCGGAAGTGCAGCAACGGCATTGTCCACTCTACTCGGTAAAAAAGTGGAGATTACCACTCCTCAAGTGTCGGTTATTTCCAAAGTCGAATTAAAGTTCGAGTTTCCGAAGCCGCATGTGGCCGTGCACGTTAACTATGTAGACGGCTTCCACGGCATCAATCTTCTCGTCATCAAAACGAATGACGCCAAAGTTATAGCCGACCTGATGATGGGAGGAGACGGGACGAATACCCAGGAAGCCGAGCTGTCGGAGATCCACATCAGCGCCGTTCAGGAAGCCATGAATCAGATGATGGGCTCCTCGGCCACCTCCATGTCGACTATTTTTAACCGGCTGGTGAATATCTCTCCTCCCGGGATTGACATTCTGGATTTGGCTGGCGACGGAGGTCAGGACAACCTTCCGGAGGAAGATGTCTTTATTAAAGTTTCTTTCCGTCTCACGATTGGGGATTTGATTGACAGCAACATCATGCAGCTTCTTCCCGTTTCCTTTGCCAAAAACATGGTCAATATCCTGATGGGAGGCGGAGATGCAGACGAGTCCGCCATTCCCGGAGGATTCGAAGAGCCTCGTATGGAAGTACCTGCTCCAGCACCTCAGCAGCAGCCTCCGGCCGCCGCCAAAGCCGATGCTCCCGAGCAGCCCGCCGCCCAGCAGCCGGTATATCAGCAGCCTGTGCAGCAGCCTATGTATCAACCGCCCATGCAGCAACAGC
This sequence comes from Paenibacillus aurantius, assembly GCF_032268605.1. Classification (NCBI taxonomy): domain Bacteria; kingdom Bacillati; phylum Bacillota; class Bacilli; order Caryophanales; family Paenibacillaceae; genus Paenibacillus; species Paenibacillus aurantius. The sequence continues at coordinate 2,696,372 of NZ_CP130318.1, forward strand.
CTCCGGGATATCCTCCGCAGCCGGCTGCGTATTATCCTCCGGATCCGGCTTACGGGTACGGAGTACAGGCCCAGCAGGGTTATCCGACGCCGCCTCCGCCGGCTTCTTACGGAGAAGCTGCGAACCGGAACGTGAACGTGCAGCCGGCCCAGTTCAGCAGCTTTACCCCCGGTTTCGCCGGCCGTGCCGACGAAACGAATCTCAATCTGCTGCTCGACATTCCGCTTAAGGTCACAGTAGAGCTGGGAAGAACCCACAAGGTTATTAAAGACATATTGGATCTTTCGCAAGGCTCTATTATCGAGCTGGACAAGCTGGCGGGAGAGCCGGTCGATATTCTGGTGAACAACAAATTGATCGCCAAAGGAGAGGTTGTCGTCATCGATGAGAACTTTGGCGTTCGGGTAACCGACATTATCAACCAGTGGGATCGGATTCAAAAACTACAATAGACATATTTCAGGAGGAATGGTTTACCATGGCTAACCGGATTCTAGTTGTTGATGATGCAGCATTCATGAGGATGATGATCCGCGATATTCTGACGAAAAACGGATATGACGTAGTAGGAGAGGCGAATGACGGGGCGCAGGCCATCGAGAAGTTCAAGGAAGTCAAGCCGGACCTGATCACGATGGACATTACGATGCCGGAGATGGACGGGATTGCCGCCCTGAAGGAAATCAAGAAGCTGGATCCGAACGCGAAGGTCATCATGTGCTCGGCCATGGGCCAGCAGGCGATGGTTATCGACGCCATTCAAGCGGGCGCGAAAGATTTTATCGTCAAGCCCTTCCAGGCTGACCGGGTTATCGAAGCGATTAAGAAAACTTTGGGATAAGGTGTTGCCGTTATCGAAACCAGCAATCTCACCATGATCGTTAAGGTCGTTTTCTATCTCCTCCTTATTATCGGTTTGTTCTATGTCATAGTTAAGCTTCTCGCGCAAAAAAATAAAAGCATGCTGGCGGGACGTTCGGTAAAACCGCTGGGAGGGGTTCCGCTCGGACAAAACAAATCGGTCCAGATCGTGGAGATCGGTCGCAAGCTGTATGTTCTCGGAGTAGGGGATAGCATTAACCTGATTTCGATCATTGAGGACGAGGAAGAAGCGGAGTATATCCGGGATCATATGATGGGCGGCCGGTCGGCAGACCGGAGCCCGGCTTCCTTGATGAAATGGATCCAGGGGATGACGACAGCATCCCGCTCCCGGGAAGAGGAGCTGCCGACCTTCCAGCAGGTATTCCGGCAAAAGATGCAGTCTCTGCCGAATCGAAAAAAGAGGGTAGAGGAATTGATCCAGGAAGAAAGTCTAGAAGAACGGTGGAAAAAGCATGAAGAGTAGGAAATGGATGCTGCTCGTCCCCGCCCTCCTGCTTCTTTCGTTAGGATTCCTGTCCACCGCTTCGGCGGCAGGCGAAACCGGCACGGTGAATCCCATTCCGGATATTAATATCGGAATCGGGAACGGCGGGGCAGGAGGCTCCAGCACCATCTCCATCATCCTTCTGATTACGGTGCTAAGCCTGGCCCCCTCGATTCTGGTGCTTATGACGAGCTTTACCCGAATCGTGATCGTGCTGGGGTTTGTACGGACATCGCTTGGAACCCAGCAGATGCCTCCCAATCAGGTGCTGATCGGTTTGGCCTTGTTTCTGACATTGTTTATCATGTCGCCGACCTTGGGGGAAGTCAATCAAGTAGCGCTCCAGCCGTACCTTAAGGGAGAGATCAATCAGACCCAGGCATTGGAGAAGGCGGCGGGTCCGATGAAGCAGTTCATGATCAAGCAGACGCGTGAGCAGGACCTCAAGCTGTTCCTGGATTATGCCAAAGCAGCCCCGGCTGGGGTGGAAGACACGCCGCTTACGGCACTCATCCCGGCTTACGCCATAAGTGAGTTGAAGACGGCTTTTCAGATGGGCTTTATGATCTTCATTCCTTTTCTGGTGATCGACATGATCATCTCCAGCACGCTGATGGCGATGGGAATGATGATGCTTCCACCGGTCATGATTTCCCTGCCGTTCAAAATCCTGCTCTTTATTCTGGTCGATGGCTGGTACCTGATTGTTAAATCGCTCCTGCTCAGCTTTAATACTTGATCGACCTTACGAAGGAGTAGAGTCATGGCTTCCGATTTTGTTATCCGTCTGGCGGGCGAGGCGGTTTATACCGTATTAAAAACCAGTGCGCCGATGCTGATCGCCGCCTTGGTGGTCGGTCTCGTGATCAGCATTTTCCAGGCGACCACCCAAATCCAGGAGCAGACGTTAGCTTTTGTTCCCAAAATTATCGCCGTACTGCTTGTGCTGCTGCTGTTCGGGCCATGGATTCTCACCACCTTGGCGGATTTCACTTCCAATCTGCTTGGGAACCTCTACAAATATATAGGTTAGGGGTTGAGTGAACATCGAGCCGATCCTGCAGGCTTTTCCATCCTTTCTGCTTGTTTTCTGTCGAATTGCGGCGTTTTTTGTCGCGGCACCGGTGTTTTCCGCCCGCAACGTCCCAACTCCCTTCAAGCTGGGGATTTCCTTTTTCGTCTCCCTAATCGTGTTGACTCTGGTTAGCGGAGCGCCAGTCCCGATGGACGGGAACTATGTCCTTTCCATCCTTAAAGAAACGCTAATCGGTCTGCTGCTCGGCTTCGTTGCTTATGTTTTTTTTGCGGCCGTGCAGATTGCGGGATCTTTTGTAGATATCCAAATCGGCTTCAGCATCGCCAACATCATCGACCCGATGACCGGGGCGGGAAGTCCCATTTTGGGAAACTTGAAATATATGCTGGCGACGGTACTGTTCTTGGCCTTCAACGGGCATCATTATCTGTTTTCCGCCATCATCGACAGCTACCAATGGGTGCCGCTGGATAACCAAGCCTTTGAGCGGCTTTATCAGGGAGGCGTCACGGAGTTCCTGGTCCGTTCTCTCTCCACCGCTTTCGAGCTCGCTTTTCAGATGGCCGCCCCGCTGGTGGTCGCCTTGTTCCTGGTCGATGTGGGGCTCGGGATCCTCGCCCGGACGGCGCCGCAGTTCAATATTTTCGTCCTTAGCATGCCGCTTAAAATTTTGGTTGGGCTGATGATTCTGATCCTGCTCATTCCCGGCTTCAGTCCCCTTTTCTCGGATCTTTTCCAGGATATGATCGACGAAGTCCGCAGCATGATTCAGCTGCTGGGGGGAGCCCCTCCCGCACAGCCGTAAGAGAGTACATGAAGACAGGGAGGAAGCTAGTGTCAGCGTATCGCTATCGATTGGATCTTCAGCTTTTTTCCGGGGAGAAGACGGAGCCTGCTACCCCCAAGAAGCGCCAGGAGGCGAGAAAAAAAGGGCAGGTCGCCAAAAGCATGGAGCTGCCCGGGGCTTTCATCCTGTTTTTCTGCTTTCTTGCTTTTATTCTGTTCGGCGGATTCATGAAGGAGAAATACATCAAACTCTTTCGCGTAACGTTCCATGATTACATGGGGATGGAGGTTACCATCTCGAACGTCAACTCCTTATTCGGCAATTTGCTGGTGGAGAGCCTGCTGTTGCTTGCTCCCATTTTTCTCGTCGCCGTTCTGATCGCCCTCGTGGGCAATTACCTGCAGATCGGCATCCTGTTCACAGGAGATCCGCTCCTTATGAAATTCAATAAGATCAACCCGCTTGAAGGAGCCAAACGGATCTTCAGTCTCCGAACGGCGGTGGATTTCCTAAAGTCCATTCTCAAGCTGGCGGTGATCGGCGTTGTGGTTTACAGCACCATCATGGGAAGCAAGGACCAGATCCTGGGCCTGTCCCGAATGCCGCTTGCGAATACGATGAGCTTCGTCTCCGGCCTGACCGTTCAGCTCGGAATCAAAATCGGCCTCATTCTCATCGTACTGGCCGCATTCGACTACATGTACCAACGCTATGAACATGAAAAAAATCTGAAGATGTCCAAGCAGGACATCAAAGACGAATATAAAAAATCCGAAGGCGATCCTCTGGTGAAAGGCAAAATCAAAGAACGCCAGCGCCGGATGGCCATGCAGCGGATGATGCAGGATGTTCCCAAGGCGGATGTCATCATCACGAACCCGACGCACTATGCGATTGCCATCAAGTATGAATCGGGGATGGAGGCGCCGAAGGTGCTCGCCAAAGGAACGGATTTCATCGCCCAGAAGATCAAGGAAGTCGGAAGGGAGCACGGAATCGTCCTGATGGAGAACCGGCCGCTCGCGCGGGCCCTTCACGACCAGGTGGAGATCGGCCAGTCCATACCGGCCGATCTTTTCCAAGCGGTAGCGGAAGTATTGGCTTACGTATATAAGCTGAAAGGCAGAAGCAAGTAGAGAAGGAGACGTCGGTTATGAAGCCAAGAGATTTGTTTGTACTGGTCGGGATTATCGGAATCGTTCTAATGATGGTCGTTCCCATTCCAACCGTCATGCTGGACGTCCTGCTCGTCATTAATATTTCCCTGGCCCTGATGATTCTTCTGGTCGCCATGAACACGACGGACGCCCTGCAGTTCTCCATTTTTCCGTCCATGCTTCTGATTACGACCTTATTCCGGCTGGCACTAAACGTGTCCACGACGCGGAACATTTTGTCCAAGGGCGAGGCCGGACATGTGGTGGAAACGTTCGGGTCTTTTGTCGCCGGGGATAACCTGGTCGTCGGTTTCGTTGTTTTCCTTATTCTAGTCATCGTCCAATTTATCGTAATCACCAAGGGCTCCGAGCGGGTGGCGGAGGTCGCAGCCCGGTTCACCCTCGATGCCATGCCCGGTAAGCAGATGAGCATTGATGCAGACCTGAATGCCGGAATGATCAACGAGCAGCAGGCCCGGGAACGGCGGAAGAAGATTGAGAATGAAGCGGACTTCTACGGAGCGATGGATGGAGCGAGCAAATTCGTAAAAGGAGATGCCATTGCGGGTATCGTCATTCTGATCATTAACCTGATCGGCGGGCTGATCATCGGAATGCTCTTTCTTAACAAATCCGCAGCCGAATCGGCCGCCTTGTTCTCCAAGCTGACCATCGGGGACGGCCTCGTCAGCCAAATTCCGGCGCTGCTTATTTCCACGGCGGCCGGACTTATCGTCACGCGCGCTACATCGGAAGGAAACCTGGCCTCCGATATTACCGGTCAAATCTTGGCCTATCCCAAGCTGCTGTACGTGGTCGCCGCCACCGTGTTCGTGCTCGGGACCTTTACGCCGATCGGACCTACCGCCACCTATCCGCTCGCCATCGTTCTGGTCATCTCGGCGCGCCGCATGCAGACCAATCTCAGCCGCAAGCAGGCCGAAGAGGAGCAGATGGAGGAGGAACAACAGATCGAAGAGGTGCGCAGCCCCGAGAGTGTCATTTCGCTTCTGCAGATCGATCCCATTGAATTTGAGTTCGGCTATGGGCTTATCCCTCTGGCGGATACGCAGCAGGGAGGAGACCTTCTGGACCGGATCATCCTCATCCGCCGCCAGTGCGCCCTGGAGCTCGGGATCGTCGTGCCGGTCATCCGCATCCGGGATAACATTCAGCTGAAGCCGAATGAATATGTCATCAAGATCAAAGGTAACACCGTGGCCGGAGGAGAGCTTCTCCTAAACCACTACTTGGCCATGAGCCCGGGCTTCGACGACGATTCCGTAACCGGTATCGAAACGACGGAACCTGCGTTCGGCCTCCCGGCCCTCTGGATAGATGAAGCGACCAAGGAAAGAGCCGAGCTTGCCAGCTATACGGTGGTCGATCCGCCGTCCGTCGTGGCCACTCATCTGACGGAAATCATCAAAAAGCATTCCTATGAGCTTCTGGGACGCCAGGAGACGAAAGCGTTGGTGGACAATGTGAGGGAGTCGTACCCGGCCTTGGTGGATGAACTGATCCCGAGCATCCTTTCCATCGGAGACATCCAGAAGGTGCTCGCCAAGCTGCTTCGGGAAAAAATATCGGTGCGGGACATGGTAACCATCCTCGAGACCCTCGCCGATTATGGAACTTATACGAAGGATCCCGATATTCTGACCGAATACGTCCGGCAGGCGCTTTCCAGGCAAATCACCCTGCAGTATTCCGACAGGGGGGATTCCCTTAAAGTCATTACGGTAGGGCCTTCTCTAGAGAAGAAAATAGCGGAGGCGGTTCAGCAGACCGAGCAAGGCTCTTATTTGGCGCTGGACCCGTCCTCCTCCCAGATCATTTATCACCGTCTCAATGAGCAGGTGAGCAAAGCCATCCAAACGGGCCAGCAGCCGGTTATTCTGACGTCGCCGACCATTCGCATGTATTTGAGGCAGCTGCTGGAAAGAACGATGCAGGATATCCCGGTGCTGTCTTACAGTGAACTGGAGCCAAGCGTAGAAATCCAAAGCATGGGAGTGGTTAACCTGTGAAAGTTAAACGATATGTGGTGGACTCCATGCCGGATGCTCTACAGCAAATAAGGAACGAGCTGGGGAAAGACGCCGTTATCATCAATACGAAAGAAATCCGTACCGGAGGGTTTCTCGGGATGTTCGGGAAGAAGAGGATCGAAGTGGTGGCCGCCACCGATTCATCCGCCCCTGCGGCTGCGCCATCTGTGCCGCCTGCGTTCCCTCCTCCTGCCGTTTCGCTGCCGTTTCGGCAGCAAGCCGAGGAAACACGGGTACCCCCGCTCCCCAAGCGGCCTGACCCCGCGGCCGCTGCGTTTGAGCAAAGACTGCCTTACGTGCCTGATGTCCTTACGGAGGGAGAGACGGCGGCTCTTACCGGGATTCCGCAGCGAAACGGAGGCCGTTCTTCAGGAAGTGAAGAGACCCTGCTGGAGGAGATCCGCCAGATGAAGGAGATGGTCACCCGACTCTCCCGCAGAACGGATTCCGGATCTCCTGCCCGCCATCCGCTCTTAGAACGGCTGCACAGCCGGCTCCTGGAGCAGGAAATCCGCCCGGATCTCGCGGAGCATATTGTGGACTGCCTGGAAGCGGAAGAGAGGGAGGGCGTGGAATGGACGGAAGAAACCGTTCGGGAGAACGCCTCTGCTCTTCTGAAGGAACGAATGGGAGGACGAAAAGGGGAGCAGATTTCGCCCCATACGCAAATCGTTCATTTCGTCGGTCCTACCGGTGTCGGCAAAACGACGACGATCGCCAAGCTGGCCGCCGAGCAGGTTCTCAAGCACCAGCGCAAGGTCGGGTTCATCACCTCGGATACGTATCGGATCGCGGCCGTCGAACAGCTGAAGACCTACGCCACCATCCTTAACGTCCCTCTGGAGGTAGTCTTCTCTCCACAGGATCTGCATAAGGCGTTCGAGAAGCTTGCCCATTGTGACATGATTTTCATGGACACCGCCGGCCGAAACTTCCGCAATGAAATGTATGTCTCCGAGCTGAACGCGCTTTTGCAGACCAAGGGGAGAAGCGAAACGATTCTGGTTCTAAGCTTGACCACCAAATACAAAGACATGAAAGTGATCGCCGAGAACTTCATGAAATTCAAACTGGATAAAGTGCTCTTCACCAAAATGGATGAAACCGATTCGTACGGTGCGGTGGTTAACCTCGTTAATGATTTTCCTCTCCAGCTGTCCTATTTGACCAACGGACAGAACGTTCCGGACGATATCGTTCCGGCGGATGTTAACCGGCTGGCCGAGCTTCTTCTGGAGGATCTGTCATGAGTGACCAGGCTCAAAGCTTAAGAAATTTAATTCTAACGCGGCAGGCTTCCTCTGTTAAGAACACACGGGTCATCACGGTGACGAGCGGAAAAGGGGGAGTGGGAAAGTCCAACTTCACTTTGAATTTTGCCTTAACTCTACAGAAGCGGGGCTACCAGGTGCTCATCTTCGATGCGGATATTGGGTTGGCCAATATCGACGTGCTCATGGGAGTGGCTTCTCCGTACAGCCTGTATCACCTTCTCAAGAAGGAAAAAAACATCTGGGACATCATCCAGACAGGGCCGCACGGGCTGCGGTTCATTGCGGGAGGCTCCGGTTTTACCGATCTGCTGCGGTTAAAGGACAGCGAGCTCGATTATTTCTCGGATCAGATCAGCCAGCTGAACGGTCATGTCGATTTTATTCTGTTTGATACCGGAGCCGGGCTTTCCAAAGAAACTTTAAAATTTATTCTCGCCGCTCATGAAACGTTCGTGGTCACCACACCCGAGCCGACTTCCATCACCGATGCCTATGCCATTATCAAAATGGTTCACAGCGAGGAGAAAAACGTTCCCTTCCGGCTCGTAATCAACCGGGTATCGGATGACCGGGAAGGGCTTCAGACGGCGGATAAGATCCGTCTTGTGGCGAAGCGGTTTCTGCAGCTGGATATTCCCATCCTGGGCTATGTGGCGGATGACAGCTCGGTAACCAAAGCCGTGAAGAAGCAGACCCCGTTCACCGTAGCGTTTCCGGGCAGCCCGGCCGCCCGAAGCCTGGAGGAGCTGGTCGATCATTTTATCAAGGGCCAGCAAATGGAGCCGGTCCACACCGGTGGGGTAAAGGGCTTTCTGCATCGGATGATCCGGCTGCTTAAATAATCCGCTTGGCCTGCACAAGGATAGATAGACAGCTGAGAAGGAGGGATTCTATGGCTTATCAAGTGCTGGTGGTGGATGATTCGGTCTTTATGCGCAAAATCATTTCCGATATGGTCGGAGAAGATTCGCGTTTCCATGTGGCGGGAACGGCCAAGAACGGGCGGGAAGCCCTTGAGAAGGTCAAGGAGCTGAACCCCGACGTCATCACCATGGATGTGGAGATGCCCGTTATGGATGGCCTTGAGGCCCTGGCTCTGATTATGAAGGAGAAGCCGACACCGGTCATTATGCTCAGCAGCCTGACTCAGGAAGGGGCCATGGAAACGGTCAAAGCCTTGGAACGAGGAGCCGTCGATTTCCTCCAGAAGCCATCCGGCTCCGTTTCGTTCGATCTGCATAAAGTGAGAGAGCTGCTTCACGAGAAGCTCTTGGCCGCCGTACACTCCAAAGTCCTTCCTGCTTGGGTGCAGGACGCGGCGCCGGAGCCGGTCCTTCCTCGGGTGCGACAGATAAAAGAAACCAGCCCCGAGGGGTCCTTCGAGCATTTGGTCGCCATGGGAACCTCAACCGGAGGGCCAAGAGCCCTCCATGCCGTCATTTCCGGTCTTCCCGCCGACTTCCCGGCACCGGTCCTTGTGGTGCAGCATATGCCGCCCAAATTCACCAAGTCTCTGGCGGACCGGCTTAATGCCGTTTCTCCCCTTCTTGTGAAGGAAGCGGAGGACGGGGAAGGGGTGGAAAGGGGAAAGGTTCTCCTTGCGCCGGGAGGCTATCATATGGCGATGGTTCAGGAGAATGGCGGACATTTCCGGATCAAGCTTACGGAGGAGGAGCCCCGCATGGGTCACCGGCCTTCGGTTGACTATCTGTTTGAATCGCTGCTTCCATTCCGCCGACTGAAGCGCCATATCGTCCTGATGACAGGCATGGGAAGCGACGGAGCGAAGGGAATGCTCGCGTTGCGCCAGGCAGGAGCCTTTTCCACGACAGCGGAATCCGAAGAGTCGTGTGTGGTTTACGGAATGCCGAGGGCGGCGGTCCATCTAAACGGGGCGATGCATGTTCAGCCTCTTCCCCGAATCGCCTCCCATCTGGTCCGCCTGACGGAGGATGGGATCGACAGAAGATAGCCGCAAGGACAAGCTTTGAATATTAGCGGGGGTGCTTTAGTTGGAACTCAATCAATATCTATCCATGTTTATCGATGAATCCACCGAACATCTGCAGGCCATCAACGAGAACTTGCTCGGTCTCGAACAGAATCCTGAAGATACGTCGATCGTTCATACCATTTTTCGTTCCGCCCATACCCTGAAAGGAATGTCGGCTACGATGGGCTTTGAGGATCTGGCCTCTCTTACGCATGAGATGGAGAACGTTCTGGATCTTGTAAGGAACCACAAGCTCGCGATGAATTCGTTTATCTTCGATTGTTTGTTCAAGAGCACGGATGCTCTCGAGGCTATGGTTCAGGATATCATCGGGGGAGGCACCGGGAAAGCCGATGTCACCGAAATTGTCCTCGCCCTCAAGTCTATCGTAAGCGGCGATTACGGTAAGGGGGAAGCTTCACCAGCATCAGCTGCCGGCTTTAGCCCGGGAGGGGAGCTCGATGATTTTCAGCTTTCCATCCTCGAGCAGTCTCTCGCATCAGGGTTTCACGTCTACCGCATCCAGGTGGCCGTTCAGGAAAATTGTGTCTTGAAGGCCGCCCGTGCCTATATGGTCTTTAACGTGCTGGAACAGAGCGGAGAGGTCGTCAAATCGATTCCTTCTGTCGAAGAAATCGAACAAGAGAAATTCGACCGCACCTTCACCGTCTATTTCGTTACGCAGGTGGATGGACAAACCTTGGAGGAAAGCATCACTGGCGTATCGGAGATTGAATCGGCGTCCGCGGCCGGTCTCGATTCCGACTCGCTCAAGGGTTGGGCGCAGCCGGCGGAATCGTCTGTTCCTGCAGCCGCCGCCGAGCTTCAGGAAGCCAAGGCACAAGCCGCCGCAGCCACGGCGGCACCGGCCAGACCGGCGGCCGCTCAGACGAATGCCCCGGTGGCAAGCCGGACCATCCGCGTGGATATCGAACGCTTGGATACGCTGATGAACCTGTTCAGCGAGCTTCTGATCGACCGGGTAAGACTGGAGCAGCTGGCAGCGGAAATCCGCCGCAGCGATCTCGTGGAAACCGTGGAGCATATGTCCCGGGTCAGCAGTGACCTGCAGAACATTGTCCTTAAGCTCCGCATGGTTCCGGTCGAAACGGTTTTCAACCGCTTCCCCAGAATGATCCGAGATATTGCCAAGTCCTTGGACAAGAAGGTGGATCTGGTCGTCACCGGCTCAGAGACCGAGCTGGACCGTACGGTTATCGATGAAATCGGGGATCCGCTTGTTCACCTGCTGCGAAACGCGGTCGATCATGGAATCGAGACGGTATCGGAACGGATAGCGGCTGGAAAGAACGAAACGGGAACCATTCATCTCCGAGCTTTTCACAGCGGCAACCACGTCTTTATCGAGATCGAAGAAGACGGCCGGGGCATCAACCGCGAGAAGGTTCTTCAGACCGCGATCAAGAACGGGGTCATCACCAAGGAGCAGTCGGCCAAAATGGCGGATGACGAGGTGCAGCAGCTGATCTTTGCCTCGGGCTTCAGCACCGCCGACAAGATTTCGGATATTTCCGGAAGAGGCGTCGGTCTGGACGTGGTGAAGACGAAGATCCAGTCCTTAGGCGGACATGTCGGGATAGATTCCAAATGGGGACTCGGAACGAAGTTTTCCGTCCAGCTTCCGCTCACCCTATCCATCATTGCGGCGATGCTGGTTCGCGTTGGCCAGGAGAAATATGCCATCCCGCTGTCCTCCATCGTTGAAACGGCTGCCGTTCCGGCGGACAGAATCCGTTCGGTGCACGGCAACAAGCTGATGGATTACCGGAAGGCCGTGGTGCCGGTTCTGTCGCTTGAGGAGGTTTTGGATGTGCCCAAACATGATGAAGCGGGAAGAGCAGAGGTCAACATGGTGATTATCCGCAAAGGGGACAGACAGGCTGCCCTAATCGTGGATGAGTTTATCGGGCAGCAGGAAATTGTCCTTAAGTCCTTAGGCAGCTATTTGACTCAAGTGTTTTCCATATCGGGAGCAACCATCCTTGGCGATGGCCAGGTCGCTTTGATCCTGGATCCGAACGCATTGATCAAGTAAGGACCATTATAGTGATGGAGGGGTTCAGCATGGCAGAAGAGTTGAAGGTAATCGTATTTGCATTGGGCCGTGAAGAATACGGCGTAGAGGTAGAGAAGGTAAAGACGATCGAACGAATGCAACCCATGACGCGGGTGCCCAAGACGCCGGCCTTTATTCGCGGTGTCATCAACCTCCGGGGAGTGGTGGTGCCCGTCATCGACTTGAGGGAACGATTCGGCTTGGAAACCAGCGAATACACCGATAACACCCGAATTATTATCGTCGCGGTCAATGACCTGGAGGTCGGGCTGATTGTGGATTCCGCCAATGATGTCATCGACGTGGACTCCGATTCGATCAGCGAAGCTCCTGAATTAGTAGGAGGAATCCGGGCCAAATATTTACGCGGAATTGCCCGGATCGGAGATGACCGCATCCTGGTCCTTCTGAATCTATCGGAAGTACTCAACCGGAAAGAGATTATTCAGCTGGAGCACCTGGAGGACTAGGCCGCGTGAAGGAATGGAAGCCACTCGCCGAATTTCAATTGGACGTTCTAAAGGAAGTGGGCAATATCGGCGCGGGTCATGCAGCGACCGCGTTATCCAATCTGCTCGATAAACCGGTGGACATGCTGGTTCCCCAGGTCCGCCTCGTTCCCTTCGAAGGCATTTCGGAAAGTGTCGGCGGCGCGGAGGAAGTGGTGGTGGCCATTTACTTAAGGGTAGAGGGCGAAACACCGGGGAATATGTTTTTTATCTTATCCGAAGAATCCGCCAAAGGACTTCTTCGGAACCTAGCCGGGATGGAAACCGAGAAAGAAGACGGTTTTACCGATATGGAGTTATCGGCTCTGAACGAGATCGGCAACATTCTGGCCGGTTCCTATTTAAGCTCTCTCGCCGACTTAACCAAGCTCAACATGGCCCCTACGGTTCCGGCTCTCGCCATGGATATGGCCGGTGCCATCCTAAGCTACGGGCTGCTCCAGCACGGGCAGATGGGGGACCACGCCTTGTTCATCGACACCAAGTTTCTGAACGGGGAAGAGGAAGTCGAAGGCCGATTCTTTCTCATACCGGATCCCGATTCCTTCGATGTTCTGTTCTCTGCATTGGGAGTCACATCATGAAGTCGTCCAATCTGATTAAGGTCGGAATGGCTGATCTGCAGGTGGCCGCCCAACCGGACGTTCTGAAATCAGCCGGGCTGGGTTCCTGCGTGGGAGTTACGTTGTTCGACCCCGAGAGCCGGGTGGGGGGGATGGCGCACATCATGCTTCCTTCCTCCGATATTGCGAGAGAAGGTCAGCTAAATCTGGCGAAGTATGCGGACACCGCCATTCCCGAGCTCATCCGGTTAATGGTCAGCCGGGGAGCCTCTGTAAAGAGACTGGAATCCAAAATGGCGGGCGGGTCCCAGATGTTTGCCTTCTCGACCGGAAGCGACAGCATGCGGATCGGACCGAGAAACGCGGAATCGTGCAAAACCATGCTGAGCAAATACGCAATCCCGCTTATGGCGGAAGACACGGGAGGGAACCATGGACGAACCATTGAATTTGACTGTTCGACGGGTGTCTTATCGGTGCGCAGTGTGCAAAAGGGCAGCAAGGAATTGTAAATCATGAAGGGCAGGATCAGCTGGAATCTGGCCTTTGCCGTCTTCGGGTTCGGGGTTACCCTGCTTTTATCCTTATCCCGCAACGTTTGGACTACTTCCTTGATCCGGGCGGTCCTGTGCGGGGTGTTCTTTTTCTTCCTTATGTTTCTGATCCGATTCGTTCTATCGGTCCTTCTTGCTCCGCCAAAAGAATCTTCTCCAAGCAGCGGATACCGTCAGGAGGAGCAGGATTCCCACAAAGGAAGAAGCTTGGATATAACGACACCGGAGGACCCTGGCTCCCTGAAGGAGCTGTTGACCCCGCAGGGGGATTCTTCGAAAGACACGGACGTGTTCACTCCGCTGAAGCCGCCGAAGCTTGCAACCAAGACTCTAGATCCCGAGGAACTGGCGAAGGCCGTACGCCATATTTCAGAAGAATAAGGTGGTGATTCTTTAATGAAGGAAGTCAAGCATTCCCCCTTATCCAATTTGCCTCTCTGGAAGCAGTGGAAAGAAGAGGGCTCGACCGAGGCCAAAAAAAGTCTCATCGAGCAGTACATTCCGCTTGTCGACTTTGTTTCCAACCGGTTGGCCATCGGCTTACCCAAAAACATATCGCGGGACGACCTGTCCAGCTATGGTATAATGGGCCTGATTGACGCGATTGACAAATTCGACTATACCCGGGGGCTTCAATTCGAAACGTACGCTTCCTGGCGGATCCGCGGCGCGGTGATTGACGGGCTGCGCCAGGGAGACTGGGTCCCTCGTTCCGTCAGGGAAAAAGCGAAGAAGATTGAGGATGCCTACCAGAAGCTGGAGCAGAAGTATTTGCGGTCGGTGACGGATGCGGAAATAAGCGAATACCTTCAGGTTTCGGAAGGGGACTTTCAGCAAATGGTTAACGATATCGCGATCACGTCCGTCTGCTCGATTGACGATCCTATTAAAGAAGAAGAGGCGGAGACCCGCTTGTCCCTTCTGGTCGACGAGACGGCCAAAAATCCCGATTACAAAGTTAACGAGGTATACCTGAAGGATACCCTCGCCAAAGCCATAGACAAGCTTACGGAAAAAGAAAGAACCGTGGTTTCCCTGTTTTATTTCGAGGAGCTCTCGCTAAGCGAGATTGCAGAGGTCATGAGCTTGTCTCCGTCCCGCATCTCCCAGCTGCACTCGAAGGCTATTCTGAGACTCAGGGGCTCCTTGGGCCGTTTTAAAGGCCAACTATTCCAAAATTAGAAAGAAGCTAAGGAGAACGAATATGAGCGGAACAGAACTTCCGTTAGAGAATTATATTCAGATCACGCTAACCGACGATCGGTTGCAGGCTTATCTTCATCTAACCTCTTGGGATGACGCGTTCCTGTGCAGCCGGGTTCAGCTTGAAGAGCTGCTAGAGAAAAAAGGAGTAGTTTACGGTCTTCAGCAGGACACCCTGGCGGCTATCGCCGCCGCTCCTCAAGCCTTCGTGAACCAAAAGATGGTAGTGGCATGCGGGGTTCCTCCCAAGAACGGGAAAAACGGCCGCATCGACTACAAGTACGATTTGGACAACGACCACCACAAACCGATGGAGCTGGAAGACGGAACGGTGGATTATAAGGAACTAACCAAAATTTATAATATCCAAAAGGGAGAACTGCTGGCCCAAAGGTTTCTGCCGGAGGAAGGAACGGCGGGCATTACCGTCACCGGCGATTCCATCTCCCCCAAGAAAGGACGGGAGGTCCGGTTCAAGGTTGGGAAGAATGTCGTCACGGATGCGGAGCAGATGCGTTTGTATGCGGCTATTGATGGAGTCCTTACCCGTACCGACCGGGATAAAATCAATGTTTTTCCGATTTATGAAGTAAACGGTGATCTGGATTATAACATCGGAAACATTGATTTTATCGGATCGGTCGTTATCCGGGGAAATGTGCTGAGCGGGTTTCGGGTTAAGGCCTCCGGCGATATCCGCATCACCGGCAGTGTGGAGGCCGCTGAGCTGACGGCCGGCGGGTCCATTGAGATCGGTGCCGGCTTTCTCGGGCAGAACAAAGGGGTCATCACGGCAGGCAAAAACGTGAGAAGCTCTTTTATCCAGGACGGCCGGGTGGAAGCCGTGGAAGACATTGTCGTAAACCAAAGCATCATGCACTCCACCGTACGCGCAGGACGCCATGTTATCTGTACGGGAGCCAAGGGCTTGATCGTAGGCGGTCTTATCCAGGCGGGAGAGAAAGTCGAGGCCCGAACGGTAGGCAACTCGATGTCGACGTCAACCGTGATAGAGGTAGGCGTCCTGCCGGAGCTCCGAAACGAACTGATCGAATTGCGCTCGCAGGCGAGGACGGTTTCGGAGAATTTGAAGAAGGCGGAGCAGGCGCTCGTTCTTCTGGATCAGCTGGCGGCATCAGGTCAGCTCACGCCCGACAAGCTGGCACTTAGAATCAGGCTCACCAATACAAGAAGGCAGAATACCGGGGAGCTGACCGAAATACGCGAACGCATCTACGAGCTGGAATCGTCCCTCGAGGATGCGGACAAAGCCGGGATAGAAATCGGCTCCACCATCTACAGCGGCACGAAGCTTGTGATCGGACGTTCCACCCGGTTTATTAAAGACACGGTCATGAGGGTTCATTTCCGGCTGGAAGAGGGAGACATCGTGATGGGATCCCGGACGGGTTAGCCGGTAAGGTTCCTATCAGACGCGCACTTCTGCAAAGGACGTCATGTCGAGATTAGTTTTGCAAGAGAGGATGAAGGATTTGACTTACGCTTGGATCTATATTGTGCTTTTGGGCCTGCTTCTCTTGGTTGTTTCCCGGTTCGCTCCGAAGCCGTCCGAGTCCTCCGCTTCCCTTCTGAAAGACATGGAAGATACGATGGGAAGCTTCGCAGCGGAACTCGAGGAAGAGAACCGGGAGCTTCTGGAGACGATTGCGGTCATGAAAAAGGAGCAGGAGAAGCAGATGGCCCGTCTGGAGACGCGCATCGATCAGCTGGAGAAGCACTCCCATGCTCTCTCCCAAGAGCTGAAGAGCGTACGGCTGAAAGCCCAAAGCTCACCTCCGCCTGCAGCAGTGATGGTTAAGGCCGAAGAGAGAGTCCGGGAGGAGCTCCTTCCTTCCCCTCAACCCGAGCCGCCTGCAGCCGATCTGAAGAGCCGCTACGGTGAGCTTTTCGGGCTTTATGCCGAAGGCAAATCGGTGGAGCAGATCGCAAAGAAGCTCGGGATGAACAAGGGAGAGGTACAGCTGATTCTCCAGCTTTCCAAGCAGGAGGAAGCTAATCGTGCTTAAGAACAGAAGCCTTCTGAAAGGATTGGGGATCGGTCTCATGGTGGGAGCGTTCCTCGTCCAGCTGATGAATGGGGCGGCCGCCATCGAATCCCGCACCGCCTTGAATAATCCGGAGCCGAGCTACGATGTTGAGACTCTGAAAACGAAGGCAGCGGAGAAGGGACTGGTGGTGGAAAGCCGGAAAGACTGGGAAGCGCTGAACGCTGCCGCTAAAAAAGCAGAGCAGACGCCGGCCCCTACCACTGCCCCCGCACCTTCGGCACCGGAGAGAACTATCTTCCTTTATAAAGATATGAGCTTCTCGCAGGTCGAGGAATATCTTTTTGTATCCGGCGTCATACAGGACCGGCTTGCCTTCCAGCAGAAGATAGCGGCCGGCAAGCTGGAGAACCGTATTCAAGCCGGACTGTATACCTTCAAAGTCAACTCTTCTATAGAAGAAGTGATCGCCAAAATCGCTCCTCCCCCCAAGTCGTAAACCCCTTGTCCCAGGCCTTATCGAAGGCTTGGGACTTTTGTTTGGTTTTGTCGGATGGGCAGTTGCATCGCTCCAACAGTTGTGATATATTAACTCATGGTGTTAAAAACACACGTCAATCAATCCGTTCAAGGGTGCTCCTTAGGGAGTTTTGATCGGAGATGCGAGAGACGGAGGGAAAATACAAAACCAAGAGGAGGTGTGTGAAGATGGCAGTAATCTCCATGAAGCAGCTGCTGGAGGCTGGTGTACACTTTGGTCACCAAACCCGCCGCTGGAACCCTAAAATGGATCGTTACATCTTCACCGAAAGAAACGGAATTTACATTATCGACTTACAGAAAACAGTCAAGAAGGTAGAAGAGGCTTACAACTTCGTTAAGTCTGTCGCTGCCGAAGGCGGTACTTTCCTGTTTGTCGGAACCAAGAAGCAGGCTCAGGACTCGGTTGCCGAGGAAGCTGAACGCTGCGGAATGTTCTACATCAACCAACGCTGGTTGGGTGGAACGCTGACCAACTTCCAAACCATCCAGAAGCGGATCGACCGTCTGCATCAGCTGGAAAAGTGGGAAGAGGACGGCACCTTCGAACTTCTGCCTAAGAAAGAGGTTATCATTCTCCGCAAAGAGAAAGAGCGTCTCGAGAAATTCCTGGGCGGAATCAAGAACATGAAAGGCCTGCCAAGCGCGCTTTTCATTATCGACCCTCGCAAAGAACGCATCGCGGTTGCCGAAGCCCGCAAGCTGGGTATCCCAATCGTCGGTATTGTTGATACGAACTGCGATCCGGACGAAATCGACTACGTGATTCCTGGTAATGACGACGCGATCCGTGCCGTTAAGCTGCTTACCGCCAAAATCGCGGACGCTGTTATCGAAGCTCACCAAGGCGAGCAAACGACAGCTTAATTGAACTAATTAGAAAAAGGGTGGGTTGATGGTGTAATAACCGATCGCCACCCTTTTTTTTGAGCCTGCGAACGGCTTCATTTCTAGAAACTAATAAGCTATCCACTATAGGGAGGTTCCATTATGGCAGTTACAGCGGCAATGGTTAAAGAATTGCGTGAGAAAACAGGAGCAGGAATGCTCGATTGCAAAAAAGCTCTGGAAGAAGCAAACGGGGATGTTACGAAAGCATCCGAAATCCTTCGCGAGAAAGGTTTGGCGGCAGCAGCCAACAAAGCCGGCCGTATCGCAACGGAAGGTGCAGTAGGCTCCTACATCCATGCCGGCGGCCGGATCGGCGTTCTGGTTGAAGTCAACTGCGAAACCGACTTTGTTGCCAAAACCGACCAGTTCCAGCAGCTCGTTAAAGATATCGCTATGCAAATCTCCGCTTCCAGCCCTCGCTATGTTCGCCGGGAAGAAGTACCGACAGAAGATATCGAGAAAGAGCGCGAGATTCTGAAAGCCCAGGCTCTGAACGAAGGCAAGCCGGAGAAAATCGTCGAGAAAATGGTGGAAGGCCGCCTCAGCAAATTCTACGAGGAATTCTGTTTGATGGAGCAAGCTTTCATTAAAGATCCCGACAAAACGATCTCACAGCTTCTGAACGAGAAGATCAGCACGATCGGGGAGAACATCTCCATCCGCCGCTTCGTTCGCTTCGAGCTCGGAGAAGGCCTGGAAAAGAAAGTTGACAACTTCGTTGAAGAAGTAATGGCGCAAGCTAAAATGCAATAAGCAACAACAAGAGAGAGGAACACGCTGTGTTCCTTCTTTTGTAAACAAAGAAATCTGTTGATGGGGGTTACGAAGTTGGAGCAGCCAAGGTTTAAACGGATCATACTTAAGCTCAGCGGGGAAGCGCTGGCTGGCCAGCAGGGGTATGGCATTGACTCTCAGACCATTTCGTCGGTAGCCGAGCAAGTGAAAAGCGTGCATGAGCTGGGCGTGGAAGTGGCCGTGGTATGCGGCGGGGGCAACATCTGGCGCGGAATCGCCGGAAGCGCCAAAGGAATCGACCGGGCGACCGCCGACTACATGGGCATGCTCGCGACGGTTATGAACTCCCTGGCTCTGCAGGATGCTCTCGAGAATGTCGGAGTCCCGACCCGCGTGCAATCCTCCATCGCCATGCAGCAGGTAGCGGAGCCATACATCCGCCGCCGCGCGATTCGCCATCTGGAGAAGGGCCGCGTCGTTATATTCGCGGCAGGAACCGGAAATCCTTATTTCTCGACCGATACGACGGCGGCCCTTCGGGCGGCGGAGATCGAGGCCGAGGTTATTCTTATGGCGAAGAACAAAGTGGACGGAGTGTATTCCGCCGATCCGTTCAAGGATCCAACGGCCGTTAAGTTCGAAACGTTGACTTACATGGAAGTGCTGAACAAGAACCTGGGCGTGATGGACGCCACCGCTTCGTCGCTATGCATGGACAACAATATTCCTTTGATTGTCTTCTCGATTACGGAGGAAGGCAACATCCGCCGCGTGGCCTTGGGTGAGAAAATCGGAACCATTGTAAAAGGGAGTGTCAACTAATGCCAGACGCAATTAAGCTAGACGCCGAAGAACGGATGGAGAAAGCGATGGGGGCCCTCAAGAGAGACCTCGCCTCCCTGCGCGCGGGACGCGCAACTCCTGCCCTGCTTGACCGGGTTCAAGTCGAATATTACGGGGCCATGACTCCCGTGAACCAGCTGGCTAATGTCAATACGCCGGATCCCCGCACGCTGCTCATTCAGCCGTGGGACAAATCCTCTCTAGCGGCCATTGAGAAGGCCATTCTTAAGTCCGACTTGGGGCTGAATCCGTCCAACGACGGAAGCATGATCCGCATTGTCATTCCGGCTCTGACGGAAGAGCGCCGGTCGGACCTGGTTAAGATGACCCGCAAGTCCGGAGAAGAAGCCAAGGTAGCGGTGCGTAACATTCGCCGCGACGCCAATGATGAAATCAAGAAGCTGGAGAAAACGGGCATTTCGGAAGACGAATCCCGCCGGCACCAGGATGATATCCAGAAAATGACCGACAAGTACATAGCCGAGGTCGATAAAATTCTGACGGCCAAAGAGAAGGAAATCATGGAAGTTTAATACGGAAACCCCCTGTCAGAGGGGGCTTTTGGCTTTTTAATGCATCCTCTCACAAGACGACTCAGGTAGACGGCATTCTAACCTTTCTGGGGGACATACAAAATGGTTCAACTTTTCAAGGGCTTCAGTTCCAAAAGGAAACCCGAAACGTTACAGGAAATCGAACGGGATAAGGTGCCCAAGCACATTGCGGTCATCATGGACGGCAATGGACGCTGGGCAAGAAGAAGAGGACTGCCGCGCATTGCGGGCCATCATGCCGGCATGAAGACCGTAAAGAAGATTACCATGGCGGCCGATGAGCTTGGGGTGGAGATTCTAACCCTGTATGCCTTCTCTACGGAAAACTGGAAACGTCCCAAGGACGAAGTCGATTACCTGATGAAGCTGCCCCAGGAATTCCTTTCCCTCGAGCTCAAGGAACTGGTGGAGAAGAACGTCCGCGTCCGCATGACCGGGTGGAAAGAAGGCCTGCCGGATCATACCCTCTCAGCAGTTGAGGAAGCGGAGCGCGCAACAAGCGGCAACACGGGACTTATTCTTAATTTTGCCCTGAATTACGGCAGCCGCAAAGAGATGATCGAAGGCATGCAGCTCATGTACAAAGACATTGCAGCAGGAAGGCTGGATCCGGATTCGATCACGGAGAATGTCTATGATTCCTATTTGAAGACATCGGGGCTGCCCGACCCGGATCTCATGATCCGCACCAGCGGCGAGCTGAGAATAAGCAACTTCATGCTTTGGCAGCTGGCCTACACGGAGCTTTGGTTTACCTCTCTGTATTGGCCTGAGTTTTCTAAGGAAGATTTTCATCAGGCAATCCGGGAATACCAGCAGCGAATTCGCCGATACGGCGGTTTGTAGTTCCTTAAGACGGAGGAATGACTTTTGCAGAAGCGTTTGGTAACGGGCATCGTCGCGGGGGCCGCCTTTATCGGCCTGCTGCTGTTGGGCGGGTACTGGTACGGGGGGCTTATCGCACTGCTCGCGTTAATAGGATACAACGAGTATTTGCGGATGAATCATCTGAAGCACAGTGTCACGGTCATGCTGGCCGGCTTGGCCGGGCTTGTCTGCTTAATCGGTCCGAGCCTCGGCCTGGAATGGGGAAGCTGGCTGACCTTGGAACGATTGATTTGGGTCCTTATGTTCCTTCTTCTTTCTGTCACGGTGATAAGCAAGAATAAGGTAACGCTGGATCAAGCCGCTCTCGTGTTGATCGGAGTGGTATACATAGGGCTGGGGTTCGCTTATATGATCGTCACCCGGATGATGGAGCCGCACGGATTGTTCTGGACTCTATTGATTTTTCTGTGCATTTGGTCAACCGACAGCGGCGCGTACTTCACGGGACGGGCGATCGGCAAGCATCCGCTATGGCCGGCCATTAGCCCCAACAAAACGGTGGAGGGGGCATTAGGCGGTGTGGTGATCTCCATTATCGTCGCCGTCTGCTTTCACTTCGGACGCCCCGACCTGGTTTCCTTGGGACAGGCCGTCGTATTGGGCGCCGTCATTGCCGTCGTGGGACAACTGGGAGACCTGATTCAATCCGCTTACAAACGGGTCAAAGGAATCAAAGACACGGGAACGCTGCTTCCCGGTCATGGAGGAGTACTCGATCGGGTGGACAGCTGGCTGATCGTGTTCCCGTTTCTTCACCTGTTCTCCCTGCTACCCCACTAATCCATCCGGGAGGAAATCATGACTAAACGACTAGCCATACTGGGATCGACGGGTTCCATCGGAACCCAAACGCTCGATATTGTGGCGAACGATCCGGACAGCTACCGGGTTGAAGCTTTGGCCGCGGGGACGAATCTTCCTCTGCTGCTGGAGCAAATCCGCCAATTCCGTCCAAGCAAGGTATCGGTTGCCGACCGGGAGCATGCGGAACGCTTGAAAGCTCATCTTTCCGAGCCGGTGCAGGTTTATTACGGGGAGGAAGGACTGCAGGAGGTCGCTTCGCAAACGGAGGCGGACATCGTGATCACCGCGGTTGTAGGCAGTCAGGGGCTTAAGCCTACCTTGGCCGCTATCGAGGCGGGAAAACATATCGGACTCGCCAACAAGGAAACCCTGGTAAGCGCCGGCCATCTCGTGACCGAGAAGGCGGCGCGGCAAGGAGTGAAGCTGCTTCCGGTGGACAGCGAGCATTCGGCGATCTTCCAATGCCTTAACGGAGAATCGCCGGAGGACATCGCCAAGCTGATTCTAACGGCGTCGGGCGGCTCCTTCCGGGACCGCACCCGGGAGGAGCTACATGGAGTGACGGTGGAGGATGCGCTTAAACATCCCAATTGGTCCATGGGTGCCAAAATAACAATCGATTCCGCTACCATGGTGAACAAAGGGTTAGAGGTCATCGAGGCCCATTGGCTTTTTGGCATTCCCTACGACCGGATTGAAGTGCTGCTGCATCCGGAAAGCGTCATTCACTCCATGATCGAATTTGTTGACAACAGCGTCATGGCCCAGCTGGGCAATCCGGATATGAGGGTTCCCATTCAATATGCGCTGACTTACCCGAGAAGAAAGAAGACGCCGACCGACATGCTGAATTTGGCGGAAATCGGAAGGCTGAATTTCCGGGAGATGGACTATAATCGGTTTCCTTGCTTGCGGATCGCTTTCGATTGCGGGCGGGAAGGCGGAACCGCTACTACCGTCTTTAATGCCGCTAATGAAGAGGCGGTTGCCCGTTTCTTGAAGGGTGAAATTTCCTTTCTTCAGATTGAGGACGTCCTGGCTTGGGTTCTCGACGAGCACGTTACGAAGAAGAATCCGGAGCTAGAAGAGATCCTTCAAGCCGATCAGTGGGCACGGGAAAGAGCGGGGCAGTTTCGCCCGTAAGGGAAAAGCCGGACAGCCGGGGCTGATCGGCTTTTTTTCTGCCGCGGGAAGCCCGGGGATTTCTTCCGTTGAATAAAGATACGCCTTCCGGGCATATACCTCAAGGACAGGGCGTCGGCTTGTATTGTTCTTGTCAAACATGTTAATCTTAGAACAGACTAGAGCCAATCCGTTCCAATTGCCGACGAGGTTGTTCCTATAGAAGGAGGAAGCGTATTGCATTCTTTACAAATCGGGATTCAGATCATTCTAATGTTCTTTGTGTTGGTCACCCTGCACGAATGGGGGCATTACTACTTTGCCAAGCGGGCCGGGATTCTGGTGCGCGAGTTTGCCATCGGGTTTGGTCCGAAGCTCTTTTCCTATAAGAGAGGGGAGACCAAGTATACCCTCCGGCTGCTCCCGCTCGGCGGTTTTGTCCGGATGGCGGGGGAGGACCCCGAAACCATTCAGATTGTGCCGGGCCAGTCCGTTGCTCTTCAGCTAAATCAAGACCAGGTTACGCACTTGTTCACCGATCGGTTTGACCAGCGGTCGGATACGGTACAAGGCGTTGTGGAAGAAATCGATCTGGAGAAGGACCTGTTCGTCAAGCTGGACGTCGATGGGGAATCGGTGCGTTTTCCCATTCACCCTCAGGCGGTAACCGTTTCACAGGGACGCGAGAACCAAATCGCCCCGTGGAACCGTCAATTCGGAAGCAAATCGGTTGGCCAAAGAGCGCTCGCCATCTTCGCCGGCCCGGTGATGAATTTTATTTTGGCTTTCGTGCTTTTCCTCATTTTTGTCATCTCCACCGGTGTTCCTACGAATGTAAAGCTCGGGGAGCTGGTGCCGGGCAAGCCGGCCGACCAAGCCGGACTTAAGCCAGGCGATATCATCAAGGAAGCGAACAACCAGCCGATCGGGGATGACATGGAGAAGCTGCGCACCATTATCGCCGGTTCGCTCAACCAGCCCGTTCAACTGATCATCCAGCGCAACAAGGAGCAGCTTCAGAAGACGGTCACCCCCGAAGTGATCGAAGGAACGCCGCGAATCGGAACCAACCTGACTCAAGACACGAGGGCTCCTTCCGTTGGCGAGGCGGTTACCGGGGCTTGGGATCATACGGTCAACATAAGCAAGCAGCTGCTGATCGGGTTTAAGCGACTTGTCTTCGGACAGTTCGCCATGGACGATCTTGGCGGACCCGTGCGAATCGTAGAAGTGAGCGGCCAAGTGGCTTCGGCAGGAGTGACTCCGATGCTGTACTGGTCGGCAATTCTAAGCTTGAACCTGGGAATCTTCAACCTTCTTCCGATTCCGGCGCTTGACGGAAGCCGTCTGGTGTTCCTGGGAGTCGAAGCGCTTAGAGGACGTCCGGTGGATCCGAACCGGGAAAGCCTCGTTCATTTTATCGGATTTGCTATGTTAATGCTGTTAATGATTGCTGTAACCTATAATGATATCCTTCGTTTGATTAAAGGCTGACGGGGAGAACGACGGAGGTCGCCATGTCCAAAGATAAGCAATTCGTAAGGGAAATCACTCCTCAGAGCGAGGATTTCTCCAAGTGGTATCTGGATGTCATCAAGAAAGCCGATTTGATGAGCTATTCGCCTGTCCGGGGCTGCATCGTTTTCAAGCCGGACAGCTATGAAATCTGGGAGCTCATGCAGAGGGAGCTGGATGCCCGGTTCAAGGAAACCGGTCACCGCAACGCTTACTTCCCGCTCTTCATTCCGGAGAGCTTCTTCCAGAAGGAGAAGGAGCACGTGGAAGGCTTCAACCCGGAGCTTCCCTGGGTAACCGAAGCGGGCGGAGAGAAGCTGGAGGAGCGTCTGGCCATCCGGCCGACTTCCGAAACGATGATCGGCCATATGTATTCCGAGTGGATCAATTCCTACCGGGACCTGCCGCTGCTCATTAACCAGTGGGCGAACGTTGTCCGCTGGGAGAAGCGCACCCAGCCGTTCCTGCGGACGAGTGAATTCCTGTGGCAGGAAGGACACACGGCGCATGAAGACGAGGCGGATGCCCGACGCGAAACCATGCAGATGCTCGAAGTGTATCGCGAATTTGTGGAGAACATCATGGCCATTCCGGTCATCATGGGCCAAAAGACGCCGTCCGAGAAGTTCGCCGGAGCGGTAGACACGTTCTCCATTGAAGCGATGATGAAAGACGGCAAAGCCGTTCAGGCGGGAACGTCCCATTACATGGGGACCAACTTCGCCGTCGCCTTTGATATCAAGTATTTGGACCGCCAGAACACGCATACGTACGCACATACCACCTCCTGGGGAGTCAGTACCCGACTGATCGGGGCGATGATCATGGTACACGGCGACGACCGTGGCCTCGTGATTCCGCCGAAGATTGCTCCAACCCAAGTCGTGATGATCCCGATCGGGCCGCCCAAGACGCGGGAGCAGGTGATCGCACGGACGGACGAGCTGTTCGCCGAACTGAAGAAGGCCGGAATCCGGGCCAAGGTCGACGACCGGCCGGACCAGAGCCCCGGCTGGAAATTCAACGAATACGAAATGCGCGGCATTCCAATCCGGGTCGAACTGGGTCCTCGCGACATGGAGAACGGTCAAGTGGTACTCGTGTCCCGGATTTCCGGAGAGAAGAAGATCGTGGCCCAAGAGAATTTCGTACAAGAAGTGCAGCAGCTTCTTGAAGCCATCCATCAGGAAATGTTCGAGAAAGCGAAGCGGTTCCGCGACGAGAACTTTACCGATGTCGATACGCTGGACGAGATGAAGGAATTCCTCGATAAGCAGCGCGGCTTCATCCTTGCCGGATGGTGCGGGTCCGAAGCCTGCGAAGCGCAGGTGAAGGAGGAAACGGGCGCCACGAGCCGAAACATCCCGTTTGAGCCGGCCAAAGAGAAAGACACTTGCCTCGTTTGTGGAGAAAAAGCCAAACATACGGTTGTCTTCGGACGTGCTTATTAGATACAATAGAAAGGCAAAAAGAGAACTTTCTCTTTTGCCTTTTTTTATTGCCGGTGCCTTATCCCCAAATGAATTTTGGCATCCCCATGGCGAAATCTTGGATAGATAGGAGAGTCTTCCTATTCTTGCTTTGGAGACTCTTGGTCAAGATACCTGCATAGGGTACCCGATGGAGAAATCCGTCTTTTGCCGGCATGCATGGGTTTGGTTTTGCCGTCTGCTGGAATCCAATAGAGGAAGTAGATAGAAGGTTTATAGAATTTCGGATTTGCAGGAGGACGAGGAATGAGTATTGCTGAGAAGAGGAGCCGGTTCGAGCTGCTGATGAAGCAGGCGGAAATCGCGCCGGACATAACGGGCACGTATTTTACCGACGGACATATCGATCGGGTTGAGGTGAGCAAGACGAACCGGGAATGGACGTTTTACCTGAACAAGGACCAGCTGGTACCTCAGGACGTTTACCGTTCCTTCTGCCGGACGATCCAGGATAAATTTCATCATATTGCGAAAGTAAAGTTCGTCATTCAATATTCGGAGCAGTGCAAGAGCGAGCAGCTGATCGAAGAGTATTGGAGCTTGCTGCTGGAATGGCTGCAGCGGGAGGAAACCTCCATCAACGGCTGGCTGACGAAGGCGCGGAGGGAAGTGGCGGGCCGCCGGATCACCCTGCATCTTCTTGATTCGATCGGACTCGAATTGGCGAGGAAGAAAAGTTTGGACAGCTGGGTCAAGCGCTTCTACAAAGATTTTTTCGGTCATGAGTGCGAGGTGATCCTGAAGGTCAGCGAATCGCGCCAAGAGGAATACGACAAGTTCGCCCAGCTCATCGAGCAGGAAGAAAGAGTGGTCACCCAAACGATCATGACCTCCATCGATAAAGAGAACGAGGAGGACAAGCTGGCTGATGCGGAACTGAAGCTCATGGTCGGAATCGAGATCAAGGACGTTCCCGTGCCTCTTCAGGAAATCAAGGACGTCGAGAAGAAAATTACGATCCAGGGCATGGTGTTTAATCTCGATTCCAAGGAGCTTAAGAACGGGACGACGCTGTTCATGTTCAACGTAACCGATTATACTGATTCGATTATGGTGAAGGCTTTCGCCCGGAACAAGGAAGATGTGAAGGTCTACAATCTTCTCGCTAACGGCAAATGGGTCAAGATGCGCGGCAAAATCGATTACGACACGTTCAGCAACCCGCCGGAGCTTATGTTCATTCCGCAGGACGTGAACGAAGTGATGGCTCCTCCGGAACGGATGGACCGGGCCGAGGAGAAGCGGGTGGAGTTCCATTTACATACCTCCATGAGTCCGATGGATGGGATTACTCCGGTAGGCGAATATATCAAAACCGCGGCCAAGTGGGGCCACAAGGCCATTGCCGTTACCGATCACAGCGGGGTCCAGTCCTATCCCGATGCGAACAAAGCAGGCAAGAAGCATGGCATCAAGGTAATTTATGGCGTGGAAGCGAATGTAATCAATGATTCCGTTCCGATCGTCGACAACGCGGACAGCCGGCCGCTCAAGGAATCGACATACGTGGTATTCGATATCGAGACCACCGGTTTGTCGGTCGTAAACAACAAGATTATCGAGATAGCGGGGGTTAAGATTGAGAATGAGAAGGTCATCGACCGGTTTGCGACCTTCATCAATCCTCATGAGAGCATTCCGTATAACATCAGTCAGCTCACTAACATTACAGACGACATGGTGAAAGGCGCTCCCGAGCTGGAGGAGCAGCTGCCCAAGTTTGTGGAATTCGTGGGGGACGCGATTTTGGTCGCGCATAACGCCCGCTTCGATATGGGCTTTATTCAAGCCAATCTCAAAAGGCTGGGCCATCCGGTGCTGCCGAACCCCGTGCTGGATACGCTGGAGATGGCCAGGTTCCTCTATCCATCCTTGAAGAATCACCGGCTGAACACGTTGTCCGCCAAATTCAAGGTTTCCTTGGAGAACCACCACCGGGCGATCGATGACGCGGAAGCGTTGGGTAACGTTCTGTATCACATGATCAAGGATGCCGCGGAGGAACATGGAATTGCCGAGCTGGGTTCCTTGAACGATTACGTCGGGAAGGACTTGAGCAACGCGCGTCCGTTCCACTGCTGCATCTATGCGAAGAATGCCGTCGGCAAGAAGAATCTGTACAAGCTAATCTCACTTTCCCACACCCAATATTTCAAAAGAGTGGCGTGCATTCCCAAAAGCAAGCTCGTCGAAATGAGGGAGGGCCTGCTGATCATCTCGGGCTGTGAGAAAGGGGAATTCTACGAAACCGTCCTGAACAAGTCTGAGGAAGAAGCAGAGCAGGTAGCCGAATTCTATGATGTGCTGGAAATTCAGCCTATGGACTTATACCTTCATCTCGTGGAAAAAGGCCTCGTCGGCAGCAAGCTCGATATTGAGAACTCCCTGCGCAAAATTGTCTCCATAGGTCACAAGCTGGGCAAGCCTGTTATCGCGACGGGCAATGTTCACTACCTTGATCCGCGCGATAAGCTGTGCCGGGATATTACCATCAACGGCATAACGGGTTTCAGCCCGCTGAAGGAGATCCGCAAGCCTGATGTCCACTTCCGTACCACAGAGGAGATGCTGGAGGAGTTCGCCTTCCTCGGTCAGGACAAGGCTTATGAGGTGGTCGTGAAGAACACCAATAAGCTCGCGGATGAGTTCGAGGAGCTCAGCCTGTTCCCCAAAACGGGCGGGCCGACCGACAACGGCCTGTTCTCGCCGATTATTGAAGGGGCGGACGAGGAAATCCGCAACACCTGCTATGCCACCGCGAAAGCCATGTACGGCGAGCCGCTGCCGGAAATTGTGGTCGCCCGGCTCGAGAAGGAGCTTAAACCGATCATTCAGTACGGGTTCTCGGCAAACTATCTTATCTCGGAGAAGCTGGTTAAGAAATCCAACGCCGACGGCTATCTGGTCGGGTCCCGCGGTTCGGTCGGATCCTCCTTCGTCGCCACCGCTCTTGGGATTTCCGAGGTTAACCCGCTGCCTCCTCACTACATGTGCAAGTCGTGTAAGCACAGCGAGTTCTTTACGGACGGGCGGATTCCGAGCGGCTTCGACCTTCCCGATCAGATGTGCCCGAAATGCGGAGAGATGATGAAAGGGGAAGGCCAAGACATTCCGTTCGAGACCTTCCTCGGGTTCAAGGGGGACAAAGTCCCCGATATTGACCTTAACTTCTCGGGAGAATACCAGCCCGAAGCCCATAATTACACGAAGACCATCTTCGGGGAGAAGAATGTTTTCCGGGCGGGCACCATTGGAACCGTGGCCGAGAAGACAGCCTTCGGCTACACCAAGAAGTACCAGGAAGAGAAGGGCTACAACTGGCGCAAGGCGGAGGTGGAACGGCTTGCCGCCGGCTGTACCGGGGTGAAGCGCAGCACCGGCCAGCATCCCGGGGGGATCGTGGTCGTACCGGACTATATCGACGTAGAGGACATCACTCCGGTCCAATATCCGGCCGATGATACAAGCGCGGAATGGAAGACCACGCACTTCGACTATCACGCCTTCGACGAGAACCTGCTTAAGCTCGATATTCTCGGCCATGATGACCCGACCATGATGCGGATGCTTCAGGATTTGACGGGGGTCGATCCGACGACCATCCCGATGAACGACCCGAAGGTGATGAGCATCTTCTCGTCCACGGAAGCGCTTGGCGTAACGCCGGATCAGATTCGCAGCCCTGTGGCCACGTTCGGGGTTCCGGAGATGGGGACGAAGTTCGTCCGCCAGATGCTGCAGGAAACCCAGCCGACGACCTTTGCCGACCTTCTGCAGATCTCGGGACTCTCCCACGGAACGGGCGTATGGCTCGGGAATGCCCAAGAGCTTATCCGCAAGGGAATATGTTCCATCAAGACCGTAATCGGGTGCCGGGACGATATTATGTTATACTTGATTTATAAAGCCGGCATGGACGCCGGGCTCGCCTTCAAAATTACGGAGAGCGTCCGGAAAGGGAAGGGCTTGACCCCGGAATGGAAGGAAGAGATGAAGAAATGCAACGTTCCGGCGTGGTACATCGATTCGTGTGAGCGCATCGAGTACATGTTTCCGAAAGCCCACGCCTCCGCTTACGTTATTTCCGCAGTCCGAACGGCGTATTTCAAGGTTTATTATCCTATCGCTTACTATGCGACCTATTTCTCCGTACGGGCCGAGGACTTCGATGTGGAGCTGTTCTGCCAAGGCTATGACGCCATTCTCCGCAAGCTGAACGAGATTGAGGAAAAAGGCTTCGCCGCCGCTCCGAAGGAGAAGGCCATGATCTCCATTCTGGAGATGGGCCTTGAGATGACGGCGCGCGGGTTCAGCTTCAAGCCGATCGATCTGTACCGGTCCGAAGCAAGCCGCTTCATCATTGATGGGGATTCGCTCATTCCTCCGTTCTCGGCGATTGCCGGGATCGGCGGGAACGCTGCTAAGCTGATCGCCGCCGCCAAGGAGGAGGGGGATTTCCTCTCCATCGAGGACTTCCAGCGACGCTCCCGCGCTTCGAAGACAGCCGTCGAGGTTTTGGCTTCCATGGGCTGCTTCCGCGGTCTGCCGGAATCCAACCAGCTCTCTTTGTTTTAGGCGGCCCGTGAAAAGGTAACCCCTATTGTAAGGGAACATCTGTTATGGTATAATTTTTTTGGTAATAATGATGATAAGCTTTAGTTAATGGAGAGTGGGGCAACCCACTCTTTACATTTTGATAGGGGAGTTTTCGGACTCCTTTCTTCAGATATAAAGGGGGCTTAGAACAAATAATGAGTTCGCATATCAAAGCAGCGGTTGAATCCATGGTCACGCCTTATCTCGAAGAGAACGGGATGGAGCTCGTCGATGTGGAATACGTCAAAGAAGGCAGCAACTGGTTCCTGCGCGTGTACGTAGACAAAGAAGGCGGAATCGACATCGACGACTGCGGCCGTATCAGCGAATATTTAAGCGTGAAGCTGGATGAGAATGACCCGATCCCTGCGGCTTATTTCTTGGAGGTTTCCTCTCCAGGCGCCGAGCGTCCGCTCAAGAAGCCGGAGGATTACCGCAGAGCCGTCGACAAACATGTTTTTGTGACGACCTATGAACCGGTTGACGGACTTAAGGAGTTCGAAGGAAAGCTGCTTTCCTACGACGACACCGGACTGGTCATCCAAACCGGAAAGAAACAGCACAGCATCGCCCGTGAGAAGGTCGCCAGCGCACGTCTTGCGATCGTTTTTTAATGGGGGCTGCTTTTACTATTGGAAGGGGGAACCTCTCGCAAATGAACACCGATTTTATTGAAGCTCTGCATGAAATCGAAACGACCAAAGGCATCAGCAAGGACATCTTGATCGAGGCCATTGAAGCGGCCCTTATCTCGAGCTATAAGCGCAACTTCAATACGGCCCAGAATGTCCGCGTCGACATCAACCGCCACACCGGCGTCATTCGGGTATACGCCCGGAAGACGGTCTCGGAGGAAGTGCTGGATCCGAGACTGGAAATTTCGCTCGAAGCGGCAAGGGAGATCAACGGCAATTTTCAGCTGGACGACATCGTCGAGATCGAAGTCACTCCGCGTGATTTTGGACGGATCGCCGCCCAGACTGCCAAGCAGGTCGTAACCCAGCGGATTCGCGAGGCGGAAAGAGGGCTGATCTACAACGCCTTCATAGAGAAAGAAGAAGATATCGTAACCGGAATCGTTCAGCGCCAGGATACCCGCAGCATTTATGTGGACCTGGGCAAAGTGGAGGCGGTGCTTCCGCTTAACGAGCTGATGCCGAACGAGAAGTTCAAGCACAACGACCGCATCAAGGCCTATATCACCAAGGTCGAGAATACGACCAAAGGGCCGCAGATTTTCTTGTCCCGCACTCATCCGGGCCTGCTTAAGCGTCTGTTTGAGCTCGAAGTGCCGGAAATCTTCGACGGTGTCGTGGAAATCCGCTCCGTTGCCCGGGAAGCCGGCTTCCGTTCCAAGATCGCCGTTCACTCCCGCAATTCCGAAGTAGACCCGGTCGGCTCCTGCGTGGGACCGAAGGGCATGCGCGTCCAGACGATTGTTAACGAGCTGAAGGGCGAGAAGATCGACATCGTCCGCTGGTCGGAGAGCGTGGAAGAGTATGTGGCGAATGCGCTCAGCCCTTCCAAGGTGCTCGAGGTCAACGTCTTCGAATCGGAAAAAATGTCCCGGGTTATCGTTCCGGACTATCAGCTTTCTCTCGCTATCGGAATCAAGGGCCAGAATGCAAGACTGGCCGCCAAGCTGACAGGCTGGAAGATCGACATCAAGAGCGAGACCCAAGCGGAGCAGGAATACGGGCGGCCTAAAGCCATCACCGAGGAGATGCACCAGGATTCCGTAAGTATCGACTGACGTTAGGTTGGTTAGAAACGGGGGATGAACCATGAAACCGCGCAAAATCCCTTTGCGAAAATGCGTAGCCTGCCAGGAAATGATGCCGAAGAAGGAATTGATCCGGGTGGTGCGGACTCCCCAGGAAGAGATTCAGATCGACCTCACCGGCAAAAAATCAGGCCGCGGCGCCTACCTGTGCGGGAAAACGGCCTGTTTTAAGCTGGCTCTGAAGAACAAGGCGCTCGACCGGGCGCTTAAGCATAATGTCCATGCGGATATTTACCGGCAGCTGGAACAGGATTTTGTGAAAGTGGAAGATCAATTCATAGCCAATAAGGATACCATCGAAGATGATGAATAATCATAAATTTTTCTCCAACCTGGGTCTTGCCATGCGGGCGGGAAAGCTGGTTACCGGCGATACCGGTGTTCTGGATGCCATCCGCAGCGGGGAAGCCAAGCTGGTGATTATGGCTTTGGACGCTTCTCCCAACGCACAGAAGAAGTACCGGGACAAATGCGCTCACTACGAGGTCCCCTTAACGGAGTTTGGGACCCGGGACCAGCTGGGAGCCGGAATCGGCAAGGCGGAACGAGTGGTGATCGCCGTCATCGACGCCGGATTCGCACAGATGCTTGTCAGGAGCCAGGGAAAACCTGCGGAGGTGGAATGATTTGAGTAAACAAGATAACAAGGATAAACTTAGGGTTTATGAATACGCCAAAAATTTAAATATGAGCAGCAAAGAAATTATCACCATTCTAAAACGACTAAACATCTCGGTTAATAACCACATGAGTGTGATGGAAAATGAGGCGGTGGATGCAGTGGAAAAGTTTTTTCGCGATGTAAAGGCCAATGCGGCGGCCAAACGCGCTAACGAAGGTTCGGCTTCGGTAGCTTCGGCGCCTGCCAAGTCCCAGCAGCCGAAGGTTCAAACGGCAGGATCGGGCAACCGCCCGGCAGGGCAAGCAGGCGGCCAAGGCCAAGGCCAAGGAGGCCAGCAGCGCACCCAGCAGGGAGGAAGCGGCCAGCAGCGTTCGGGCCAAGGGGGCGGATCGTCCCAGCAGCGCCCAGGCGGGCAGTCGCAGCAAAGATCAGGCGGCGGACAAGGGCAATCTCGTCCGTATAACAACAGCGGCGGGCCTAACCGCACCGGCGGTCAAGGCGGCGGAGGCAATCGTCCGTCCGGCGGCGGGTTCTCAAGCGGCGGAAGCCGGGACCAGCGTTCCGGTCAAGGCCAAGGCCAAGGCGGGCAACGGCCTCAAGCCGGCGGAGCGAGCCGTCCGGCGGCAAGCTCTGCCCAGCCGGCGACACGCACACCGGAACAGCGGAAGTCCCACGATAACCGCGGGGGACAGCAGGGCAATCAGAGAGTTTCCGAGGGCCGTCCGAACCGCAATGCGGTCGTTCCTGGCGTGGACGCCATGGATGTAAAGGCGAACGAAGGAGTGGCCAGCAAGCGTACGAAGCCGAACGGCCGGCGTTTTGATGACAACCGTTCGGGAGGAAACCGCGGAGGCCAAGGTCGAGGCGGCAACCGTTATGGACAGCGGGGAAGACAGCAGCAGCCTCAAGTCCGTAAAGAGAAGATCGACAATACGCCTAAGAAGATCATCGTCCGCGGTGCCATGACCGTCGGCGAGCTGACTAAACTGCTTCACAAAGATGTTTCGGAGGTTATCAAGAAGCTTCTGACTCTTGGCGTCATGGCCACGATCAACCAGGAGCTTGACCTGGATACGATCCAGCTGATCGCGACGGAATTCGGGGTGGATGTCGAGATCAAGATCCGTGTGGATGAAGAGAACTTCGAGCTGATCGAGGAGAAGGACCAAGAAGAAGATCTGATGGAGCGTCCTCCGGTTGTTACCATTATGGGTCACGTCGACCACGGGAAGACGACGCTGCTGGACGCCATCCGTTCGACCAGCGTGACCGAAGGGGAAGCCGGCGGGATTACCCAGCACATCGGAGCTTACCAGGTAGAAACGCACGGCAAGAAAATTACGTTCCTAGATACTCCGGGTCACGAAGCGTTCACTTCGATGCGTGCCCGCGGCGCGCAGGTTACGGACATTACGATTCTTGTGGTGGCGGCCGATGACGGTGTCATGCCGCAGACGGTGGAAGCCATCAACCATGCGAAGGCAGCCAATGTGCCGATTATTGTGGCTGTAAACAAAATCGATAAGCCGGGTGCCAACCCGGACAAAATAAAGCAAGAGCTTACCGAGTATCAACTGGTTCCGGAAGAGTGGGGCGGCGATACGATCTTCGTTAATCTCTCGGCTAAGCAGCGCACGAACCTGGATCAGCTTCTTGAAATGATCCTTCTCGTCTCCGAGGTTCAGGAGTTTAAAGCGAACCCGGATAAGAGAGCCCGCGGTACGGTGCTCGAAGCCGAGCTGGATAAAGGGAAAGGTCCTGTGGCCCGCGTGCTCATTCAGCACGGAACGCTCCGCGTCGGGGACAGCTTTATTGCCGGTGTCTGCTTCGGCCGTGTCCGCGCCATGGTCAACGACAAGGGCAAGCGCCTGAAGGAAGCCGGTCCTTCTACTCCGGTCGAAATCACCGGTCTTACCGAGGTTCCGCAGGCGGGGGATCCGTTCCTTGCCTATGAAGACGAGCGCAAAGCAAGAGACATCGCCGAGAAGCGGGCGTCTACCCTTCGTCAGTCTGAGATGGGAGCGAATACCCGCGTAACCTTGGATGATTTGCATAAGTACATCCAGGAAGGCGAAATGAAGGACCTCAACGTTATCATCAAAGGGGACGTACAAGGATCCGTCGGAGCCTTGAAAGGATCGCTTGAGAAGATTGAAGTGGAAGGCGTCCGGGTAAAGATCATTCATACCGGAGTAGGAGCCATTACCGAGTCCGATATCAGCTTGGCATCGGCTTCGAACGCCATCGTCATCGGGTTCAACGTTCGTCCGGAGCCTATGGCCAAAGTACAGGCCGATCAGGAGAAAGTGGATATCCGCCTCCATCGCGTCATTTACAGCGTAATCGAGGAAATCGAGCAGGCCATGAAGGGAATGCTGGATCCGGTCTTCAAGGAGAGTGTCATCGGGCACGCCGAAGTGCGGAACACATTCAAAATTTCCAAGGTCGGGACCATCGCAGGCTGTATGGTTATAGACGGGAAGATTACCCGGTCGGCAGAGGTTCGCTTGGTACGCGGCGGGATTGTTGTTTTCGAAGGCAAGATCGATTCCCTGAAGCGGTTTAAGGATGACGCCAAAGAAGTGGCACAGGGCTACGAGTGCGGTATTACCCTCGAACGTTACAATGATCTGAAGGAAGGCGACATCATTGAAGCCTTCGTAATGGAAACCGTTGAGAGGTGATCTAGTATGGCTAAGGTTCGAACAGGCCGAGTGGGAGAACAGATCAAGAAAGAATTGAGCCTTATCATCCAGACGGAATTCAAGGATCCCCGAATCGGATTCCTGACGATTACCGGGGTGGAGGTAACGAACGATCTTTCGCAGGCTAAGGTTTACCTTAGCGTGCTGGGATCGGAGGAACAGAAGGAAGAAACCTTAAAGGCGCTCGCAAGGGGAACCGGGTTTATCCGCTCGGAGCTCGGAAAACGAATCCGGCTTCGGGTGGTTCCGAAGCTTCTCTGGAAATTCGATACTTCCATTGAGTATGGAAGCCGGATCGAAGGGCTCCTCGGGCAGCTTAACGACGGGAAGACCGATCTATGAAGCCGGAGAGGCCTTCTTACGACTGGCAGCTGCAGGAAGCCAAGCGCTTCCTGGAGGAGCAGGATGATTTTCTCGTGGTGGCCCACATAAATCCGGATGGAGACGCCATTAGCTCGACCCTGGCCGTCGGCTGGATGCTCAAGCAATTGGGCAAGCGTTTTGTCATGGTAAACGAGGGCAAGTCTCCGGATAAGTTTGATTATTTGTGGGGAAACAGCGATATTGCGGATTTCTCCGTTATCGAACGGAAGCCAGACTTCCAGCATGTGATCAGCGTGGATTGTGCCGATTATTCACGGATTGGTCAGGTTTCCTCGATCTTCGGGGAGGCCCCCTCTCTATTGAATATCGATCATCATCCCACGAACGACTATTTCGGTACCGTTCAGCTGATCCGGCCGGATGCTGCCGCTACGGTTGAAATTCTGTATGAGTTGGCCGTCGTTCTCGGCATCCGCTGGGAGGAAGAGCTTGCTTCTTGTATTTACACAGGACTATTGACCGATACAGGCGGATTCCGGTATTCCAACACGACTCCGAATGTCATGAGGATTGCTTCCGAGATGCTGGGCTACGGCGTTAAGGGCAGCGTACTGGCGGAACATTTGCTCGAGCGGATGACCCGCAGCCACGTAGCCCTTCTCCGCAAAGCCCTTGCTCAGCTTTCCTTCTCGCACGAAGGGAAGATTGCTTGGATAGCGGTCTCGGCCCAGGACATTGCTGAAGCGGGAGCGTCCAATGAAGATTTGGAAGGGATTGTCAACTACCCCCGCAATATTGAAGGGGTAGAAGTGGGCATCCTCGTTAAGGAAGGGGAGGGCGGCCGGTTCAAAGCCAGTCTCCGCTCGGCCGGAAAGGTGAATGTGGCTGAAATAGCCCAACGTTTTGGCGGCGGAGGACATGTCCGCGCGGCAGGCTGCTCCTTCGAAGGAACCATCGAGTCTGTTCTGGACAAGATCGTAAAGGAAGTAGGGAAGGCACTCGTATGACGCTTGAAGGAGTTTTGCCGGTATGGAAGCCCGTTGATTTCACCTCCCATGACGTGGTCGCCAAGGTGAGGAGAATGACGCGGATTAAAAGAATCGGCCATACGGGGACACTGGATCCGAAAGTAACCGGTGTCCTTCCTCTTTGTATTGGCCGGGCAACCCGGGTGGTCGAATATATCCAAGAGCTCCCGAAGGAATATGAAGCAGAGCTCACTATTGGATATGCGACGGATACGGAAGATGCAACCGGAGCCATCACGGAGCAGGTCGAAAGCGTCTCGCTCACCGAGAATCAGGTGGAAGACGCGGTGAAAGCCTTCGTGGGGGTGATCGACCAGGTTCCTCCTATGTATTCCGCCGTTAAGGTCGACGGGCGCCGGCTGTACGAGCTCGCTAGAGAAGGCAAGGAGATTGAGCGTAAGTCGCGGAAGGTCGAGATCTACAAGCTCGACATTATCCTTCTTGCCTTGGACGAGCCTTATCCCCGCGTTCGTTTCCGGGTTCTCTGTTCCAAAGGAACCTATATCCGCACCTTATGTGCCGACATCGGCAAGGCGCTCGGCTATCCGGCGGTCATGTCCGCGCTGGTCCGCACGTCGACCGGTTCGATGACGAGGGAGCAGTGCCTCACGCTGGAGGAGATCCAGGCTTTAGCGGAGAGCGGGAGGCTGCAGGAGAGATTAATTCCGGCCGATCAGGCCGTGTCATATCTCCCTAAGCTGACTTTGATTGAATCGGATTCGGCCAAGGCTCTGCAGGGACGTAAGCTGCACTTGACTCTCTCCCATGAGGGGGGTGCCGGCGAAGCGGGATTGTACCGGGTCTACTCGGAAAAAGGTCCTTTTCTAGGTATCTTTCAGTGGGAAGACAAGGACCGGCAGCTAAGCCCGGTTAAAGTTTTTAATTAACGGTCCGTCAGGATTGGTTAAGGATTGGTGAACCGCAGCATGCAGGTTTTTGAACTGAACTATCCATGCCTGCTCCCCCAGCCGGGGATGCCGGCCGCCCAAGTGATGGCCATCGGCGACTTCGACGGCGTCCACCGGGGGCATCGCGAAGTCATCGGACGTGCCTTGGAGACCGCAAGGAAGCTGGGGATTCCGGCGTCCATTATGACTTTTCATCCTCACCCGAGGGAAATTCTCGGACAGGATAAATACCGCAGCATTCTCACCCCGCTGCCGGAAAAGCTGGAAATCTTCCGGGAGCTCGGGGTGCAGTATGCTTATGTGGTTTCCTTCAACGAACCCTTCTCGAGATTGAGCCCCCAGCAGTTTATTTCCGATATTCTGCTTGGGATCGGCCTGGAGTCGGTAATCGTCGGGTTTGATTTCTCTTTTGGCTATCAAGGCCGGGGGACGCCCGACACCCTCGCCCAAGAGGGCCATGGGCAATTTGCCGTTGAGATTGTGCGCCCCTATCAGATGGATGATCATAAAGTCAGCAGCACTTATATCCGGGAGAGTCTTCAGGAAGGCAAGGTGGACCAAGCCGCCCGTCTGCTCGGACGTCCGTACTCCATCCAGGGGACGGTCGTTCACGGGGAGGCCCGGGGACGGACCATCGGTTTTCCGACCGCGAACCTGGAGACGGACTGGCGTTACGTTCTGCCGGCCAACGGGGTGTACGCCATTAAAGCCTATGTCCGCGGACAAGCCTATAAAGGCGTCATGAATATAGGGGTGAAGCCGACCTTTGCCACCGGTGAGCTTACTCCGTCGCTTGAAGCACATTTGTTCGATTTCCAGGAATCCATCTATGGGGAAATGGTCCGGGTGGAGTTTATCCGTCACCTGCGCCCTGAAATCAAGTTCGGTTCGGTGAACGAATTGGTGGAGCAGATTCATAGGGATGCCGCACAGGCACGAGAGCTTCTGCAGGACTTTTGAAGAAACATTTACTTTCCTTCCACGGATGTGGTATACTGACTATCGGCAACAAAGAACCACGACATGGAGATTCGCCTCACCAGCGGTTTCTGGGTTGTTGGGGATCCAACACGTAAAGGAGGTGAACAGGATGGCACTTACCCAAGAGCGTAAGCAGCAGTTGATTTCGGAGCACAAGGTCCACGAAACGGATACCGGGTCCCCCGAAGTTCAAGTGGCTATCCTAACGGAAAACATCGTTAACCTTACCCAGCATTTGCGCGAGCACAAGAAAGATCATCATTCCCGCCGCGGATTGCTTAAGATGGTAGGACAACGCCGTAAATTGCTGACATACCTGAAGAACAACGATGTCAGACGTTACAGCGCACTGATCGAAAAACTCGGCCTTCGCCGATAAGCCGAATTCAAAGGGAAAAGCAACCGTTGATCCGACGTGCCGGTTATGCGCACGGACGGCAGGGTTGCTTTTTCTCATAGATTCCGGGTTTATATAAGGAAAGAAGAAGGAAATAATGACTTCTATGCCGAAGGATAGGTAGGATGATTCCAGACCAGGAGGGTGTTATGGAGAAAAAGATACAGATAGATTTGGGCGGGCGCCCGCTCGTTTTGGAAACGGGGCGTCTTGCCAAGCAGGCCAATGCGGCCGTCATGGTGCGATATGGAGACACGGCTGTTCTTTGTACAGTAACCGCCTCCACGGAGCCGAAGGACCTCGATTTCTTTCCGCTGACGGTGAATTATGAAGAGCGTCTGTATGCCGTCGGGAAAATTCCCGGAGGCTATGTGAAAAGGGAAGGCCGTCCGACCCAGAAAGCCATTCTGGCAAGCCGGTTGACCGACCGTCCGATCCGCCCTCTGTTCCCGGAAGGATTCCGGAATGATGTGCAGATCGTCAATATCGTCATGAGCGTAGAGCAGGATTGCTCGCCGGAAATTGCCGCGATGATCGGAACCTCTGCGGCGCTCAGCATCTCCGATGTTCCGTTTAACGGTCCGATCGGCGGTGTGGTGGTGGGCCGCGTGGACGGTCAGTTCGTGATCAATCCGACGGTCGAGCAGGCCGACAAGAGCGAGCTTTATCTCGTCGTGTCCGGAACGAAGGATGCCATCATGATGGTTGAGGCGGAAGCCCACGAGGTTCCCGAAGAAATTATGCTGGAAGCCATTATGTTCGGCCATGAAGAAATCAAGAAGATTGTAGCCGCTATTGAGGAGCTTACCGCAGAAGTCGGAAAGACGAAGATGGCAGTGAAGCTCCATACGGTCGACGAAGAAGTGAACCGGCTGGTGCGCCAGTATGCTAAAGACCGGCTGGTTCAAGCCGTGAGCATCGGCGAGAAGCACGCCCGTCAAGATGCTATCGATCTGATCAATGACGACACCATCACCCATTTCAACGAAGTCTATGTGGACGAACCGGACAAGCTTGGCGATGTCAAGGAAGTCTTGTACGATATCGTGAAGGAAGAAGTCCGCCGCCTGATCACGCATGACAAAATCCGTCCGGACGGCCGGGCCTTGGACGAAATCCGTCCGATCGAATGCGATACGGGCATTCTGCCGCGCACGCATGGAACGGGGCTGTTCACCCGGGGTCAGACGCAAGCCTTGAGCGTATGTACCCTTGGAGCCTTGGGAGATGTTCAGATTCTCGACGGCTTGGACCTGGAAGAAACCAAGCGGTTTATGCATCACTACAACTTCCCTCCGTTCAGCGTAGGGGAAGCCCGTCCGCTTCGGGCACCGGGCCGCCGCGAAATCGGTCACGGAGCACTAGGGGAACGCGCTCTGCAGATGGTACTGCCTCCCGAAAGCGAGTTCCCGTATACCATCCGTGTCGTTTCGGAAGTGCTGGAATCGAACGGCTCGACCTCCCAAGCGAGTATCTGTGCCGGTACGATGGCCTTGATGGATGCTGGAGTTCCCATTAAAGCTCCGGTGGCTGGCGTAGCCATGGGTCTGATTAAGGACGGCGAGCATGTTTCCATTCTGACGGACATTCAAGGAATGGAAGACCATCTCGGCGATATGGACTTTAAGGTGGCCGGAACGGCCAAAGGCGTGACAGCCATTCAGATGGACATCAAGATCGAAGGGATCGACCGGGCGATTTTGTCCGAAGCCCTTACACAGGCGAAAGAAGGCCGCATGTTCATCCTGAACAAAATGGTCGCTCACATCAGCGAGCCGAAGAAAGAACTGTCTCCTTACGCTCCCAAAATTACGATCATGCAGATTCATCCGGATAAGATCCGCGATGTTATCGGAGCCGGCGGAAAGATCATCAACAAGATCATTGAAGAAACCGGCGTAAAGATCGACATCGAGCAGGATGGAAAGGTGTATATCGCTTCTTCCAACCAGGCGATGAACGACAGAGCCAAGGAAATCATCGAAGGCATCGTCCGCGAAGTAGTCGTCGGGGAAGTTTACCTGGGGACGGTCAAGCGGGTGGAGAAATTCGGTGCTTTTGTTGAAGTGCTTCCAGGCAAGGAAGGCCTCGTTCACATTTCCCAGCTTTCGACCGAGCGGGTAGCAAAGGTGGAAGATGTGGTCAAGATCGGAGACAAGATCACCGTTAAGGTAACCGAGATCGATCAGCAGGGAAGGGTTAACCTGTCCCGCAAGGCTACATTGACCGCGGCTCCTCAAGCCCAGCCTCAGCAATAAAGCCGCCTTTTTCCGAATGGACGGCATTCCGCCGGATCCGCACCGGGAGAAAGTTGTTGCATCCAACAAAATACGTTAGAATAAAGAGCCAGAGCCCTTCTGTCTCTTTTTTCTTATGAAGCGGTAATCGGTTACTTCTCCCTCGCGTCTAAACTTGTCCAGGCCGGCATACCTTTATATCAAGCGGCTTGTCATGCAAGCCCCCTTTGAGTAAAGGAGACTGGACATGCAGCATAAATATATCGGCCTGGGTGCCCTGGTGGTGGCACTTCTCCTGTGGGGACTGGGGCCAGTCACGGGCATTGACCGTTATATCGAGACCATCCGGCATCCGTCCAGCCGGCCGGCCGATCCATGGAAGCAACTGGCCGCGTGGAAGACGGCCGTCCAGGGGGAAGGGCTGACGGAAGAAGAGTGGAAGGCCAGGATTGAGAAGGAAGCTCCGGCCCAGCGGATTGCTCCGATTAATGCCAAGGTCGATCGGATATGGAAGGCCATTCCCGGCTACAACGGGCGGGAAGTGGACAAGGAGCGCACGTTGGCCCTGACCCGGGATCTGCCGAAAGGAAGTCCGCTTCCTTTTGTTTACCGGGAGATCAAGCCGGAGGTCGGGCTGGAGGATTTGGGGCCGCAGCCGATCTATAAGGGCAACCCCAACAAGCCGATGATCTCCTTGATGATCAATGTGGCCTGGGGCGATGAATATCTCGTTAAGATGCTCGATACCTTGAAGAAGGAGAATGTTCACGCCACCTTTTTCTTCGACGGTACCTGGCTGAGCAAAAACCTGGAAACAGCCCGCCGAATCGGAGAACAGGGGCACGAGTTATCCAATCATGCCTATACGCATAAGAACATGAGCCAGCTGAGCAGGGCCAAAGCGGTGGAGGAAATCACCCGGACCGAGAAGCTTCTCGAACAGCTTGGCGTACATAATACGTTGTTTGCCCCTCCGTCAGGAGATTTTGATGCGGAAACGGTTAAGGTTGCCCATGAAATGAAGCTGAGGACCGTGCTGTGGACGCTGGATACCGTAGACTGGAAGAAACCCGAACCCTCGGCCGTCGTCAAGCGGATTACCTCCCAGCTGGAACCGGGCTCTCTCATTCTCATGCATCCTACCCACGCCTCGAGTGAGGCTCTTTCCTCCATCATTCAAGCGGCCAAAAGCCGCGGGCTCGTACTCGGTACGGTTAGCGAGCTGCTCTCGCCGGACCGAATCCCGGAGCTGGAGCCGAAAGAGGCACCGAAGAAGTAACCTTGCCGGCAGAAAGACACGGACCGGCAACCCAAATAAGCGAGTCAACTAGTGGGAGGAATCCTAGTGATCAAACACCAGCTTTCTAACGGAGTAAGAGTGGTTCTGGAGAAAATTGCTACGGGCCGTTCGGTTTCGTTCGGAATATGGGTCCGGACCGGATCCCGGAATGAATCCGTCAAGCAGAACGGGATCTCGCATTTTATTGAACATATGCTCTTCAAAGGAACGGACCGGTACTCCGCCAAAGATATTGCGGAAGTCTTCGACGGTATCGGCGGGAACGTGAACGCTTTTACGACAAAGGAATATACCTGTTACTATGCCAAAGTTCTGGATGAGCATCTGCCCATTGCGGTCGACGTTCTATCCGATATGTTCTTCCATTCCCGGTTCGATCAAGGGGAGCTGGAGAAGGAGCGTAACGTCATCCTGGAGGAAATCTCCATGTACGACGATACGCCGGATGATTTGGTTCATGACTTGCTGGCCAAAGCGGCCTACGGAGACCATCCGCTCGGCTACACCATTCTGGGACCGGAAGAGAATCTTCTTGCCATGACGCCGGACGATCTGCGGGCCTACATGGATGAGCACTACGCCATACCGAACACGGTTATCAGCCTGGCCGGGAATTTCGGAGACGACGTCTTAGACCTCATCGAACGGCATTTCGGAGAGTTTCGGACAGCGGGAATCGAACAGTCCAGCTCGAGTCCGGTTTTCCAGAGCGAATTGGAGTACGAATCCAAGCAAACCGAGCAAAATCACATCTGCTTGTCCCTTCCCGGCTGTTCCTTGAAAGACGACCGGCTGTATGCCATGATCTTGCTGAACAATGCTATCGGCGGAGGAATGAGCTCCAGGCTGTTTCAGGAAATCCGGGAGAAGAGAGGGCTGG
This sequence comes from Paenibacillus aurantius, assembly GCF_032268605.1. Classification (NCBI taxonomy): domain Bacteria; kingdom Bacillati; phylum Bacillota; class Bacilli; order Caryophanales; family Paenibacillaceae; genus Paenibacillus; species Paenibacillus aurantius. The sequence continues at coordinate 2,740,094 of NZ_CP130318.1, forward strand.
CGTATTCCGTCTACTCCTATCACTCCGCACATCTTGACAGCGGCTTGTTTACGATCTACACCGGCACGGCTCCGAAGCAGACGGAAGAAGTGCTAAAGGTTTCTATGGAGATCATTGAAGAGATGGTGACCAAGGGCATGACGGAATCGGAGCTCGCCAAAGGCAAAGAGCAGCTGAAGGGAAGCTTAATTCTTAGTCTCGAGAGCACCAGCAGCCGGATGAACCGGATAGGCAAAAATGAGCTCATGCTCGGCCGGCACTATACGCTCGACGAAACCATCGAACGGATCCAGTCGGTGCAGATGGAAGACGTTCGCGCTTTGACCAAGGAGCTGTTCTCCCATCCGTTCGCCCTTGCCATGGTGGGGCAGTCGGATAAAGCGATTCAAGGATTCAGGAGGGATCAGCTTGCGGCACACCGTCCAGATCAAACGACTACCGGGCTGTGAGGATATTCCCCTGCCCTGCAAAATGTCCGAGCTCGCTAGCGGCTTTGATCTTCATGCCGCCGTCGGCGAACCGGTCATTCTGTCACCGGGAGAGAGAGCTTTAGTTCCAACCGGGTTCTGCCTGAGCATGCCGGGAGAACTGGAAGCGCAAATTCGACCGCGTTCGGGAACGGCCTATAAGAATGGAATAACCGCCCTTAATTCTCCGGGAACGATTGATGCCGATTACCGGGGTGAGGTGAAGGTGCTTCTCATCAATCACGGCAGCGAATCGTTCCGCATCAAGCGGGGAGACCGGATGGCCCAGATGGTCTTCCAATACGTCCCGGACATCCGGCTGGAGGAAGTCGAGGATCTGACGGAAACAGCCCGCGGCGCCGGAGGCTTCGGCCATACCGGGCGCTCCTGACTGCATAGCCCCAAAGAAACCCCTGATGAATGGAATCAGGGGTTTTTTGTTGAATTCTTGAGATTGCTTCCTCCCCGTCATGCCGGCCGGCAGACAGGCCATTTCATTCATGGGGCATCGTGTCACCTATCCCTTGCCCGGTGCATAAACTACCCTATCGAAATTGGCCAAGAAAAGGGTGTTTACCATGCTTACCGGTACCCAGGTAACTTTTATCGGCGGCGATGCGAGGCAGCTCGAGGTCATCCAGAAGCTGAGCGAATTGGATGCATCGGTACAGCTGATCGGCTTTGAGCACGTGCAGTTGTCTTATAATGGGGTTACCAAGACCAGCCTGACCAAGGAAGCCCTGGCGGGAACAGACGCCCTGGTGCTGCCTGCCGTCGGTACGGATGATTCGGGGAAGGTGGAGGCGGTGTTCTCCTCCGAGGAACTGATGCTCACCGAGGAGCTTGTGGAAGCACTCCCGCCGCATGCTAAACTTTTTACGGGAATGGCAAAAGGCTATCTGAAGAAGCTTTGCGCCAAACATTCCCTTAAGCTCTATGAGCTGTTTGACCGCGACGATGTAGCCATCTATAACTCCATTCCGACCGCGGAAGGAGCCATCATGATGGCGATCCAGAACACCGACTTCACGATACACGGCTCGCAAAGCATGGTGCTCGGGATGGGGAGAACCGGGTTTACCTTGGCCCGAACCCTTCAGGGACTGGGCGCTCATGTGAAGATGGGAGTGCGGCGTCCGGAGCATTATGCCCGGGCTTGGGAGATGGGATTCGAGCCTTTCTACACGCAGGAAATAAGCCAGCATGTGGGGAACATTGACTTGATTTTCAATACAATTCCGACTATGATAATCACAGCACAAATTATAGCCAAAATTCCCAACCGTGCCCTGATTATCGACCTCGCTTCCAAGCCCGGCGGAACGGACTTCCGCTTTGCCGAGAAGAGGGGGATCAAAGCCATGCTCGCCCCCGGATTGCCTGGTATCGTCGCTCCCAAAACAGCCGGCCGCATCATTGCGAATACGCTGAGCACATTGCTGATGGAAGACGACCGAAACGGGGGGAACGGAGAATGAGCTGGCAGGGAAAAACGGTAGGGTTTGCTTTAACCGGTTCGCATTGCACGTTTGCGGAGGTTATGCCTCAGATCGAACGGTTCGTTAAGGCGGGAGCGAAGGTCATTCCCATCGCCTCTCACACCTTGATGACGACCGATACGAGATTCGGGACGTCCGAGGAATGGCAGAAGCAGCTTAGGGAGATTACCGGCAACGAGATCATCTCGACCATCGTAGCGGCGGAGCCATTGGGACCGTCGAAGCTGCTGGATGTCATGGTCATAGCTCCGTGCACGGGAAATACCACCAGCAAGCTGGCTAACGCCATGACCGAAAGTCCGGTTCTTATGGCTGCCAAAGCCCAGATGCGCAACCAGAGGCCGCTCGTCCTGGCCATATCGACCAATGACGGCCTGGGCTTTAATGCGGCCAACATTGCCAAATTGATCGTAGCCAAAAACATTTACTTCGTACCATACGGGCAGGACGCCCCCTTGGTTAAACCGAATTCTCTCGTGGCCCGGATGGATCTGATCATGGAAACGTGTGAAGCTGCTTTACACGGTACCCAGCTCCAGCCTGTTCTGATCGAGAGATTTAATTACTGAAATGACTTATAGCTGCCGCTAGGCGGCGTTGGAAGCCGATTAGGAAGAGACTGGTCAGGAGGGACGGAGATGTCGACTCAGAAGCTGTTCCATATTGCGGTAGTAGGGAGTTCAGGAGCGGTCGGCCGGCAAATCCTTCGGCTGCTCGAAGAGCGGAATTTTCCGGTCGGCGATCTTAAGCTGCTTGCATCCAAGCGTTCGGCCGGCACCAAGGTTCCCTTCAAGGGACGGGAAATAACCGTCGAAGAAGCGGGACCGGGCAGCTTCGAGGGAGTCGATATCGCCTTCTTCAGTGCAGGGGGAGATGTCAGCCGAGAGCTCGTTCCCCATGCGGTGGAGAGCGGTGCCGTTTGCATTGACAACACCAACGCTTTCCGTATGGACCCGGAAGTTCCGCTGATCGTTCCGGAGGTTAACCTGGACCGGCTCAACGAGCACAAAGGGATTATTGCGAATCCCAACTGCTCGACCATTCAGATGGTAGCGGCCCTGAAACCTCTGTATGACCGGTTCGGCATCTCGCGTATCATTGTTTCGACGTATCAGGCGGTGTCAGGGGCTGGCAGCCGGGCGGTCGACGAGCTTGTAAGGCAATCCCGCCGGTTTCTGGACGGCGAGGAAGATAAGCCGGAGCTGCTGCCGGTTGCCTCTCTCCCGGTGAAGCATCGGATCGCGTTTAATGCCATTCCTCAAATCGACAAGTTTCACGATAACGGCTTTACCAACGAAGAAATGAAGATGATCCAGGAAACCAAGAAGATTTTGGGAGAGGAAGGACTGGACGTTACCGCCACCTGTGTCCGCATCCCGGTTTTATACGGGCATTCCGAATCGGTGTATGTGGAGCTTAAGGAAGAGTACGACCTGGAGGAAGTGAAGAGTCTTCTCGCCAGCGCTCCGGGGATCGTCCTGCAGGACAACCCGGCGGAACAACAGTATCCGCTAGCTTCTAACGCAGCCGGCCGGCTGGAAACGTACGTGGGGCGGGTGAGACGGGACTTAAGCAACCCGAAGGCCTTGAATCTTTGGATCGTTTCCGATAACCTTCTCAAGGGTGCGGCTTGGAACGCCGTTCAAATCGGCGAATACATCGCCATCGAACAGTAACATCAGGCACAGCTTAGAACAGGGGGAGAATATGCGAATTCTCGTTCAGAAATTCGGAGGCACTTCCCTTTCCACCGTTGAAGCCAGAAATCATGTCATTCGTCATATTAAACAAGCGATAGACCGGCAGTATAAGCTGGTCGTCGTCGTATCAGCGATGGGAAGAAAAGGCGAGCCCTACGCAACGGACACTCTCTTGGATTGGGTGGAACGTAACGGCAATCGTCTTCCCGACCGGGAAAAAGACATGCTGCTGTACTGCGGAGAGATGATCTCCGCCGTTACCTTGTGCAGCTTGCTGCAAGCGGAATCCATTCCGGCTTCGGTGCTAAACGGCGCCCAAGCGGGTATCATTACCAATGACCATTGGGGCAACGCCCGCATTCAATCGGTGCAGCCTGCCCGCATATACGACTTGCTTGACAAGGGACAGGTCGTCATTGTCACGGGGTTTCAGGGAAGAACGGATTCCTGGGATTTTACCACGTTGGGACGCGGGGGAAGCGATACAACGGCGACGGCGCTCGGTGCCGCTCTGAAAGCGGAGATTGTGGATATTTTTACGGATGTCAACGGCATTCTGACGGCGGACCCCAAGCTTGTCCACGACGCCCGCCCCTTGGAAAGGGTTACCTTCACAGAGATATGCAACATGGCGTATAATGGCGCTAAAGTGATTCATCCCAGGGCGGTTGAACTTGCCATGCAGGCCAACATCCCTATACGGGTCCGTTCCACCTTCGATACGGGAGAAGGGACGCTCGTCACCTCGGCGGAAGCTGGAAGTCCCGTCACCGACCGTTTCGTTACGGGAATCGCCCATGTGTCGGGTGTCACCCAGATTCAAGTGGACCAGACCGAAGGGGAATACGATCTCCAGCTTAAAGTGTTTAAAGCCATGGCCCATGAGAGGATCAGCGTCGATTTTATTAATGTTAATCCATCGGGAATGGTCTACACGGTAGCGGATTCCGAAAGGGAGCGAGCCGAAGCCGCTATACGATCCCTTGGTTGTACAGCCAGGACCGTCCCCGGATGTGCGAAGGTTTCGGTCATCGGCGGAGGAATTAACGGCGTTCCGGGAATCATGGCCCGAATAGTAGAAGCTCTGACGGGCGAAGGAATATCCATTCTTCAGTCGGCAGATTCGAATACAACGATTTGGGTGCTGGTGGAAGGAAAGAACCTGGTTCAAGCGGTTCAGGTTCTTCATAAGCAATTCCAGCTGCACGTTTAACCAACAGTAGGAGGAATGGTTGTGGATTTCGGTAGATTAATAACGGCAATGGTGACTCCCTTGGATGACAATCTTCAAATCCATTGGTCGCAATTGGAGGTGCTTGTCGATTACCTAATCGAGGAGCAGCAAAGCGAGACTTTAATTGTAAGCGGAACAACGGGTGAATCCCCCACCCTAACCGATGGAGAGAAGCTTCAGCTGTTCCGCAAGGTGGTAGAGCTGGCTGCGGGCCGTTGCAAGGTTATAGCGGGCACAGGAAGCTATGACACGGCCCACAGCATCCATCTGACCAAGCTCGCCGAGGAGACAGGCGTAGACGGGATTCTTCTGGTGGCGCCTTATTACAACAAACCGTCCCAAGAGGGACTTTATCAGCATTTCAAAGCGGTTGCGGAGGCTACAGCCCTTCCCGTTATGCTTTATAATGTACCGGGCCGAAGCGTAGCTAACATCCTGCCGGATACTATGCTTCGCCTCGCCCAAATTCCTAATGTTGTGGCGACCAAAGAAGCTCACGGCGATTTGGATCACATTACGCTGCTCCTTGCCAAGGCACCGGAGGGCTTTGTGGTTTACTGCGGAGACGATTCCTTGACCCTTCCTTACCTGTCTGTCGGCGCCAAGGGGATTGTCAGTGTGGCTAGTCATGTTATCGGCAAAGAAATGAAAGAGATGATTTCTCAGTACCTGTCCGGCCAAGTAGAGCAGGCAGCCAAAACGCATCAGAAGCTGTTCCCGGTGTTCAAGGGTCTGTTCCATTGCCCTCATCCGGTTCCCAGTCCGGTGCCGGTTAAATATGCCTTGAAGCTAAAAGGGGTAGACGTGGGCGGGGTAAGGCTGCCGCTGGTCAACCCAACCGAGCAGGAAGCTCAATTCATCAAGGCTTTGTTCGAGTGAACAGATATCGGTGCCGCCAGGCATCGGTTTTCGTTTTTTGGAGAGAATATAGGGTAAATGCGGCAAACTTGTAATAGAGGTTTTCGATCATGTATAATGATGGCAAGTGACTGGTGCGGTTTCTAATTCTGGTTGGCATTATATAAATCGTCGTTAATTTCAATAAGGAGGTTACGTTTTGTCTAAGAAAAGTAATGATAAATTGGTGGTCTTCGCTCTAGGCGGCGTGGGCGAGATCGGAAAAAATATGTATGTTATTCAATATGCCAACGATATAGTTGTGGTGGATTCGGGATTGAAGTTTCCGGAAGAGGACATGCTCGGTGTCGACATTGTCATCCCTGACATTTCTTATTTGACGGAGAATCGCGATAAAGTGCGGGGGATTTTGGTGACGCACGGCCACGAGGATCATATCGGAGGATTGCCTTACGTCCTGAGGCAGCTGAACGTTCCGGTGTACGGGACGAAGCTTACGCTCGGGCTGATCGAAAGCAAGCTGAAGGAAGCCAACCTGCTTGGCGATACGAAACGTATTCTCATTAACGCGGATTCGGTGCTGGATCTGGGAACCATCAAAGCGACTTTCTTCAAAACCAATCACAGTATTCCGGATTCGGTAGGGGTCGCTTTGGAAACCCCGGAAGGGACGGTTGTTCATACGGGGGACTTCAAGTTCGATCAAACCCCGGTTAATGATCAATATGCCGACCTTCACCGGATGGCGGAGATTGGGAGCAAAGGCGTTCTCATGCTGCTGTCGGATAGTACCAACGCGGAGCGTCCGGGCTTTACCGGCTCGGAGAAGAGTGTAGGAGTAGAGCTCGAGGATGTCTTCCGCAAAGCCAAGCAGCGCGTTGTGGTGGCTACGTTCGCCTCCAACATTCACCGTATTCAGCAGGTCATCGACGCGGCGGAAGCGACCCGGAGAAAAGTAACGGTAATCGGACGAAGCATGGTCAATGTCGTCTCGATCGCCTCGGAACTGGGGTATTTGAGAATTCCGGACGGCATGCTGATTGAGCCGGAGGAAGTCAACCGCATGGCGGCTGACCGGGTTGTCATCCTCTCTACGGGTAGCCAGGGTGAGCCTATGTCGGCGCTTACGCGGATGGCCCGTTCGACCCATCGCAAGGTGGATATTCTTCCGGGTGATACCGTTATCATCGCGGCAACCCCAATCCCCGGCAATGAAAAATATGTAGGCCGGACGGTAGACGAGTTGTTCCGTCTAGGTGCTCATGTTATTTACGGGCCAGGCTCGGTTTCCGGCGTCCACGTTTCGGGACACGGCAGCCAGGAGGAATTGAAGCTGATGTTGAACCTGATGAGGCCTAAGTATTTCGTGCCGATTCATGGCGAATACCGGATGCTTCGCCAGCATGGCGTGTTGGCCGAATCCGTAGGGGTGGAGAAGGAGAACATCTTCATCATCGACAACGGGGATACGGTTGAAGTTCAGAACGGGACGGCTCGCAAAGGCTCCAAGGTTCAAGCCGGCAATATCCTGATCGATGGCTTAGGCGTCGGCGACGTAGGAAACATCGTTCTTCGTGACCGTAAGCTCCTTTCGCAGGATGGAATCCTGGTCGTGGTGGTTACGCTGAGCAAGCAGGAAGGCAATATTCTGTCCGGACCGGACATCATTTCCCGTGGATTCGTATATGTGAGAGAATCCGAAGGTCTGCTGGATGAAGCGAACCGGATTGTTACCAGCACCTTGAACCGGTTGATGAACGAGAATGTAAACGAGTGGGCGTCGCTCAAAACCCATGTAAAAGACGCACTCGGACGATTTTTATATGAGCAAACCAGAAGAAGACCAATGATTCTTCCTATCATTATGGAAGTGTAAATCCAGCATTAGTCACTTGAAACCGACTAGCCCAGTCCTCCCTAACCGGGAGGGCTTTTTCACGTTTCAAGGGATAAAGCCGAAGGGGGAAACCCATACTAGGAAGAGTTGGCAGTATAATCCTTGGAGGCGAAAACCATGACCTATTATTATCTGGAATCCAATCAGCAGCCCCCTCAACCCCCTTACCAGCCTATGCCCATGCAGCCGGGAGAAGACCAGAAGAAGAATGCGGTGCTCGAGAACATTCAACAACTGGGGCAGATGAACACCCCGCCGGCGGAATCGAACATCTTCTGTCTGTCGATCATAGGTCAAGTGGAAGGGCATATGGTGATGCCCCCGCAGAACAAAACGACCAAATATGAGCACCTCATTCCCCAGCTGGTAGCAGCCGAGCAGAACCAGAAGATCGAGGGCGTGCTGATTGTCCTCAATACGGTCGGGGGAGACGTGGAAGCGGGACTGGCGATAGCCGAGATGATCGCTTCGTTGTCGAAGCCTACCGTTGCCCTGGTGTTAGGAGGAGGTCATAGCATCGGAGTGCCGATTGCGGTTTCGGCCGACTTCTCGATCATAGCGGAAACGGCCACCATGACGATTCACCCGATTCGACTAACCGGTTTGGTTATCGGAGTTCCGCAGACGTTCGAATATTTGGATAAGATGCAGGACAGGGTGATTCGGTTCATCACGAGTCATTCCCGCATTCCGGAAGAGAAAGTCAAGGAGCTGATGTTCAAAACCGGGGAGTTAACCCGGGACATCGGGACGAACGTGGTGGGAACGGATGCGGTAAGGTTCGGGCTGATCGATGCCATTGGCGGCGTCGGCGATGCCATCCGGGAGCTGAACCGGAGAATTGCGGAAAGAAGAGGGCAGGCCGGGGAGGCCATGATCCAATGACGATCTACTCCATTATTCCGGAAACCGTTATTTTTGAGAACAGTGAGAATACAGATTACCGCTCTACGCTGATCAAGCATGACGGCATCGAGATGGAGGTCCGGTTCATCAACCAGACCCAGGCAAGAATCGAAAGAATTTACAGCGGCAACCCGAATGATTACCTGCGGGCCGAATACACGCCGGGAAGCCTGCTGAATTTTGCACCCGGAACGACCTCCAGCCGCAGCTGACCGATATGCCGACAGAGGCGGAAAATATGCTATAATAGCATATCGGAGGTGAAAATAGTGGCAAAGGGCCGAAAGAAAAAGAAAAAATCCGTCCAGACAACATTGAAGTTCGAGCTTCTTGGCATTGCCATGCTCCTATTTTCGGCTATTGCCCTGTTCCGCACCGGGTCGGTCGGGAGATCCTTGACCATTCTCTTCCGATTCACGGTAGGGGTATTGGACTGGATCATTCCCTTGGTGTTTATATATCTGGCTTTCTTCGTGATGATCAACCGGGCGTGGCCCCGGTCCTGGACGCCGAAAAAATCCGGAATTCTGCTCGCTCTGCTCGGCTGGATTCTCATGAACCAGATGTCTTTCATTCATCAGCTGGTGAGCTCTACGGATGCGATCACCCCCAGTCTGATATGGAATGATACCTGGAAGACACTGAAAGAGGGAATCTCCACTTATCCGTCGCAAGGAGACATCCTCACTAGAGAAATCGGCGGAGGGATCATAGGGGCGTTTCTATATTCCTGCCTGTTTTTTCTGTTCGGGTACGAAGGAACCGTTATCATGGTCGTGGCCCTGTTTGCCGTAGGAGCCATGCTGTTGACCGGTATCTCCTTTGTGGATGTCGGAATGAAGCTGCGCACCTCTCTCCAAACCTTACGTAAAGGCCTCTCCAACCGGATGTCCGAATGGGCCAAATCCAGAAGAGCCCAAGCCGCTGCTCCTAAAAAGAGCAAGAAAGCACCGGTATATTTGGACGAAGTCGATGAAGCGGACGAAGAGGAAGTAGGGGGACCGGAGCCGGAAGCCGTCCGGAAACCGATATTCTTCCCGCGTCTTCCCTCGGCCAAGAAGAAGGAAGCCATTCCCTCCGAGCCTGCCGTAGAGGAAACCGTTTATGTGAACGAGTCGGCTGCTCCCATACCTTACATAAGGGATTTTCAAGATCACATCGAGCCGCCGGTCGAGGATCCGGCTGTTCTATCCGCTCCACCCGTCTCTTCTTCCGTACCGGAAAACAAAGGGGCGGAAAGTTCGGAGGACTTCCCTGAGCTGGGCTTAGCGGCGGACAAAGAAAAGCCGCCTTCCAAGCCTTATCAGCTCCCCGGCTTTCAGCTTCTTTCCCGGCCGGCCGGTGCGGGGAAGGGCGGGGAGATGAACGATTACAAGGCGAACGCACGAAAGCTGGAGGCTACCTTGGAAAGCTTCGGCGTGCGGGCGAAGGTACTCGAAGTCGTCCGCGGTCCGTCGGTAACACGCTATGAGATCCAGCCGGATGTCGGAGTCAAGGTCAGCCGAATCGTCAGCCTTACGGATGACATCGCCTTGGCGTTAGCGGCCAAGGATATCCGGATGGAAGCTCCGATCCCGGGGAAATCCGCCATTGGGATTGAAGTGCCTAACACGGAGGTTTCCATCGTTACCTTACGAGAGGTTATGGAAAGCGGAGTGTTCCAGGATGCCGCCTCCAAGCTGTCCATTACGCTCGGCCGGGATATTTCCGGACAGCCGATCGTAGGCAACCTGGCCAAGATGCCCCATCTTCTTGTGGCAGGAGCAACCGGTTCAGGGAAATCCGTTTGTATCAACGGGATCATCACGAGCATTCTGTTTAAAGCGAAACCGGACGAGGTCAAGTTTCTTATGATCGACCCCAAGATGGTAGAGTTGAATGTTTACAACGGCATTCCGCACCTTCTCGCTCCTGTGGTGACAGACCCCCGAAGGGCTTCCCTTGCCCTGAAGAAGATTGTAGTCGAGATGGAGAAGAGGTACGAGCTGTTCTCGAAGAGCGGCACGCGCAACATCGAAGGCTACAACGCCATGCTCACCGACAAGAACAACCCGAATCCGGGAGAGCCGCTTCCGCTTATCGTGGTTATCGTGGATGAGCTCGCGGACCTGATGATGGTGGCAGCCAACGACGTTGAGGACGCGATCTGCCGTCTCGCCCAAATGGCCCGTGCCGCGGGCATTCACTTGATCATCGCCACCCAGCGTCCATCGGTAGATGTTATTACCGGCGTGATCAAGGCCAATATCCCTTCCCGGATCGCCTTTGGCGTTTCCTCTCAGGTAGACTCCCGGACCATCCTGGATATGGCGGGAGCGGAGAAGCTCCTGGGCCGCGGAGACATGCTTTTCCTGCCGGTAGGCGCCTCCAAGCCGGTTCGCGTGCAAGGCGCTTTCTTGTCCGACCAGGAGGTAGAGGCCGTGGTCAGCTTTGTCAGCAACCAGGAGAAGGCGAACTACCAGGAAGACCTCGTTCCTCAAGTGGAAGACATACCGGAAGCGGAGGACACGTTCGAGGACGAGCTGTACGACCAGGCGGTCCAGATCGTGCTGGAAGCCAAGCAGGCGTCGGTGTCCCTCCTTCAACGAAGAATGAGGGTAGGCTACACGAGAGCGGCGCGCCTCATCGACACGATGGAAGCCAAAGGAGTAGTCGGCCCCTATGAGGGAAGCAAGCCGCGCGAAGTGCTCCTTACGCTCGATCAATTCCAGCAGAACCGAATAAGCTCCTAAAATGCCGGGCCTTGGGCCCGGTTTTTTTATGGGCGGGTGCATGGTGGAAGAACTCCGGCTAACTCCCCCGCCAGCCGTGGAATCCGATTAGGTTTCCTCTACCGGTATAGAAGCCCAGCCTCTTTCAAATAATAACCTCAGGTTGTTTCACACCATGATAAGGAAAGGCTGGAGGGAAGAATGAACAAACGCCTGATTTATGTCACAATCGGTATCCTGCTCGTTATCTTTGCGGCTGTCCAGGTTAAGCAGATGGGTAAGACCAAGTCCGATCAAGAGGTGTTTAGCAAAACCGACATCCGTTACGGAGCGGAGGGCGGCGATGTGTACGAGCTTCAAGGGAGATTGAAATACCTCGGCTTCTTCACCGGCAAGATTGACGGGGATTACGGCTACCGGACCTTGAAATCCGTCAAATGGTTCCAAAGCGAGTTCGGGCTGAAGGTGGACGGAATCGTCGGGTCCAAAACAAAGCTGAAGCTTTGGCAGGCGACCAAAAGCTGGAAGCCGACGGCCGAAACAAGCGGTGCTGGCGGCGGAAAAGCGGCGGCGGCCACCAAGAAACCGGCCATTCCCGCCTCGTCCAGACGCGGACTTTCGGACAATGATCTCAAAATTATGGCGAACGCCGTTTATGGGGAGTCGAGGGGGGAACCATACATCGGTCAAGTGGCGGTAGCCGCCGTTATCCTTAACCGTGTGGATGATCCGAATTTCCCCAATAGCATATCGGGCGTAATCTTTCAGCCTGGGGCGTTCACCGCGGTAGCGGACGGCCAAATCTGGCTTACCCCTAACGAAAGAGCCAAGCAGGCGGTACAGGATGCGTTGAACGGCATGGATCCGACAGGAGGCTGCACGTACTATTTCAACCCGGTCACCGCGACGTCGAAGTGGATTTGGAGCCGCCAGCAGATCAAGACGATCGGAAAGCATATTTTCTGCAAATAAACGGGAAGAAGTAACCGCTCCGGTTGCTTCTTCTCTTTCTGTAGGAATATAATGGAGGGGCGTAACCGTGCCGGAAAAGGGCACACTCAAGCTGAATCAGAAGGGAGCCGTCCGGATTGAACAACCACCGATTTGTTCGCAGCCAGATTGGCAACATCAGGCTGCATGTTTTACCGACCGACCGGTTTAAAACCTACGCCATCTCGTTATACATCGGCACTCCGCTCGCGGAAGAATGGGTAACTCCGGTAGCGTTGACTCCTTTTGTGCTGCGCCGCGGAACCGAGCGGCTTCCGGAGACGAAGCAGTTCCGGGAGAAGCTGGATGATCTGTACGGAGCCGGCTTTGGCTTTGACATATACAAGCGCGGCGATTATCAGCTGGTTCAGTTCCGTATGGACATCATTCAGGATGATTTTGTCAAGGAGTCGAATTCGCTCCTTAAGCAGGCCCTTCAATTTCTCGGGGAAGCCGTCATGCGCCCTGCCAAAGAAGGGGACGCCTTCGTCAGCAAATACGTGGATGCCGAGAAACGCACCCTGCAGAAGAAAATCGAATCCATCATTAACGATAAAATCCGTTATGCCGCCGAACGCTGCATAGAGGAAATGTGCAAGAACGAGCCGTACCGGCTTCATCCGCTCGGAAAGCTCGACGCCATTCAAGCCATTACACCCGAGTCCCTTTACACCCATTACCGGGAATGGTTGAGCCGCTCTCCGATTGATCTGTACGTCGTGGGCAATACCACGGAGGAGGAAGTCCGGTCCATCGTTCAGGAAACCTTCCATCCGGGTAACGGGGCAAGGGAAGAATATGTGTCCCGCAGCCAGCCTTCCGCCCCCCGCGAGGTCAACACAGTGGTGGAGAAGCTGGACGTTGGCCAAGGTAAGCTCAACATGGGGCTAAGAACCTCGATTACCTATGCGGATGAGGATTATGCCCCCGCATTGGTCTATAACGGCATTCTGGGCGGATACCCGCATTCCAAGCTCTTTGTTAACGTGAGGGAGAAGGAAAGCCTGGCCTATTACGCTTCTTCCCGTCTGGACGGCCACAAAGGGATCCTGACCATTCAATCGGGCATCGAGATCGCCAATTATGAGAAAGCCGTGGAGATTATCAAACGGCAGCTGGATGCCATGGGCAAAGGAGAAATCAGTGAGCTTGAGCTTAACCAGACGAGGGCGATGATCTACAACCATCTCCGGGAAATCCAGGATTCCGCTTACGAGATGATCTCCTTTGACTTCAACAGTGTATTATCCGGAAAGGAAAGAACCGTTGAAGAATTAATCGATGCCGTCGGCCGGGTTACACCGGAAGCCATTCAGGAAGTGGCCCGCAAGGTACAGCTGGACACCATTTACTTCCTGAGAGACCGGAAGGAGGGGTAACGATATGGAGAAACTTCAATACGACAGGCTCAAGGAAACGCTTTATTATGAACAGCTGCCCAACGGCCTCAGCGTGTATCTGCTTCCGAAACCGGGATTCAGCAAAACGTATGCCACGTTTTCCACTAAGTTCGGCTCGGTTGACAACCACTTCCGGGTGGAAGGAGGAGAGGAAGCACAGGTTCCGGACGGAATCGCTCACTTTCTGGAGCACAAAATGTTCGAAGAGCCGGAGGGAGACATTTTCTCCAAATTTTCTTCGCTCGGAGCTTCCGCGAACGCCTTCACCAGCTTTGACCGGACCACTTATCTGTTCTCGGCTACCGGTAATATTGAGGAAAATCTGGAGACCTTGATCAACTTCGTCCAGAATCCTTATTTCACCGACCAGAACGTAGATAAGGAAAAAGGAATCATCGGCCAAGAAATCAAAATGTACCAGGACAATCCGGACTGGAGGGTCTATTTCGGCCTGATCGAAGCCATGTACAAGGTCCATCCGGTGCATATCGACATTGCGGGAACGGTGGAATCCATCTCCCGGATTACCAAGGAGACGCTGTACGATTGTTACCACACGTTTTATCATCCGAGCAACATGATTCTGTTTGTGGTTGGGGGAATCGACGCCGAGGCTACGATGGAGCAGATTCGCGCCAACCAGGCCGCCAAAAAGTACGACCGGCAAGGAGAGATTCACCGGTTTACTCCAGAAGAGCCGGCAGAAGTCCATATTCCGGAAAAGGTAACCCGCTTGCCGGTTTCCCTGCCCAAATGTCTATTCGGCTTCAAAGAGCCTCATGTCCAGATGAACGGCAAGGAACTGCTGCAGAACGAGCTCTCCACGAAGGTAATGCTCGATATTCTGTTAAGCCCCAGTTCATCCATCTACCAGAAGCTGTACGACGATAACTTGATCTCGGACAGCTTTGGATATGAATACAACAGCAGCCCGGATTATGCCTTCTCTGTAATGGGCGGCGATACCCGCGATCCCGAAGCCCTTCTCGCAACCTTCAAGGAGCTGGTAGGAAAGGTCGTTGAGCAAGGGATCACCGAAGCCGATTTTGAGCGAAGCCGCAAGAAGAAGATCGGCAGCTACTTAAGAATGCTGAATTCTCCGGAAGCCATAGCCAATGAATTTACGAAATACCGTTTCCGCGACGGGGACTTGTTTGAGATCCTACCCGTTTACGAAAGCATGAAGCTCGAGGATGTCAACCGCAGGCTTCAGGAACATTTTGATTGGGAGCGGCTTGCTGTGTCCCTGGTAAAGAGTGAGGAGTAATGGAGAAAGCTTTCAAGGATCAAACGGTTCTGGTTACCGGGGGGAGCCGAGGAATAGGGGCCGCGGTTGCCGAACGGTTTGCTTCTGTGGGAATGAATGTAGTCATTCACTATAGGGAATCCCATGAAACGGCTAATGAGGTGGCACGCCGCTGTACCTCGGCAGGAGCCCGGGTCATGACCGTAACCGCGGACCTCGGGTGCCGGGAACAAATTCTTAAGATGAACGAGAAGCTCACCAAGCACGGGATGATTCCGGATATTCTGGTCAACAATGCCGGGGTGTCGCATTACGGAATGCTTGCCGACTTAAGCGTAGAGGAATGGGACCAGTTGATGAGCATTAACCTGCGGGGTCCCTTTCTCTGCTCCCAGATTTTCATGAAGGCGATGGTGGAGCGCAAATACGGACGAATCATTAACATTTCCTCGATCTGGGGAATGGCGGGAGCCTCCTGCGAAGTGGCTTACTCCACCTCCAAGGGCGGGATCAACGCGTTCACTAAGGCTTTGGCCAAGGAACTGGCCCCGTCTGGCGTTACGGTAAACGCCGTGGCCCCTGGTCCGGTGAATACGGAAATGATGGCGGGCTTCAGCGTGGAGGAGAAGGCGGCCCTGGAGCATGAGATTCCGGCAGGCCGATTCGCTCAGCCTGATGAGATTGCTTCACTGGTCTACTACTTGTCGCTTCCCGAATCCGGGTACATTACCGGTCAAATCATAAGCGCAAACGGCGGCTGGGTCACATAGAGACCGCATAAAGAGCGGCTCCGATGAGAATATTAACAAAGGCAATTCCAACATTCTCAAAGGAGGCAAAGTCCCATGTCGGTTCTGAAATCGTTTGACAACTGGAAACACTTTTTGGGAAATCGCGTTAACGCGGCGGAGAACCATGGAATGAGCGAGGAGAAAATCGCGAACCTTGCTTATGAAATCGGAGATTTTCTGGCTAACAAAATCGATCCCGAGAATAAAGAAGAGCGTGTTCTGAAGGACCTGTGGGATGCAGGCGACGAGCAGGAGCAGAAGACGATCGCCAAGCTAATGGTGAAAATGGCCAGCAAGTCCTAATGGACGCCTTCTCAAAACCTCCCTTTTTCGGGAGGTTTTTCTTTGGTATACTTGTAGGGATCGTCTTCCTGCACAAACTTGAAGCTTAATGCCTAATCAAGTAGAATATGATCGAATACATAACACACATGGGGTGTTCTTCCTTGGAAATGAAGCAGTGGTACATGGAATACAAAATTCACAAAAACCGTCCCGGTCTGCTCGGCGATATCGCTTCCCTCATGGGAATGCTGGAGATCAACATTATCACGATTAACGGGGTCGAGGACCGCACCCGGGGAATGCTGCTCCAATGTGCCGATGATGAGAAAATCGATTTATTGGGTAAAATGTTAAAAAAAGTCGACAACATAACGATCAATGCCTTTCGGGCTCCGAAGCTCGTGGACATTTTGGCGGTAAGGCATGGTAGATACATAGAGAGGGACTCGGATGACCGCAAAACCTTCCGCTTCACGAGGGACGAGCTGGGGCTCTTGGTGGATTTCCTCGGGGAAATCTTCAAACGGGAAGGCAACCAGGTCATCGGCCTGCGCGGAATGCCGCGTGTCGGTAAGACGGAATCCATCATCGCAGGAAGCGTCTGCTCCAATAAGCGATGGACGTTCGTTTCCTCCACCTTGCTGAGGCAAACGGTGCGAAGCCAGCTGTCCGAGGATGAGATGAATGTTAACAACGTCTTCATCATTGACGGAATTGTTTCTACCATTCGTTCCAACGAGAAGCATTACGCCCTCCTTCAGGATATCATGGGCGCTCCTTCCACAAAGGTTATTGAGCATCCGGATATTTTTATCCGGGAATCGGAGTATGATTACAGTCATTTTGATTATATTATTGAACTGCGTAACACGCCGGACGAAGAAATCAATTATGAAACCTTTACCGGAAACTACGAAGGCTTCTGATTCCTAAGAGAAATTTCTAGCAAGGGGGTGACCGTGTGTTTGAGTTGGGCCAGCAGCTTAAGAAAGCCAGATTGGACAAAGGCATTTCCATGGAAGACTTGCAGGAAACCACCAAGATCCGTAAACGATACCTGGAAGCAATTGAGGAAGGGAACTTCAAGGACCTTCCCGGAAATTTCTATGTCCGCGCCTTCATCAAGAGCTACGCAGAGGCCGTAGGCCTGGATCCCAGTGAAGTGCTTAGCATGTACAAGAACGTTATTCCTGCCACCGCACCGGAAACGGTCAGCGAGCCGCTCCGGCGAAACCGAACCCCGGCCAAATCCGCCATCAAATGGAACGTTTGGGCTACGGGCGTCATTTTATGGGCCTTCTTCATTCTTATAGCCGTTATCCTGTATTACGTGCTAAGTCATAATGCCTCCGGCGGTGGCACCAAATTTACCGAAGAAGAAACCAAGCGGCTCACGGAGAAGACCCCTTCGTCCACATCCAAAGCAGCCGGAACAGGCGATAACCCTCAGGCGGCTTCGTCTTCTACACCTACGCCTGCACCAACTCCAACTCCAACGCCTACCCCGGTACCGGAGGTTAAGCTGGTCAAAACGGAGGATGGAGTCGACTATTACGCGGTGACCCAAGGCCCCGTTCAAATTCAGCTAACCGTGACGGGCGATGAATGCTATTACAAGCTCGATAAGGTGGAAAACAACAAAAGAACGATGATCGAACAGGGACAGCCTAAGAAAGGGCAAACGAAGACGTGGACCCAGGCACAATCGACCTTCCTGCTGCTCGGCAAAGCCAACGCCGTCGAGTTAAAGGTGAATGGAACGGTTGTTAATGTGGGAGAAGCCCCCAATCCGAAGCGGTTCCAATTTGATCCGGGAGGAGCACCGTTACCTTCGGGATCCCCGGCCACCGTTCAATAACAATAAGGGAAAGGATGAGGGCACATGGCAAACGATAACTCCTTTGACATCACTTCAAAAATCGATATGCAGGAACTGAACAATGCAATCAACCAAGCCGAGAAGGAAATCGAAACCCGCTTTGACTTTAAAGGAAGCAAGAGCAGCATCAAGCTGGAAAAAGACGAGC
Source organism: Paenibacillus aurantius (assembly GCF_032268605.1). Classification (NCBI taxonomy): domain Bacteria; kingdom Bacillati; phylum Bacillota; class Bacilli; order Caryophanales; family Paenibacillaceae; genus Paenibacillus; species Paenibacillus aurantius. The sequence continues at coordinate 2,758,105 of NZ_CP130318.1, forward strand.
TCGTGCTGATTTCGGACGATGAATTCAAGCTGCAGAATGTCATCGATATCGTTCAATCCAAGATGGCCAAGCGGGGGATTTCCCTCAAAAATCTGCAGTACGGAAAGGTGGAGCCCGCCTCATCCGGTACGGTCCGGCAGAAGGTCACCCTCAAGCAGGGAATCGACCAGGACATGGCCAAGAAGATCAATGTCATGATTCGTGACTCGAAGCTGAAAGTATCCAGTCAGATTCAAGGAGACCAGATCCGGGTTTCGGGCAAGAGCCGGGATGATCTTCAGAAGGCCATCCAGCTGATCAAGCAGGCCGATCTGCCGCTGGAGCTTCAATTCTCGAATTTCCGCTAAACGGCATCCCCCCTCCAACCCCTTGATTTCAGCGGCTTCCGGCCCTGTGGATCAAGGGGTTGTCCATTTTGACACTCCAATATCGTTGTATTATACTTGTTAAGGATGAACGGAACGTATTGGAGGCTTACGGATGACAGAGAAGATTAAAGTGGTTACATTGGGGTGCGAGAAGAACCTGGTTGATTCCGAAATCATGTCAGGTTTGGTGCACGAGCGGGGGTATTCCCTTGTCGACAGCAAGGAAGAAGCCACGGTTATTATCGTTAATACATGCGGATTTATAGATGCAGCCAAGGAAGAGTCCGTCAACACCATTCTCGATATGGCGGAACTGAAGGAAACGGCGAACCTGAAAGCCTTGATCGTGTCCGGCTGTCTGACCCAGCGGTACAAGGAAGAGCTCATGAAGGAAATGCCGGAGATTGACGGAATTGTAGGGACCGGGGATTTTCACAACATCAATGCTATCATTGACGAAGCTTTGGTCGGCAAGAAACCTGTCGCCGTCGGCAATCCTATCTTCAACTACGAGCAGGCGCTGCCTAGACGGATGGCGACTCCGCGCTACTCCGCCTATGTCAAAATAGCCGAAGGCTGCGACAACAACTGCACCTTCTGCAGCATTCCCATCATGAGAGGAAAGTTCCGCAGCCGCAGCGTGGAATCGATTCTCGGCGAAGTGGCCCAGCTGGCCTCCCAAGGCGTAAAGGAAATCAGTCTGATCGCCCAGGATTCCACGAACTACGGAACCGATCTGTACGAGCAGTTCATGCTACCCGCGCTTCTTAACAAGGTTAGTGAAGTTCCGGGAATTGAGTGGGTGAGGCTTCATTACGCCTATCCGGGCTTCTTTACGGACGAGCTGATTGAAACCATTGCCACGAATCCTAAAGTATGCAAGTACATCGACATGCCGCTTCAGCACAGTGAAGATTCCATTCTGAAGAGAATGAGAAGACCGGGCCGCCAGCGGGATACCCGGGAGCTGGTCCGCAAAATTCGCGAAAGAATCCCTAACGTTTCGCTTAGAACTTCCCTTATCGTCGGGTTTCCCGGTGAAACGGAAGAGGACTTCGCGAATCTGGTGGAGTTCGTGCGTGAAATCAAGTTCGACCGCTTGGGAGTTTTCACCTACAGCCAAGAACAGGATACGCCGGCCTCCCGCCTTCCGGATCAGGTTCCGGATGACGTAAAGGAATTCCGGGCGAATACCCTGATGGAAGTCCAGCGTGAGATTGCAAACGAACGCAACGGCTTGCGCATCGGCCAGGATTTGGACGTGCTTATTGAGCGCTATGACGGCCGCAACGATGTGTATATCGGGCGTTCCCAATTTGATGCGCCGGAGATCGACGGGGAAGTATTCGTCAGCGGCTGCAAGGCGAATATCGGAGAAATTACCAAGGTCAGAATTACGCATTCCTTTGAATTTGATCTGTCAGGGGAGGAAATCGCATGAACCTGGCCAACCGGATAACGGTGGCCAGAATTTTGCTGGTCCCCGTCATCATTTTCTTTCTGCTGGTGAAAGTGAAATTCCCTGACATTAAGCTGCAGGAGTTCAGCATTACTTATAACCAGATTATTGCCGCCCTGATCTTTATTGTCGCCGCAAGCACGGACAGTCTGGACGGCTACATAGCCCGGAAACGGAAGCTCGTGACGAACCTAGGCAAGCTGCTTGATCCGTTGGCGGACAAGCTTCTGGTGTCGGCGGTACTCGTTTCGTTGGTGGAAATGAACAAGCTCAGCGCTTGGATCGTCATCGTCATCATCAGCCGGGAATTTGCAGTGACCGGTTTGCGCCAAATTGCGCTGCTTGAGGGGATCGTCATGGCGGCGGACAAGTGGGGCAAATGGAAAACGGCCGTACAGATCACGGCGATCATTTCCCTTCTGCTGAACAATTTTCCTTTTAACTTCATCGACTTCCCGTTTGACCAGGTGGTCAGCTGGCTGGCGGCGATCATTACGCTTTACTCCGGCTACGTCTATTTTATTAAAAACAAGCATGTCATCAACTATGACAACATCTAAAACAGTAGGGGACACCCTATTGTTTTTTATTCCCCCCATAAGGGCTTAGGAAAAAGGAGATGGCGGTATGAGAGCGGAAATCATTGCAGTGGGAACGGAGCTGCTGCTGGGCCAAATTGTCAATTCCAATGCCCAATTTCTGTCCAGGCAGTGTGCTGGGATCGGGGTGGATGTTTATTTTCAGACGGTCGTCGGAGATAACGCCGGCCGGATCCGGGACGCTTTGGAGCTGGCCAAATCCCGGGCGGACTTGATTATCTGCACGGGGGGACTCGGGCCAACCCAGGATGATCTGACCAAAGAGGTGCTGGCGGTTTACCTTACCCGCAAGCAGCATATCCAGGAAGAAGCCATGAACAAAATCCGCAGTCTTTTTGAAGCACGAGGAGCGGAAATGGTGGAGAGCAATATCAAGCAGGCGATTGTTTTGGAAGGGAGCGACCCTCTTCCGAACGAAACGGGCTTGGCGGTGGGGGTGGCCTTAACCCAGAATGGGACTCACTACATGCTGCTCCCCGGGCCTCCGAAGGAAATGAAGCCGATGTTCGAGAAGCATGGGATTCCCTGGATCCGCAAGCGAATGACCGATGAGACCCCTTTGTATTCCAGAATGCTAAAATTCGCGGGAATCGGCGAATCCAATTTGGAGCATGCTCTTCTGGATCTTATCGAAGGCCAGCAGGATCCGACCATCGCGCCTTACGCCAAAGAAGGCGAAGTGACCATCCGTCTCACTACCCGTGCCGCCAGTGAGCAGGAGGCATGGGCCAAAATAAAGCCGGCCCAGCAGGAAATTGAGAAGCGGGTGGGACGTCACTTGTATGCGGAAGAGGACATACCGATCGAGCAGGCCGTATTCCGGATTCTCCGCTCCCGGGAGCGGACCCTTTCGGCCGCCGAAAGTTGCACAGGGGGCTTGTTCAGCGATATGTTCACCGACATTCCGGAGAGCTCGACCGTCTTCAAGGGCAGTATTGTCAGCTATACGAATGAGGTCAAGCATAATGTCCTGAAGGTACCGCTGGAGCTGTTGGAGGGAGAGCATGCACCGGGAGCGGTAAGTGAGGAAACGGCTGCGGCTATGGCCGCCGGGGCAATGGAGGCAACCGGAAGTGATTATGCCGCAGCCATAACCGGTGTAGCGGGACCCGGTCCCTCGGAAGGCAAGCCGGTTGGTCTCGTCTTTCTGGGCATTGCCGAAAGGAACAAGCCGGCCAAGGTAATCCGGATCCAGGCTTCCGGCAATCGGGAATCTATCAAATGGAGAGCGGCTAAGGCGGCGTATTACCACCTGTGGCTTACTTTGACAGAGGCCCCGAATCCGTAATAGGCTGCACCGCATTGCCAGGACGAGAGAAATAGAGTAAAATAAGAGTATCCTTTTTAGCGGAAGAACCGCAGCGAAGTTATCGACTTTGGCTGCGGTTTTTTGTTGTCCTCTTGACCCGGCACGACCAAAAAAACGAATGTATGTTCGAAAAAATGCTTGGCAAGCGGGAGGAAAAAGGGTAAAATATAAATATAAACGAAGAGGGAAGTGAGTCATTTGTCAGATCGTCGTGCGGCATTAGAAATGGCTTTGCGTAACATCGAGAAGCAATTCGGCAAAGGTTCCATCATGAAGCTCGGTGAATCTACCCATATGAAGGTAGAGACAATTCCTAGCGGTTCCTTGGCTTTGGATATAGCATTAGGCATCGGGGGATTTCCCCGCGGGAGAATTATAGAAATCTACGGACCGGAATCTTCCGGTAAGACGACGGTGGCTCTGCATGCGATCGCGGAAGTTCAGAAGACGGGTGGACAAGCGGCGTTTATCGACGCCGAGCATGCTTTGGACCCTGTCTATGCCCGGAAGCTAGGCATTAACATTGATGAGCTCCTCCTTTCCCAGCCGGATACCGGAGAACAGGCTCTTGAAATTGCGGAAGCTCTAGTGCGAAGCGGAGCGGTGGACATTATTGTCATTGATTCGGTTGCGGCTCTCGTACCGAAAGCCGAGATCGAAGGGGATATGGGAGATTCTCACGTCGGCCTGCAGGCCCGTCTCATGTCTCAGGCATTGCGTAAGCTGTCCGGTGCGATCAACAAATCCAAGGTTATCGCCATCTTTATCAACCAGCTTCGCGAGAAGGTTGGGGTTATGTTCGGTAACCCGGAAGTTACCCCAGGAGGACGTGCCCTTAAGTTCTATTCCTCTGTCCGCCTTGAAGTGCGCCGGGTAGAGACCATCAAGCAGGGCAATGATATGATCGGGAACCGTACGAAGATCAAGGTTGTTAAGAATAAGGTTGCTCCTCCGTTCAAACAAGCCGACATCGACATCATGTACGGAGAAGGCATTTCGAGGGAAGGCAGCATCGTCGATATCGGAACCGAGATGGATATCGTCGACAAGAGCGGCGCCTGGTATTCCTTCGAGGGCGAACGCCTCGGACAAGGACGCGAGAACGCCAAGCAGTTCTTGAAGGAGAACCCTCACATCGCCGATAACATTGAGAAGAAGATACGGGAATCCAGCAATCTGGTTGCGGTTGTGACCGAAGACACCGAGGAAGAGGAAGACGAGGATTTGCTGCTTAGCTTGGAATAATTATACAACCAGCCGCGCCTACCAGGTGCGGCTTTTTTGGAATTTGCTCACCTAACCCGAAGGCAGGAAGGGTTGGTGAAAGTCTCATTCCTAATGGCTGCCAGGAGCCCGGAAAGGAGAGAGTATGAAAGCATCGGAAGAATCGACAGTTACCCGGGTCGACAAACAGAAAAGAAACAAGCACCGGTATAACGTTCACTTGGATGGGGAATATGCCTTCTCCGTGCATGAGGACCTGCTTATCAAATACCGCCTCCTTAAGGGAGAGGTCGTAAACAAAGAACAGCTTCAAACCATACTGGAGGAAGACGAGAAACACCGTGCCTACCTCGATGCCATCCGGTTTATTGGGGTTCGGCCACGATCGGTAAAGGAAGTCAAGCTCAAGCTGAAACAGCGGGGGTACGAACCGCCTCTAATTCAGGGAACGGTTGACAAGCTGCTGGATCAGAACTACTTGGACGATACCCAATTCGCGAAGATGTGGGCGGAACAGCGAGTAACCTTCAACAAGAAAGGGAAGAAATGGATTCAAGCCGAGCTCGCCCAGAAAGGAATCGACCGCAGCAAAATTCAAGAAGCTGTCGAGGGAATTGGGGAGGAAGAGGAGTTGACCAGCGCTGAAGACCTGGCCCGCAAAAAATGGCCTACGTTATCCGGGGAGGAATACGAGAAGAAGCGGAAACTGTATGCTTTTCTCATGAGGAGAGGGTATACCCCCTCCATCGTAGGAGAGGCCGTCAAACGGATAACAGGAGAGAGTATAGAGGAATTTGATTGAATTAGATTAACGTCGTTAACCTATTATTTAATGATATTAATCATATTCCTGTTCTCTCCATGGGGATGCCTGCCAGTTCCATTAGTCACAAGCTTGACAATATTCTTCGACAAAAGATAAAATAAATTTTGTATATCTTTTCTTCAAATCATTGGATTCGCAAAGTAAAATCGCCAATTTTACTTTTCATAACCTTTTATGACGGCGAATCGAATGATCCCACAAGAATGTAAAGCAGTTACCTGTACAATGAAGCTCGGATTAAAAACCGAACATATCCCAAGCTAACACCTTGGAGGAACAACGGGGAGGTGAACATGATGATGACTACCGTCATCTGGGCCGTGGTCGCTCTCGTTGTTGGGATTCTTCTTGGCGCTGGGATTGGGTATTTTATCCGCAAATCTCTTGCTGAAGCGAAAATTTCGAGTGCGGAACACGCGGCCGAACAGATTATTGAGAACGCCAGGAAAGATGCCGAGGCACTTAAGAAAGAAACGGTACTCGAAGCCAAAGACGAAGTCCACAAGCTTCGGGCCGAAGCTGAAAAAGACATTCGTGAACGTCGGAATGAAACACAACGACAAGAAAGACGATTGTTGCAAAAAGAGGAGTCGCTGGATAAAAAATTAGAATCTCTGGAACGCAAAGAAGAACAAATGGCCAACAAGGAGAAGCGGATCGACGAGACCCAAGGACAAATTGATCAGCTTTATCGCAGCCAGGTTGCCGAGTTAGAGCGTATTTCCGGATTGACAATGGAAGAAGCGAAGTCCATCATTCTCACCAATGTTGAACAGGAAGTCCGTCATGAAGCAGCCCAACTGATTAAAGAGATTGAACAGCAGGCTAAAGAAGAAGGGGACAAGAAGGCCAGAGAGATCATTACGCTAGCTATCCAGCGTTGTGCAGCCGATCATGTTGCCGAGACGACGGTATCCGTCGTTACGCTGCCTAACGAAGAAATGAAGGGCAGAATCATCGGTCGCGAAGGACGGAACATCCGGGCTCTGGAGACGCTGACCGGCATCGACCTCATTATCGACGACACGCCGGAAGCCGTTATCCTCTCCGGATTCGATCCGATCCGCCGCGAAATCGCGCGGACGGCCCTGGAGAAGCTTGTGGCGGATGGACGAATCCATCCGGCACGAATCGAAGAGATGGTGGAGAAATCCCGGAAGGAAGTGGACGAACGAATCCGCGAATACGGGGAACAAGCCACCTTCGAGATCGGCGTACATGGTCTGCATCCCGATCTTATCAAGATATTGGGAAGGCTCAAATTCAGAACCAGCTATGGACAGAATGTGCTTAAGCATTCGATGGAAGTGGCTTATCTGTCGGGGCTTATGGCAGGAGAACTTGGAGAAGACGTTACTTTGGCGAAACGTGCCGGACTCCTGCATGACATCGGTAAAGCTTTGGATCACGAAGTCGAAGGCTCCCATGTGGAAATCGGCGTAGAGATCGGAAAGAAATACAAAGAGCATCCGGTTGTCATCAACAGCATTGCGTCGCACCATGGAGACACCGAGGCGACTTCCGTCATCGCGATGCTCGTGGGTGCTGCGGACGCCTTATCGGCTGCAAGGCCGGGGGCCCGCCGCGAAACGCTCGAAACGTACATCAAGCGGCTGGAAAGACTGGAGGATATTTCGGAATCCTTCGAAGGGGTCGAGAAATCGTACGCCATCCAGGCCGGCCGTGAAATCCGGGTTATGGTTCAGCCGGACAAGGTGGATGACACCGAGGCGTTCCGCTTGGCCCGTGATATTACGAAGAAAATCGAGAATGAATTGGATTATCCCGGCCACATTAAGGTTACCGTTATTCGCGAAACCCGGGCTGTGGAATACGCTAAATAGGTGGAACGAAAAGTGGCTGATAAGCCACTTTTCTGTTATTGTAGGACCAATTGACGTTTAAGGAGTGACCGGTCATCAAGGTTTTGTTTATAGGAGACATCGTAGGCGCGGTGGGAAGGAAAGCCGTGAAGCAGATGCTTCCTTCCTTAACCTCCCGTTATAAGCCCTCTATCATCATTGCAAACGGAGAGAACGCGGCGGCCGGCCGGGGCATCAACCGGCAGATCGCCAAGGAGTTTTTTGAATGGGGCATTCATGGTGTCACCATGGGGAATCACACTTGGGACCAGAAGGAGATCTTTGACTTTATCGACGATGAGCCGCGGCTGGTTCGTCCGGCCAACTTCCCTGAAGGGACCACCCCTGGCCGGGGATGGACCACCATCAAGGCGAACGGCAAGGAGCTAATCATTATGAACCTTCAAGGAAGAACCTTCCTGCCGCCGATTGACTGCCCCTTCGAGAAGGTCGATGCCCTTCTGGCCCCTTTTAAGGGGAAGAACAAGGCGATTCTGGTTGATTTTCATGCGGAGGCAACGTCCGAGAAGATCGCCATGGGCTGGCACCTGGACGGAAGGGCGTCCGTGGTGGTGGGCACGCATACCCACGTCCAGAGCCATGACGAAAGAATTCTCCCGGGGGGCACCGCTTATGTGACCGATGTGGGGATGGTGGGCCCTCGCGACGGAATTCTCGGCATGGAAAGGGAAGCCGTGCTGCGTAAGTTCAGAACCCAGCTTCCGGTCCGTTTTGTCGTGGATGAAGGAACCTGGCACTTCCATGCCGTCATCGTAGAAATTGACGAAGCGACGGGGAAGGCGACCCGGATAGATTTGATTCGCAAGTATGAAGAAGATCTGTTGCTCGAATAGTTCCCAAGTCTTAAGCGGTCTGTGTCTCTCTTCTCAAAGTTTCTTGGGGCGAAGAAGGAATTTTTGCTGAAGCTCTAGAATAGGAATGGTACTGGGGATCAATCCATCATTCCTGAGGAGGTACTTTTCATGGAAGTATTAAAAGTTTCAGCAAAGTCCAACCCAAACTCCGTCGCCGGGGCTTTGGCCGGAGTCCTGCGGGAACGCGGCGCTGCTGAGCTTCAAGCCATCGGCGCAGGCGCCCTCAACCAGGCGATCAAAGCCGTTGCCATTGCCCGGGGATTCGTTGCTCCCAGCGGGGTGGATTTGATTTGCATACCTGCTTTCACGGACATTGTCATTGATGGAGAAGACCGGACCGCTATTAAGCTGATTGTCGAGCCCAGATAAGATTAGCCGAATGACAGCCTGTTTACTTTGGTAAACGGGTTTTTTCATGCCATTAAACCCATTCCAACCTCGCAAGAGGTTTTTTCCATTTAAGGAGGGTCATCATGAGAATCATCGATGCGCATTGCGATTTGCTGGGCCGGATGCTGGTGGATTCTACGGTGTCCTTTGTAACGGAACATCCGGATACCCGGGTGAACCGGCAAAGGATGCAGGAAGCGAACTATGCTTTTCAAATTTTCGCGCTTTACTTGTCGGAATCCTTGAGACGGCCGGGATTTCCCGAGGTTCTGGAGATGGTGGATCTGTTCCGGGAGCGGGTGTGCCGGGAAGGGGACGTGATCCTCGTTCGGAGCGTGTCCGACTTGCAGAAAGCGGCGGAGAAAGGACAGCTGGGGGGCTTGCTGTCATTAGAGGGCGCCGAGGGGCTGGGAGGCAGCCTAACCTGCCTGCGGACGCTGCATGAGCTGGGGCTGCGTCTCTTAGGACTTACCTGGAACCATGCGAATTGGGCGGCGGACGGTGTAGGTGAATCGCGGAACGGCGGCTTTACGGAGAAGGGAAAAGGACTGGTCCGGGAGTGCAACCGGCTGGGAATTATTATGGACGTTTCCCACTTGGCCGAGCGAGGCTTCTGGGAGCTGGCGGACCTGTCGGATAAACCCTTCATCGCCTCGCATTCGAATGCGAAAGCCCTCTGCCCCCACCGGAGAAATCTGACGGATGACCAAATCACAGCGCTGATCGAGCGCCAGGGAAGAATAGGCATTACATTCGTTCCCTGGTTTCTGAGCGAAGGAAAAGCTTCCCTTAAGGATATTCTTAAGCATATCGACTACATCGGCTCCCGCGGCGGTATGCCTTACCTGGGCTTCGGATCGGATTTTGACGGCTTCGACGGCGGGATCCCCGGCTTGGAGCACCCCGGGTGCTTTCCTAACCTGGTAAATGAATTGCAGAAGCATTATAAGGAAGACGAGGTTCGCGGCCTCCTGTTTGACAATTGGTACAAATTTTTGCAAGACAATCTCCCACAGGTATGAAATAAGCTTTATATCACAATAATAGATAGTAAAAACCTCAATCTATCTCGATGCGAGATATGTTTCATCTAATAATACTATATATCAAATGGACTTATTTCCTTGCTTTTTGCTGGGTGAAATCATAAAATTTGTTTGATGGGATTGAAAAGAAATATTAATAAGCTCCACATTGATTCGTTCGTTAAGTTAAAAGGGAGATGGACATCGTGATTAATCAGTTATCATGGAAAATCGGGGGACAGCAGGGGGAAGGTGTCGAAAGTACGGACCGTATTTTCTCGACCGCTCTTAACCGTCTGGGTTACTACTTGTACGGATACCGCCACTTCTCATCCCGGATCAAAGGCGGACATACGAATAACAAAATTCGCATCAGCACGAAGCCCATCCGGGCCATTTCGGATGATCTGGACATTCTGGTTGCCTTTGACCAGGAGAGCATCGATCTGAACGCACGCGAGCTTCGCGACAGCGGAGTCATAGTAGCGGATGCCAAGTTTAACCCTACCGTTCCGGAAGGAGTAAACGCCCGCCTGTTCGCCGTTCCGATTACGGCGATTGCTGAAGAATTGGGAACATCCCTGATGAAGAACATGGTAGCTTCCGGCGCATCCTGGGCTCTCCTGGGCTTGCCAATGGAAGTTTTCAATAAAGCAGTAGAAGAAGAATTCGGACGCAAAGGTCCTGCGGTTGTAGAGAAAAATATTCAAGCCGTAGCGAGCGGAGCCCAATTCATTCTGGACCAAGCCGGCGGACCGTTGGATCAATTCAAACTTGAGCCAGCCGACGGCAAGCAGAAGCTGTTCATGATCGGTAATGATGCGATCGGACTCGGCGCAGTGGCGGCGGGGTGCCGTTTCATGCCTGCTTATCCGATCACACCGGCTTCCGAGATCATGGAATACCTGATCAAGACGCTGCCGAAATTCGGCGGTACGGTTATTCAAACCGAAGACGAAATTGCAGCCTGCACGATGGCCATCGGAGCCAACTACGGCGGCGTAAGAGCCTTGACGGCTTCCGCCGGTCCCGGCCTGTCCCTCATGATGGAAGCAATCGGCCTTGCCGGTATGACCGAAACGCCGGTCGTTATCGTGGACACGCAGCGCGGAGGTCCTTCGACCGGTCTGCCTACCAAGCAGGAGCAGAGCGATATTCTCGCCATGATCCATGGTACGCACGGCGAGATTCCAAAGATCGTCATTTCCCCAAGTACTGTGGAAGAGTGCTTCTATGATACGGTGGAGGCCTTCAACCTGGCTGAGAAATACCAATGCCCGGTTATCATCGTGACGGACCTTCAGCTGAGCCTTGGTAAGCAATCGGCCGAGCAGCTGGACTTCAACCGTGTCGTGATCGACCGCGGACAGCTTGTAGGCGACGTTCAAGCCCGCGAAGACGGAAGCTTGTTCAAGCGTTATGAGTTTACGGAAGACGGAATCTCTCCTCGTGTCCTTCCAGGGCAGAAGAACGGGATTCACCACGTGACCGGCGTAGAGCATGCCGAGGACGGCCGTCCGTCCGAAAGCCCGGTTAACCGCCGTAAAATGATGGATAAGCGTATGGATAAACTGAAGCAAGTGAAGGTAACCAATCCGATTCTGGTTGACGCTCCGCACGAAGAGCCGGACCTGCTCATCATCGGAATGGGTTCCACGGGTGGAACGATCGACGAAGCCAGACAGCGTCTTGCTGACGAGAACATCAAAACGAACCATGTTACCGTTCGTCTGATGCATCCGTTCCCTGCCGAAGAGCTCCGTCCCTACATGGACAAAGCGAAGAAAGTGGTTGTCGTGGAAAACAACGCAACGGCCCAGCTGGCTTCCTTGATCAAGCTGAACCTGCCGCACACGGCGGAGAAAATCCACAACCACCTGAAATATAACGGAAATCCGTTCCTACCTTCTGAAATTTACAACGAATGCAAGGGGATGTTCGTATGGCAACATTAAAAGACTTTAGAAATAACGTAAAACCTAACTGGTGCCCGGGCTGCGGAGACTTCTCCGTACAAGCGGCCATCCAGAGAGCGGCTGCCAATGTCGGCCTCGAGCCTGAGAACTTGGCTATCGTCTCCGGAATCGGGTGCTCGGGACGGATTTCCGGTTACGTTAATGCCTACGGCTTCCATGGTGTGCACGGACGCTCCCTTCCGATCGCGCAAGGCTTGAAAATGGCCAACCGCGAACTGACCGTTCTGGCAGCAGGCGGTGACGGCGACGGCTTCGCCATTGGGATGGGGCATACGGTTCATGCCATCCGCCGCAACATCAACATCACGTACATCGTCATGGATAACCAAATTTACGGGCTGACCAAAGGACAAACGTCCCCCCGCAGCTCCGAAGGCTTCAAGACGAAGAGCACTCCGCAAGGCTCGATTGAATCGGCGCTGGCTCCACTTGAAGTGGCTCTGGCTTCGGGCGCTACCTTCGTAGCCCAGTCCTTCTCGAGTAACCTGAAACAATTAACGACGTTAATTGAAGAAGGGATGAAACACGAAGGCTTCTCGCTGATCAACGTTTTCAGCCCATGCGTAACCTTCAACAAGATCAACACTTACGACTGGTTCAAGGAAAACATCGTAGACCTCGAAGAAGATGCGAATTACGATTCTTCCAACCGGGTAGCCGCTATGACGAAGCTGATGGAGACGAACGGGATGGTTACTGGTCTTATCTACCAAGATAAGAACCGCAAGAGCTATGAGGATCTGGTCGCGGGCTTTAAGCCGGAAGGGCTGGCCAACCAGAACATCAAGCTGACGGAAGCCGAATTCGACAAGCTGGTAGCCGAGTTCAAATAATGTTCATAGGCATAGGGGTTATCCCCTATGCTTTTTTTGTTTAAACTAGAATCAAAGAGAAGAAGACCACGAGGAGGAAGACGTTATGAAACAAGTGCCCATCGGCGTATCCGCCCGACACATTCATCTTTCCCCTGAGCATATCGAAGTCCTGTTCGGCAAGGGGTATGAGCTGAAAGAGATGAAGCCCCTTTCCCAGCCCGGCCAATTTGCAGCGGAGGAAACGGTCCGTGTTCAAGGGCCGAAGGGGGAGATCGGCAAGATCCGCATATTGGGGCCCGCCCGGGGAAACACCCAGCTGGAAATCTCCCGAACGGATTCGTTCGGTCTGGGCGTTAAGCCGCCGGTCCGGGAATCCGGCCGTATTGAAGGAACGCCCGGGATCAAAGTTATTGGCCCCGCCGGCGAGGTGGAGCTGGACAGAGGGGTGATCGTCGCGGCCCGTCATATTCACTTCCATACAAGCGATGCCGAACGCTGGGGGATCCAGGACAAGCAGTTGCTGAAGGTAAGAGTAAACGGAGAACGCCCGCTCATTTTTGAAGAAGTGCTGGCCCGGGTTTCGGATTCCTATGCCTTGGACATGCATATCGATACCGATGAAGCGAATGCCGCAGGGGTTCAAACCGGGGATACGGCGGAAATCATCGGATAATGTCTTTGTGTTCGGGCGCCTCTCAATGATATAATATAAGGCATGAGATTTTGTAGAGAGGAAGTTCGAGATGCCAGCAAAGAATAAATCCGACAAGGATTTCTCTATATATTTTCAGCCTCCTTCCCTAACCGATGCCAAGAAACGCGGGAAGGAATCGATTGAGGTTCATTACGATTTTGCCATCCCGGAAGAGATGCAGACGTTCGGAAAGGATAAATATTATCTTATCCGCACCTACGGCTGCCAGATGAACGAGCATGATACCGAAACGATGAAGGGCCTTCTCGAAACGATGGGCTATCAACCGACCGAAGACAAAAGGCTGGCCGACGTCATTCTTCTCAATACCTGTGCGATTCGGGAGAATGCGGAGGATAAGGTATTCGGGGAGCTGGGCCACCTGAAGGCGCTGAAGGCGGAGAAGCCAAATCTTGTGCTCGGCGTATGCGGCTGCATGTCCCAGGAAGAAGCCGTAGTAAACCGGATCTCGCAGAAGCATCCTTTTGTGGATATGATTTTCGGAACACATAACATCCACCGGCTGCCGCATCTGCTCAAGGAAGCTTATTTCAGCAAAGAGATGGTCGTCGAAGTATGGTCGAAGGAAGGCGACATCGTTGAGAATCTTCCGAAGAAGCGGGAAGGCATCAAAGCCTGGGTCAACATCATGTACGGCTGTGATAAATTCTGTACGTACTGTATCGTACCGTATACGCGCGGCAAGGAAAGAAGCCGCCGTCCGGAAGACGTATTGGCCGAGGTAAGAGACTTGGCCCGCCAAGGGTTCAAGGAAATCATGCTGCTTGGACAGAACGTCAACGCCTACGGCAAAGATTTTGAAGATATCTCGTATTCGTTCGGCGACCTGATGGATGACATCCGCAAGATCGACATCCCCCGGGTACGCTTTACGACTTCGCATCCTAGGGATTTTGACGATCGACTTATTGAAGTGCTGGCCAAACGCGGGAACCTGATGGAGCACATTCATCTACCGGTCCAATCCGGAAGCACCGAGGTCCTGAAGAAGATGAGCCGCAAATACTCGCGGGAGCATTACTTGGAGCTCGTCGGTAAAATCCGCCAAGCTATCCCGGATGCGGTCCTGACGACGGACATTATTGTCGGGTTCCCGGGTGAAACGGACGAGCAGTTCGAAGATACCCTATCGCTCGTCAAACAAGTCGGGTATGATATGGCCTTTACCTTCATCTACTCTCCCCGGGAAGGGACACCGGCGGCGGCCATGGAGGACAATGTTCCGGAATCGGTCAAGAAGGAACGCCTGCAGAGGCTGAACGACACAATGAACGATTTAAGCAAGGCTAGCAACGACAAGCTGAAGGGCCAGATCGTGGAAGTACTGGTCGAAGGGGAAAGCAAGAACAACCCCGAGGTGCTGGCGGCACGCACGCGCGGCAACAAGCTGATTCATTTTACGGGTCCTAAAGAATGGATCGGCCAGCTGATGTACGTCAAGGTAACGGAATCCCAGACCTGGATTCTCAAAGGGGAACGGGTGGAAGAGCCGGTTCAGAAGGTTATTTAATCTCTTATTTACTAAGGAAAGTTGGGGAATCGGATGACAGCCGAACATCATCACAATGACGATCACTGCATGATGGAGAGACACACCAATACCGAAATGATCGTAAGCGAAGACATCATCGCCAAAGCAAAGGAACTCGCTGACTTGATTTCCACGTCGGATGACGTTCAATTCTATAAGAAGGCCGAGAAGCAGATCCAAGGCAATGACCATGTGCAGAAGCTGATCAGCGCCATCAAGAAGAAGCAGAAGGAGATTGTAGCCTTCGAATCCTTCCAAAACAAAGCCATGGTGGAAAAGATCGAAGGGGAAATTGCCGTGCTTCAGGATGAACTCGACGGCATTCCGATCGTACGCGAATTTCAGCAAACCCAGAGCGACATCAATTATGTGCTGCAGCTTGTGATGACCATCGTTCGTGATACCGTTTCGGAAAAAATCGAAGTCGAGCAGGGACAAGCCGATGAGCCGGCGTCTTGCAGCGAATAACTTATGCCTTATCCGCCGGTAAAGCAGACCTTCATTTGCGGATAAGACAACGAGGAATAGAGAAAGCACCGGATGACAGGCATCCGGTGCTTTTTTCCGTCACCCTCCATCCGGTAGGGTCCGTCTTTTCTGGTAACGTCGGGGAGAGACGCCATAGCGGCTTTTGAACACTCGCTCGAAGTGGGTGAGCGTCTGGAAGCCGGAGATGTGGCAAACTTCCGTAATCGGCAGCCGGGAAGCGCTTAATAAGGAAACGGCAAAAGTAAGTCTTAAATGCTGCAAATACGCCTGAAAGGGCATCCCGGTGTGCTTGCGAAAGCATTCGCTAAAGTAGTTAGGGGACAATCGGGCCTGCCGGGCCGCCGTTTCGAGCGGAAGCGGGTCCCGGAAATGATGATGCATATAGACCAACGCCTTCTGAATCGGGGAGAAGGCCGGAGGCGGGGAGGCCCCGGCTTCCGTCTCGACCCCGCTTTGTCTTGCCAGCTCCAGCAAAATTCTCTCCATGGCTCCCCGAATCATCAGGCTGCCCCCAAGCCGACGATCGGTCGTTTCTTCCTCGATTCTCTCGAATTCCGCTTGGATTCGGATGGCCGGCGTTGGCGCGAAATCGGCCATCAGCAGGCGGCCGTCTGCAAATAGCAGCCCGCGCAGCTCATCCGAAAGCATCTCTTCGTCGAAAACAAGATTGAACAGCCGCATCGAATCCGAGCCTTCGGCGTAAATTTCGTGAAAATCGGCGGGGGTGAGCAAAAACAGGCTGCCGGGCGTTAGAGGATGCTTCTGCCCATTGACGATATTCCACCCTTTGCCGGACGTGATGAAACAAAGCTCATAGAACTCATGCCAGTGAAGCTCATGGCGGCCTCCGACTTCCTGGCGGTAGAGCTTCAAAGGAGAGGAAGAGTGGAGGAATTGCTCCTTCCTAAGCCGGTTGGGTTGTTTGCCGTTCATTGCGGAGGACCCCTCCCCGAAACTAATGGTTAGCCCGAGTATAGCACATTCGGCGTAACACGGTTAGGCATTGGCGTATTCGTTGCCGGCCAGATCCTTGCCTCTCGCGAGCCATACTTTGAAGTTCGGGTTCTTCTCGGGGTATACCTTCATGTCCGTTGCAAAATAGCGCATCGTATAGCCGCATCGCCGGTAGGGGCTTGTGTTAGGAGTAGCGCCATGGATGATGCGGGAGTCATGCAGAGAACATTCTCCCGGTTCGAGCTCGAAATAGACCGCCTGGGAATCGTCCAGGTTCTTGATCTGGGTCCGGAAAAGATTGCGGGAGCCGTCGACCGGCTCATATTCCGAGAACCCGTTAGTATGCGTACCGGGAATCACCCGCATGCAGCCGTTTTCCTTGCTGCTTCGGTCCAGGGCGAGCCAGATGGTGACGATCGAGTGGAAGTGGCTGACCCGCCCCTTCCAATAAGCCGAATCTTCGTGCCAGGGAGTCGCTCTTCCCACATAAGGGTCCTTGCAAATGAAATGGCTGGACCAAAGCCCGATGTTCGGCCCAATTAACGGCTCTACCAAATCAAGCGCTTCTTCGCTCAGCAGAAAGTCCAGCAGCCTGTCCTCCCGAAAGTGGGGAGTGTCGAGCTCATCCGATAGCTTCTTTCCCTTCTGCGCCAGCTGCTCCTCGAAGAGCTGCGTCAACTCCGCCATTTTCTCAGGAGAAAACAACGGCTTGTGATACAACAAATACCCATGTTCCTTATAAAACTGCACTTCTTCGGCCGTCAGCTTGCTCATGGTCAGGGCCCTCCTCGCTTGTTCTTGTTTCTTAGGCTTACTATAAGGTAACAAGCTTCTTTAATGCTTATCATTTGGTTAGAAAAAGTTAGCTTATCTTCCGGTGCACCCGCTTTGTGAAAGGAAGAGGGGATATGGTAAAATGATCGGGAATCCAGGAGACAAGGAGAGTGAACGGAAGTGGCTTATTTCGCAGCGTTTTTGGCAATGCAGAATCCGGAAAGAAACCAGGAGCTCCGGCCTCAGCATTTGCAGTATTTGAAGGATCGGGAAGAGGAGGGAAAGCTTTTCGGGTGCGGTCCCTTTGCGGATGGGAGCGGCGGGCTCGTCATCTACAAGGCGGATTCTTACGAGGAAGCAAAAGAAATAGCAGAGAAGGATCCTTATGTGACGGAGGGGGTCCGGCGGCTCGAGCTGCGGGAATGGAAATTTACCCAAACGGTCCAGTTGTAAGGAAGGATACATAATAAATATTATGTAAACTTATTTCCTATTCTGTAATCGGACAACCAACCTGTGGCTAGGAAAGCATAGGGAATCCTTTTCCCATTCGAACTCATTTCTCATTTGAATTTGGCCTCCATTCGGAGGCTTTTTTATTTCTTAAGATTTTCTTAACCTGCTGCTTTCCTCATCTTTATTCGCCCCGTTGAATATAGTAGGCAGGAACCCTCTTTTTTCAGGTGAAGCCTGTCCTTTAATGGACACTAAAGGCATGGGAAAGACTGCATCGTTCCAACCCAAAACCCTTCACCTGGCACTCTCCTTAAAAAATTTGGAGAAACATAGCAGGAAAATCCCGGCCCGTTAAGAATATATTATTAATTCCGTAAAATATGGAGGGGGACTTGGAGTGGCTACCTTGCCGAAAATCAACGAACTTGGCTTTTTTGAAATCAGGCTTGAATCCATCGGTGGCCTGGGCGCCAACCTGGCCGGTAAAATGCTTGCGGAAGCAGGCGTAGTCGGTGCGGGCTTCGACGGCGTAAGCTTCTCTTCTTATGGCTCGGAGAAGAAAGGGTCTGCCGTTAAAGCGCATATCCGGTTTTGCGACCCCCGGACCAATATCCGGGACACTTCCCCAGTCGAACGGCCTCATGTGGTAGGAATTTTTCACGAGGCTCTGTACAAGACGGTTAACGTCATCAGCGGGATCTACGAAGACAGTCTCGTTCTCGTTAACTCGTCGAAGTCACCGGAGGAGCTTAAGGACCGGATGAAGATGCGCGGGGGAACGATTGCCGTTGTAGATGCGATAGGAATCGCATTGGAGGAGAAGAACCGGGTAAACATGGCGATGCTCGGGGCGCTTTTCCGGCTCTGTGATTTCCTGGATCCGGAAATCATGAAAGGGGTTATCCGCAAATCGCTGGAGAAGAAATATCCTCAGGCGGTTGCACCGGCCCTTCGTACCTTCGACCGCGGTTATCAAGAAGTAAAGTTCCAGACCTTCCCTCTTCCGGCAGGGGAGGAAATGCCCGCCTTCATCCGGCAGGATACGCCCGTTCTGGGCTATGCGACACAGCCGCTTGGCGGTTTGATCACGAACCCCGGCAACAGCATTCTCAAAAATTTAAGCATCTCCCGTGCGGGCATGATGCCGGACTTCCATGAAGACAAGTGCATTCATTGTGCAGCTTGCGATACGGTATGCCCGGATTTCTGCTTCGTCTGGGAGGAGCAGCCGGACAAGAAGGGCCGTCCGCAAATGTTCCTGCAGGGAGTCGACTATCAGTACTGCAAAGGCTGTCTCAAATGTGTTCAGGCTTGTCCGACCGAAGCGTTGTCGAGCGAAAGGGAAGAGGACGGCTACGCGGATTCGAAACGCGTGCCTCACCGCTTCGATCTGGCGGCAAACCATTAATGATCCCGGGTTAAGGAGGAATCGACATTGGCTATAGATGTTAAGAAGGTGCTGGGCGAAGCCAAGATAGAACAGCGGATTGTATATGAGTCCGGCAATGAAATGGCGGCTTATGCTGCCCATCAAATCAACTATCATATTATGGGATACTTCCCGATCTCTCCCTCCACAGAGGTAGCCCAGTTCCTCGATCTTATGAAGGCGAACGGGCAGCATGACATCAAGCTGATTCCCGCAGACGGCGAGCATGGCTCCGCCGGAGTCTGCTATGGAGCGTCCACGGCCGGAGGAAGGGTATTCAACGCCACCAGCGCAAACGGTTACTTGTACATGCTGGAGCAAATGCCCGTTCAATCCGGTACCCGTTTCCCCATGGTCATGAACCTCGTCTGCCGCTCGGTTTCCGGTCCGCTGGACATTCACGGAGACCACTCGGACTTGTACTATGCGCTTAACACCGGATGGCCGATTCTGATGTGCCGGGATCCGCAGGCCGTCTACGATATGAACATCATGGCGATCAAGCTGGCCGAGGATCCGGAGGTTCGGCTGCCGGTGCTTGTCGCATCGGACGGCTATTTCACCTCCCACCAGAAGCGGAAGGTGCAGACCTTCGCCCACCGGAAGGATGTTCATGCCTTTATCGGCGAGAAGCCGCCGCTCGGTTATCCCGATACGCTCGACCGGAACAATCCGATCACCGTCGGCCCGTACATGAACGAGCCGGACTATATCAACAACTGCTACCAGCAGTCCGTCGCCATGTACAAGGCGGAGGAAGTATATGACCGCATCCGCCAAGAATATGCCGATCTGACAGGCCGCGATTATCCGATCCTCGACCTGTACCGGATGGAGGATGCCGAAGTGGCGGTGTTCCTGATGAACTCCTCGTCGGAGATCATCAAGGACGTGGTCGACCAGCTGCGGGAGCAGGGCATCAAGGCGGGGTCGATCGCCCCGAACATGATTCGTCCGTTCCCCCAGAAGGCGATCGCCGAAGCGCTTCGCAACGTCAAAGCGGTTACGGTCGGTGACCGGGCCGATTCCTACGGCGGGCACGGCGGCAACATGGTCAACGAGATCAAAGCGGCGCTGTTCACCCACGGCAACTCGACCACCATGGTCATCAGCCGCATTTATGGTCTGGGCGGCAAGGATTTCTATGCCGAGGACGGGCATAACCTGTTCCGCTTCGCCATCGAAGCGGTGGAGAAGGGGACCGTGGAGGTGCCGTTCGATTATTACGGGCATACCCCCGGAGACCCGGAAAAAGCACCGAAGCGTGTGCTAAATCCGATGAAATACGAGGATTTGAAGTCAGGCTTGATTACGGTGACCCCGGATGCCAATACCGGCAAAATCAACGTGCGCATTCCGCCTCTCCGGTCCTTGACGAAGAAGCCGAAGCGGATTGCTCCCGGACATGGAGCCTGCCCGGGCTGCGGCATTTTCTCGGGTCTCGAGCTATTCTTTAAAGGAATCGAAGGAGACATTGTGGCCCTCTTCCATACGGGCTGCGCGATGGTGGTGACCACCGGGTATCCGTATTCCGCGCACAAAGCGACGTATATCCATAACTTGTTCCAGAACGGAGCCGCCACCCTGTCCGGTGTCGTCGAAATGTTCTGGGAGCGCAAGCGCAGAGGCGAGCTGGATCATCTTAACCTGCCGGACGATTTTACGTTCGTGATGATTACCGGTGACGGAGGGATGGACATCGGGATGGGACCTGCCATCGGTGCGGCCCTGCGGAACCACAAGATGATCATCCTCGAATACGATAACGAAGGCTATATGAATACGGGGGCCCAGCTGTCCTACTCGACGCCGATGGGGCACCGCACCTCGACCTCGAATATCGGGTCCAAGCAGGGAGGTAAGGTGTTTCACCACAAGGACACCGCTCAAATCATGGCCGCGACTCACATTCCTTATGTGTTCACCGGCTCGGAGGCTTTCCCTCAGGACCTGGTCAAGAAAGCGGCCAAGGCCCAATGGTACGCCCAGAACGAGGGCATGGTCTACGGCAAAATTCTGATCGCCTGTCCGCTTAACTGGCTGTCTGAAGACCAGGACGGCTCGAACATTGTCGGGGCGGCGGTCGATTCCTGCTTCTTCCCTCTATATGAGGTGGAGCACGGGGTGACGACACTCACTTACAACCCGGAGGATAAGAACAAGAAGGTTCCGCTCTCCGATTGGCTTAAGACGATGGGCAAGACCAAGCACCTGACTAAACCGGAATATGAGGAATCCTACAAATCGTTTGAGACCGAAGTGGAGCGCCGCTGGAACATGCTGAAGGCGAAGCACGAGAATCCGTACCTCTAATGGTAATCGGTTGGTGGTAAGTCCGATAAGCGGCTAAGCCGCAGTGAGGAGCAGAAGGCTCTTGTCCGTTAAGGACAGGGCCTTCTGTTGTTCCAATCAAGGGAAAGGAGAGAGCGAATATGCCGTACATCCTTAGACAGCGCGAGACCGGACAGGTCTATTCCTGCATGCTGGTTAACGCCTACCGGCTTCCTTACTATGGAACCAAGTTTTGGGAAACCGAGGAGGCAGCGGAGAACGAAGCACCTGACTTTCTGCGTGACCAAGGACAACCGGAGGAAGCATGGGTCCTGACGGAAGTGGACGAAAGCCGTCTAAAGCTGTTCAACGTCAAGCTAAGGAACAATGCGGATTGGATGGTCTTCTACGAAGAAGGAAAGGGAATCACAGCCGAGAAACGGCCGGGTCGTTAAAGAATCCGCTGCTCTAATCAGTCCCTAGTCAAATGACAAAGTCAAGCTCGGGGATCGGTTGGAACCCTTTTATCCCTTCCAAGGGCGGGGAATAGAGGTGGACGCTGACCGCCGGGCTGTCGGAGGGATTGCTCAACGCATGAATTTGGGAATAGGGGGCAAACAGCCACTGGCCCTCCGTCACCACCTGGTTTTCCTCCGGCTCGGCAAAGCCATATGCCCCTACCTTGTAGACGGTATTGAGGATGGTCCCTTGAAGGACACAGGCGCATCCAATGGCATCGCCGTGGTTGTGGATGGCCGTCTTTACGTGCGGGGGAAAATGAAGAACGACAGCCTCCACATCCTTCGACCGGAAAATGACCCGCCTCCCGTAAGGAAGCCGATCCGGCTCCGTCACATAGGGGGATGTCTGCTCCGGGGTGAGGTCCAAAGAGCTTAGTGCTTGCCGAAGCTCTTCCAGGGTGGGGTGGCACAAGCTAGCGAGTTTATTTTCCGCTTGCTGAATCAAATTCATAGGAAATCCTCCTGTTTGCAGGTGAGATATAACCTGAATCGGCAAATTCCATAAGAAATGCTTATAAATGACCGACAGCTGGTTACCTTACCATATGTCCCGATAGGGGGACGGGTGACTCGTTTGCGCATTTGCATGTTAGGTTTGTTTTGGTTCAGATATTGTTAAACCTTCCCGATCGGGCTATAATCAGGATGAAAATATATCCATTTTTACTAGTCTATTACGCTTTGCAGCCTGATTAAAGGGAAGGAAACCATGAGAGAGAAAAACAGGTTTACCGCAAGTATGGGTATGGTTGGGATTCTATCCATCCTGACGGGAGTCTATCATTTGTTTCAGGTGACGGATTGGC
Source organism: Paenibacillus aurantius (assembly GCF_032268605.1). Taxonomy (NCBI): domain Bacteria; kingdom Bacillati; phylum Bacillota; class Bacilli; order Caryophanales; family Paenibacillaceae; genus Paenibacillus; species Paenibacillus aurantius. Next base: position 2,780,779 of record NZ_CP130318.1, read on the forward strand.
CCGTCTTTTTGATTTTGCTGCTTTTCGTCATTCTCGTCGATTTCATCCCGACCAAAATGCCAAGCGGCCATTTGTACAGCTTCGCCACTATTCCCATCCTGTATATGGACCTTAAGGTTGCCGCCGGTACAGGGGTCACGGTGATTCTCGTCAGTACGGCTGCCATTTATTTTATTAAGGCGAAATCCTTCAACGCGGTTAACGCGTACAAATTTCTCGCGACCAACGGGATGTACCTCATCAGCTATTTGAGCTCGGTGCTTGTGATGAAAGGCTTGGCGGAGCTGCCGGTAATCGTCATGATCAGTGCGGGTATTGTCGTTTATGAAACGGTTAATTTGTTTCTATTGGGCTGCATCCTCCAATCCGTCAACCGGATCTCCGTCCGTCATACCCTCTGGAGCAACCGTTTGAACCTGATCGTTTCCTGCCTGATTTGCTCACTGGTCCTGTACCGGCTGTTCCTCCAGCCAAGCCATTACGACTTGCTGATGGAAATGCTCTATGCCTCTCTCTTTATGGTCATTATCAATCTGTTCTCTGCGGCTTACAGCAAGCAGCTCTTCGCCATGGAGGAGAGCAACCAGCGGTACCGCTCCCTGTTCGATTATCATCCCGACCTGGTATGCACGCTTGACCGCAAGGGTAATTTTGTTAGTGCGAATCCTATGTTTGAGAAGCTTCTAGGCTATACCCCCGAGGAGTTTATGAAGCTTAACCTGAGCCTTATGTATGATCGGCCCGGAAGCGATTATATCCGGGAAGCTTACGAAAGGGTGATGACCGGAAAGCCTCAAGAGTTCACCATGATGGCGAAGCACAAGAACGGGGACAGCCGGGAATTGTTCGTATCCAGTTCCCCCATCGTTGTGGATCATGCGGTGGTAGGCGTGTATGCCATCGCCAAGGATATTACCGAGAATAAGGAGTACGAGCGCATCATTTACCGGATGGCCTATTACGATGCGGTAACGGGGCTTCCGAACCGGACCTTGTTCAAGGAGCGGCTGCAGCAGGCGATCCAGGAATCGGCCGCGGCCGGCAGGGCCGCGGGGGTTCTCTTTCTCGATATGGATCAGTTCAAAACCATCAACGATACGCTCGGCCATTATACCGGCGACCTCCTGCTTGTCGAAGTCGCCCGGCGTTTGGAGGCCAGCCTCCCGGCCCCGTCCACGGTCTCCCGCCTCGGCGGTGATGAATTTACCGTAATCCTTCCTCTGTTGGAGAGACCGGAAGACAGTGTGAGGGCGGCCGAAACGATTTTGGAAGCCTTTACGAACCCGTTTACCGTTGGCGAACACGAGCTGTTTCTTACTCCGAGCATTGGAATCAGCCTGTACCCCGACGATGGACAGGATGTGGATTCCTTGATCAAAATGGCCGATGCCTCCATGTACAAAGTGAAGGAAAACGGGGGCAATCATTATGAGCTGTACACGACGGCCTTAAAGGAAGCCAACGAGGAACGATTGACCTTACATACCAACTTGCGGCGGGCGCTGGAGCGGAAGGAATTCTACCTGGAATACCAGCCCAAGCTGAATTTGAAAACGGGTGAGGTCTACGGAATGGAGGCTCTCCTCCGCTGGGAAAACGAAGAGCTGGGGAAAGTCTCTCCCGACCGGTTCATCCCGGTAGCTGAAGACAGCAAGCAGATTCTGCCCATAGGGGAATGGGTACTGCGGGAAGCCTGCACCCGGAACCGCCGCTGGCAGGATTCGGGCATGACGCCGCTTACGGTCTCGGTCAATATCTCCACGATCCAGTTCCAGCAGGGGGATTTCGTCCGGACGGTGGACCGCATCCTGAAGGAAACGGGCTTGGCTCCCGAGTGGCTCGAGCTGGAAATCACCGAGAGTCTGCTGCTCCGCAGCTCCAAGAAGAACATGGACCTTCTTTATGATTTGAAGGCACTCGGCATCAGCTTGTCGATCGACGATTTTGGCATCGGGTATTCGTCATTAAGTTACTTGAACCATTTTCCTATCGATTATTTGAAGATCGACCGTTCTTTCATCAGCCAAATTCATTCGGAATCCAAGGATGAGAATATTATCAAGACCATTATCCGGCTGGCCCACAACCTGAACATGAAGGTGGTGGCCGAAGGGGTGGAAACGGCCGAACAGCTGGCCTTCCTCTCCCGCCTTTCCTGCGACGGAATCCAAGGGTACCTGCTGAGCCGCCCGCTTCCGGCTGAGGAGATCATGAAGAGGGCTTGGCTGGAAACGGCCGGGAATTGGCAGGAGGTTTGGAAGAAGACCGCCGTCCCCGAAGGAGCCTAGACCAGAGTCCCGCGCCGAGCGGGGCTTTTTGCTTCGGGAAAGAATCCCAACGAGGGTTGCGCCGGCAGGGAAATCTGGATAAAGTAGAGGTCTGAACTCAATTATTGGTGAGGAGCGGTGCGGGTTTGGATTTTACGGTGGATTATTTGTCTTTTTTCGTCATTCAGCTGGAAGGGGTCGATGGCCAGTCTTCCAAGCACTATAAGCACTACCAGACGCTTGACCGGGACGACTATGAAGACAGCGAGATCAAAGGGTTCCTGGATGCCGAGCTGAAGCGAACCGCCAAGCGGAAGGTGGAGAAGCACCCGAGCACCGAGCAGGCGCCGACGAAGATCGGCCGGTTCATTGTGGAGCCCGGGCATGACCTGACCAGCAACCCCAATTACAACCTGTTTATGCGGCTGGCGTCGGCGGGCAACAAGGAAAGCTTTCTGGATTTTTGCGATGAGCTGGTGCGCGATTACCTGGAAACGAGCGCGGTGCGGGGGGGAGCCCTGATTATTGTCCGGGCTAGGCTGACGAAATATTTCGATGAGCCGTTTCTTTTTGTGCTGAAATGTGATTTTGAGAGCAACATCGTAAGGATTACGGATGAAAGAAGCCTGATCGGGCAGGTGGAAATGGCCATCAATGCCCGGAACATCAAATCGATTCAATATCCTCACATGCCGGAGGAAGGAATGAGAGAGGAATGGGAGCTGAAGATCCATCAGTCCTCCCACGCTCGGTACTTTGAGGACTTTCTGAAGTTCGTGTATTACGAGAAATCCATGCCGGAGATCGTAACGGATCAGGTGATGGGCATGGTGCAGGAATATATCGAACAGAAATGGCAGGAGCCGGAGCACGAGGAGCGCAAGAAGGTAGAGCAGGACATTGAGCTGTGGGCGGCGAGCGAGAAGAGGGAGCTCCAGGAGAAGTGGGACCATGGGCAGGTCCGGGAAGCCGCAGCCCGCATGATCGAATACCAGCCCGAGCTCGAAATGAAGTTCAAGGTGAACGACATTATGGTGAGAGCCAAGCTGGCCGACTATGGGGACAAGCTTCATATTTCCAAGCTGAACGGCCGGTATGTGGTTCTCATCGAAGGAGATTCCCTGCTCTTTGACAAAGGCTTCTCCCCGGTCGAGCTGCTGGAGCCGGAGGACCTTCACCAGGTGATCGACCGGGTGCAGACCAAGAGCTGGAATGGGGAAGAAGAGGACGCCGGGCAGCCGGCGACCCCGGAGACGGCGGAGGACGATGCGCCCCCTTGGTAAGAGAAATGAACGTGCAAAAAGAGCAGGCGGATTGTAGCGCCTGCTCTTTTTTTGCTGTTATTGCGGGTTGTTCTGCTTCGGGATCCGGTTCAGGCTGGGTGGATACTCGGCCGCTTTGCTTGCAGACAAGGTCTCCTGAGACGGGGGCTCCTGGATGACCTTGTTGATTTGGTGAGCGGGGGCTTTCTTCTCCTTCGGTGCCATCTGTCCTTCACCTCCCCGGTTAGTTTATCTTGAACCTCCCGCGTTCATCCGTTGAAGCGGTACCTTGGGCCTAGTGATGGGATTCTTCTCCCTGTATAATATAGTAAGGACAGGCGAAACCGGGAAAGCTAGGCGGGATGGTTTCGGTTTGGCCGGACGGCGTCTACCATAGGAGAGGCAGGAAACAGATCATGATAATCGGTGTACCGAAAGAGATTAAACCGGATGAGAACCGGGCGGCGTTAACCCCCGCTTCGGCCTATACGTTAATCGGGAGGGGCCACCAAGTCTTTATTGAGAAAAAAGCGGGGGCGGGCAGCGGCTTCTCCGACGAGGAATACCAAAAGGCGGGATGCATGCTGCTCGATTCGGCGGAGGAAGTCTGGAGCCGCGCGGATATGGTGATGAAGGTGAAGGAGCCCATTCCGGCCGAGTACCCCCGGTTCCGCAAAGGACTCCTCCTGTTCACGTATCTTCATCTTGCTGCGGATCGCGCGCTGACGGAAGCGTTGGTGGAGAGCGGGGTAACCGGTATCGCTTACGAGACGGTACAAGCCTCTAACGGCGCTCTCCCTCTGCTTACCCCGATGAGTGAGGTAGCGGGCCGCATGTCGGTACAGGCCGGAGCCCATTATTTGCAGAAGGCCTATGGAGGCAAAGGCGTTCTCTTAGGAGGCGTTCCGGGCGTGCTGCCGGCCAAGGTCGTCATTCTGGGGGGCGGGGTGGTAGGCACCAATGCCGCCAAGATGGCGATGGGGCTCGGGGCCGACGTGACGATCTTGGACCGAAGCCTTGACCGTCTGCGGCAGCTCGATGATCAGTTCGGGGCCAGGCTGCAGACCTTGTACTCTAATCCCTACAATGTGCATGAGGCGGCAAGGGCGGCCGATCTCCTCATCGGAGCCGTTCTGATCCCGGGGGCGAAAGCTCCACGGCTGGTCACCGAAGAAACGGTCCGGCAGATGACGGCGGGATCGGTGATCGTGGACGTGGCTGTGGACCAAGGGGGCTCCATCGAGACCATTGACCGGGTGACCACTCACAGCCATCCGGTGTATGAAGTTCACGGAGTTCTTCATTATGCGGTCGGCAATATGCCGGGAGCCGTACCCCGCACCTCCACGCTTGCCTTGAACAATGCCACCCTTCCTTATGCCATGGAGCTGGCGGATAAAGGGCTGAAAGCGGCCGCGCAAGGAGCATTGGCAACCGGAGTAAACGTGCATGACGGGAAGATTACCTACAAGGCCGTAGCGGACGCCCATCAGATGGCTTACTCGGCTTGGCCGGCATCCTGACCGTAATTCACGAGTACATTTACAATTTTCTGAAGCCGTATGTATTCATTATTCTCGAGCTGGTGGCTGAAATAAGCGTACAGGTAAGCGGCATCGGGGAAGACGAGCCCCGGGTAGCAAACGACCTCCTTCACGGCGTGGGGATTATCGATGATGATCTGCCATTCCCCGTCCCGCTCGTATGGAGGTATGCGCTTCAAGACCTCCCGCTTGGCCTCCACTTCTTTCTCCAGCTCGTCCCAAACCACCTGCCAGGAAGGACTAACGCTGCCGGGATCGGGAAGCAGCCTTCTTGCTGTGGCGACAAGCGTTAGCAGGGAGTCTGCCTCTTCGTCCATAAACGTCTTGATCTTGAGCTTAAACCCTTCCAGCAGGGCATGAAAGCCCGAATACCCTCCGCGGGTCACGATCTCCTGGAACACCAGGAGGTCTTCTTCCGTTTGGGCCTTCTCCAGCAGATGCAGAGGCTCGTTCTTCATGGGCGGCGATTCTCCTTTAGCGGATGATTGCATATAATTTAACACAATCGGTAAGAGTTTTAAAGAAGCCGGCGGGGGCCTTCCGAGAGAAGAAGGGACCCGGCCTCCCAGAGTAAGAAAGGGAAAGAACGGGGAACGTAAAGGGTACGCCGATGGCGGAAACGAAGAAGGAAGGGAGACCGGCCGTGACCTTTATTAAAGAGCTGTTCCGTCACATTAAGGAAGACGAGCCCTTCGGCATGGCGGCTCAATGCGCCTATTATTTCCTGCTATCGTTCTTTCCTTTCCTGCTTTTTCTCGTCAGCTTGCTCGGCTACCTGCCCGTTACGACGCAAAGTGTTCTTGAGCTGGCCCGCCAGTATATCCCGAAAGGAGTCGAACCGGGTGTCCGGGAGCAGCTTCAGCATATTTTTGAGGTTCGGCGCGGCGGCGCTCTTTCCTTCGGAATCTTATTTACACTGGTTTCCTCCAGCACCGCTCTTAATGCTATTGTTCTAAATGTTAACAAAGCCTATGGGCTTCCGGCGCGCAAGAGCTTCATTCATTCCCAGCTGCTTGCGATTGGGTTAACCATGGCCCTTCTCCTGGTTGTCGTCTTCGTACTCCTCTTCAGTGTTTTCGGACAAACCATAGGAGACTGGCTTTTTCAATGGCATTTCCTCTCAGGAGATCAAGTATCGCTTTGGAACGGTCTGCGCTGGGTAGTAGCCTTTGTCGTCCTGTTCCTGGTGTTTACGGGAGTATATTTCGTCGCCCCCAACACTTGCTTGACGTGCAAGGATGTGCTGCCCGGGGCGCTGTTTGCCGCTCTCGGATGGCAGGTCGCATCTTTTGGATTCTCCTTCTACGTGAGCCATTGGGGGCGCTACAATGTCACCTATGGAAGCTTGGCGGGGATCATCGTGCTCTTGGTCTGGTTCTACATAAGCGCTCTTCTTATCCTGATCGGAGGAGAAATCAACGCTATCACTTATGGAAGGCGGAAGAATGCCTAGGACGGGCCATACCCGGGAGCGGCCAAGTAAGGTAAACTAAAGGGAAAGGCCTATTTTGGGGGAGTGGCGGTTGACCTACAAGCAAATCAAATGGATGATTCTGATCGTACCCACGATCGTTCTCGGCTTGTTCGAGTATGCGCGGCATAACCTGTTCATGAAATACATTTCGATGGGACTCGGCAACTGGCTGGCCCCCGTCATTCTGCTGGCAGTCCTGCTCGTCCTGATGCGGATCCTGTTCAAGCTGCTGGAGGGTACACAAGAGGAGCTGAACAAAGAACGGAGCGTTAAAGCGGCCTTGGAGGAGAGAGAACGTTTGGCCAGGGAGCTTCACGACGGGATCGCCCAGTCTCTTTTCCTCTTATCGGTCAAAATGGACCGGCTGGAGCATGAAGGAGAGGAAGGACAAGGGAAAAGGTATGGGGAACTTCGCCAGACGGTTCACCAGGTCAATGAGTATGTCCGGCAGGCGATCTCCAATCTCCGCTTCCCTCCCCAATCGGAGGCTTATCCTTGGAGGCAGTCCATCGAGCAGCTTCTGACGGGCCTGGAGGAGTCGGCGGGGATCCGGACCTCGCTGGACTGGACCTTGGACGAGGAAGGCCTTACTCCGAAGGAGAAGGTGGAGCTGTATGCTTTTGTCCGCGAAGCGCTGATCAATGTTCAGAAGCATGCCCAGGCGGACAGCGTTCAGGTTACGGCCGCGGGTCGGAAGGAGAGCTGGGTGTGCACCGTCCGGGATGATGGAAAAGGCTTCAAAGCGGAGGCGCCCGCAGCTCCGGAGCGTTATGGCCTTCGAATTCTTAAGGAACGGGCGGCCGAGATGGGATGGAAGCTGGAGATCGTTTCTTCCCCGGCCGGTACAAGCCTGACCCTGGAGAAAGGAGGGAAGAGATGACAGCGGAATATCGGGTGCTGCTCGTAGACGACAATGCGTTTGCCCGGCAGGGGATGGCCGAAATTTTGAGCATGGACCCCATCTTTAAGGTGGTGGCCGAGGGCGCAGACGGAAGAGAGGCTTTGGAGCTCACGGAGAAATGGATGCCGGACCTCATTCTGATGGATATTAACATGCCGGAGCTCGATGGGCTGGAGGCGACGAAGAGGATCAAGGACCGGTACCCCTATGTTAAGATTGTCATGGTGACCGTATCCGACGACATCACCGATCTCTTCGAAGCGTTAAAGAAAGGGGCGCAGGGCTATCTTCTCAAAAACCTTCGTCCGACGGCATGGCATGAATATTTACGGGCGATCGCAACCGATGAGGTCCCGATGTCCCGGGAGCTCGCTCTGCAGTTCTTAAGAGAATTTACGCTGCGGGAAAGAAGCCAGCCGAAGAAGCTCCCCTTGACGGCACGGGAGCAGGAGATTCTGGAGCTCGTCGCCAAGGGCCTGTCCAACCGGGAAATTTCCGAGAGGCTTATCATTTCCGAGCATACGGTCAAAAATCACTTGAAGAACCTGCTTCAGAAGCTGCATCTGGAGAACCGGGTTCAATTAACCCGGTTCGCTTTTGAACAAGGATTATTCTAGACTTACGAACGGCCGGCCCGCTTCCTTGGGCCGGCTTTTTTTAATTCTAAAATGGATACCAATTGTAAGAAAATGGATTTGAATTTTCGGGGAAAAGGTCTATAATAGATCGAAGGTTAATATTTTAGTACTAATATATTCAATACTTAAATAATTTGCGAAAGGAGGAATTGTTACGGATAACGCTCAAGAGAAATTCACGGAGGTCTTTCTCTCTGTTAAGGAGATTAACGGAGCCCTCCACCACCTGCTGCGCAGCATTGCCGAGGAGGCGGGACTGACCCCTCTGCAGTTGAGTATCCTGGGGGCCATCTCGCGCGGCCACGATTTGAAGGTTACGGATGTGGCCGACAAGGTTTGCATGTCCGGAAGTGCCGTCAGCATAGCGAGTGATCAGCTGGTTCAGATGGGACTTGTTGAAAGAACACGGCACCGGGATGACCGGCGGATCGTCGGCCTTACGCTGACGGAGGAAGGGACGCGGAAGCTGGGCAGCATTCACCATGGCGATTCGCTGTACAGTGACTGCTTGTCCAAGCTGCAAGGATTCTCTGCAGACGAAGTAACGCAAATGCTCGATACACACAAAAAACTAATGAAAATTTTTAAACAAGGAGCGTAACGCCTTTATGAACACCACCAAAGTCTTAATGATTAACATCGTGGTCCTGCTGCTTTTAATTGCTGGCGGGTTCACCGGATATTATTACTACAACCAGTCCACTTTATATCTGAAAACCAAAAACGCACAGGTAGCCGGCCAGCAGATGACCATCGCCGCACCGGCCGCCGGCCATCTGAAAGATTGGAAAGGCAAGTCGGGGACGGCTCTGAAAGCCGGAGAAACCGTTGGCGACGTGGAAACGGCCGGAGCGCAAGGCACGGCTCAGGTTAACGTAACCATTCCGCAGGACGGAACGATCGTCCAGAACATGGCGGTGGACAACCAGATGGTGGCACCGGGGACGCCCCTTGCTTACGCTTACGACCTTAAGAATCTGTGGGTAACGGCGAACATCAGTGAAACGGATCTCGAAGACGTCAAGGTCGGCCAAACGGTCGATGTATATGTGGATGCTTATCCTAACATCACGTTCAACGGTACCGTGGAGCAGATCGGCATGACGACGGCGGGAACGTTCTCTCTGCTGCCCCAGTCGAACAGCAATGCGAACTATACGAAGGTGACTCAGGTCATTCCGGTAAAAATTACTCTGAACAACAGCCAGGCCGCGGGATTGGCACCAGGCATGAGCGCTGAAGTCCGCATCCATAAGTGAGGGGGAGGACTTTATGGCAGAATCTAAATCGTTAGTTGTTTATGACGCCGTTCCGGTGAAGGAAGAACCTGTTCATCGCGGCGTTCTCCTTTTTGTCCTGGTTCTGGGGGCGTTTATTGCCATCCTGAATCAGACGCTGCTTAATGTGGCGATTCCGCATCTCATGAACGACTTCAATGTATCGTCCTCCACCATCCAGTGGTTGTCGACGGCGTACATGCTCGTGAACGGGATCGTCATCCCGATCTCGGCCTATCTGATCGGGACCTTTACGACCCGGCAGCTTTTTCTTGGCGCTATGATTTCCTTTACGGTCGGGAGCCTGATCTGCGGAGTGGCGCCTACTTTCTCCGTCATGCTGATCGGCCGGATCGTTCAGGGGCTCGGAGCCGGTATTATCATGCCTCTTATGATGACCGTCATCCTTAACATCTTCCCTCCGGAAACCCGGGGGCGTTCCATGGGGATGATCGGGATCGCGATGTTCTTTGCTCCGGCGGTAGGGCCGACGCTTTCCGGATGGATTATCGAGCATTGGTCTTGGAGAATTCTGTTCTACGTAGCCATGCCGCTCGCCATCGCCGATATCATTCTGGCGTACTTCCTGCTGAAAAATGTAACGAAGAAGACAAATCCTCTTTTTGATTTCTGGGGATTCCTGACTTCGACCGTCGGTCTCGGCTTTCTGCTGTACGGCTGCAGTGAGGCAGGAAGCAAAGGCTGGGGGGACGCGATCGTGGACGTATCCCTGATCATCGGAGCCATCGCTCTCGTGCTGTTCATTATCCGGGAGCTGACGACTCCTAATCCGATGCTGAACCTCCGGGTCTTCAAATTCGGTATTTTCACCACAAGCGTCATTGTCAGCTGTATCGTCAACATGGCTATGTTCGGGGCGACTATTCTCGTTCCTATCTATGTTCAGAACATCCGGGGTTTCTCCGCGATGGATTCCGGTCTGCTGATGCTGCCGGGAGCTCTTCTGATGGGGGTCATGTCGCCAGTAACAGGCGCCTTGATGGACAAAGTGGGAGCACGGCCGCTCGCCATCATCGGATTAACCATTACGGCCGTTACGACTTGGGAGCTGTCGAAGCTTGGCCCGGATACGACCTATCATTCCCTCATGCTGCTCTATACGCTGCGCATGTTTGGAATGTCGTTCATTGCGATGACGATTATGACTGCCGGACTCAACCAAATTCCAAGGGAGCTCGTGAGCCACGCAACCGCGGCCTCCAACACGGCCCGTCAGGTAGCGGCTTCTCTTGGAACGGCGCTTCTCGTTACCGTCATGTCCAACCGTTCGACGTTCCATCTGGGGGAATTCTCGAACACGATGACCTCGACCAACCCGAACCTGGTGGATATCGTCCAGAAGCTCGGGGCGGGCTTCGCAGCCAAACTGGGCATTCCGGCGGACGCCTCTCAAGGAGTCGTCTCCCAGATGCTGTACGGGCTTGCGGTTAAGCAATCCACGATTATGGGGATCAACGATGCCTTTGTCGTGGCGACCGTTCTTACGGTTATCGCGCTCGTCTGCTCCTTTTTCCTGAAAAGAGTGAAGCTGGACAAAGCACCTGCCGTCAAAACGGAGCTTGTCCCCGTTCCGAGGGAACAGCAGAGGACGATTGTCGTCAAGCAGGGATAATCCCATCCAATTAACAAGTAAAGCCGCATCAAGAACGGAGGAACCGTTGGATGAAAGTGTATGTAATCTATGACAGTGAAAGCGGAAGGACGGAGGCGTTAGCCCGGGCTGTAGCCGAAGGAGCCGAGGCTGCTCCGGGAGCGGAGGTTTCCTTGATGCATGTCAAGGAGGCCGATGTCCGGAAGCTTGAGGATGCCGATGCGATTATCTGGGGCTGCCCCGGTCACTTCGGAACGATAAGCTCGGGGCTCAAATCATGGATCGACAAGCTCGGGTATTTATGGGCGGCCGGCAAGCTGGTGGGCAAGGTAGGAGCCGCGTTCTGTACGACGGCTACGGTTCACGGGGGGACAGAGATGACCCTTTGGAACTTGATCACCCCTATGCTGCATAACGGCATGATCATTGTCGGACTGCCGGGCAATATCCCCGAGAACGCTCTTTACGGAACCTATTATGGAGTAGGCATCACTTGTCCGGTCGAACTGGACGAAAACGCTCCGCTTAACATGCCGACCGAGAATGACCTGGCCTTGGGCCGGGCGCTGGGACGCCGGGTAGCGGATGTTGCCCGCAAACTTACGTCATAAACGTGCGGGGAGGTGAAGGATGTGTTTGTTACTTATTTCATCCTGTTCGTCATCGTGGCCGGCTGTATTCTGATCCCGCTCAACCTGCGGCTTCTTAAGGAACGCAAGACGGGAGCCGACGCTTCTGAGCCGGAGGAGGCAGGAGAAGAAGCCGTCACCCGTCCTAACCAGGATGGCGCAGCGGAAAGGGGAGCATCCCGCCCGGCATCGGCTGAGGCAGGAAGACCGGGCCCTTCCGAGGAAACCCGCGGAAGCGGTGAGCCCTCGGCAGCTGTCCGCGAACCGGAGGCTGGAAGCTATCCGGAAACTGCCGAAGGCAGCGAGGCAGGAGCGGCCGCTGGCCGCTGGCCGGAGACCGGCCCCATGGCGGAAGGAGCGCATGATCGGGAAGCCGCAGACGGCCGCTGGCCGCATGAAGCGGACGCTGACGCGGTGAGGCCGCATCCGCCGGGCGGCGAGGAAGCCGGCCGGCGGGCAGCGGCGCTGCACGAGCCGGGCGAGTCCGCCCGCGGCGGCGTCGGGGCCAGCGAGACGGCGGCAACGGCGGCATCGCTAGAGCTGCCGGCCGAAGGCCTGCCGCCTCGCAAGAGCCGGCTGGCTCGCAGCCGCGGCCGCCGGGCTCAGGCGCCTCTGGCCGAGCCGCGCCGTCAGGCGGAGGCTCCGGCTGCCGCGGAAGCGGCCACGCCCGCTCCAACGGCAGCGCCCGAGCCTATGCCCGAGCTGCCGGCCGCGCCGTCCAGCGCCGCGCCTGCCGCCTCGCAAGAGCCGCCTGTCCCACCGGCGGACCCGGCTCCGAGCGACCGCGACTACCGCAGCGCGCTCCGGCAGGAGCTGGCTGCAGCCAAGCGCAGGGCTGAGGAGTCTTCCTCCGCCAAGGCGGATGACGTGAGCGACGATGATTACCGCAGCATCCTGCGCTCCATGAGCCGGCCGGATAAGAAATAGCTAGAACATCAAAGCCCTGTCCATCATCCGATGGCGGGGCTTTTTTTGCGGGCGCGCGGCGGAATTTGTCGACAGGGGCGTTTTTTTGGTACAAAATAAGGGTAAGAGGCTAGAATAAGAAGAGAAATATGAACGGACGGGGGATACCGCCAGATGAAACCAACCAAACCGAAACGAGGGACGAAATCCATTGCCGCCGTCTCCCTGGGCATTATGGGAGCGGGCTTTCTCGCTACTCTGCCCGTGAACGGCACCGTATGGGGAGCACTCCTCCAGGGGGGCTTTGAGGCGGGAGTAGTCGGCGGACTGGCCGACTGGTTCGCCGTGACGGCGCTTTTCCGGCATCCTCTCGGGATTCCGATCCCGCATACCGCGCTTCTGACCAAGAACCGTGCGAAGATCACCGACGCGCTCGTTAATACGGTGGAGAACGACCTGCTTAGCAAGGAGACCCTGGCCGGTCACCTTCGGCAAACCGCCATTTTCGGGAAGCTGCTGGATGCCGCTTCCCGGGAGTTGAACTCGGATGAGGCCGAGAGAATGATCCTTGCGCTGAGCCGCGACCTGCTGGACAGGCTTCCTACGGAGCAGATCGCCTTGATGCTCGTGAAAGAGCTGAAGGAGTATCTCCTCTCAGTCGATTTGATGCCGCTCGTCGAGAAGGCGATGGACGGTGTTCTCACCCATGGATATGAAGCCAAAGCCTTTGACCTCGCGGTAGGCAAATTCGAGGAATGGGCGGTTAAGCCGGAAACCCGGCAGCAGATGGGAACGATGGCCATGAAGGCGCTCGAGGGCCTTCAGGTGAACGGCTTCATGGGCTTCGCGGTGAATGCTTTCATCGGCATGATGGATGCGGACAAGGTCGGCGGAATGATCCAGAAATTTCTGCTGACTACGATCTGGGAGCTTCAGCAGGACGGCAGTCCCAAGCGGGAGGGAGCCCTCGGGGCCATCCGCAATGAGATGCTAAGGTTGAAGGGTTCTCCCGAATTCGCCGAGCAGATCGGCCGCTGGCAGCAGGGGTGGATTGGGAGCTGGGAGTTCGGAGAGCCGGTTAGCGGGATGATCGACCGGTTAATGGAGAAGGCGAGGGCCTTCGTTGACAGCCCGGATTATGTGAACGGCTTCGTCCGGCCGAAGCTCTCCCTTCTGCTGGACAAGCTGCGGGAGGACGAAGGCCGGTCCGCCAAGGCCGAGGGGTGGATTCAGGGCAAGCTGGCCGTTTTCCTGGAAGCCAATCATTCCAAAATCGGTCAGCTGGTAAGAGAGAAGCTTAACCAGTTCGACAATGAAACCCTAATCGCCATGATGGAAGACCGGATCGGCCAGGACCTGCAATGGATCCGGATCAACGGAGCGTTATGCGGCTTCCTGATCGGCTTGGTGCTCGCCGTCTTCAAGCTGGTTGTCTAAATAAACCGTTCGTCCGCCCAATCAAAGGGCCCCCTTATCCCATATCTTGTTTTTAGATAAAGGCAAGGGGGTGTTGTCATGGGTGGTGTAGCCGGCGCAGGTTTCACTTCCGTTGGGGTCATCCTGGTTCTTTTCATCCTGCTGGTTATCGTAAGCCAGGCTTGGATTGTGTAAGTAAGCCGGAGTGTATCGACGTGGAAGATCTTTACCCTTTAAGAAAACACCGGTCCTGCCAAGGATCGGTGTTTTTGCTGGGTGGATGCCCCGTGTCCCGCCTGCATCGTTCTCCCGCTTGATTTGGTTCTTCCCCGGACACCTGCTACAATACTTGTAGACAGAATAGCGAGGAGGGAACGCAATGAACAACGAAACCCGACAAGGCAAACTGGAAAAAGCAACCTTCGCAGGGGGCTGCTTCTGGTGCATGGTGTCCCCCTTTGAGGAGATGCCGGGCATCCATCAAGTCTTATCCGGCTATACCGGAGGACATACCGCCAATCCGACCTACGAGCAGGTATGCAGCGAAACCACTGGCCACGCGGAGGCCGTTCAAATCACCTTCGATCCGGAGATTTTTCCTTACCGGAAGCTTCTGGAGATCTTCTGGAACCAGATCGACCCCACCGATGCGGGGGGGCAATTCCATGACCGGGGATCCTCTTACCGGACCGCCATTTTCTATCACAGCGAGGAGCAGAGGGAGCAGGCGGAAGCCTCCAAGAAAGAGGTTGCCGAGAGCGGACGCTTCCCTGGACCGATTGTAACCGAGATCGTTCCCGCTTCCGTCTTCTATCCGGCCGAGGAGTACCACCAGCAGTATCACCGCAAAAACCCGGCCCACTACAAGCGCTACCGCAAAGGGTCGGGCCGGGAAGATTTTATCGAACAGCACCGGAAATCCCCGAAACAGAAAGAAGAGCTGAAACAAAGGCTGACGGACATGCAGTATCACGTCACCCAGAACAATGGAACCGAGCCTCCTTTCCGCAACGATTTCTGGGATCACAAGGAGGAAGGCTTGTACGTGGACATTGTGTCCGGGGAACCCCTGTTCAGCTCTCTGGACAAATTTGATTCGAATTGCGGCTGGCCCAGCTTCACGAAGCCGGTCAAGCCCCATCAAGTGGAAGAGAAGACGGATCGGAGCCATTTCATGGTCCGGACGGAAGTGAGAAGCCGGGAAGCGGACTCGCATCTGGGCCATGTGTTTAACGACGGACCCGGCCCGAACGGGCTTCGGTACTGCATCAACTCGGCCGCCCTTCGGTTTATTCCGAAGAAGGACCTGGAGAAGGAAGGCTACGGCGAATTCCTTTCCCTGTTTACTTAACCGATGGCCGCACAGTGGGACGGACCTGCCCTGCTTCTTTTGCTTCTCGCGGCTCTAGGTATTTTTAGCAGCAACAGCTCGGTTACGATAGCGGCCGTCGTCTTGCTTCTCCTCCGGGTGACCCGCCTGCATGAAGTCTTCCCGTGGCTGGAGAAGTACGGCTTGACGATCGGCATCGTCGTTCTAACCATTGGCGTACTGGCTCCTGTGGCGAGCGGCAAATACAGCTTGCAGGCCATGGGCGCTTCCTTCCTGCAGGTGAAGTCGCTGCTGGCTGTCGTTATCGGCGTGCTGGTTTCCTATCTCGGCGGGAGGGGGGTCACCCTGATGGCAGGGGAGCCCACCATCGTGGTCGGCCTTCTGACCGGCACCATTCTGGGAGTAGCCTTGTTCGGCGGAGTGCCGGTCGGTCCGTTAATCGCCGCCGGGCTGCTGACTCTTTTAATTGGAAAAGGCGGGTAAGGTCAATCCTCCTTTAGGAGACTGAGCATGAATACTTCCCTTCGTCATAAATGGGTTAGAGTGAGCGATATCGACCTCCATGTAGTGGAAAGCGGTCCGGAGAATGGGCCGCTTATCATTCTGCTTCATGGCTTTCCTGAATTTTGGTACGGCTGGCATAAGCAGATTCCTGAGTTAGCGGAACAAGGATTCCGCGTATGGGCCCCGGACATGCGAGGGTATGCGGCAAGCGGCAAGGATGAACATTATCGTTCCAGTACGCTTCCGCAGCTTGCCGGGGATATTCTCGGTTTGATGGATGCAGAAGGGGTAAAAAGGGCGGTTTGGGTGGGGCATGATTTCGGGGCGGCTGTAACCTGGTATGCTTCCTGGAGCTTCCCGGAAAGGGTGCGTAAAGCAGTCATCCTGAACGTCCCTCATCCCGCCGTTATGTATAGTCAAGTGGTAAGGAAGCCTTCTCAAATGCTGCGAAGCTCGTACATGCTCTTTTTTCAGCTTCCAGGACTTCCGGAGTGGGTGCTTAGACGAAACCGGTTTCGTGTTCTCGAGAGAGCCCTTCAAAAGACAAGCCGTCCGGGCACTTTCGGTGACGGGGAATTGGCCAGGTACCGCGAGGCTTGGAAGGAACCGGGGGCCTTAAAGGGAATGTTAAATGCCTACCGGGCTTTACGGCTGCAGGAGGGGAGACCCCGTGTGGGTAGAATCTCCCTACCCGTTCTATTAATGTGGGGAGCGAAGGACGCATTCCTGAGCCGATCCCTCGTTCGGCCAAGTTTGGAAATGTGTGATAATGGAACGCTGGTGATGATGGAGGAAGCCACGCATTGGATTCACCATGAGGAACCGATGATCGTCACTGAGAAGATAGCTGACTTTGCCCGGGACTAACGGGGTGCCGGCTGCGATAGGGCGGAAAGCAAAAAGACCAGATCCTCTTATTAAAGAAGAAGCTGGTCTTTTTGCTATGCCGGACCATTCTCTTGCCAAGCTTTCCGATGCCGGCCGTAATGTTTCTCCCTTAGATACAAGGAAATAGCCGGCTCGGGGCATCTGCAGGGGAACCAGCCGTCAGTTCGGGCTCTTCTTGTCCCGGTCCTCGGGCTGCTGGGTATCCCATTTTTCGGCCTGCGGTTCAATGTCCTGCTTCTTCCGGATTTTGCCGGATTGCTCTTCGGAATTGTTCTCGTTGTTCTCGCGATTGCGGGCCTCAAAGCACGAAGCTTGTTTATCCATTGAGATCTCCTCCTTTAAAAGGGAAAGGCGGGTAAGCCTCACATACTCTTTACCCTTTAACACCTGCCGGAAAACAAAAAATCAAACAAAACCAGCCGTCTTCCCTGAAGAAACCCTTTCACGCAACCAAAGGCGAACTATTACCCATTGACTCTTAATAATCGTTCGTGTATCATCGATTAGGGCGGGAAGGATTCCCCCCTGGCGATCGTATAACTTCGAGAATGGGCTCGAAGGTTTCTAGAGGAAGCCTTAACTTCCTAGCTACGACCGGTGCTCTTGGAGTACCCGGACGGGGCTGGGTTTTTTTGTGTGGTTTTCGCCTGACAATCTTCTCATTCAGGAGGTCTTTTTCCATGAAAGCCTATGATTTTATCGTGGTCGGCGCTGGGCCGGCCGGAATTTTTGCCTGCTACGAAATGACTTTGAAGCATCCCTCTGCCCGCATTCTGCTGGTCGACAAGGGACATGATATTTACCGCCGCAGCTGCCCGATTCTGGAGGAGAAAATCAAGCTCTGCCCGCCGCCGGCCGGGAAAAAGGATTTCGCCGGCTGCCTACCGGCCTGCTCCATTACCAGCGGCTTCGGGGGAGCGGGTGCCTACAGCGATGGAAAGTTCAACATCACCACCGAATTCGGCGGCTGGATGACCGACTACCTGGCGCCTTCCAAAGTGCTTGAACTGATCCGCTACGTGGACGACATTAACCTCGAGCATGGGGCGGTGCGGGACATTACGGATCCTACGACCGAGCGGGTCATGGACATTGAGCAGCGTGCGTATGCCGCAGGGTTAAAGCTCCTTCGCGCTCAAGTTCGGCATCTGGGAACGGAACAGAATCTGCAGATTCTGCAGTCCATCTACGAATACCTGACCACGCGCATCGAGATGCTGTTCAAGACGGAGGTCGAGGACGTCGTGACGGTCAAGGAAGCGGAAGGGCTCGTGGTTAAGGGCATTCAGCTGAAGAACGGGGAGATCCTCGAAGCGCCGTATGTAATGGTGGCCCCGGGCCGTGACGGCTCCGCTTGGCTTACCCAGGTTCTGAAGAAGCGCCGGTTGTCCATGACGAACAACCAGGTGGACGTGGGGGTACGCGTGGAGACTTCCGATGTCGTGATGAGGGAAATCAACGAGCATTTGTATGAAGGGAAATTTATTTTCAACACGTCCGTGGGCACCCGGGTCCGCACCTTCTGCAGCAACCCTTCGGGCCACGTCGTCGTGGAGAATCACAGCGGGGTCATGGCGGCGAACGGCCATTCCTATAAGGATCCTAAGCTGGGCTCCCCGAATACGAACTTTGCTCTGCTTGTCTCCCATAAGTTTACGGAGCCCTTCGACAAGCCGAACGAATACGCCCGCGAAATTTGCAAAAGGGCGAACGATCTCTCCGGCGGAGGTGTGATCGTTCAGAAATACGGGGACATCGTCAGAGGACGACGTTCCACGGCCGACCGCATCAAAGAAGGCTTTTTGGAGCCGACGCTCAAGGAAGCCGTACCCGGCGATCTGGGACTCGTTCTTCCGTATAACACGATGAAGAGTCTCGTGGAAATGATCCAGGCTCTCGAGAAGGTCACCCCGGGCATCGCTGCGGAGCATACGCTCTTCTACGGTGTGGAGGCCAAATTCTATTCCGCCCGTCCGAAACTGACAGAGCAGTTCGAGACGGAGATCCGCGGCATGTTCTGCGGAGGAGACGGGGCGGGAATCACCCGGGGATTGGCTCAGGCGGGAGCGGCCGGTGTCTGGATCGCGCGCAGCGTCATCGACCGGCTGAAGTAACCGGCGCGGCATGCATATTTCTTCCACAACCCATCCATAATAGCAGGGAAAGATAACCTGCCGGGGAGGTGAGGAACGAATGGCTAGAATCGCCGTTGAGAACAGCTTGAGCCACATGACGGAAGCCCTCCAGAACAGCGGACACGAGGTGGTGTCGATGGACCAGGCGGAAGGATGCGACTGCTGCGTCATTTCCGGACAGGATGCCAACATGATGGGAATCAGCAACGCGGTTACCCAAGCCTCCGTCATCAATGCGGAAGGATTGACCGATGAGGAGATTCTGAATCGGATCAACGAAAGCATGGCTAACCGTTAATTTAAGTAGGTTATAGTGTAGGAACGAAGAAATACGGCCCCGGCTGTATTTCTTTTTTTTGTTGCGGGGAGGGACACCGGAAGTTGTCAGGGCTTCTTCCTTGTCTTATGATTAGCGGTAGTCCAATGCCTTATCGGCAGAGAACTTTTGCTGCCGGATAAGACACTACTTTACCCCTTCTCCATCTAAGAAAAGAGAGGGAGCAACCAATGGAGTGATCTCATGACCCTTCCTATCGATAGCATTATCCCCGCCCTACAGCAGGCCCTGCGCCAAGGGACAGGGGCGGTTCTGACGGCTGAGCCGGGAGCCGGCAAAACGACCCGCGTGCCCCTCGAGCTTCTCCGCGAGCCGTGGCTTCAGGGCCGGCGCATCCTCATGCTGGAGCCCAGGCGGCTCGCCGCCCGGGCCGCCGCCCGCTTCATGGCCGCTTCCCTAGGCGAGAAAGCGGGGGAGACGGTCGGGTACCGCGTCCGGCAGGATACGGCGGTCGGGCCCCGTACCCGGATCGAGGTCATCACGGAAGGCGTGCTGACCCGCATGCTTCAGCAGGATCAGGCCCTGGAAGGAGTCGGCCTCGTAATTTTCGACGAGTTCCACGAGCGAAGCCTGCAAGCCGACCTGGGGCTGGCCCTTTGCCTGCAGGTGCAGCAGCTCTTGAGGGAAGACCTCCGGCTGCTCGTCATGTCGGCGACGATGGATGCCGGGGCCGTGTCCGGGCTGATGGGGGGCGTGCCGATTCTGGCCAGCAGCGGAAGAAGCTACCCGGTGGAGACGCGTTACCTCGACAGGCCCTACGAAGGGAGGCTGGAGCCGGCGGTTACGCGCGTGGTCTTACGAGCCTTGGCGGAAGAGACAGGCGATATGCTCGTGTTCCTTCCGGGCATGGGCGAAATCCGCCGGGTGGAGGAAGCGCTGCTTCCGCTTGTTAGGGACCGCCGGATCGTGATAGCCCCCCTGCACGGAAGCCTTCCCGCAGAAGGCCAGGACCTGGCCATCACTCCCGCTGCTCCCGGGTGGAGAAAGGTGGTCTTGACCACCTCCATCGCGGAGACGAGCCTGACCGTCGAAGGGGTCCGGGTCGTCGTGGACAGCGGACAAAGCCGGGTCCCCCGGTTCTCGCCGCGCACCGGCTTGACCCGGCTGGAGACGGTTCCGGTGTCGGCTGCCTCCGCCGACCAGCGGCGCGGACGGGCCGGGCGCCTGGGACCGGGCGTGTGCTACCGCCTCTGGACCGAGGAGGAGCACCGCCGGCTCGCCCCGCACAGCGTGCCGGAGATCCGCGAGGCCGATCTCGTGCCGCTCGCGCTGGAGCTGGCCGCGTGGGGCGCCGCCGACGCCGGCGAGCTCGCCTGGCTCGATGCGCCTCCGGCTGCGGCGCTGGCGCAAGCCCGCGAGCTGCTCGCCCGGCTCGGGGCGGTCGGCCGCGACGGCCGCCTCACGCCCTACGGCCGGGAGCTGGCCGGCCTCGGGCTGCACCCGCGGCTCGCGCACATGATCCGCCGGGCGATTCCGCTCGGCCTGGGCGGCACGGCTTGCGAGCTGGCGGCGCTTCTCGGAGAGCGGGATGTGCTGCGCGGCGGACCGGATGCCGGCCGTAACGCGGACCTCCGGCTTCGCTGGGAAGCCCTGAAGGGCTTCCGGGGCGAAGCCGGCAGCGGCACGGCCGGGACGGGCGGCCTGGCGGCCGATCGAGCCGCGTGCCGGCGGATCGAGGCCGAGGCCGCCCAGCTGAAGCGGGAGGCGGGGGTGCGCGGAGAAGACCGGCGGGCCGGGGATGCCGCCTGGTGCGGCGTGCTGCTCGCGTTCGCCTACCCCGACCGGATCGCCGAGCGGCGGGGGGACGGCCGGTTTCTGCTCGCCAGCGGCCGGGGAGCCGCTCTTCCCGAGCTTCAGCCGCTCTCTGCGGAGTCCTACCTGGCCGTTGCCGACCTGGAGGACCGCGGGGTGGACAGCCGCATCCGGTTGGCCGCTCCTCTTGCTCTGTCCGAGCTGGAAGGTTATTTCCAGGAGCAGCTGGAGGAGGAAGCGACGGTCGAATGGGACCGCTCCGCCCAAGCCGTACGGGCTCGGCGCCGAATAAAGCTCGGAGCCCTGACGCTGAAGGAGACGGTGGATCCGGAACCGGAACCGGAAGCGGTTAAGCAGGCTTTAATCCTCGGCATCCGGGAGGAGGGTTTGAAGCTCCTGCCATGGACGAAGCCGGCGAGGCAGCTTCAGCAGCGTCTGCTGGCCCTTCGTTCCGTCTCGGAGGAGTGGCCGGATGTTTCGGATGAAGCGCTGGCCGCCGATCTCGACTCTTGGCTCGGCGATCCGCTCTACGGGATGAGGACACGGAGCGATCTGCAGAGGCTGAATCTGGTTCAGGCGCTGGAAAGCCGGTTATCCTGGCCGCAGAGACGAGAACTGGAAGAAGCGCTGCCCACGCATTACACCGTTCCTAGCGGGTCGAGAATACCAATAGACTATACCCATCCCGAAGCGCCCGTTCTGGCGGTGCGGCTTCAGGAAGTGTTCGGGCTGCGGGAAACCCCCCGGATTGCCGGAGGGCGGCTGCCCTTAACGCTTCATCTGCTTTCCCCGGCCCAGCGGCCCGTGCAAGTGACGCGGGACCTGGAAAGCTTCTGGAAAACCGGTTACTTCGAGGTGAAGAAGGACCTGAAGGGACGTTATCCGAAGCATTATTGGCCCGACGATCCGCTGATCGCGGAAGCCACGAGCCGGGTGAGGCCGAAGCCTAGTGCGCAGGGAAAAGGAGAGAGGTAGCAGGGCGAAGGCCGGGAGTCTTTTTCGGAAGGCCGTAGAAGGGGCTCAAATTCCTTTCATAAGGGGAGTTCGGAATGCTCTTCCGACGCAAAAAAAGCAAAAAAGCAGTCCCCAAAGTAGGTCATTCTACTGGAGGAACGGCTTTTTTGCCTTATCCTATTTCTTCTTCGGACTAACGAATCATGGTCAGGCTATCCCGTTATCATGGGCGGGGGACATCCTTTCAACTCGAGTAGGAGCGATTTGCCTTTTGACGATTCGTTTTCGTTATAAAGCGGCGATTCTTAGTCCGGCAAAATTTCCTTAACCCGGCCGACCTGGCCATCGGCCAGGCGTACCTTGATCCCGTGGGGATGGGTAGGCGAATTGGTCAAAATGTCCTTCACGGTTCCCCGTGTCAGGCTTCCGGTGCGTTGGTCCTTCTTCAGGACGATGTTCACCTGAAGACCGGGCCGGATATCTTTGCGGTTCTGTCCGTTCATGAAGCATTCCCTTCCTTTCGTATCGGTTTCTCGCTCCCTTTTATCCTTTGTGCCGTTGCGGTTCCACTGCTCTTCAAGAGAGCCGATACACCCGCGCTTCATAAGGCTGCATCGTAAAGTCACGGCCGGAGTCCAGCGAAGAGCCTTCGTAGTTGGACAGAAGAAGCTCCGCCTTCTCCAGCTCGATGGAGTCCGGAAGCTCGCAGACGGGCTGCCGTTCGAAGAAATTGAGCAGGACGAGCAGTTGGCTTTCGTTACAGGAACGCGTGTACGCATAAATTTCGGGATGAAGCGGTAGCAAAAGCTGGTAATCTCCGTACACGATCACTTCATGGGCTTTGCGCAGGGCAATCAGCCGGCGGTAGTAGTGATAGACCGAATCCGGATCGGCCACCGCCTCCTCCGCGTTGACCTCGGGGTAGTTGGCATTGACCCGGATCCAGGGAACGCCGGAGGTGAAGCCGGCCTGGGGGGAGGAATCCCACTGCATGGGAGTTCGGGCATTGTCGCGTCCCTTGCTCCAGATGGCCTTCATGATGGTTTCCTCCGGAATTCTTTCCTTGCGGGCCTCTTCATAGTAATTCAGAATCTCTACGTCGCGGTAGTCGTCAATGGAGTCGAACCGGACGTTGGTCATGCCGATCTCTTCCCCCTGGTAGACGAAAGGCGTCCCTTCGAGCGTATGAATGAAGGTGGCGAGCAGCTTGGCCGATTCCTTCCGGTAAAGCTTGTCGTTGCCGAAACGGGATACGGCACGGGGCTGGTCGTGGTTGTTGAAATAGTTCGCATTCCAGCCTTTCCCGTGCAGAACGGTCTGCCACTTGCTCATGATCTGCTTCAGTTCGAGCAGGTTCCAGGGCCGGAGCTCCCATTTGCCGGTACCCCCGAAGGCGGCATCCAGCTGCATGTGCTCAAACTGAAACACCATGTTGAGCTCGTGACGTTCATCGCCTATGTAGCAGAGTGCCTGCTCCGGACCGAGACCGGACGTTTCCCCGACGGTCATCAGGTCGTAATTAAGCAGAACCTTGCGGTTCAGGTCCCGGAGAAGGTCGTGGACTTTCTCCAGATTGGAGAACATCTGGTAAGCCGGAACGACCGGCCGGTTATCGGGATCGTCCGCGTCAGGAAAGCCTTCGGCCTTCACGATATGGGCGATGGCGTCGAACCGGAAGCCGTCAATGCCCTTGTCCAGCCACCAGCGCACCATTTTATAGATCTCCTCGATGACCTCCGGATTTTTCCAGTTGAGATCCGGCTGGTGCTTGGAGAAGAGGTGAAGGTAGTAATCGCCGCTTGGCTCGTCATATTCCCATACGCTGCCGCTGAAGAAAGACTCCCAATTGTTCGGGGGTCCGCCGTTTTTGCCCTGCCTCCATACATAATAATCCCGCTTGGGGCTGTCCTTGGACGAACGGGATTCGATAAACCAGGGATGCTCGTCCGAGGTGTGATTAACCACCAGATCCATAATCAGCTTGATTCCCCGGGCATGGGCCTCCGCAAGCAGCTCGTCGAAATCCTTCATCGTTCCGAACGCGTCCATAATAGCACAATAATCGCTGATATCATACCCGTTGTCATGGTTAGGAGACTGATAAATGGGGCAGATCCAGATGACGTCAATGCCGAGATCCTTCAAGTAATCCAGCTTGGAGATGACCCCCTGCAGATCCCCGATGCCGTCCCCGTCCGAATCCTTAAAGCTCATTGGGTAGATCTGATACACCACGCTTTCCTTCCACCACTTTTTGTTCATCGCCAGCCTCCTGCCTGCTTATAAGCTTTTATTTCAAGATTTACCCATACCGCCTGACATCGCATCGTGTCCATGCCAAATTCCTCATCCCTTACGAGCCCCATGGCAAAAGACGGATCCGAGAGGACCCGCCTTTTTACAGCATGCCTTTTTTCCCATTCTAGGCGTCGGGAGATTCATCAAAGGCTGCCGTTTTGTTAAGGTGACTGGTGATGGCCCCAACCGCGTCGTCGCCGGAGTTGGTGACTCCGTTCTCTTCCGTCTTGATCTCATTAGCTTCTTCCGGTGTTTTGAAATTCCGGTTAATGGTTTTGGCTTGGTCGTTCATCACTTTGCCGTCCTGGTCGGTCACAAGATCCTCTCCTTGTTCTTTTGTTAGGCAAGCCCATCCCCTGTAGCATTTGCTTCTCTGGCCGGCTCTATGCCGTCCTACCGTGTTCCTTTGCCCGATTAAGGGTATATAAGGATAGAGAAAATCTACGGAGGGAAGGAGAGATTCCGATGGCCAAAGCCTTCGACTACACCCTGGATTTCGAGCATACCGATTTCCGCCGGCATCCGGAGCTTTACACGGTCGGCCGGGGAGAGCAGGGCGTGCTGCTCGTGGAGCCTTACAAAAGCGAAATTTTGCCCCATTGGCGTTTCAAAACTCCGGAGATTGCGGAGGAATCGTCGGAGATCATTTACCGGATGTTTCTCGAGTACAAGGAAGCGGACGATTTCGTCGGGATGGACATGGCCCGGAAATTTCTTCAGATGGGCTATACGAGGGCGCGGAGGTACACCAACCACAAAGGGGGCCGCAAGTACTCGAAGGAGAACGGGAAGGTGCTGCCCTATACCAACGATCCCGTAAAGGCGGAAGCCGCGGCGATCTTCAAGGAAAAATGGTTTGAAGCGAAGGAGGATGCCGATTACCTTCGGATGAAGCAAAAACACAGGGCCCTCTACGAAAACAAGGCGTAATGGCCCAGATCGACATTGAACCCTTGGGCCGGTACTACTATAATAATAAGATTGTTTCCTTTATCCACCTTGCCAAAGGAGAACCGCCATGTCTGGATTCCGCTCTTATCTTGTTTTTGTCAAGCCTTATTGGAAGCTAATTCTGGTTACCGTTCTGATCGGGATGGTCAAGTTCGGCATTCCTTTAACCCTTCCTCTTATTATGAAGTATGTCGTCGATACCCTGCTGCTCGGGGGCGGGCCGCCTGCCGAGAAGACGCAGAAGCTGTTCACCGTCATGGCCGGGGCGTTCGTCCTTTTCGTGATCATCCGGGCGCCGGTGGAATATTTCCGCCAATATTTTGCCCAGCTCACGACGAGCCGCATTCTGTACGACCTTCGAAGCCGGTTGTATGAGCATGCCCAGAAGCTGTCGCTCCGGTATTACCAGAACCGCAAAACGGGGGAAATTATTTCCCGCATGATCAACGACGCAGAGCAGACGAAGAGCCTGGTGGAGACCGGGATGATGAACGTCTGGCTCGATTTGTTCACCCTCACGATTGCGATGGGCTTCATGCTTCATATGGATTTCTGGCTGACGGTCGCCGCGGTGGCGATTTTTCCCTTTTACGGGGTTTCGGTGAAGCTGCTGTACAAGCGGCTCCGCCAGCTTTCGAAGTCCCGCTCGCAGGCGCTGGCCGAGATGCAGGGCTACCTGTATGAACGGGTGAACGGCATGCCGGTCATCAAAAGCTTTACCCTCGAGCAGCACGAGCAGGGACAGTTCAAGGAGCGGAACGGCAAATTTCTCTCCCGTGCCATCGCCTTGACCAAATGGAACGCGCTTACGAATTCCATCATCAATACCCTAACGGATATCGCTCCTCTGCTGGTTATCAGCTACGGGGGATATCAGGTCATTCACGGTAACCTGACGCTCGGGGCCTTTGTAGCTTTTTTCGCGTATCTGGACCGGCTGTACAGCCCGCTTCGGAGGATTGTTAACTCCTCTACGGAACTGACCCAGGCGAGCGCCTCGCTGGAACGGGTACTGGAGCTGTGGAATGAGCCCTACGATATCAAGGATACGGACAGGGCCAAGCCGATCGGAACGGCCCGGGGCCGGATCGAGTTCGATCGGGTTTCCTTCCGGTATGACAAGTCCGCTGAATGGGTGCTGAAGGACATCTCGCTCACCATTGAACCGGGACAGACGGTGGCCTTCGTCGGAATGAGCGGGGGCGGCAAGTCCTCCCTGATCAGCCTTATCCCCCGCTTCTATGACATTCAGGAAGGAAGCATCCGGGTTGGAGGCACCGATCTCCGGGACATCACCTTGAAAAGCTTGAGGGGACACATCGGGATGGTGCTGCAGGACAACATTCTGTTCAGCGGAACGGTCCGGGAAAACATTCGGATGGGGAATCCCCAAGCTACGGAGGAGGAGATGATTCAAGCGGCTCAAGCGGCCAACGCCCATGACTTCATCAGCGCCCTGCCTAACGGGTATGACACAGAGATCGGGGAGAGGGGCGTCAAACTGTCGGGTGGCCAGAAGCAGCGGGTTGCCATCGCCCGCGTGTTCCTTAAGAATCCGGAGATTCTTATTCTGGACGAAGCGACCTCTGCCTTGGATCTGGAGTCCGAGCATCTCATCCAGGAGTCCCTCGACAGTCTCTCCCGGGGCCGCACTACGCTGATTGTGGCTCACCGTTTGTCCACCATCACGCATGCGGATCTAATCGTCGTGATGGAGCATGGGGAGATTACCGAGAAGGGAACGCACGCCGAGCTCATGCGGCTGGACGGCTCCTATGCCCGCCTGTTCAACGTTCAGCATCTGCGGGATTAAGCGTGCCGTTTGTTCGTGATGGTGGGGAAGAAACCGATCCTTTCGGGTCAAGAAACCCGGAAGGATTCTTTTTTTTTGCCCTTTTTGTCGGAAATCAGGTAAACTATTGGAATAGATTAATATTAGAGAGGACTGAGAAAATGGCCCAAGTCGACATTATTACCGTGAATTCCATGGATAACGACCGGATCGCCGGATTAACCGATCTGCTTATTGCGGTGGTGGAGGACGGAGCCTCCGTTGGTTTCCTGCCCCCCTTAAGCCGGGAAGAAGCCGCTAACTACTGGGGAAAGCTCATGAGCCCGGGCGTCATTCTGTGGATTGCCAAGCGCGATAACCGAATCATCGGAAGCGTCCAGCTGCATCTGGCCATGAAGCGTAATGCCGGACACCGTGCGGAAGTCGCCAAGCTGATGATCTTGCCGGGGGAACGCCGGAAGGGCGTGGGCCGCATGCTTATGCAGCGTCTCGAGGAAGAAGCGAAGGAGCAGGGACGAACGCTGCTCATCCTTGATACCCGGACGGGGGATCCGGCCAATCATCTTTACCGCTCTCTTAACTTCCAGGAAGTGGGTCGTATTCCCAACTATGCCAAATCCCCTGACGGGCAGCTGCATGAGACCGTTTTCTATTTCAAGGAGCTGTAGGGGGCTGGAGGTTTCCTTACCGGCTCGATGTGCCACTTCCGCGAATAAGGTCCGAAGGGATAAAGATCTGACAAGCGGCGGCCGAATGGGTTATAATTAGCGGATAAACCCACGGCGTCTGTTCAACACATGGCATGGAACATCAGGGACGAACGGGCCTTGGTGTTCTTTTTTTAGAATAGGGGGATAACGATGGGTTACATAATGGAACTGCGGGAAACGCTAGGTTCCCGGCCTCTCCTGATGCCGGGGGCCTGTGTTCTGGTCCGCAACGAGGAGGGTCACCTTCTTCTTCAGAAGCGGAGCGACAGCTTCGACTGGGGAACCCTTGGCGGCGCGCTGGAGCTGGGGGAGTCGCTGGAGGAAGCGGCAGCACGGGAATTGCAGGAGGAGGCCGGCTTAACGGCCAAGGCCTTCCAGCTGATCGCCCTCTTGTCCGGACAGGACATGTATTACCGCTATCCGCATGGGGATGAAGTGTACAACGTGATGGCCGTGTACGAAGCGGTCGGAGTGGAAGGGATCCCCACGGTGAACGATGATGAAGGGCTGGAGCTGAAGTATTTTGCACTCGATCAGCCGATTCCGGATTTGAATCCTTTTACGGAACTCGTCCTCCGAAAAATCGGTTACCTGAACTAACGCGGAACGGGACGGGTTCGATCCGAATGTCCCCAAAGGAGAGGTTAACAATGGGCTCCAGAATGATGCATTACGCCATTACCGTTCTGCTTCAGCGAGAGCTGGGGATCGAAAACGAGCTTTTCCAGCTAGGGGGAATCGCTCCCGATGTTCACAAAAACATGAACGTGCCGAAGCCCCTCTCCCACTTTCTCGTGAAGGAGGAGGGAAGAAGCTACCCGGATTACGCTGCTTTTCAAGCCAAATACAAGCCGGATGAGAGCACGCCTTTTCATCTCGGCTACTACTTTCATCTGGTGTCCGACGATTTGTGGGTGAGGAGGATTTACCACCCGCGGATCGGCCTTCTGCCTCAGCCCGCCAAGAAGGAAGCCCAACAGCAATCGTATCGCGACTTTTGGCGGCTGAACGGCAAGCTGGCGGACCATTACGGGCTACAGTGGCGGTCTTCTGCCATCGATCCTGCCCTTATCGGAACGATCGAGGAAATCGACCCGCTCTTTTTGCCGGCTCTTCAAGAGGATATGTCTCAGGATTTCGCGAGGATGGAGGAGGCCAAGCAAGAGGAGTTGGAGCTTCTCGGCCTTGCTGAAGTTCATGATCTGCTGGTGGAATCGGTTCAGCTTTGTCTGGAGCTTTATTCGAAGATCAGGCTGGCGGAGGGTGCGGGACAAGGATGAGAGAGATCGAACAGGCTCTCTCCTGGATCCGGGAAGATGAGGAGATGGTGAGCGAGCTGGAAGCGGTCCGGATGATCGGCCTCCCGCAGGCCTGCCTATCGGCCGGCTGGATCCGCAATTATGTATGGGACAAGCTGCACGGGTATGACACTCGAACACCATTGAACGATCGTGACGTGATCTACTACGATCCTTCCCGAACGGACGAGCAGGAGGAGAAGGAACACGAAGAGACGCTCCGCAAGCTTCTCCGGCGGAACGGCTGGTCGGTGAAGAACCAGGCCAGGATGCATCGGCGCAACGGTCAAGCGGAGCCGTATTCCTCTGTCGAGGATGCGATGAAACGCTGGCCGGAGACGGCGACGGCAACTGGAGTGCGGCTTACGCAGGAAGGCCGGCTGGAATGGATCGCCCCGCATGGAAGCGGGGATCTGTTCGGGCTTCTGGTTAGACGGAGTCCCTATTTCCGGGATCCGGCCTTTTTTCTCGCAAGGGTAAGGACCAAGGGCTGGCTGGCCCGCTGGCCGAAGCTCCGTCTGATCCAGGAGCCGATCGGCCAAGAGAATCAAGAAGAAGGGTAGAGGTAATCATGAAATTCAGGCCGTGCATCGACCTGCACCAAGGCAAAGTGAAGCAAATCGTGGGGGAGACGTTGACGGACGACCCGAACCGGGTTGTGGAAAATTTCGTATCGGAGAAGGACTCCGCATTTTATGCGGACTTGTTCAAGCAGGACGGGCTGACCGGCGGCCATGTGATCATGCTGGGCGGCGGCAACCACGAGGCCGCTGTCCAAGCTCTGGAAAGCTATCCGGGCGGTCTTCAGATTGGAGGCGGCATTCACCCGGGCAATGCCGCTTCTTATCTGGAAGCGGGGGCCTCTCATGTCATTGTAACCTCCTATATCTTCCAGGATGGGGAGCTGAACCGCGGTCACCTGGAGCAAATCCACCGCGAGGTCGGACGGGAGCGGCTCGTTATCGACCTAAGCTGCCGCGAGCGGGACGGCAAGTGGTTCGTCGTGACGAACCAGTGGAGAACGTTCAGCTCCTTCGAGGTCAACGCCGACAATCTTCGGGAGCTCGAAGCGTACTGCGACGAGTTTCTGATCCATGCCGTTGACGTGGAAGGCAAGCGGACCGGTATTTTGGGTAGCCTTGTCAGCCATCTGGCTGAATGCGTGACGATCCCCACGACTTACGCGGGCGGCGCACGCTCCATCGAAGACCTGCGGGAGTTCGAACGTTTGAGCGGGGGCCGGATGGACATCACCATCGGCAGCGCATTGGATATTTTCGGCGGAAGCCTTCCTTACCGGGACGTCGTGGCGTTCTGCCGCGGGTAAAGTCCTGAGGGCTTGGCGTGAAACTAACGGAAAATGGCACAAAACTATATAGGATTTGAAGTGGCAAAAGGAAGAGCTTGGCTATCAACCAAGCTCTTTTTCATTTATTTCTTTTTCCTTAGAATCGTTCGTGGGGAAGGCCAACGATCCATTTCTGTGGCAACGTTTAATTATAACCTTTCACTTTTCCAAGAATGCTGTCTTTTGAAATCGGGCCGAAATGTCTGCTATCACCGCTTCGAATCCAATTATCCCCGATAATATAATACTGCCCGTCAGGAATTTTCAATTCTTGCTTGTTGGTCTCATCGCTTTCCTGAATAATTTTAATTACACTTTTAACAGCTTCCGAATTTGAACTTTGTTTCTTTAATTGAGCCAAGTCCATTCCACCCCAATGTGCTTGACCATAAAAGGTATCCAGTTTCTTCCCGTTGATATAAAGCTGACCTTGTTCAATTCGAATACTCTCTCCAGGAAGCGCAACAACTCTTGAAATTTCGTTGTTTTGTAAACCGTTATTGCTTTTAGCTGCCTGCGGATTTTTGTAATAAACGATGTCGCCTCTTTGAACAGGGTTGGATTTATAATGGCCTTGATCAATAACTACACCAACCCCGGAAAACTCCTTGTTTCCGCGCTCCATATTGTCATTCATATGTTTGAATACAACCATGCCGGCTCCAACGTCCACCTTGGCAACCGCTTCTGAGGTGCGATTATCACGCAATGGCTGGGAACAAGCAGGGAAAAGAAACACCATTAATAAGATCATTATAAATCGATACACATGGCACCCCCCCCCAATTATTTCCATAATCTCATTATACGACTAAAATAAAGATCCCCATCTAAATAATTCCAAAATTTTTATGAAAGATTCCATTATGAAGGTAATATCTTTGATCGTAAAATCGATGAAACCTCATCCGTGTCAAATGGTTGATTTTAAAATGTACAATAAAAATGGAGTGTCAACCTGTTGCCAGTTCGCACTGCATTTTTCATGACAATTTAATATTGCACTCAAAACGGAAACCGGTAGCTGAATGCAGGCTCCCTTTTTCTTGCGATTTACCATGCATCCGGCTCCCTACCATCTCTCTCCATGATTGGGCTAACCCCCTTACGGTTAATAACCCGTATACCGATTGAGTAAGGAAATCCATGCCGGGAGGGGAATTGACGATGCAAACCGTATGGAAAGGCGCGGTCAGCTTTGGCCTCGTGAATGTACCGGTCAAAATGTTCACCGCCACCCAAGACAATGACATTCCTATGAAAATGCTTCATAAAGAATATAACGTACCGATTCATTACACCCGCACCTGCCCGAAATGCGAAAGCGACGTCAGCTGGGACGAAATCGTGAAGGGCTATGAATACGAACCCGGCCACTTCGTTACCTTCGATAAGAAGGAGCTGAACCAGCTCGCGTCGGAGTCGTCCCGGGAGATTCGCATCCTGGATTTTGTGGACCTGGAAGAAATCGACCCCATCTATTTCCAGAAGACCTATTACCTTGCTCCGGAAGAAACAGGAGCTCACGCCTATAACCTGTTCGTACAGGCGCTGGAGGAGACAAACAAGATAGGGATCGCGAACGTAACCATCCGTTCCAAGAGCTCTCTCGCGGCCATCCGGGTAGCGGACGGGGTGCTTTCTATGGTCACGATGTACTTTGCAGAAGAAATCCGGCCTAAAGAGGAAATTCCCAATCTCCCCGAAGCGTCCAAGGTAGACAAGAGAGAGCTGGATATGGCGGTCATGCTGATTGATCAGCTGAGCTCGGCCTTCGAACCGGACAAATATGAAGACGAATACCGCGAACGCCTGCTGGAGGCTATTGAGGATAAGGTCGAGGGCAAGGAAGTGAAATTCGCTCCGGAAGAAAAGAACCCGAATGTTGTTAGCCTGATGGATGCGCTCAAGGCGAGCTTGAAGCAGTCTGAAGGAGCGGAGCGCCGTCCGGCTAAGAAGACTTCGGAGGATAACGAGAAGAAAGCCCGTTCCGGGGGAAGCTCGCGCCGCCCAGCCGAATCCAAGGCGTCCAAGCCGGCCAAAACCCGTTCGAAATCACGTTCCAAAAAAACAGGTGCTTAAAGCATGGCCCTGTTCATCCCCATGTCGCCGATACTGGTGGATCGCCTGCCTGCGGATGCCGACCGGGTCTGCCAGCTGAAGTATGACGGGTTTCGTATCTTGGCCTTGGTTGACAACGGAAGGGTGGAGCTGTTCTCCAAGCGGATGCAGCCGAAGACAGCCGTCTACCCGGAGCTTGTCCAAGCGTTATCCGCGCTTGAAGGAACCTTCCTCCTGGACGGAGAAGCGGTTCTTCCCGATGGCGAGACAGGCGCCCCAAGCTTTCAGAGGATGCAGCAGCGCGATAAGCTGACGGACCCCGCTGTGATCCGTCGTGCCGCAGCGGATCACCCGGTCCGTTACATGCTCTTCGATCTGCTGCAGCTTGGTCAGGAGGACTGGCGGCCGAAGCCGTTTCGCGAGCGATACGGGGCGTTGCAGGAGCTGGCCGCTTCCTGGGAGGAACCGCTCGTCTTCACCGAGCTGTATGAAGATGCGGACTGCTTATGGGAATGGGTTGGCGCCCACGGCTGGGAAGGAATCGTCAGCAAACGGCTGGAGGGTCCTTACCGCAGTGGTAAGGATCACGGGGAGGACTGGCTGAAGCGCAAAATTGTGCTCCAGCTGGAAACGGACATCCCGGGTGTTATCGTTAAGGAGGGGCGGGTTTCCAGCCTGGTCATGCGCCGGAATGGAATCTATGCCGGCCGGGTCTCCTCCGGATTGAGCGGCAGGGCGAAGAAACAGCTGCTGCAGCTTGAAGTAGGAAGGAAACCCGGAGATTATTTTTCCATCGAACCGGAAGGCCTCCGCGGTACGGAAGTCTTCTGGCTGCAGCGCCCGTTAACCGCTCAGGTGACAGCCAGGGAGCTTACGAATACGGGGCTGCTCCGTCATCCCAAGCTGCTCTCCTTAGGAGGGATTGCCTTATGAGAGAACGCGAGGAAGAGATTCTGGAAGTCGAAGGGGAGGAAGTCACCGTCACTCACCCGGAGAAGGTATACTGGCCGGACCTTGGCATCAGCAAGGTGATGTACCTTCAGAAGCTGGTGGCCTTGGCCCCTATCTTCTGCCGTACTGCCGGGACCGGTACCTGACTACGATTCGCTATCCGAACGGGATCGGGGGAAAGTCCTTTTACCAGAAAAATGCTCCGCGCCCGCTTCCCGACTACGTCCGGACAGCCGAGCATGAGGAGATCACCTATATCCATCTCGATTCCCTGCCCACGCTGTTATGGCTGGGAAATCTGGCCGCCTTGGAGTTTCATCCCAGCTTCGAGTACATCGGAGGGGAGGAGCCGGCGGAGTGGGTGCTGGATATCGATCCCAGCGAGGACAAGCGTCCCCAGCTCATGGAGGCGGTCTCTCTGATAGGAGAAACCCTGGACGAGCTCGGAATCCAGTCCGTTCCCAAAACATCCGGAGCGACAGGCGTTCAGATTATTATCCCGATCCGAGACGGCTACCGGTTCATGGATTTGAAAAGAATCGGCAAGTTCATCGGAACGTACCTGGCGCAGAAATACCCGGATTGGTTCACGGTCGAACGGCTTCTTCATGAGCGGGGAAACCGGATTTACATCGATTACGTTCAACATGCGGCTGGCAAAAGCCTGGCGGCCCCCTACACGCCAAGGGCGAGACCGGAGGCGACGGTCTCAACTCCCCTGCTGTGGGAGGAGGTTCGACAAAATGCCGATCCCCGTGATTATACATTGCTTACCATCGAAGAACGCCTTGACCGGGTAGGAGATCTGATTGCTCAAGTGCCTAAGCAATCCCTGGATCCCATCCTGGATTATATCCGCCGAAGGCAGTAAGGGAGCCTCCCTGCTTCGGCAGCTGAGCCGCAGGGTATATAATTAGCAAACCAGAAGGAGGGATTATCATGGCCGACACCAATCCAGCATCGGTTCACACTACCCCTAACCCCAAGGGGGGCTGGGACAACCAGAAGAACGGCAGAAAGCTCAGTCATCATAACACCAAAGACGAGGCCGAGAAGCAAGGCCGGGAGGAAGCCAGACAGTCCGAGACCGAGCATAAAATCCACAACAAGGACGGTAAAATTTCCGAATCCAACAGCTACGGGAACGATCCATTTCCTCCAAAGGGTTAATACGGGGATCGCTTCCAGCCGGCAGGTATAAGGGCTCTCTTTTTCGTTTATAATGGAAAAGAGAGCGTTTACCACTTGCTGAAACCGAAACGAAGTGGTATACTTGGAACAAGCTATAAATCTGAAACCGGAATTCACGTATTGAGAAGGGTTCATTTTTGTAAATGTCCATTTCTCAATGTGTGAATTTTCTTTTTTATGAGGATTAGGAACATATTAATACTTTTTGGAGGTAGATTCCATGCAAACAGGAACAGTGAAATGGTTTAACGCAGAGAAAGGCTTTGGCTTCATCGAAGTGGAAGGCGGAAGCGACGTATTCGTTCACTTCAGCGCTATTCAAGGTGAAGGCTTCAAATCGTTGGACGAAGGACAAGCCGTTGAATTCAACGTAGTTCAAGGCAACCGCGGACCGCAAGCCGAGAACGTTGTAAAGCTGTAAGAAAGCAGAACCGAAAGCAGTCCCTGCGGTAGATTAGTCTACCGAGGGACTGTTTTTTTTGCGTTCATGCTTCTTTACAGCAAAGGCAGCCGGGAATCTCCCGGCTGCCTTACTACCTGTTCGATTAAGGGGCGGAGGGCTGAACCGGCAGGGTGACACCGGCGGTTTCGGCGATGACCGTCTCCTTGCTGTCGATGACCTTCACCTTAAGCTCGACCGAGCCGGCTTTCAGCAGGTCCTTCGGCAGGGAAGCCGACAGGGTGCCGGGCTGACCGGCTTTTGTAACCAGGGCTTTGCCGTTAGCATAAAGGACCCCCAAGGCGGGAAGGTTGGCCCCCGTAACCGTTATCTTCAGATCCGCCTGGCCTCCGGGAGCCAAAGCTTCCGGACTTACTTTCTCGATCTCGAGAGGACCGTACCCCAACCGGTAACCGGGCTGGAGGATCCGGTCCTTTTCTTTTTTGAATAGATGCTGCTCCCCAAACAAGACGTCATATTGGAGGGTTTCGTATTCCTTTAAGTCATCCTCTTTAATCCGGTATTGTTCATATTTATCCTTCGGGGGAATAAGGGGAATCCGCTCATACAACCGGGATAGAAAGTCGGTGTAAGCGTTCCCTTGCAGCTTGGCTTGTTTAAGCACATATGGCCCGAGGAAGGAGGGGCTCATGTCTACCCGAGCGGGGTTCTCCGGCAGATAGTTATTCCACACCACATACGGGGTCCGGTACATTTTGTTGAGCAGATCGGGATCGCCGTCCGTCAAATACTTGGCATCCTTGTAAACCTTATAATCGTCTCCGAGGAAGGGCAGATGATCGCCGAAAAACACAACAATCGTAGGTTCGTCTACGGTCTTGTAATGCTCCACCAGCTGCTGAAGCATCGCGTCGGCGGACGAGGTTCCTTGGGCATAGGTTTCCAGCTGACCCCGCGAGTCGGCATTGACCGGACCGTTTACTTTGATGGTGTTGTCATTGAATTTACCCGGATAGTAATGGAAGTGATTTTCCATCGTATTGGCAAAAATAAAGTCGCGCCCGGGCGTTTTACGGCTTTCAGAGATGATGACATTCGCCACCTCGCGGTCTGCTATATAAGGGCCCTCATATACAGGATTAAAGAATTCTATCGGAATGAATTGGCCGAATCCGAAATTCTCGTACACCTTGCGGGAATTGAAGTACCAGTTGTGGAAGGGACTGACGGCCGTTGCCGTGTAGCCCTGACGGGTCAGGATGGAAGCGAGGGTGTCGATCGGTTTATCAATATATTGGTTGTAGGCGATAGATCCCTGCGGCAGGAAGCGCATGGAATTGCCGGTGAGCACCTCGAATTCGACATTGGCCGTTCCTCCTCCGAACTGCGGCGAAAGCAGCCATCCGCTTGTGGATGTCTTCTGAAGGGAGTGGAAGAAGGGCAGCGGATCACGGCTGAACGACACGTTGGTCATGACGGTCGGATCCCAGAACGATTCGCTCAGAACGACAATCACGTTAGGCTGGAAGCTGGAAGGCTCGCCCGCGACCGGAACGGACTGGTCCATGATCGCATTCACGGCTTCGTCGGTGTAGCCGTTAATCTCTCCGCCCGGACTCAGCTTCGTATTGAGCAGAGTGGATAGGGCAAAGCCGTTCGCACGGACATTCTCCGCCTGGTTCCAGGCCAGCGGCTTGATGTTAACCGCAAGCAGGGGATTGACCGGTTTGTCCATGTAGAGAATCACGAGAATGGCAGCGGCTCCCGCCCCGCACCACAACCTGGTTGACCACCCTATCCTGAGGGGAAGGGAAGAGAGCCTGTACAGCACCAGGTAACTCAGGACAGCAAAGGTCACCAGCGCCAGAACGCTGCCCGGCGTAACGATTCCCTTGATGTATCCCGCCATGTCTTTGGTTTCCCCCGCCAGAACGAAATCCCAAGGAAGAAGAGGGACGCCAAGCATCTTCAGCTTGA
Source organism: Paenibacillus aurantius (assembly GCF_032268605.1). Taxonomy (NCBI): domain Bacteria; kingdom Bacillati; phylum Bacillota; class Bacilli; order Caryophanales; family Paenibacillaceae; genus Paenibacillus; species Paenibacillus aurantius. The sequence goes on from NZ_CP130318.1 coordinate 2,817,582, forward strand.
TTCCACTCACCAGGGATAGGGTAAGCAGGATGGCGGAAACGAGCCAATACGACCACCGGAGCCTTCCTAACACGGAGGTCAGCAGGAGCAGAAGACCGAGCATCAGCAGCGTATTCACCCAGAAAGCCGGTCCGCCGCGCAGGACCCAGGCCGCCTCCTCCCTTAGCTCCCCCCGGCTCATGAATTCCGTTAGAAAAAGCGGAAGGAAGCAAAGAAGCAGCAAAGTAAACGCTTGCATAAACAGAGGGAAGAAGCGGCGTAACCCGTTTGGCATTAGTCAATCACCTAAACCTTTAAGATTTGATAAACCCATGTTTGCCCCATTATAGCATGGGGTAAAGGGGATAAGAAGAAATTTCTGGAATAGAAGGCCGGATTCTGGTTATATTATCCCAAATACGCCCAGTAAAGGAGTTGTATTCATGTCTCAGCAACCTCCATCGTCCCGGTTTCCACAGTTTCCCGAATCCTATTGGATCGCTTCCGAGGAAATCCCTGCCCAGCCCAAGCTCATGGAAGATATCGAGGCCGACGTGACGATTGTGGGAGCCGGCCTTACCGGTCTTACCACCGCTTATCTTCTGGCCGAGCGTGGGGTAAGGGTGGTCGTTCTCGAAGCCGGCAGGATGGTTCACGGAACGACGGGCCATACGACAGCCAAGGTCACGGCTCAGCACAGCCTGTTCTACGACGAGCTTATTTCCCATTTTGGAGAGGACAAGGCCAGGCTTTACTACCAGGCCAATCAGGAAGCCGTCGATTTTGTCAAAAAGCTGGTTAACGACCACAGCATCGGCTGTCAGCTAAGCGAAGAAGACGCCTATGTTTACACCCAGTCCGATTCCTATGTCGAGAAACTCCAAAAAGAAGCCGAAGCCTATCGTAAGCTCGGGATTCCCGGGGGATATGCGGAGCGGATTTCCCTTCCGTATGAGACCAAAGGCGCGGTGGGAATGAAGAACCAGGCTCAGTTCAATCCGGTGCCTTTCCTGAAGCATCTCGCCGGCCACATCATCCGCATGGGCGGCAGAATCTATGAGAATACGACGGTCAACGGTGTGTCCAAGGAAGAGATGCCCAAGGTCAAGACGAGCGACGGTCATCAGGTGACCTGCCGCCACGTGGTGGTGGCTTCGCACTTTCCTTTCAATGACCGGAACGGCTTCTATTTCTCCCGGCTTCACGCGGAACGCTCCTATGTCATCGCCGGCAAAACGAAGGTTCCGTTCCCCGGGGGGATGTACATCAGTGCCGAAACCCCCACGAGGTCCCTGCGTTCGGTCCGGATAGACGGCGAACCGATGGTCATTTTCGGCGGCGAAGGCCATAAGACGGGGCAGGGCATCTGCACCTTCCAGTATTACGAAGCCCTGGAACAGTTCGCCCGGGAGGAATTCGGACTTGAGGAGATAGCTTACCGGTGGTCCGCCCAGGATCTCTATACGCTGGATAAAGTACCGTACATTGGACAAATGCTGAAGGACCAACCCAACATCTATATGGCGACGGGGTATAAAAAATGGGGGATGAGTACCAGCGTGGCGGCGGCCATCCTTAACACGCGGCTGATTACCGGCGAGGGCAGCCCCTATGCGGAGCTGTTCTCCCCTCAGCGCTTCCATGCCGACCCCGACGTGAAAACATTCGTTGCCCAGAACACCAACGTAGCCGCCAACCTGTTGGCGGGCAAGCTCGACCTCAATTACCGCAAGCCCGAAGAACTGGGCAGCGATGAAGGAGGCGTCGTCAAGATCAAGGGCAAGCGTACGGGGGCTTACCGGGACAAGCAGGGCCAGCTTCATCTGGTCGACACCACCTGCAAGCATATGGGGTGCGAAGTGAATTGGAACGCGGCCGAGCGCACTTGGGATTGTCCCTGCCATGGCTCCCGTTACGACCACACGGGCCAGGTTATCGAAGGTCCGGCCAAGCAGGCCCTTGATCCTGTCAAGGGAGAGTAAGATCCTATAAGATTCGAACCAGAACCAATCTTCATTCTGGAAGGGAAGACAGCCTGCTAACGGGCTGTCTTTTTTTGTTGGAGATGACTGTCCGGAAGCTTCCGGCGCGGCTTATGTTCATAAAGAAGAATAAGCCGGAATAATATGGATAAGAAGGCAGCGGACAGGAGGAGATCTTTATGGATTATAAACGTAGACAAGACCCCGTCATTCTGGGAATAGGGACGGTGGTTCCGGATGGCCTTATCATCCAATCCGAGGTGGCGGGCAGGCTGGCGGAAGGGCTTAAGGAATACCCCGATTCGATGCGCTGGGCCAAACGAATCTTTCGCGGATGCGGGGTGGAGACCCGTTATACCTGCGAACCGGAGCTCCTCCGGGAGGCTTCGGAATGCTCTTATCTACCTTATGCCTCCGGACAAGCCGCCCCCACCACGAGAGAACGGATGGAGAAATACAAGCGGGAGGCGGTTCCTTTGGCGGTGCAGGCCGCTAGGCGGGCGCTGGCCGACAGCGGGATCGGGCCCGATGCCCTTACCCATCTGATGACCGTGAGCTGTACGGGGCAATTTCTTCCCGGTCTTGATGCTTCCCTCGTCCAAGAGCTGGGTCTGTCCGGCCGGGTTAACCGGATCCCTCTCCAATTCCTCGGATGTGCCGCCGGCTTGAAAGCGATCGGGCTGGCCCGGCAAACGGTGGCGGGAGAGCAGGAGGCCAAGGTACTCGTGGTCTGCGTAGAGCTGTGCACCCTGCACATACAGCCTTCTACCCGAAGGGAAGCTTTGTTCGGAGCTTCGTTTTTCGGGGACGGAGCGTCCGCCTGCGTAATCGGAGCGGAGGAGGAGAGCCGGCAGGGTTATTACCGGCTTCTGGACAGCCGGTCGGTGCTCTTTCCGGATTCGGCGGGCGATATGGTGTGGGAGGTCGGCAACCACGGCTTCGAGCTGTACCTTTCTCCCGACATTCCCAAGCTTCTCGGGCGGCATCTTCCGGACGAGCTGGGCCGGTTCCTGGAAGGACGGAGGAAGCCCGAGCTGTGGGCCATCCACCCGGGCGGCCGGGGGATCGTGGATACGCTGGAGGATATTTTCGCGTTGACGGAGGAACAGACCTTCCCGAGCCGCCATATCCTGAGCCGCTACGGGAACATGTCTTCCGCCACGATTCTATTCGTTCTTCAGGAAATGAGAAGGCAGCAGGTCGAGCTGGGAAAAAGAGAAGCGGAGGGAACGGCGCTTGCCTTCGGCCCGGGCTTGACGGCCGAGCTTCTCCGGTTTCAATATGTTTAGCTTCCTAGACCGGCGGGCGGAGCAGCCCGAGCTGATGGATGACCTCCGCGCCGGAGGGCCGGAGCTGGAGGAGGCGCTTGTGCATCTGCGCCGGCTTAACCGAATCTTCCACGCAGCCGGTCCTCTGCTCTATGGAGTGGATCGGCTGTGGCGGGAGGCGGGCAAGCCGGCCCGGCTGACGGTGCTTGATGCCGGCTGCGGATCGGGCGAAGGGAACAGGCGGGTCCTCCAATGGGCGGATTCCCGGGGGGTGGACGTTCGGGTCACCTTGGTCGACCGGTCGGAGGAAGCGTGTACCGAGGCAGCCCGTCTGTTCCGCTACGAGCCACGGGTCCAAGTCAGGCAGGGGGACCTGTTCGGGCTGTCTCTACGTGAGGCGGATATCGTGACCGCCGGTCAAGTATTTCATCACTTCGGCCAGGAGGAGCTTCCGGCTGCGGCCCGGGCGTTGGCGGAAGCTTCCACGATTGGCACCGTCATTCATGATATTCACCGGCATTGGATAGCCTGGTGCGCAGTCTGGCTGACGGCCCGACTGGTTTCGCGCAACCGCTATATCCGCCACGACGGACCGTTGTCCGTTCACAAAGGCTTTCGCGAGGGGGACTGGAAGAAGGTGGGGGACGAGCTGGCGGGATACCGCCTGACCTGCTCGTGGAGGCCCTTGTTCCGGTACGCGGTGCTGGTGACCAGGGAGCCGCGAAGTCTTTGATCCCGGCAGGGGAGGAGGATAAGATGGAAGCCTGTTATGATGTGGCGATTATTGGAGCAGGAATCGCAGGCAGCGCGGTAAGCAAGCTTCTGTCCGATAAGGGATGGAAAACGCTCCTGCTTGACCGCCGAATGTTTCCGCGTCACAAAGTGTGCGGCGAATTCCTCTCGCCCGAAGCCTTAAGCATGCTGGAGGGGCTCGGGGTCAAACCGGAAATCGAAGCCCGGAGCCCGGCGATCCTGACGAAAGCCCGGCTGGTTCCCGCCCAGGGGGAGGCGGTGGAGATCCCGCTCCCCGGCCCGGCTTGGGGCCTTAGCCGGTACGCCCTCGACCCCATCCTCCAGCGTGCCGCGGTTCAGGCAGGAACGGAGCTGCACACGGGGATGACCGTGGCGGACGTTCAGGCGGGGGATGGAATCTGTTCGATAGCGGCCCGAAGCCGGAACGGCAGCGTTTCGTTACAGGCGCGGACCGTCATCTATGCCTGCGGAAGCCGGGAAGGGAATCAGCCGGCAGGCGAAGCCCCCACCTATATGGGGGTGAAAGCCCACATGGCGGGGCTGGCGCCATCCGGAGCGGTCGAGCTCTATTTCTTCCCGGGAGGCTATCTGGGCCTGAACGAGGTGGAGGGGGGAGTATTCAACGCGGCCGCGCTGATTCATCCACGTGCCTTCGAAGGGACGGAGGGAACGGTATTTAGCCTCCTCCGGGAGGCGGCGCGGCGGAATCCACAGCTCGAAGAGAGACTGGCCCATGCGGAGTGGCTGCCGGGAACGGCCTCCGCTTGTTTCCCCGTCCGGCTGAGCCGCAGACCGGTGTTCTGGAACCGGTTCGCCCAAGTGGGGGACGCCGCTCTCCTGCTTCCCCCGCTATGCGGGGACGGCATGTCCGTCGCCCTTCGCTCAGCGCTTATATGCGCGGGGCTTGCCGACCGGTTCCTGGCGGGGGAGAGCACGGTCGAGGACTGGCAAACCCGGTATACCGAAGCGATGAGCTCTCAGATTCGCCGGCCGCTCCGCTGGGGAAACCGGCTGCATGCTGCAAGCGAGCGGACGCTGCTTCCCGCTGTGCTTTTTCGGCTGGCCGGGGTGAGCCCTTGGCTGGCCTCCTCGCTTCTTAAAGCTACCCGCCTGAAAGATTTTGCTGACGGATGAGACAGGGAGGAGAGCCTATGCTCCTGTTAAGATTGGGCATGACCGCTTTCCGGTTTCCCCGTACGGTCCTTATGCTGTGGGGCATGCTGCTCGCCCTGTCGGCGGGTCCGGCCTTTGACCTTCCCGGCGTTCTTAAGGATCATGGGCTGGTCGCCGATGGGAGCTATCTGGAGGTTAAGCATAGGCTCTCCGCCGAATTCGGGATTCCGGAGGATCCGGTCCTTGTCCTGTTCAACAAGCGATCCGGCGCATCCGGCATGGAATTCATCCGGTTCATCAAGCGGACCATGGAGGAGTTGAAAGAAGTTCCAGGGGTGCGCGGCTATCTTTCCCCTCTCGAAAAGGAAGGAATGCTCAAGGACACCGCGGCTTATGGCATCCTGATCCTTCCTCCTGCCGGCAGCGAAAGAACCGCCGTCGTTACCCGCTTGAGGGATAAGCTTCCCCTGGACCTATCCGCCACGGTAAGGCTGACGGGAAAGCCGGTCGTGCAGCAGGATGTAAACGTTGCGAGCCGGCGGGATCTCGGCCGAGCGGAACGGATCGGGCTTCCAGCCGCTTTTCTGATCCTCTGGTGGGCGTTCCGCGGCCCGGTCTCCGCCCTTCTTCCCGTGGCGGCCGGTCTCACCGCTGTAGTCACCGCCATGGGGGCTTTGTCGAGGCTCGGCCAAGCCTTCGAGCTTTCCCATTTTGTTCTCAATGTGGTTCCAATGGTGGGCATTGCGCTCAGCATTGATTTTGCACTCCTGTTGGTGAGCCGCTACCGGGAAGAGCTCGGCCGGTTGACCGCCGAAAAGGCCATGAACCGAACGCTCCGGACTGCCGGACGGGCCGTCTTCTATTCGGCCTGCTGCGTAGCCCTGGGGCTGGCCGGGATTTGCAGCATCCGGCTCCCGATGTTTCAAAGCGTCACCGCCGGGGCTTTGACGGTTCTGGCCGCTGCGGTGCTGGCTGCCTTCACGCTGCTCCCCGCGGCACTGGCTCTTCTCACCCCGGTGATGAAGAGCCGGAACCGGGAAAGGGGCTTGGCCGGTACCAGCCGACCGGACCTCTGGCAGCGACTTGCGAGGCAGCTCCTGGCTAGACCGTTTAGGACCGGGGGCTTGGCCCTCATTCTTTTGGCGATTGGCATGATGCCCCTGCGAACCATGGGGATAGCCATCCCGGATGCGTCCTCGCTTCCTGCGGGCTATGAATCCCGTGCCGCGGCGGAAGCTTACGAGGAGCTCTTCGGGGAAGGAGGGAAGGCACGCGTTGATCTCTTGCTGCAGGGAAAGCCTGGACTCTCGGACAAGGAAGTAAGAGAGGAAGTTTATCGCTTGGTTGACAAGCTGAAGCGGGATCCTCAGGTACTAAGGGTGGATACGGATTTATTGATAGTGCCTCCCGCCCAGGGGAGGAATGAGGGAAGGCCGTCCTCCGACAGCGGGATGGCGGCCGCTTCGCTGGGCTCTCCTTCAACAGCAGGAACGTCCGTGCTCTTGCCGATAACGCTCAGAGCAGGAACCCATACGAAGGAAGCGAGAGAATGGGTTAGAAGCTGGGATCGGGAAGGGAGCGGGGGACCGGTTGCTTACCGGCTTGGCGGGGAGGCCAAATATGAGCAGGAAGTGTTCGATGCCGTCCGGGACGGGCTGCCCGCTTCGGTGGGATTTATTGGGACCAGCACCTTTCTTGTCCTCCTGATCGCTTTCCGCTCTTTCGTTATCGCCGTGAAGGCGATTGTGATGAACGCGCTCAGCCTTGCCGCCTCCTTCGGCATTTTAGCGGCGGTTTTCTCTCAGGGGGCCTTCGGAATGGAGCCGTACCCGGTGGCGTTGATGATTCCCGTCTTTGTTTTCGGCCTGGTGTTCGGGGTGAGTATGGACTACGGGATCTTCATGCTTTCGCGGATGGCGGAACACTATCAGCTGACAGGAGATAATGAACGGGCGGTGACATACGGGGTCGCTTCCACCAGCCGTTTACTGACAGCGGCGGCGGCGATTATGGTTGCGGTTACGCTGCCTTTTGCTTTCGGGGAGGTCGTAGGAGTCCGGCAGCTCGGAGTAGGTATTGCGGCCGCCGTGGCACTGGACGCGACGGTGATCCGGCTCATGCTCGTGCCGCCGCTCATGAAGCTGCTGGGAGACTGGAACTGGCGGCTTCCTAAGCTTTTTCGCTGATAGGCCTCGTATAGGTTACTAGGGCCACAATTTCATCGGACTTTCGAACGGAACATCGAAGTGGACCATCAAATAAATGATGATAAGAACCGACACGCTATAAGCCCCGAGCGGCTTCACGAAGTGAAAACGGAGCATGGGAAACATCATAATATCGAACAGGATGGAGTGGCCCAGATTCCAGCCGTGGTCGTAAGAGATCCGGCCCGCCAAATACAGCACCCACTCAAAGAAGGAATAACAGCCCACCCAGAACAGATAATAGACGGCCTTCTCTTGGATCGATCCGCCCTCCGGATAACGGGATAGAAACAGAAGGACGGTCAAGGGCATGGTGAGGACGGCGTAGACGATGACCGTTATCGGATGGTTGTATAGAAAGTCGGGATGAAATTTCCAGAGGACGAAACCGTGCGTTAAATATTCATAGAGCAGGCCGCCAACGGATATGTAAAGCATGGTGGGGTGATACACCTTCCAATTTCTCCAATCCCCCCAACGCCAAACCGAATATATGGTAAAAAGGGCGATGGCCACGTGCATGTCGGCAGCCTCCCGGATGTATTGGTCTGCAAAGCTTCCCTTACTTTACCCTGAAAAGACGTTCCCTATGATAGACCGCCGGTATTCAAACCACTCCTTTTAGGGTAAGTTACCTTTGTTGGGCTTTTTACATCTGGAAGAAGGAGTGGTACATGTGAAGAAGATTGCGTTTTTGCTCGCCAACGGTTTCGAAGATTCAGAGATGCAGAAGCCTTACGAAGAACTCGGCAAAGCCGGTTACGAGACGGTCATCGTAGGCCAGAAACAGGGCGAAGAGCTTCAAGGGAAGAACAAGTCGGTTACCTATACCTCCGATAAATCGATAGATGAGGTCAATGCCTCTGATTATGACGCTGTGGTCATTCCCGGGGGATCCTCCCCTGAGAATCTTCGCCTTAACAGCAAAATTACCGATTTCGTCAAGCAGATGAATTCGAACGGCAAGCCGATTGCGGCTATTTGCCACGGCCCGCAGATTTTGGCAAGCGCCAATCTGTTGAAAGGCCGCACGATCACCTGCTACCAGCCTTTGCAGGATGATATGCGCAATGCCGGAGCGGAGTTCGTCGATAAGGAAGTAGTCGTGGACGGCAACTTCATCACTTCCCGCCAGCCGAAGGACGAGCCGGCCTTTATCCGGGAGATCAAGAACAAGCTTGGTGAATAGGCTTCGGCGGTCCTTGCACCGCCTGCCATCCCGAGAAGAAGCCTTCCCCGTTTGGCCGGGGAAGGCTTCTTTGTTAGAATAGGGATTACCGAAAGAGAAAGGAGCGGAAGGGATGAAGCTGTCCGTCTTGGACCTGGTTCCCGTTTACCCCGGCTGCCGGCCGGAGGAGGCCCTCAGGCAGGCAGCCGAGCTGGCCCAGCTCGCCGACCGGGTGGGCTATACCCGGTATTGGGCGGCCGAGCATCACGATATGGCCGGTTTGGCCTGCCCGGCTCCGGAAGTGCTGCTCTCCCATATCGGAGCCTTGACCGAACGGATCCGATTGGGCTCGGGTGCTGTTCTCCTTCCGCATTACAAGCCCATCAAGCTGGCGGAAACTTTCCGTCTGCTGTCCGCGCTGTATCCCGGAAGAATCGATATGGGGCTTGGGAGGGCTCCCGGGGGATCGGCCCATGTCACCATGGCGCTCAGCGGGAACTTTCTCGAGAACGTGCGAAGGCTTCCCGAATCCCTGAAGGCGTTGACGGAGCTTCTTGAGGACCGTTATGTGCTGGAGGGCGCACAGGTCACCGCCAGGCCCATTCCTTCGGCTGGCCCGGAGCTGTGGATGCTCGGAACAAATGAGAAGAGCGCCGCCTACGCGGCGGAGTTTGGGACCGGCTATGTTTTCGGCCGCTTCATGAGCCCGCTAGGGGATCGGGAAGCCGCCGGTCTGTTGGACCGTTACCGGACTTCGTTTCGTCCGTCTAAGCCGGGAGCCGCGCCGCGCGTGATTTTGACGGTCAGCGTCTTCTGCGCCCCAACCGAGATGGAGGCACGCCGGCTTGCCGAGGAAGGGATGTCTATTTTCCGCCCGGACTCTGCGGCTCCTTCGTCCTCGGACGAGCGGGATTCGAAGGGACCGGAGCCTACGGACAGCGGGTACCGTCTGATTGCCGGTACGCCTGAGCAAGTTAGAAACCGTCTGGCCGAAGCCAGCCTCCTGTACGGGGCGGAGGAAATGATGATCGTCTGCCCGATACCGGATTACTCCGGGAGATTGGAATCTTACCGGCTTCTGGCCGAAGCCTGCCTCTAGAGGGAAGAACAAACGTTACCGGATCAGGTACTTGGATGAGGGTTATTCCTCGAATTCGGTCAAGCCTCTTTCCTCTACGTCCGAAGGCTCTCCGGAAGCGGGAATCACTTCATCCAGCGAGGTCGAGCCCACCGGCTGATCTATCAGACGGTCGATCCCGTTCTCCCCTTGAAGGGATTCGGCTGTTTCGAGCTGGTGGTTCAGCTGTTCCTGGATTTGACCAATGGTATTTTTGGGCTGCTGCCGGTTATCATTTCTTGTCATGGATACATACCTCCAATATGAGCTGATGGACATAACGGCCTATCTCCTTTATCTGTCTATCGTTAGCATCCTCCAAACCATCCCCGGCTATGTATCGGACGGTTTTCTAATCCGCCCGGGTATGAGATAATGAACCGAAACAAACGTTCCCGACAGGAGCAGGCAGACCATGATCATTCCTTTATCCGTCCGTTCTCTGGTAGAGTACGTTTACCGGAGCGGCAGCATCGAAAGCGGCTTTATGACGATGACTCCCCTGAGCGAAGGGACCAAGGCCCATCAGAAGCTTCAGAACGAATATAAGGAGACGGACCGCAAAGAAGTCCAGCTGAAGGCGGATCTGGAAGCGGGAGGAATCCTTTTCGCGCTGGAAGGGCGCTGCGACGGCCTTCTCCAGACGGGAGAGGACTCCTGGACGATCGAGGAGATCAAATCCACCTCGCGGGAGGTGGGATCTTATACGGCGGACCGCTATCCCGTTCACTGGGCCCAGGCCAAATGCTATGCCTACCTGTACGCGCTTCTGAACGGAGTAAGCCGGATGGGCGTCCGGCTTACTTATGTACAGGTACCGGGCGGCGAGCTTAACCGGTTCCAGGTGGAGCACTCCTTCGCCGAGCTGGAGGAGTTCGTGAACGGCCTGCTGCAAAGTTTCCTTCCCTATGCGGAATGGACGATCCGGCACCAGCGGGAACGGGACGCGAGCATCAAGGAGCTCTCCTTTCCGTTCCCTGCTTACCGGGAAGGACAGCGCAAGCTGGCCGGTGCGGTCTATACAGCCGTCAGGGAAGGGAGGAACCTGTTCGCAAAGGCCCCGACCGGCATCGGCAAAACGATCTCCACACTCTTTCCATCTGTGAAAGCGGTGGGAGAAGGCCTGCTGCAGCGGATTTTCTATATTACCGCCAAGACGATAACCCGGACGGCCGCTGAAGACGCATTCCGGCTCATGACCGATCGCGGACTGAGAATGACCACCGTGACGATTACGGCCAAGGAGAAGGTCTGCTTTCAGGAGCAGCCGATCTGCACCAAAGAACATTGCGAGTTTGCGGACGGCTACTACGACCGGATCAATGAAGCCGTACTGGATACGCTGACCCATGCCGGTGCGCTGACGCGTCAGGAGATCGAGACCTACGCCCGCAAGCACCGGGTATGTCCCTTTGAGTTTTCGCTGGATTTGGCCTATGCCGCCGATGCGGTCATCTGCGATTATAACTATGTGTTCGATCCCCGGGTTTCCTTGAAACGCTTCGGGGACGACCAGCGCAAGCAGACCGTGCTGCTGGTGGACGAAGCCCACAATTTGGTGGATCGGGCCCGCTCCATGTTCTCGGCGGAATTGGCCAAATCCGGCTTCCTTGCGTTGAAGCGGGATTATAAGGGCCGGGCGGCCGGTGTCTCCCAAGCGGCCGGGGCCGTCAACGATTCCTTGCTGGCCTTGCGCAAAGAGGAGGACAAGAGGGAATGGGTACGACGGGATCCTCCCGAGGAGCTTCCGGAAAGACTGACGGCTTTCGCCGCGGAAGCCGAGAAAGAATTGATTCAAGGCGGAACGGAGGAGAGCCGGGAGCTGCTTCTGGAAACGTATTTTGCCGTCCAAGGGTATCTTCGCATTCTTAAGGGATACGATGAACGATACTTGACCTGTGTGGAGCATAAGGGAAGCGAAGTCCGCCTTAAGCTGTTCTGCGTAGATCCCTCGAAGCAGCTGAGCCAGACGGGGAAAGGGTACCGGGCGCGCATTTATTTCTCCGCCACGTTAAGTCCGATGTCTTATTTCCTCGATCTACTCGGAGGCACGGAAGAGGATTATACGCTGTCCATCCCGTCGCCTTTCTCCCCCGAGCAATGGGACGTAAGAATGGTTCCCCTCTCTACGCGATTCCGGGACCGCCCCCGTTCCCTGATCCCCATCAGCCGTTCCATCCGCCGGCTGGCCGCGGAGAGGGGAGGGAACATGCTCGTTTTCTTTCCTTCGTTTGAATACCGCGATGCCGTTTATGAAGCCTTTGCGCAAGAAGACGCGGAGGATTATAACCTTCTTCTGCAGGGGTCCAGCATGAGCGAAGAGGAACGCGAACGTTTTCTGGAGGCTTTCCGTTCGACGCCCGAGCGGCCCTTGATCGGGTTTGCCGTCATGGGAGGCATTTTCTCGGAAGGAATCGACCTTCAGGGAGACCGGCTGACTACGGTCATGATCATCGGGGTCGGGCTGCCTCAGCTCAGCTTCGAACGGGATGTGATCAAGCGGCATTTTGCTAAAATGGGCAAAAACGGCTATGACTACGCCTATGTCTACCCGGGAATGAATAAGGTACTGCAGGCCGGAGGCCGGCTGATCCGGTCGGAAACTGACAAGGGAACTCTGGTGCTGGTGGACGACCGTTTCCTGCAGCCTCATTACCGGAGCATGATGCCGGCGGAGTGGAGGAACGGGCGCATCGTTAACGAAAGCTCTCTCAGCTGAACCGGCTCTAGCCCTGAAGCCAGGGCTAGAACGGAGAAACCGCCATACCCAAGCACAGCAGATCGGAGGATATACCGTGGACTATATTGTATTGGATATTGAATTTAACGGAAGGAAGTTTGCGAGTGAGCTTCCCATGGAGGTTATTGAGATCGGAGCCGTCCGGTTAGGGCCGGATCTGCAGGAGATCGATGAATTCTCCGCTCTTATCAAGCCAGTTTATTTTGCCAAGCTGAACTCCTTCATCAAGAAGAAGACCGGGATTCCGCAGGAGGCGATTGACGAGGCTCCGGGCTTCGTTAAGGTAATTGGAGACTTCCAGGCATGGCTGAACCGCAGCGAAAGCTTCCTGCTTCTGACGTGGGGAGGGGAGGACCTGAAACGGATTGTGTTCGATACCCGCATGCATAAGCTGGATGACGCCTACTGGATGAAGGCCACTTATTATGATCTCCTCAAAGGATACCTGCGCTACAAGAACGTTACGAACGACGTCAGTGTGGAAGGGGCTCTCCAGGATCTCGGGATTCCGCTGGAGGGAACCGCTCACCGCGCCTTGGACGACGCCAAAATGACCGCCCACGTCTTCCGGGCTGTCTTCAGCAGCCTCGACTTCTCCTTGAGCCGTCATTACAAAGACGTGTATTCGAATGCGAAGGAAAGAAGATATGTCAAGAATGCCCTAAGGGATATGAAGGCGAAGAAGCTGGTTCCTTCCTGGGAACTCTTCACGGAAAAATATGTCAAAGACAAGCTTTCGCTAGAGGATCCCCGCAAGGCGGCGGAGCTTCAGGAATACTTCGCCGTGCTGACGGAAAAGGTCGAACAAAAGGTGCCGGATCCGGCCAAGGAGGCACTAGCCGTCGCCGCACCGGGGGCCGAGCCGGAGGAAGGCGATACGGATTCGACTGCTCCCTTAGAGGGGGAGCGGCCGGAGGGCTCCAATCCGAGGATCGAAGCCGAGGCGGACATCGGGAAGCCGATGCCTTCGCCGCAAACCACGGAGCGGGGCGAGCGGGAAGAATAGGGTAGAGAAAATCAAATATGGCGGCCCGCATCCTTGGAACCAAGGAGCAAGGGCCTGAACAAAGCAAAACCGCCCGGGAGCATTCCCGGGCGGTTTTGCCTTTGGTTCGACGTCTGCCGATGGAAGCAGGCTTTTTGGGGGAGCGGTTCAAACGGCAACAGGATAGAGCGGACCAGCGGCTTTCCGGAAAAACGTCACGTGGTGACCCGCTCGCAGCCGTTAATCTCCATATGCTGCTCTCCCCAGGCGCACATGGCGTCCAGGATCGGCTTGAGGGACCAGCCGTAGTCCGTAAGCGAGTAGATTACCTTCGGAGGGACCTGCTCGTAAATTCTGCGGCTCAGCACGCCGTCCTCCTCAAGCTCCCGGAGCTGCTGGGTCAGCATTTTCTGAGTAATCCCCGGCATCAGGCGCTTCAGCTCGCTGGTTCGTTTCTCTCCCTTGATCAGATGGCACATGATGACGACCTTCCATTTTCCTCCGATCACATCAAGGGTAGCTTCCACGGGTATGTTGTAGGCCACAGCGGGCACCTCCTGCTTAAGACATTCATGGATGTATAGAGCCTGAGCGATATGGGACGCCCTCCCATTGGAACGACATCCTCTCTTAAAGGCACTAAGGTACTTAAAGGTGCCTATATCACTTTGAAGTCCCTATATCACTTTGAAGTCCCTATATCACTTCAAAGTACGTACTTATCATGAGGGATCCATGGCTATATAATAGCATCTACAAGCCAAAAGTAAAGGATCCTTATGCTTGAATATAACCAACAGGAGGTTCATGATGAGTAAAGTTTATATAGACACATCCACCCCGGTCGGGGATACCCAATCCCGGACCGGTACGCTGGCACTGATTGCCCTGGCGGTCAGCGCCTTCGGCATCGGCACGACGGAGTTCGTTCCGGTCGGGCTGCTGGCCGCCATCGCCCAAGACTTGAACATGGGGATCGTATGGGCCGGGCTGCTTATTTCCGGGTATGCCGCCGGAGTGGCGGTGGGTGCTCCCATCCTGACCGCTCTTGCCGGAAGGCTGAACCGGAAGACTCTTTTATTGTGGCTGATGGTGGTCTTTATTATCGGGAACAGCTCCGCCGCTCTCTCGAGCTCCTTCCCTTTGCTGCTAATCTCCCGTTTTATTACGGCGTTTTCGCACGGAGTTTTTTTCTCGATCGGCTCTACGATAGCGGTCCAGCTTGTCCCGGAGCATCGGAAAGCAAGCGCCATCGCGCTTATGTTCACGGGGCTGACCATTGCAACGGTAACCGGTGTGCCCCTCGGCACGTTTATCGGACAGACCTTTGGCTGGCGCGCCACCTTCTGGGGAGTAGCGCTTCTCGGCGTCGTCTCTATGGCGGCTATCGCCTGGCTGGTTCCGGGTAACCTGCGAAAGCCGGAGCCTTCCCGGCTTTCGTCGATGCTCCCGCTTCTGACGCATCCGAAGCTGCTTCGTGCTCTGCTGATCACGGCCTTAGGGTATGGAGGAACCTTTGTTGCCTTCACGTATCTGACTCCGATTCTGCAGGAAACCATGGGTCTCGGAGAAGGGATGGTCAGCCTGGTCCTGCTCGCTTATGGCGTGGCTGTCGCCATCGGCAATTCCATTGGAGGACGTTGGGCGAATCGTCATCCGGCGAGAGCGCTGTTTAAGATGTTCCTCCTCCAGGCAGCCGTTCTGGTTCTGCTCAGCATCCTGCTGCCTCATCCTGCTTCAGGACTCGTCGGAGTCTTCCTCATGGGACTGCTGGCGTTCATGAACGTGCCGGGGCTTCAGCTGTATATGGTCCAACTGGCGGAGAAATATGCCCCATCGGCTGTGGATGTAGCTTCCGCTCTGAACATAGCCGCCTTTAACATCGGCATTGCCGCCGGTTCGTTGATCGGAGGCTGGGTCGTCGATTCCATCGGACTCGTTCACACTCCTTGGGTCGGGGCTTTGATGGTAGGGGGAGCCATCGCGTTGACGGGCTATTCGCTTAGGCAGGATCGGAAAGAGACAGGGCAGGGCTAAGCCATATAGACATATAGAATAGAAGAAAGAGCCAGGAAATTCTCTTCCAGGCTCTTTCTTCGTTAGCTGTCATCCTCATCCGATTAATCAAACCGCTTGATTCGTGCGGCCTGTAGCACAAGCCCCTGCATCCGGCGGACGTGATCATCCGCGCGGCTTCGCGTACGCTGAATCCGCGTGCCCAAGTCCAGTTGAATAAACTGGACTTTCTTCTTGTACGTCTCGATCAGGAGGCGGTCGATCGCTCCCTGTGCCTCCATGGCGGAAAGCTTCTCCAGCAGCTCACGCGTCTTCTCTTTACCGTCGGCTTCCATGCGCCGTCCGGTTTCGGCGGCGGCGGATGCTCCGTTAAGGCCTTGCTGGGTTATATTCTGGTACGTATCCAGCAGATCGTTGTACTGTTTCTTGAGAATAGGATTCTGCTTGATCGCCGGGGCGAGAAGAATGAGGCCCATCTTGTTCATGTCTTCGAACGGACTATCCGGAATTTCCTCCAGGGTACGGAACAGGTCTTCCGTCTCCAACACATAGTCGTCGAGATTCTTCTTAATGGCTTCCACGGGCTGGTCGACCGGCTTCATGTTCTCGACGGCGGCCAGGACGGTCAGCAGATATTGAAAATGAATTTTATGATACTCCAGAATTTTGCCCCCCACCTTGGGCAGCAGCTTCTGCAAGAGCTTGAACAGCAGCTTATACCGCTTCTCCAGCACCTTGTAATCGATAGAGGCTTTGTCGCTGTTCTTCAGCGCATCCTCACTTAATACCCGTGTCGAATGACGGTCACCCAACGTAATTTCCAGATCCGTATCCATGCCGTTCTCCTTTCATCAGCCGGTTAAGCGAAGGTACCGACAGGCTGGGAAGCCGGCTGGGATTCTTCTTTGGTTTCGGGCGCTTTGGGCGGCGGATTCAGGATGCCATACAGCTGAGCTGCCGTTTCGTCGCGGTTCTCCAGAATCTTCAGGGCATAACGTTTCATCTTCATTTCGGCTTCCAGCAGCTCGTTGCGAAGCTCTTTTTCCCGTACCGTTTCGGTCTGGAGGTCGCGGGAGTAATTGTCCAGTGCCTCGCCTTGGCCGAGCAGGGCTTCGACGATAATTCCTTCGGTCCGAAGCACGTGGCGGTTAGCCGCCAAAATAATGCCTGGCACCTCGATATGCGTCCCCGATGCTGCGTCAGTGTAAGAGGAGGTATAATCCTTTTTCACCCGGAGGTAGTGAGAAAGGGGGATGATGTTGCCGTCGTTGTCCAGGAACGGCTCCTCTTCGACAAAGCGGTGATGGCGGTCCTGGTAATCAAAAATATTCGTCAGCTGGTGAATGATGGCATTTCTCACCTCGGTCCGCTTATCGGGTACAATCGTTTCGGCGATGAGGGAGTCAAGCTGTGGAAGGGTCACCTCCTGATAGGTGCGCTTCTCCACATTGTTGACCATGTCGATTTTGTAGAAGCCGATGCGTACATCTACGAGGTGAAGCAGCGTAATGAATTCCTGGTTCATTTGACGGAATACGAAGTTAAGGGTACGGCTAACGTTGATGTTCTCGATATCCCGGACGATGGACACTTCATCGGAAGAAGTGGTTTTGACCTCATATGACGTGTTGACCTGGACATCGCGCCGGGCGGAAGCTTTGGCGACATGCTTCTGGGTACTGCCGGCAATGTTCTTCGCGAACTGCTCGCGGGCCGCATTGGTGCCGCCACTGGCACTTGCGGAGATCGACGCGCTGCCCCAGCCCCAGCTCGCTCCGGCCTCGGCGCTTACTTTATAGTCGAAGCTTTCCTGGTATTTCTTCTGGTCGGTCTGCTCGCGTCCCATCGATTGCTCGAACTCATCCGCAATTTCATCGGTGACGGAGTCGAGGATGGTGGAGGCGCTTTTGGCCGTCGTTTCATTCTGCGTATACGTTTTGACGCTGATCTTCGTTTTCTCGCCGGGCAGGAGGGAGAACGTCTTGAGGGTGCGTCCGGCCCCATAGTTTCCAAGATAGGAGGAGAGACGATACGATTCGACGAGAATGATACGCTTCAGCCGTGAATTGACCTCCGGCAGGATGGTGACCTGGACGGCCACGGTTGTCTCGGAATAATTTTTGGCCGGATCGGTGCAGCGTGCGGTAAGGATATGGATGCCCGGCTCCGTTACCTTGAACGTCGCTTTCCACTGCGACCAGTCACCGGGAGCTTTCTCCGCTGCGCGCACATAGACGGGATTCTGGTTAAGGGAAACTTCCACGAGGGAGATCCCGCCGGCATCCTGCGCGGTTCCGGTTACTTCGATGATGGCGCCTTGAGAGAAGGTGCCCGCGATTTGTTGGTTGGCCGTCGGAGACACAATGGTTACCTTGGGCGGAGAGGTATCCACGCCGACCGTCAGGCTTGCCGTAGCTTTATTGCCGCTCACATCGGTGCAAGTCGCGACGATGGAATGGTTTCCGGGGGCGAGAGTAAGCCCCTTCTTCCAATTGGCCCAACCGTTCAGGCTCTCGGCTTGAACGAGGGGACCGCCGTCAACGGAAAGCTCTACGCGGGAGACGCCTTTATTGTCCGAGGCCGTCCCTTCCACCACAATCGAACCGCTGGAATAAATCTGACCCGGGGATGGGGTCGTGATTTTGACGACTGGAAGCGTCACATCTGGTGCCGGCGCGATCGTGACGGTAACGGTAATTTTGCGCAGGCTGGTCATTCCCGTCGAATGGTAGGCTTTGGCCGTGATATCGAGCGTACCCGGTGTGGTGACGGTTACGCCGGGAAGCACCCAAGAGCTTCCGGACAGGTTCGCGGTCTGGGCCGTACGGGTACCGACGGTCACAAGTACCTTGGTGATGCTGCCTCCTCCGTAATCGACGGTCGCGCTTCCCCTGACATCGAAGACAGCTCCGGTGTAGACTCCGTTGATCGTGGAGTTAGGGGCGGGGGAGGTAATGTCGCATGAAATTTCGACAGGGTCCGGCTCGGGATCGGGATCGTTATCATCGTCGATCGGAAGCATCCCGACGATCCCACCGTCATCCGCCTTGAGCAGCGAGGACCGTCCGCTTGCCGCGTAAGGAGCGGAAGCAAGCACGGGAGCATCGACCCCCTCGGCATCAATGTAATTGTAGGTAAGCGCCCCGGTCATGGAACGGTACAGGTTCAGCTTCTTGCCCTGCTCCGCCATCTGCGCCACTTCTTCAGGCGTCAGGCTGGCCAGCTTAGGGCTGAGCCGGTCGGCGCCGGAGGCAGCCAGTACGTTGTAGGGCTCAGTGGGCAAGGCAGCCGCACGGCTCTCCGGGCTTGCGGCAAGTCCGTTAATGGTAACCTCCGGCTTGCTCGGGATAAAATAACTGTCCGGCAGCTGAAGATCAATAAAGTTACGTCCGCTGTATGTAGTGGGCTCCGGTACGTTGTAGCTGAGGACGGATGCTTCTCCTCCGGGTTGAAGCTTGATCATGGGTTCCAGGTGATTTGCCATCGTTAATCTTCTCCTTTAATTTTCTAATATGGGGAGGGCGCTCCAAGCTTCCGTAATGGGCAACCCGTATGGATGGTGTTTCGTTTCTAGTGTTAAGCAACAGGCTGGCCCGAGGCCAGTCGAAGTTCGTCGGCAAGCCGGTGGATTTCATCCCTCGCCTCCGGGTAATCCTGAATCATGCTCCAAGAGGCCTGCAGGAGTTGGATGATCTTGTTCGCGTCTTCCTCTTTTAATTTGTAGCCCGTCAAGTCGGCCACCGTCCCTTCATAGACATTGAGATCGACCGGTCCCGAGATACCGGGTACCGTTCCTTTGTCACTGTGCTGCCAGAAGCTCCATCGTGTCCAGCCCCGGCAGTCGGGGGGACACGAATCGTTGTAATAGGCGAACCACAGGGGAAAGTCAGCGAGCGTGTCATCCAGTGCCGTCCTGGCAAAATGCAGGTACGTGTACAGCAAGGGAGTTTTGCCTAAAGCGGCTTGCACCCGCTCCAGCCAGATCCGGCACAGGAGCGACAGCTGCGCGGGCTTGAGCCCTCCGTCGTTGGTCTCCACGTCGAGTACGGGAGGCAGGGTGAAGCGTTCCGGTCCCGCCTCTTCCAGGGTGCGGACAAAATGGTCCGCCTCCCGCGCCGCCTCCTCCGGACTCTTGGCCCGCATAAAATGGTAAGCTCCGATGGCGATACCCACTGCTGCGGCTTCGGCTGCATTGCGGGCAAAGCGGGGATCCTTGAAGGTGGAGCCTTCCGTTGCCTTCATAAAGGCGAAGGAGATTCCGGAAGACTGAACCTTCGGCCAGTCAATCCGGCCTTGGTGATGCGAAACGTCGATGCCCCGTGCCATTACTTCTGTTCGGTTCTGCATTGAGCTTTACTCCTTTCTAGTTAGGTTGTTGGGGAGCGGCGCCGGCTTCCCTTCTCGCCGTCCCGCTTACAAATGTTATTCTACTGGGATTGCCATATTATGGCATAGTACTAACTTTTTCTAGTACCTGCCGGTCACCCGGCCTTGAAGCGGCATCGAAACAAGGTGGACCAGATCCGGTCCGCCATCCGGAATTGGCGAGAGGATAATAAAGATCTGACCAAGTCAGCTCAGGCAAACAAAAAGACGACCTTTTCTCCTTAAGAAAGAGAAGGGTCGTCTTTGCTTGGTTGTACAGCCAGTATAAAATAGCCCCGCCGGAATCCCAGGGGAGACCGGCAGGGCGCAAACTTACTTTCGTGGAGGGAAGCTATTAGACGTTAAGAATGTATTGGTTTACCACACTCTTAATCAATTCCAGACGGCCCGATGCATTCTCAATCGGATTGTTCTGAAGGGCATAAGTCTCCAAGGATTTAAAGTCGGCTTTACCGCTTACAATATCGGCTCCGATTCCCGTCTTGAAGGAGGCATAGCGGTCTTCCACCACTTTATCCAGAACCCGGTCCTCGATCAGCTTGGCGGCTACCTGCAGGCCGCGGGCGAAGGCGTCGATTCCGGCGATATGAGCATAAACCACATCAATGGCTTCGAATGAACCGCGGCGTACCTTGGCATCGAAGTTGACGCCGCCGCGTCCGATTCCGCCCTCGTTGTTCAAGATTTCGTACATGGCAAGCGTGGTTCCGTACAGGTCGGTCGGGAACTCATCCGTATCCCAGCCGAGGAGCATATCCCCCTGGTTCGCATCGATGGAACCGAGCGCTCCGTTGATCCGGGCCACCCGCAGCTCGTGCTCGAACGTATGACCAGCCAGAGTGGCGTGGTTCGCTTCCAGGTTCAGCTTAAAATCCTTCATCAGGTCGTATTTCTGCAGGAAAGAAAGGGACGTGGCCGCATCGAAATCGTACTGGTGCTTCGTCGGCTCCTTCGGCTTAGGCTCGATCAGGAACTGGCCGTCGAAGCCGATTTCCTTCGCGTAATCCACCGCCATGTGAAGGAAGCGGGCGAGATTGTCGAGCTCCAGCCCGAGATCAGTGTTAAGCAGCGTCTCATACCCTTCGCGTCCGCCCCAGAAAACGTAGTTCTCGGCGCCGAGCTCTTTGCCGTGCTCCAACGCTTTCTTGACTTGAGCGGCGGCATAAGCATACACGTCCGCATTGCTCGTCGTCGCCGCCCCATGAACGAAACGGGCGTTCGAGAACATGTTGGCCGTGTTCCACAGCAGCTTCTTGCCGTGCGCCTTCATGTTGTCCTTCAAGAGGGCCACGATCTCGTCGAGATTCTTGTTGGTTTCCTGAAGCGTATCGCCTTCCGGCACGATGTCGCGGTCATGGAAGCAGTAATAATCGACGCCGAGGATGTTCAGCAGCTCGAAGCAGGCCTCCACGCGGGCTTTGGCCAAATCCATGCCCGAAAAGCGGTCCCAGCCGCGGATGGCCGTACCGCCGCCGAACGGGTCGGAGCCGTTAGCGGTGAAGGAGTGCCAGTAAGCGACGCTGAAGCGGAGATGCTCGCGCATCGTCCGGCCCATAATGACTTCATCCGGATTGTAGAATTTAAAGGCGAGCGGGTTGGTGGATTGTCTTCCTTCGAATTTGATGGGGTTCACATTGCCGAAATAACTCATGGTACATTCCCTCCGGTTATAAAGGATATTGGCTTGATAGGATGTTGGTCGAATCGGGATGCATAACGCTTTCATTCTCATCATAGCATCGCTTACGCACTTTGTAAATTCGTTAAACAAAGTTTTTCGGTGATTCCCTGCGGCCAGGTTTCTGTTTCAAAGCCCGTCCTTTGACGGTATAAAGGAGTAGACCCAAGAAAGAGGTGAATGTCATGGATCCGTTCGAGAAAAGCAGGGATACGTTAGACCAGGCCGGTAAGCGGGATAACCCCGAACAGTTTCCAACCGAAAAGGAAAGCCTCCTGGATCAATTCAAAAGCGAGCAGAACGTCGATTCCATTCCATTGGAAGATTTAAATATGGAGCAGAAAGAGGAGAAGCAGAACACCAAGACTAAGAATAACTCCTCAAGCGAGCAGAAGTATAAGAAAGGCTAGCGCCTTAGTGAGGGAGGCGCCCGGGAACGGGCGTCTTTTTGCCGCGAAAAAAGGCTGTTCCTGTATGCTTCGGGATTTCCATCTGGAAGCCGGTAAGTCTTTCAGCATGGAAGCGGGGGGAAACGGGAGAGTCTTGACCTGTTGACCTGGCGGCTATCCAGGCGGGAATTCGCCCTGGGGTCTCCGAGGGGGCCGTTCCGCTGGGAAGGGAAGACGAGCTGTGCTATACTGTGTGACGAATAGAGTGTATCCAGATAAGGTAAAGGAGCCCGTCCCGCTTGAAACCACGAATGGTTCTCATGTTTATCATCTTCATTTCCGTCTACCTGCTGCTTAATTTCTACATTGGCTGGCACGGGGCTTTTCTGCTCCGCTATTCAGGAGCCGGAGTGCCGCAAGGCGTGTACTGGATCGTTTTCTTCCTGATCGCCTTCTCGTACCTGATCGGACGTGCGCGTCTGCTGCCCGGACCGGCGGGCCGCTTGTTCAAGGTGATCGGCTCGTACTATTTTGCGGTACTTGAGTTCTCGGTCCTGCTGCTTCCGCTGGCAGACCTGGCCGCCTGGCTGCTCCATCTGGGAGGAGTCGAAGCCTCCGTCTATATCCCGGCGATCGGGTATACGGTTACGGCCGTCATGATCGTCCTTCTTCTGTGGGGCTCTTGGAACGCCTGGTCGCCTGTGGTCCGGACCTACCCGATCGATATCCGCAAGAAACCGGGGGCTGCCCGTACCCTCAAAATAGCCGTCGCCTCCGATATCCATCTCGGCAACCTGGTGGGCCGCCGTCATCTTCACCGGCTGGTGCGCCGGATCAATGCCATGGAGCCCGATCTCATCCTATTCCCGGGAGACGTCATCGACGATGTCATTGAGCCGTTCATCCGCAACCGGATGGGAGAGGTCATGCAGCAGCTGAAGTCGAGGCTCGGCATCTACGCCGTCCTGGGCAATCATGAGTATTACGGCGGGCACATCGAGGAATACATCCGTCAGATGGACACCATCGGCGTGCGGGTGCTGAGGGATGAAACGGTCACCCTGCCCGGGACGCTGGCCATCGCCGGCCGCAAGGACAAAACCTCCGAAGCAGCCGGAGGGGGCGGGCGCATGAGCACGGAAGCACTGCTCGCAGACCTGGACAAGACGCTGCCGATTGTCCTGATGGATCATCAGCCGTACGGCTTTCAGCAAGCGGCGGAGGCGGGGGCCGACATTCTGCTGTCGGGGCATACCCACCGGGGGCAGTTCGCCCCTAATCACTTCATTACCCGCCGGCTGTTCGAGCTGGATTGGGGTTATATGCGCAAGGGAAACCTTCACGTTGCGGTGTCCTCCGGGTTCGGAACCTGGGGCCCGCCGATCCGGCTCGCAAGCCGGAGTGAAATCATCCAGCTGGTTGTCACCTTCACCGATTGAACCGAGAAAGAGCCTCCGGGCTCTTTTTTAGTTGGCTGAAGAAACGAGTTTAGCCATTTTCTCCTGTTGACGCTTGCCCACGGGTGAACTAAAGTAAGTTAGACATTCCATCTTTTTGGATATTTTAGACGATTCGGGAGAGTAGATCTATGCGCAAACTTAACATTCCCCTCCGCCAGTACGCGGCCCTGCTGTCCGCTTACCTGCGTCCTCAATGGAAAAGCATCACCCTGCTGCTCCTTCTTCTGCTGTTGTCGATCGGGATGCAGCTGATCAATCCGCAAATCATCCGGTCCTTCATCGACATGGCCAAGGAGCAGGCCGACTCCACCAAGCTGATCTATGCCGCGGTCTTGTTTATCGGCGTTTCCCTTCTGTACCAGGCGATCATGCTGGCGGCCACCTATCTGGGGGAGAACATCGGCTGGATCGCCACCAACAAGCTGAGAGGAGACGTGGCCGAGCACTGCCTGCGGCTCGATATGTCCTTTCACAAGGCCCATACGTCCGGCTCTCTCATCGAGAGGGTGGACGGCGATATTAACGCGCTGGCCAACTTTTTCTCCAAGCTTGTGGTCACCCTGCTCAGCAACCTTGTCCTTGTCGCGGGAATTATCATCCTCCTGTTTCGGGAGGGCTGGGAGATCGGGCTCGGCATGCTGGTCTTTACCGTCTTCGCCATTTGGTCCATTCAGTACATCCGCCGGTACGCTTCTCCCTTCTGGGGCAAAATGCGCCAAATCTCCGCGGACTTCTACGGCTTCCTGGGCGAACAGCTGGACGGCACCGAGGACGTACGGGCGAACGGCGCCTCCGGGTTCGTGCTGAGCCGATTCGACGATCTGCTGAGAAAGTGGCTTCCGATCCGGATCCGCGCTTTCTTCGGGTTCGCTGCCATGTGGATCACGACCATCGTGGTGTTCGCCATGGGCAACGCCATGGCCTTTGCCGTCAGCGCTTATCTATGGAAGAAGGGCAGCCTCACGATCGGGGCCGTCTACATGATCTTCTACTATACGGAGCTTCTCGCGAAGCCGATCGAGCAGATCCGCACGCAGATGGAGGATCTTCAGAAAGCCGACGCGAGCATAACCCGGATCAAGGAGCTGCTGGAGCTGCGCCCGGCGGTTACGGATGGAAGAGGCACCTCAATTCCCGCCGGTCCCGTCCGGGTTAAGTTCGACCGGATGACCTTCGGGTACGAGCCGGGTTCGGTCACGCTCGATTCCATTCACTTCGAGCTGAAGCCGGGCGAGTCGCTTGGGGTGCTCGGACGGACCGGAAGCGGGAAATCGACGCTGGCCCGGCTCCTGCTCCGGTTCTATGATCCCGCCTCCGGGGGGATCTACTTGAACGGAGTGAACATCCGCGACGCCAAGCTGGCCGAGCTCCGCCGGAGTGTCGGCATGGTTACGCAGCAGATTGAGCTGTTCCAGGGAACGGTGCGCGACAATCTGACCTTCTTTGACGAGTCGATCCCCGACAGCCGGATCATCGGCGTTCTGGAGGAGCTCGGCATGGGGGAATGGCTGCATTCCATGCCTCTCGGCCTTGACTCGCCGCTGGAATCGTCCGGAGGCGGGCTGTCCGCCGGAGAAGCGCAGCTCATGGCCTTCGCCCGCGTCTTCCTGATGGACCCGGGCCTCGTCATTCTCGACGAAGCCTCCTCCCGGCTGGACCCGGCAACGGAGCAAAGAATCGAATCGGCGATCAGCAAGCTGCTGCGCAACCGGACCAGCATCATCATCGCCCACCGGCTTGCAACCGTACAGCGGGTGGACCAGATTTTGGTCCTCGATAATGGCCGGGTTGTGGAATACGGAGAGCGGAGCCGCCTGGCGGCCGACCGCCACACCCGGTTCAGCGGCATTCTCGAGAAGGGATTGGAGGAGACGCCGGCATGAGCACTTGGACGCTGTTATACCGTTTATACCGCTATAACCCATGGCTCTACTGGGCGAATGCCCTGGCCTGGACCCTCATCTACTTGGCACCGGTCCTTCCCGGACTGGTCACCAAGCAATTTTTCGATATGCTGGCGGGGGAGTCGGCTTACGGGTTTACGGTTTGGGGCCTGATCGGGCTGCTAGCGGCCGCAACCTTGGGCCGGGTGGTGATGATCCTTTTCGGTTTTGTGACCGATGTGAACTTCCGGTTCCGCATAGCCGGGCTCATCCGCCGCAACCTCCTACGACACATTCTGAAAGAACCGGGAGCGAAAGCCATACCGGGCTCTCCGGGAGAGGCCATCAGCACGTTCCGGGACGACGTCGAGCAGGTGGAGGAAGCGGTCTCCTGGTCGGTTGACGCTTTCGGGATGACCTGCTTCGCCCTCGTTTCCGGCTGGATTCTGGTGGGCATCAGCCCGCAGCTGACTTTCTGGGTCTTCGTGCCGCTCGTCGTGGTCGTGACCGTCGCCCAGCTGGCGACGGCCCTCCTGCAGAAATACCGGGCTGCCAGCCGGGAAGCCACGAGCCAGGTTACCGGAGCGATCAGCGAGATGTTTACGACCGTCCAGGCCATTCAGGTAGCGGGAGCAGAGGGCCGGGTGATCGGCCGGTTCCGTAAGCTGAACGAGCAGCGGCGGCAGTCGGTGCTGAAGGACAAGGTGCTGACCCAGGTGCTGGAGTCGGTCTTCTCGAACACCGTCAATATCGGCACGGGGCTGATCCTTCTGCTGGCCGCGCAGTCCATGAAGGACGGAAGCTTCAGCGTAGGGGATTTTGCCTTGTTTATCTACTACTTGACCTTCGTGACCCAGTTCATCCAGAACTTCGGCAAGTTTATAACCTATTACAAGCAGAGTACGGTCTCGAAGGACCGTTTGATCGACCTGCTTCAGAATGCCCCGGCCGAACGGCTCACCGAGCTTCACCGGTTGAATCTCAAGGGGCCGAAGAAAGAGGAGAGTCCGTCCCTGCCGGAGCAGGAGCCGAAGGAACGCCTGCATCTCTTGGAGGCGGACGGGCTGACCTACCGGTTCCCGGGGACGGGCCGGGGGATCGAGGATATCCGCCTGAGGATCCCCGGCGGCTCGTTCACCGTCATTACAGGGCGCATCGGTTCGGGCAAAACGACCCTGGCCCGCGTGCTGCTCGGCCTGCTGCCGAAGGACAGCGGGGAGATCCGCTGGAACGGCCGCCCCGTCGGGGACCCCGGCTCGTTCTTCGTGCCGCCGCACAGCGCCTATACGCCGCAGGTGCCCCGGCTGTACAGCGACACGCTCGAGCAGAACATCCGCCTCGGCCATCCGGCCGGTCCCGGGGACATCGGGATCGCGGTGGAGGCGGCGGTGCTGGAGCGGGACATCGCGGCCCTGCCCGGCGGGCTGAACACCGTGATCGGCCCCCGCGGGGTGAAGCTGTCCGGCGGGCAGGCCCAGCGGACCGCGGCTGCCCGGATGTTCGTGCGCGATGCGGAGCTGTACGTCTTCGACGATCTGTCGAGCGCGTTGGACGTGGATACGGAGAAGACGCTCTGGCAGCGGCTTTTTGAACGGAGGGAGGCGGCCTGTCTCGTCATCTCGCACCGCAAAACGGTGCTTGCCCATGCCGATCACATTATCGTCCTGAAGGACGGCCGCATCGAGGCGGAAGGCTCTCTGGAGGAGCTCTTGGAATCGAGCGCCGAAATGCGCCGCCTTTGGAGCCGCGGCAAGGAATAGGCTACAATAGGAGGGAAGTGCGCAGAAGAAAGGATGACAGCCAAGATGAACAGCCAGGAGAAACAACGGATTCGGGAGGAAGTCTGGAAGACGGTCGAGGGGCTGAGCGACGAACAGCTGAACCGCCGGCCGGACGATAACCGGTGGTCCCTCATTCAAGTGATCGAACACCTTCGTCTCATGGAGCAGACGATTACGGGAGGAATGGCCCGCGCGCTGGCGGACCCGGAAGACCGTAATAAATGGATCCCTAAGCGAAAACGATGCCTTGGCCTCCGCATTGCCGGCCCGCTATAACAAAAACTGCCCGTTGAATAATCTGTAACCTATGGAGTAGATACTTTACCAAGGTCTCCATAGGGTACAAACGATTCAAGGGCAGTTTTTTGATTAACACCATTAACTAGTTAGTTTTTTTGGGGGTTCTACAGTTCCTTCGCCTGGCTCCCGTCCTTCAAGCAAGCTTGCTAAGACGGTCAAGAACGGCCGCCATCTGGGCGCGGGTAAGAGGCTCCGCCGGACGGAAGGTCCCGTCCTCGAAGCCGTTCACCAGGCCGTTTTCCTGAACGGCGGCAATGGAGTTCGCGGACCAGCGTCCCGGGGACACGTCCGAGAAGGAAGCGGTCCCCTTCGACGGGAGGGAGTACCAGCGGGCCAGCATGGCGGCCAGCTGTTCGCGTGTGAGGGGAGCTTCCGGCTCGTACAGGCCCGGAGCGGTTCCGTCGATGACACCTTCCGTGTACGCCCACACGATGTCCGCGCCGGCCCAATGATTCTGCGGCACATCGCGGAACAGAGTGGAGGCGTCTGCCGAGGGGGACAACCCGTTCCCGACCCGCCTCAGCACCGCGGCGGCCTGGGCGCGGGTAAGCGGACCGTCCGGGGAGAAGAGGCCGGGCTCCATCCCGTTCAGCCAGCCCTTATGTACGGTGGACGCGATCTCGTTCTGCGCCCAATGGCCTTCCGCATCGCCGAAGGCTGCTCCGTTCAACCAAAGAGAGTAGTAGTCCCACGTTCCAGCCGATTCCTGGTTCAGGCTCCAGCTTCCGGTGCCCAACAGGTTATAGCGGTCGGCGAGGGCGAGACGGGTTTTCAGGGTCGATTCGTTCTCGAACCAAACCGTGTAATTCCCGGGAGTCAGCCGATGTCCGCTGATCGTGATTCCGGTATCCGCCGGCCCGATCGTAAAGGTTCCAACGGCTGAGCCCGACGTCCGGTCCACTTCGACCTTGCCGTTATAGCGGCGGACTAGCGTGTCCACCAGACGGTCCGGGACCCCGACCCCGAGCAGGGTGCCATCGTCCTTCCAAAGCCGGCCGTAGAAGGCAATGCCGAGAACGACTTTCTCGGGAGGAAGCTGGGATAGGGCGAATTGCAGCGACGATTCCGTAAAGGGCAATCCCGAAACCGGTCCCGGGACAGGGTCCCCCTCGAAATGCTCCTCATACGCCATGATGAGCAAGTAATCGCAATAGGGGGCGAGGGCTTTGTAGTCAAAAGCCCCAAGCCAGCCCGACGAGGTGCCGGTCGGATTCGCCCCTACGGCAACGGACACTTCCTTGCCGGTCGGCAGCTTCCCGCGAAGGAGCCGGACCATGTCGGTATACGACTCCCGGCTGGAGGCGGGCAGGTTTTCCAGATCCAGCTGGATTCCGTCCAGATTATAAGTCTTTACAAGCTCGGCCAGCTGGTCCGTTACCTGCGCCCGGTTGTTGACCGTCTTGACGGCCAGCGTCCGGTTCCACTCGTTGTTTAAATAGGGCACTACCCGGATTCCCCGGTCGTGCATGTCCCGGATAAAGGAGGAGCCCATATCCGGAGCGGCTTGAACGGTTCCCTCCTGCGTCAGCTCCAAGTAGGCCGGGGCAACCGTCTGCAGGCTTCCTTTCGCCTGATCCACATCCCGAACGAAGGTTTCGGGGGTCCCGGAGAAGAGATAGGACAGGTTGAAACGACCGGCAGCTTTTCCCGCTGATGCCGGTATAAGCACTCCCGCAAGCAGGACCGGGACTAGCAGAAGTGCCGCTTTTGCTTTTGCCTTCATAACAGTAAATGATTCCTCTCTCACCTAATGTCTCTAGTACCATCTCTATTAACTATAGAGGGAGAGAGGGACAGGGCCAACTGGGAAATGGTGGGTGGAGAGGCTTTTTGGCGGAAAGCGGGGTATGGATTCCGGCCGGTGCGGAAACATTAGGGGGAACGAAAATTTCCCTGCGAGCGAGGTCAGCCGAACATGCCCAAACTGTTGCTGCTCTTCACTGTCTTCCTCCTGATGACGGCCGTTTGCGCCGGCGGACGGGAAACCGGGTCTCCTGCCCTTATTCCTCCATCTGCTTTGGCTAGCCAGGAGGCAGCGGCGGAGCCTGCTCCCAAGCCCTCCCCGCCAGCCAACAAAACGACCGGACGAACGGACAACACCGGAAAGACAAAACGGTCCCGGACGCTTACCCTGGCTCAGCTTCACCGCAAATACCCGCAGCTTCTCATCCTTAACGGGAATCCCCTGGTTCGTCAGGCGGCCCTTACCTTTGACGACGCGCCGGACAACAAGTATACCCCCCGGGTATTGGATGTCCTTCGTGAGCACCATGTCCAGGCTACTTTCTTCGTGGTCGGTTGGAGGGCGGAGAAGTACCCCGACGTGATCCGCCGCATGGTCAGGGAGGGGCATATCATCGGGAATCATTCTTACAGCCACGCCGATCTGTCCCGTCTATCCGATACGAGGTTCCAAACCGAAATCCGGCAAACGGAGATGGTCATTCACCATCTGACCGGCTACACCCCCAAGCTCGTCCGCCCGCCGTATGGCAGCATCAAAGAACATCAGCTTCTTTGGCTGGAAAGCCGGAACAGCCTGGTCACCAACTGGAATGTCGATTCCCTGGATTGGAGAGGGCTGAAGGCCCCTCAGGTGACCCGAAACGTCTTGTCTACCATGAAGCCGGGAGCCATTATCCTGCAGCATTCCTCCGGGGGAAGAGGCATTGACATGACCGGGACGGTCCAAGCCCTGCCCACTATCATTACGAAGCTTCAGGGGGAAGGATACGAGCTGGTGACCCTTCCGGAGCTGCTTCATATTTCCAAAAGCAAATAAAAGGCTCCGTACGAACAGGAAACGGAACCTTCCTCCAAGCCCGCCCCCAGGCGGGTTTTTGGTTTTGTCGTCTGGAAAATATAGAGGGAAATGGGTTCCTGCGAATCCTTTTACCAACATTTACTTGTTTCAGACGCCCTTTGGCCCATGCTACTCTGTAAGCGCCGAAGCTTCCGAAGAAAAAGAAGGAAGCACGGGGGATGATTGACATCCGGGCTTTCCTGCCCGGTGGGGCTAATCGTGCAGACGTAGGGATGTATCCTCATTCCGAACCCGACAGCTAACCTCGCAGGCAAACAAAAGGAGGAAACACCTTTCATGAAATCGTTCATCCGCCAATCCTTCCTGGGTCTGACCTTGACGGCCGGTCTGGTTATGACCGCAGCGCCCGCCATGGCTGCCTCTTATCAGCTCAAGGAAGACGATACGTTCTGGAAGCTGGCGCAAGCCCGTCAAATCCCGCTTGAAGCCGTTCTTAAGGCTAACCCTGGGGTCAACCCCGCTAATCTTCAGGCAGGACAATCGGTTCAGCTGCCGGATACTTACCGCATTAAAGAAGGGGATACCTTCTGGAACCTCTCCAAGAAGCTCGGAGTACCGCTGGATGCGCTGGTGAAAGCCAACGCTCACTTGGATCCTCTTAACCTATATGAGGGACTGGTCCTTACGCTTCCCGCGAAAGGGTCTGCTCCCGTAACTTCTAAAGTGAAAGCGGCCGCCGCTTCCAGCGGCTCCCAGGTGGTCACGGCTTCCGGACAAGCCCTTTCATATAAAAAAGCCATCCCGGTGACAGCCACCGCCTACTCTGCCTCGGCAGAAGAGAATGGCAAATGGGGACCCGTCGATTACAACGGGAACCCGCTGAAGCTGGGGACGATCGCCGTCGATCCGTCGGTCATTCCGATGGGCAGCAAGGTCTATATTACCGGTTATACGAGCAACGGCCTGCCGGCAGGCGGAATGATCGCCTACGCCAACGACCAGGGCAGCGCGATCAAGGGCTCGAGGATCGACATCTTTATGCCCGGCAGCCGGGAGAAGGTCAGCGAGTTCGGCCTTCAGAATGTGACGGTATACGTATTGGACTAATCCATAAGCATGAAAGCAGCCCCACCTCGTGGGGCTTTTTTCTATGGAGGAATAGTGATAGAATAAGGACTGTTTTGCTAGTTAGGAACTAGGGAATGGACGGGATTAAAATGACAGACAACAACGAACTTACGCAGATAAAGCAAGAGAGATACCGATTCGCCACCTTGATTGTCATTACCGTGCTGGCCGGCGTCAGCCAGGGAATGCTTCTGCCTATGCTCACGGTGCTTCTGGAGCAAGCGGGGGTCACCTCCGGAATGAACGGGCTTAACTCCGCCGCTCTCTATGCGGGGGTTTTTGCCTCGATGTTCTTCATTGAGAAGCCGCTTGCCCGGTTCGGGTACAAGCGTATCATTGTCGGCGGAATGATCGCCGTCATGGCCGCCTCGCTTTTATTCCCGGCCTGGGAGAATCTATGGTTCTGGGTGGTGCTGCGGATTCTTGTCGGGATCGGCGAAAGCTCCCTGCATTTCTGTACCCAGCTGTGGATCATTTCTTCGAGCCGGGCCGAGCGGCGGGGACGGAACATTTCGTTCTACGGGATGTCCTATGCGATTGGTTTCAGTCTTGGACCGGTCGGGCTCAATCTGCTCCGTTTCGGAACTTGGGTTCCGTTTGCGGCGATGGCAGCTTGCTTTGCGCTCTCTCTGCTGCTCATGGCCCGCCTGCCGAATGAATATCCGGAGAAGGATCCGTCCCGTGCTTCTTCAGATGGCCGGCGTTACGCGCGCATTATCCGGCTGGCGTGGTTCGCCCTTATTCCGTCCTTCTTGTATGGCTATATGGAAGCGACGATGAACAGCTCTTTTCCGGTTTACGGTTTGAGAATGGGCTGGAGTGAAGGGTGGATCTCCGTGCTGCTGCCCGCGATCGGGATTGGCAGTCTGGTGCTGCAAATGCCGCTGGGGGTGCTGAGCGACCGGGCCGGGAGGAAACCGGTTCTAATTGCGGCGGCTTTTATAGGCTCTCTTGCCTTCTTAATGGTGCCGGCAGCGGGAGACCGGTTATGGGTGGTTCACCTTCTCTTTGCGGTGGCCGGAGGGCTGGTCGGCTCGTTTTTCTCCTTGGGACTCGCGTATTTGGCGGATTTGCTGCCCCGGCCCCTGCTCGCGTCCGCCAACGTGATCGCTTCCCTGAACTTCAGCATTGGCTCCATCGCTGGACCGAATGCCGGGGGGTTGGGCATCCAGTACCTGTCGCTCGGCTCGCTTTTCTATTTTCTGGGAGGGTTCTTTCTCTTATTTGCTTTTGCCGGCCTCTTCTTTAAGGGGAGGCAGGAGGAGGGAGGGGAGAAGCAACCTGTCGGATAAACCGCATGCCAAGATGCAGATTTATTGCCGCAGCCCTTATCCGGCCCGAAGGCAAAGATGATTTAGATAGCTTTCTTAAGCTGCCCTTTCTTTGGGCGGCTTTTTTATATGGACCGGAAAACCTGGGGAAGGTCGAATGTTTATGAGAACTTGGGAAAGCCTAATCCAAAGAAGACCAATTACCGAAATGAGGGATCTCTTTGAAAATGCGCTTTCTTGCTCTGCTCCTGCTCCTTACGGCTCTAATCGGAGCTTCGGCATGCTCCAACCGATCAGCCGGACCGGGTGCTCCATCGGCTGCTCCTGCCGGCTCACCGGGAGCGTCAACGAATCCTCCTGCCGGCAAGAACTCGCTTGATGCTATCAAAGCGAACGGCAAGCTGCGGGTCGGTACGGAAGGAACCTATGCTCCCTTCACGTTCCACGATCCGAGCGGCAAGCTGACCGGCTTCGATGTGGAGCTGGCCACGGAAATTGCCAAGCGATTGGGCGTTCAGCCCCAATTCGTCGAGACCAAATGGGACGGCATGCTGGCCGGGCTTGACGCCGGGCGGTTCGATATGGTGGCGAACCAGGTCAGCATCCGCGAAGACCGCAAAGTCAAGTACGATTTCTCGAATCCGTATATTTCCTCGCCCGCCGTGCTTATCGTCCGCAGCGACGAAACCGCGATCAAGACGTTTGCTGATCTGAAAGGGAAGAAATCCGGACAGTCGCTGACGAGCAATCTAGCCGACATCGCCCGCAAGAACGGCGCCGAGCTCGTGACGGTCGAAGGCTTCAACCAGGCCGTGGAGCTGCTTCTGTCCAGACGGATCGACGCGACCGTAAATGACAAGCTGTCTTTCCTGGATTTCAAGAAGCAGAAGCCGAATGCGGCCATCAAAACAGTGGACGAGGCCGGCGGGGCTTCCGAAAGCGGAATGCTGTTTGCCAAAGGTCAAAAAGAGCTGGTGGATGCCGTGAATTCGGCCTTGGCCGAAATCAAGAAAGACGGCACCTACGCCAAAATATCGCAAACCTACTTCGGGGTGGCGGACGTATCCAAGTAAAGGGGAGGAATGGAGATGGATCAAGCGGCGGGAACCTCTCGGCTGTGGCAGATCGTCATCGAGTCGTTCTGGCCGATGCTTCAGGCGGGATTAAAGTATACGCTCACCTTAACGGTGATCTCGTTCGTGCTCGGGCTGTGCCTCGCCTTCCTGCTTGCTCTGGCGAGGATTTCCCGTTACCGGGTGCTTTCGGTTCCGGCGTCGCTGTTTGTAGGGCTGATTCGGGGAACGCCGCTGCTCGTCCAGCTGTTTATTATCTTCTACGGCCTGCCGCGGGCAGGCGTCACGCTCGATCCGTTCTTGGCAGCGGTAATCGGCTTTACGCTTAACATGGGCGCCTACAACTCGGAAATACTCCGCGCCTCGATTCTATCCGTTCCCGACGGCCAGTGGGAGGCGGCCGCTTCCATCGGCATGAACCGGAGGCAGTCGCTCCGACGGATCATTCTTCCGCAGGCGGTCCGCGTCTCGATTCCGCCTCTGTCCAATTCCTTCGTCGGCCTGGTGAAGGATACGTCGCTCGCCGCTACCATTACCCTGACCGAGATGTTTCAGGTCTCCCAGCAGAAGGTCGCTTATTACTATGAGCCTCTTCTTCTGTACGTCGAGGTGGCGGTTCTGTATCTCGTCTTCTGCACCATTCTGTATTACATTCAAGGAAAGCTGGAACGCCGGTTCGACCGGCTGACCGGAGCCTGACCGGGAGGGGAAACGGCTTGCTTGCGATGACCGACGTGCACAAAAGCTTCGGAACCCTGCAGGTGCTGAGGGGAATCTCGATGGAGGTTCCCTCCGGCCGGACCACGGTGCTGATCGGACCGTCCGGCTCCGGAAAAACGACCCTGCTGCGCTGCATCAACCTTCTTGAAATGCCTACATCCGGGAAGGTCCGCATCGAAAACAAGGAAGTGGTTTTCGGGGGAGACGCGCCTCCCCGGTCGGGTGACATTCTTGCTTTCCGCAAGCAAACGGGGATGGTATTCCAGGCCTATCACCTGTTCCCCCACATGACGGCATTAGAGAACATCATGGAAGGGCCGGTCACCGTACTGGGCAGGAGCCGTAAGGAAGCCCGGGAGCGGGCCGAGGAGCTGCTCGCCAAGGTCGGGCTGTCCGACAAGCGGGACAGCTATCCCCGGCAGCTTTCCGGGGGCCAGCAGCAGAGGGTAGGCATTGCGAGGGCGATGGCCGGTGATCCGGCGGTGCTGCTGTTCGATGAGCCTACCTCGGCGCTTGACCCCGAGCTGGTCGGCGAGGTGCTTGGGGTGGTGCGGCAGCTCGCCAAGGAAGGCATGACCATGGTCATCGTCACCCACGAGATGAACTTCGCCCGGGAGGTGGCCGACGAGGTCATCTTCATGGACGGAGGAATGGTGGTGGAGAAGGGGACTCCGCAGGAGGTGTTTGACCGGGCCTCCCAAGAGAGGACGGTCCGTTTCCTGCAGCGCATCCGGGGATAAGACAACAGCGCCAAGAAGCCTCCGCGGCGTCAGGATTGCGGAGGCTTCTTTCTTTTTCTGGTCGTTCGGCCGTTTAAGTCCTTAGAGAAAAGGAAGCTTGAAGGTCTTCTTGACTAGCGGGTTGAGCCATTTCACTCCGCTGGGCGTTAAGGTATCCGCCATAAGATGAGAAAGATAACCCAGCACAGCGATCGTCGCAATTCCCTCATAGCCTACATACGCCTCGAAACCTAAGGAGATTCCCCACCAGACCGCCGCCGCCCAAACGGTATGGGTCAATCCTCTATGCTTCAGCCAAGGCGCAATGGCTACATAGGCTCCGAGCCCGATAAGCCAGTAGATCGAGTGGAAAGCTCCCCAAGCGGCGAGTCCCGCTCCGATCCCGCTGACCAGGGCATTGCGGATAAAGCCTTCCCGGAAGGCAAAGCCAGCCAGTGTCAGAGCGGCCCCAAGAAGGGTAAGGGGAAAGTGATAGTAACCTTTCCAATGGTAGAGAGCGGCGAGCCCAATCACAAGGAGAATGCCGGAAGAGAGAACGACCTCCCGGAAGGTCTTGGCGAACTTGCTCAGCTTCCCGCTCAGGATGCTGGGGCCGTCCAGGTCGGGAATGAGGGCGGAGAGGGAAGAGACGGCGATCCATACCATACCCGTCTCAAAATCGGTCTGCAGCCGCAGGCCGGCCGCCACACCAAGCGCCGCTCCTATGGCCAAATGTGTCGTGCCCTTCATACAGTCCCCGTCCTTAGGTAAAGTTGGCATTAGAGCCCGGTCCCATTATATCCCGAACGCTTGTTTGTGTCCAGATTCTTCCGCTAGGCAGAAGGGAAATCTCCCTCTGCCGTCCTGCCCTCACCCTGACAAGGAGGTAGATTGGTTATGAAAACCTGGAGCTTGGTCGAATACATTCGCTCCCATTCGCTGGATTGGAGGAAGGAGGAAACGATGGACCGCCTTCTCGAAGCCATCGGCGATGCGCGGTTCGTGCTGCTTGGCGAGGCTTCCCACGGGACCTCGGAATTCTATTCCATCCGCGCCCGGATCACGCAGCGGCTGCTGGAGCGTCACGGATTTTCCTTTGTGGCGGTAGAGGGAGACTGGCCCTCCTGCTATGCCTTAAACCAATATATCAAAAGCTATCCCGGCGCCCCGGAATCCCCGGCCGAGGCCATGAAGGCATTTGGCCGCTGGCCCGAGTGGATGTGGGCAAACCGGGAGATAGCGCGTTTGCTGGATTGGATGAAGGAGCTTAACCGCAGCCGGGAACAGGGGCGCCAGGCGGGCTTCTATGGGCTCGATGTTTACAGCTTATGGGAATCGATGGATGCGGTGATGGAGTATCTGACTGACAAAGGGTTGATGGATGAGCTGGAAAAGGCCCGTCAGGCCTTCTCATGCTTCGAGCCCTATTCCCGGGATGAGCAAACGTACGGGGCGGCGGCTGCCTTCCTGTCGGAGGACTGCGAGAAGGAGGTGCAGGCCCTTCTCCAGGATATGCGAGGGCGCAACAAGGCCGCTCAAGGGGACAGCGAGGAAGCTCTCGGGGCCGAGATGAATGCCATGGCCGCCGCCAACGCCGAGCATTATTACCGCGAAATGATGCGGGGCGGGCCGGAATCGTGGAATGTCCGCGACCGCCATATGGTAGAAGCGCTGGAACGCCTGATGGATTTCCATGGCTCCGTCGCCAAAGCCATCGTGTGGGAGCATAATACCCACATCGGGGATGCCCGGGCGACGGATATGAAGGAGGACGGCATGGTCAATGTCGGCCAGCTGTTAAGGGAAAAGCATCCCGGCGAGGTGTTCGCGCTCGGATTCGGCACTTACCGCGGAACCGTGATAGCTGGCCGGTCCTGGGGGGCTCCTCTAAGCCGCATGAAGGTTCCGGAAGCCGCTGCGGGCAGCTGGGAGGAGCTCATGCATCAGGCGGGCAGCCACGATCAGCTGCTTCTCCTCGATAATGCGCCGGAAGAGCTCTACCGGAGGGTGGGACACCGGGCCATTGGGGTTGTCTATCATCCCGAGTACGAACGGGGGAATTATGTCCCTACCGTGGTTCCGGAGCGATACGATGCTTTCCTGCACGTCGACGAAACCCGGGCGCTGGAGCCGCTGGTCCTTCAGGAGGTTTAGAAGCGGCAAGTCCCGGATCCTCATAAAAAGAGGGTATCCCTCAGCCAGTTAGATGGCTTTTGGGACACCCTCTATTTTTGGTGCATCCATCCAAGCCTTATCCGGTAAAGGATCAGGGCAGGGGATCAGCAGCAGCGGGAGATTTTGCCCCCCTTCGCATTATAGCGGGCCTCCTGGGCCTCGCAGAAGAAGTCCTTTCTGGATTGGACCGGGTCGTCCGGATGATGCTCCTTCATATGCTCCACATACTTCTCGTAGGAGGGGACCCCCACCAGCAGATCGAGAAACTGCCGGCGGTAGCTCATGATTTTCTTCCATGCGGTCAGCATGCTACACCACCCTCGCTTTTCCGGAGCTTCTCGGCACATACGGGGTTTCTTTGGTTCCCGTCGACTGATTCGTAAGCACCTTGTACCAGATGATTACGGAGGTGAGGAGCACCGCCAGTACCACGATCATGAAGATGGCGCATAAGGCCGCATCGACGTAATTGTTCGTGATGATCTGCTGCATTTGCTCGGCCGTTTTGGCCGGGGCGAGCGTTTTGCCGGCATCCAGCGCATCCTTGTATTTGTTAGCCTGGGCCAAAAATCCGATGGACGGATTGGCGTGGAACAGCTTCTGGTAGCCGGCCGACATCGTGACGATCAGCAGCCAGACGGTGGGAACCAGGCAGACCCAGGTGTACGCTTTCTTGCCCATCTTGAACAGGATGGTGGTCCCGAGCAGCAGCGCGATGCCGGCCAGCATCTGGTTGGCGATCCCGAAAAGCGCCCACAGGGAGTTGATGCCGCCCAGCGGGTCGATCACGCCCTGGTACAGGAAATAGCCCCACATGGCCGCACACAGGACCGTCGCGATCATATTCGGGAGGAAAGCCTCCGTCCGGCCAAGGGGCTTGTAGACGCTTCCCAGAATCTCCTGAATCATAAACCGCCCGACGCGGGTGCCGGCATCAATCGTCGTCAGAATAAACAGAGCCTCGAACAGGATGGCAAAATGATACCACAGCGACATCATCGCTTTGCCGCCGATCAGCTGGGACAAGATCTGGGCCATTCCGATGGCCAGCGTCGGCGCTCCTCCGGTACGGGACAGGATGGACGTTTCGCCGACATCCTTCGCCGTCTGGGTGAGCACGTCCGGCGTTATCGTGAAGCCCCAGGAAGAGATGGTTGCGGCGGCACTGGCCGCATCGGTCCCGATGACGGCCGCCCCGCTGTTCAAGGCGAAATACGTACCGGGCGTAATGACACAGGCGGCGGCGAGCGCCATGATGGCCACGAACGATTCCATCAACATGGCTCCATAGCCGATCATGCGGGCCTGCGGCTCACGCTCGAGCATCTTCGGCGTGGTGCCGGAGGAGATCAGCGCATGGAAGCCTGAGACGGAGCCGCACGCGATTGTGATGAAGAGGAAGGGGAACAGGTTACCCGAGAAAACCGGGCCGGTGCCGTCGACGAATTTGGTAACGGCCGCCATCTGAAGATCAGGGGCGACGATAAAGATGCCCAAGGCCAGTCCGACAATCGTGCCGATTTTCATAAAGGTGCTCAAGTAATCCCGCGGAGCCAGGAGCAGCCAGACGGGAAGGGCGGAGGCGACGATGCCGTAGCCAATCATCAGGAGGGCGATGGTCTCGCCCTTGTAGCTGAACAAGGGAGCCCAGGTCGGGCTTTCGGCAACGGACCGGCCGAGCAGGAGAGCGGCGATCAGAAGAACGAAGCCTATCAAGGAGGCTTCGGTTACGCGTCCAGGCCGGATGTACCTCATGTACACGCCCATCAGGAGAGCAATCGGGATGGTCGAGGCAATGGTGAACATTCCCCACGGGCTGCCAACAAGCGCTTTCACGACGACAAGTGCGAGGACGGCAAGGAGAATAACCATAATGCCGAGAATCCCAACCTTGGCGATCGCACCAGCCACGGGGCCGATCTCATCCTTGATCATTTCGCCCAAGGTTTTGCCGTTGCGGCGGACGGAAGCGAACAGGATGATGAAATCCTGCACGGCGCCGGCCAGAACCACGCCGACGACTATCCAGAGCGTACCCGGCAGGTAGCCCATCTGGGCGGCCAGCACCGGACCGACCAGCGGGCCGGCGCCGGCGATCGCGGCGAAATGGTGGCCGAACAGCACCCATTTGTTGGTGGGCACGTAATCCTTGCCGTCGTTGTTGAGCTCGGCCGGCGTCTTGCGGTTGTCGTCAAGCTCCAGCACGCGCCTGGCGATGAACCGGCTGTAGAACCGGTAAGCGACGGCATAGACGCAGACGGCCGCCACGACGAGCCAAACGGCATTAACCGTCTCACCGCGGTTCAGCGCCAGCACGCCGAAGCCGAAAGCGCCAAGAAGGGAAATCACTCCCCAGAGGAGTACCGATTTAAGTCCTGCTTTCATGATAACCCGCCTTTCCGTCAATAGAGTTAGGAACCTCAAGCAAGATTATATAGACAATTCCGGCAAAATGAAATCGCTTTATCTGGAAGTGAGACTTAATACCTGTTAGGCTTGCTCTTCTTGCCGGACCAGCTAGGCCGTTAGCAGCATAATTGTGCTAAACTATGGTAAACACTACATACAACCTTATCCATCCAAAGGAGAATTTCATGAAAACCGTTCGTTTTGCTTTCGTCGGACTGGGCAACATCGCCAAAACCCATATCGTGGCCCTGAAGGCCATGCCCGTCATCAAAAAGCTGCCGTTTCAACCGGTGCTCGATACCCTGGTTACCCGCAACTTGTCGGCCAACGAGAACCAGGCGCGCGCGATGGGCTTCGCTCATGTGACGGATTCCCTGTCGGAGGCTCTGAAGGACAGAGAGCTCGAAGTGGTGGATATCTGTACGCCGAATGCCATGCATCTGGAGGCCGTCCGGCATGCCGCAGCTGCGGACAAGATCCTCTATTGCGAGAAGCCGCTGACGGATACGTATGAGAACTCCGCCGAGCTCGTCCGGACAGCCGGGGACCGTCACCCTCATCAAGTCGCACTCGTCTATCGCTATCATCCCGCCGTTATGCGCCTTAAGGAAGCGGTCCGGCTCGGCTTGATCGGCGATGTGCTGCAGATTAAGCTCTCCTACCGCCGCTCCGGCTATCTGGAC
Source organism: Paenibacillus aurantius (assembly GCF_032268605.1). NCBI lineage: Bacteria > Bacillati > Bacillota > Bacilli > Caryophanales > Paenibacillaceae > Paenibacillus > Paenibacillus aurantius. Next base: position 2,857,729 of record NZ_CP130318.1, read on the forward strand.
GCCAAGCGGCCGGTCAGCTGGCGCCTGAAGGACGACTTGTCAGGAGGCGGGGCCATTTCCGATCTCGGGGTGCACGTGCTGGATCTTATCCGCCACGTGTTCGGAGAGATCTCGCGGGTTGAGGGAACGACGAATGTTTTCGTCAAGGAGCGTCCCGTGACCCAAGGCTCGGCGGAGAAGGTCCATATCCGTGTGGATGACTGGGCGCTGATGAACGTAACCTTGGAGTCGGGAGTGAAGGGAACGGCGGAGGTTTCGCGGATCGCCTGGGGATCTGAAGCCTTCGACGTGGAGGTTTTCGGAACGGAAGGAAGCCTGATCTGCAACCTGGAGAAGGACACGGTCCCCCGGATCAAGCGGCTGGACGGCTCCGCACCGGTCATTCCCGGCCCTTCTTCGCTCGAGCTTATTCCGGATGAGAAGTCGACCATGGGCTTCGCGATGGACGCTCATTTCGGCGGCTTGAACCATTTCCTGCACCGGATCGCCGGAGAGGAGCGCTGGATCGGATTGGCCCCCACGCTCGGTGACTGCCTGATTGCGGAGAAATGGATCGACCGGGTTCTTAAGCAGTCGGGCAGGTAAGCTGCTCCGACGGATGAAAGCTAATATAAAGGCAAGTCGTTTGAAGTCATTTCGCCAGAGCGGAGTGGCTTCTTTTTAATTCCGAATGTCCCATTCATTATTGTTATATAACAATTATAAATCCTGTTACTTTCATTCGATAGTTAACCTCATAAATGATTTGAAAAAATCTAGCAAAAATCTTTGTTTATCTCTTCCATTAAGAACAAATGTTTGTTATAATATATATATGAGTATAGCAGTTGGTGATAGACTAAATTGAACCATAAAGGAGACAACCATAGATGACGACAGCCAAGACCGCCGCCTCCCGTTCGAAAGACAATTATTTTACTGAGCTGGCCAGTATTGATGTCTCGGAGCACATTGAGAAGAAGGGCAAATTCTCTTACCTGAGCTGGGCTTGGGCGGTCGATCAGCTGCGCAAGAACGATCCCGAGGCCACTTGGGAAGTGATTCGCTTTGACGGGCTTCCGTATCTGAAGTCCGAATGCGGCTACTTTGTGGAAGTGGCCGTCACGTGCAAAGGCATTACCCTTTCGCAAATTCATCCTGTGCTCGATAACAACAACCGGCCGATCGCCCAGCCGAATGCTTTTCAGATCAATACCAGTATCCAGCGTTGTCTGGTGAAAGCTATCGCTCTGCATGGCTTGGGGCTGTACATTTATGCCGGGGAAGACCTTCCGGAATCCGCCCAGCCGGTTAAGGAAGAAGAAGCCGATCCGTCGGCAAGGCTGAAAGCGAAATTTCAGCTCGGAACCGGAAACGCTGAAGGCTTTGAAGCCTGGATGGAAAAAATGAAGAGCAAAGGCATGACGTTCCCGCAGATGGATTACATCCTGCAGGAAGCGCTGAACAAGAAAGCCGAGGAAAGCAAAGTAAGCTGACCCAGATCTAGATAGAAGCAGAGGGAGAGCAGACCGGACGAACCGGTTTGCTCTTTTTTTGTTGGCAGCGGGAAGGAGGGCGATTTGTGTCGATGGCGTCATTTTGGATACAATGGTAGAGAATAGAGGAGAGGAGGAAGCATGATGAAGCTTACTTATTACGGGCATTCCTGCGTATTGGTGGAGCATGAGGGGAAGCGCCTGATCATCGATCCGTTTCTGTCCGGTAATCCCCAATCGGGAGTGGACCCGTCTTCCCTTCAGGTGGACGCCGTCGTTCTGACGCATGGGCACGGCGATCATTTCGGGGACACGATCGAGATTGCGAAGGCGAATAACTGTCCGGTTATTGCCGTCTTTGAGCTGGCAGCCTACTGCGCATCGAAGGGAGCCGAATCGTATGGCATGAACACCGGCGGCTCCTACACGTTTCTAGGCTTTACGATCAAGATGACCCAAGCCTTCCATAGCTCCTCGGTGCAAGACGGAGACCAGATCATCTATGTCGGCCAGCCCGTCGGCCTCCTGATTACCGCAGGCGGTAAAACGTTCTACCATGCAGGGGACACCTGCCTGTTCAGCGACCTTAAGCTGATCGGCGAGCTGCATTCGATTGATGTCGCGGCTCTCCCTATCGGAGATAACTTTACCATGGGACCCGAAGAGGCCGCCATGGCCGCCCAGTGGGTGAAAGCCAAGCGGATCCTGCCGCTGCATTACAATACCTTCCCGCCCATCCGACAGGATGTCGGCCAATTCGCCGAGCGGCTTCAGAAGCTCGGAATCCGCTGTGAAGCCCTGCAGAGCAAAGAAAGCCTGGAAGTCTAAAGGCTCAAGAGATAAAGGAGCTGGAGAGAAGAGATGATTCGCGTTCTGTTTGTCTGCCTGGGGAACATTTGCCGGTCCCCCATGGCCGAAGCGGTATTCCGGCATAAAGTGAAGGAAGCCGGGCTCGAGAATCGGATAGCGGCCGATTCGGCGGGAACTGGAGATTGGCACATCGGCTCTGCGCCGCACGAAGGAACCCGCGCCTTGCTGGATCGGTACCGTATCGGCTATGAGAGGATGAAGGCCCGTCAGGTGCTGGCGGCCGATCTGAAGGAGTACGATTACGTCATTGCGATGGACAGCAAGAACAAGAAGGATCTGGAGGCTCTGGCCGGGACAGGCCGGGCATGTTCCATTCCGCTGTTCATGGATTACGTGCCCGGCGGGGAGGGCACCGATGTGCCGGATCCGTATTTTACCGGCAACTTCGATGAGGTGTATGAACGGATTGACACCGGCTGCAGCCGGCTGCTCGCGTCCATCCGGGAGAAGGAAGGCTTATGACAGACGCACATGCGCCGGTACCGGATCACATCCGTCCCGGGCTCCGCGTTCTGTTCATCGGCTTTAACCCGAGTCTGCGGTCCGGAGAGACCGGCCACAATTACGCGAACCCGAATAACCGGTTCTGGAGAATTCTCCAAGGGTCGGGTCTGACTCCCCGCTTGTACCGGCCGGAAGAGGATGGAGACCTGCTGGAGCTCGGGTACGGCTTCACCAACATTGTCGCCCGGCCGACCCGGGCCGCCGATGAGATCACCCGCGAGGAATACCGCGAAGGGCGGTCTCTGCTTCGGCGCAAGCTGGAGAAGGCCAAGCCCCGGGTGGCTTGTTATGTCGGAAAAGGCGTATATGAAGAGTTTAGAGGAAGCCGGGGCCGCATCCCTTGGGGCTTTCAAGAGGAAGAGACGGTTAATGGGGTTAAAGACTTCGTCGCCCCTTCCTCCAGCGGGCTGGTCCGGATGAAGCTCGAAGAGATGATCGACATATACAAGGAGCTGGAGGCTTATCTAAACGGATAAGCCGGCTGTCTCCGGCTTCCATCCCGGCTGGTCTGCTCTCCGACAGCCGGGTTTTTCTTTTTCGACGCAAGAAGCGGTTGTCCGGGGAACGGGGAAATCCGTCAAAATAGAGCACTTGTGGAAGATAAACGGGGTTTTCCACTTTGTTTAGCGAACGCTGACTACCTTTGTCGGCCTTGCAGGGAATGGGTTCGCCGGCGCGAATACGTTTCTGTAAAGACCGAGGAGGGTGATGACGATGACCACCGCCGTGTACAAAACGAAGGAAGCGGCCGCCGCCTTGAACGTCAGTCCCACAACGATTAAACGGTGGGCTTCACATTTCCAGGACCGTTTCCGCAAAGACCACTGGGGCCATTATTATTTTAGCGAGCCGGATCTTCAGGAGCTTGCCTACATTCAGAAGGAGCTTGATCGGGGGGCCAGCTTAAACCGGATCGAACTGAACAATAGGGGCGTGAACCGGGAGGAAGCATCCCCCGCTCCCGCCCCCACTATCGTTTCGGAAGAGGTCCTTGAGGCTGCGGGCTCCGGCCTATCCGAGCTGCTGATGACAACCACAGTCCAGCTGAACGGCCGTCTCGACGCGATGGAGCACAAGCTGGCGGAGAAAGCGGGCACGGTCGTGTCCGTGCAGCTGCTCCAGCACCGCAAGGAGCTCGACGAGCTGAGAAGCTCGCTGCACCAGCTTTCGCAATATGTCGAGGCGATCGACAAATCCCTGTCGCACCTGCAGAAGCTGGCGGAGCCGGCTCCCGTGGCCGCGGCTTACGCCGGCCCGCCAAGGACCGAGAAGCGCAAGACGCTGCTGGCCAGCCTCCTGCATTTATAAAGGGCATCCGTTACAAGGAAAGCCCCGTCTTCCTTATCCCGTCCGGCATCTTGCCGGACGGTTATTTGTGTTGTTGATGGATAGAGAACCCATAAATGACAAACCCTAACCGGAAGGAAAAGGAAAGAAAGATAGGAAATCTTCTTGAAAGAGATGGAGGGGGCCTAATGGAGAATAACGGAAGCGCAGGCGATCTCCACTGCTCCATCCGGGGGTCCGGCATCCCCCTTCTCTTCGTGCATCCCCCCGTCCTGCCGGGGACAGTCTTTGAGAGGCAGGTGAGCGAGCTGTCGCCCTTCCTGCAAACGATCGTACCGGATTTGCGCGGACACGGACGAAGCGCTCCCTCCCCGGGGGGTGGAGCTTCGCGCAATCGGCCGATGATTTAAGGCGGCTTCTTGACGAAAAGCAGCTCGCAACCGTCTACCTGTGCGGGTATTCGGCGGGAGCCTCCATTGCGATCGAATTTATGATCCGTTACCCCGACCGCGTTTCTGGAGCCATTCTGATAGGAGCGCTGCCGGAAATGAAGAAGGGCCTGCTCGCCAACCTGATCAAGCTCGGGGCCGCAATAGCCCGGCTGGGAGGTTTGCCGCTTCTCGCTTTTCTCGGGACCTTGCGGAATGCCCAGGATCTCTCCATGTTCCGCCGGCTGTTCTTCGACTCCCTCCGGACCCATCCGGCAGACGCCCGGGCCTACTATCTAAATTATTTGCATTATTCCTGTGCGGACTGGATGTCGTCCCTGACAAAGCCCGCTTTGTTTCTGTATGGAGAGAAGGACATCCTGTTTGCGCCCTATGGCAATTCTTTTGCCGAGGCTGTCCCAATCGCTCAGGTGCGTTATTTGCCTGCAGCCGAGCACGAGCTTCCCGGACGGTGGAGCCGGGCGTTGAACGAGCAAATCTGGAGGTTTATTCAAGCCGTCGAATCGGGAGAATTTCCGGGGGAGGAAAGAGAATGGAGGTAGGCTTGGCACTGGCCGGGGGCGGCGTTCCGGGTTCGGTATCCATCGGCGTGATAAAAGCCTTGGAAGAGGAGGGAATCCGCATCACTCATGTCGGAGGGGCAAGCTCAGGAGCCATGATCGCCGCCTTGTATGCCTATGGTCTCACACCCGATGACATGACGGAGGTCGTTCCCCAGCTTAACCGGAGGTATCTGGATTTTGACTGGAAGGCGGTCATGATGAAGGTTCTGTTCTACCGTCCTTACCTGGAGGGCTGGCTGAAGGGCAAGAGGCTTCATGACTTGATCGCCAAGCTGACGGAAGATTCTACTTTGTCGCGTTTCCGTATTCCCTGTGCGGTAATGACGACGGACCTGAGCCGCGGCGAGCCGGTTCTCTTCTCCAACTCGGCCGTAGAAGGCTATTCGACGGAAACCGAGGCGCTCATCGCCCAGGCCGTTCAGGCGAGTTTCTCGATTCCCGTTCTGTTTCAGCCGGTGCGGTGGAAGGACTACGTGCTGGTGGACGGAGGGGTGTTGAACAATTGTCCGGTCCGGATCGTCAAGGCGATGGGAGCCGCCAAGGTGATTTCGGTCGACCCGGTCACCCCGTTCGTAACCCGCCGCACCTTCTCGATTCCATCGGCTTATGCCGTGTTCAACCAGATTGTTAACCTGACCCTCCAAGGGCAGATGAGGGAAGAGCACCGTCATTCCGACATCGCCCTGTATCCTTCCGTAGGGGAGGTCAGTGCTTTTGATTTCGGCAAGGTGAATCACTGCATTGAGATCGGCTACCGGTACACCAAGGAACGGATGGAGGGTATCATACGAAAGCTGCAGGAGCCGACGTAAAAATAACTAATAAAAAGTAAAGGTCTTCCTATGGGAAGCGCCTCCCGTATTCTCTACAATGGAGTACGACTCAGAAGAAGCGCGAAACCGAAGGGAGGCGCCCCGTGGAAATATTTAAGGCGCTAAACGAATATTACCGGGACGAACGCAAGACCATTGCATTAGCCGTCTTATGCCTGACGCTGAACACCGCCCTCGGCCTTGTCTATCCTCAATTGCTCCGCTATCTGATTGATGTCGTTATCGGGGAGAACCGCTACGGGCAGGTTCCTTTTCTGGCCCTCTTCGTCATCGTACTGATCAGCGTGAAGGCGTTGTTCGGCTTCCTGTACGGGCATATCGGAGGGCGAGCCGGGAACCGGGTGGCGCTTCGTCTGCGGAACGCCCTTTACCGGAAGCTGCAGAACCTGTCCTTCACCTTCTATGACCGTTCCAAGACCGGAGACCTGATGTCCAAGCTCACGGCCGATCTGGAGCAGTTCCGACACTTTGTCGCCTGGGAGTTCGGGCATTTCATCAATTTCTGCTCCTGCATCATTCTCGGCTCTTTATTCATGATCACGATCAATTGGCAGCTGACGCTGATTGCGATGGTCACCATGCCGGTCATCGGCTTTATGGCGGTCCGGTTTCAGGACCGGATCCATCCCGCCTTCCGCTCCATTAGGGAGGCGCTCAGCCGGATGACCTCGGCCGCCCAGGAGAATATCTCCGGGGTGCGCACGGTCAAATCGTTCGGCCGGGAGTCCTTCGAGGTGGAGAAGTTTTCCGAAAGAAATCGTCTGTATCAAGATAAGAATATTGAAACCGCCTACATTTGGTCCCGGTACTTTCCGGCCATGGAAATGACCGCGAACCTAAGTCTCGTGATTCTGATGGGTGCGGGCGGTTACCTGGCCCTGCATAAAATGCTCACCATCGGGGAACTGGTCGCTTTCTTCGGCATGATCGGCTTCATAATCGGTCCCCTATGGTCGCTCGGTTACCACATCAATGTCTATACGCAGACGAAAGCGGCTGCCGAACGTCTGGTCGATCTTCTTCAGCAATATGAGCATATCCGGAACAAGCCGGACGCCTTAGCCGTACCGGAGGACGGGTTCCGGGGGCATGTCCGCTTCGAGGAGGTTTCGTTCTCTTATGACGGCGTTCACCAGGTGCTGAACGGACTGAACCTGGATGCTCCCCCGGGTCATATCGTCGGAATGCTAGGCGGAACCGGCTCTGGCAAAACGACGGCGGTTCTGCTGCTCATCCGGGCCTATTCGGTCAAAACGGGCCTCCTCACGATCGATGGAAAGAAGCTGGAGGACTACCGGCTCGAGCAGCTGCGGGAACGGATGGCCGTTGTCTTCCAGGAAACGTTCCTCTTCTCCGCCACCATCTGGGATAATATCGCTTACGGCCTGAACGAGGCGACCATGGAGCAGATCATCGCGGCCGCCAAGCTGGCCCAGGCGCATGACTTCATTACAGAGCTACCGGCCGGCTACGATACCGTTGTAGGCGAAAGGGGCTTGGGCTTATCCGGCGGCCAGAAGCAGAGGATCGCCATTGCCCGGGCGCTTATCCGCAAGCCCCGGATCCTCATTCTGGATGACGCCACGAGTGCCGTGGATATGGAAACGGAACATGAGATCCAGATGGGGCTTCGCACACTGCGCGGCACGACCGTCTTCATAATCGCGCACCGCATTTCCTCGCTGCAGCATGCCGATGAGATCCTCGTTCTGGAAGAGGGGACCACGGTTCAGAGGGGCACGCATGCCGAACTGCTGGGCAAGCCGGGACCTTACCGGGAAACCTACCGCATCCAGTATGCCGATTATTTGGACGATCAGCAGGCAGAAGCGAAGGGAGGGCTGTATGATGAGTCAACCGAAGCTCGCCGAGACCAGGCCAGTCCGGCCTGAAGTCCGGACTCCGCCGCGGACGAGGTTCATTTACCAGGACGACGAGGAGATGGAGAAAGCCTTCAACTGGGCCCAGTTGTGCCGCCTGCTCCGTTACCTGATGCCCTATCGCCGCCAGGTCATTCCCTTGACCGTCCTGTTCACCCTTCTCGGAACGGTGACGAAGCTGTCCATTCCGCTGCTCATCAGCTGGTCCATCGACAAAGCGTTAATGAAAGGCAACGGGAACCTGCTCGTAATCTATGTGGGATGCATGCTCGTCCTGTACGCGGTTCAATGGGGAGCGAATATGGGGAGGATCCGGCTGACGAGCGTCATGGGGCAGAGGGCTATCTACGATCTGAGGGCGGATCTGTTCCAGCATATTCAGAAATTATCCTTTCGTTTCTTCGACAAGCGCCCGGCCGGCTCCGTGCTGGTGAGGATCACGAACGACGTTAACGCTTTGCAGGATCTTTTCGCCAACGGGGCGGTTAATCTGCTGATCGATTGCATCCAGCTGACCGCGGTCATCATCATTCTGCTTTTTCTGAACGTTAAGCTGGCTGTGGCGATTATGGTGGTGGTGCCGCTGATGTTCATCGTCTCCCAAGCCGTTCGCCTGCGGATCCGCCGGGCCTGGCAGGGAGTCCGGACGATCCAGTCCCAGATGAACGCCCACCTCAACGAATCGATCCAGGGAATCCGCATCACGCAGGCCTATACCCAGGAGCAGCCGAACATGCGGTATTTCTCGGAGGTGAATGAACGGAACCGGCTGAATTGGAACCGGGCACTCTCGCTTAACATGAGCTTCGGACCCTTGATCGAGATAACAATGGCTGTCGGAACGTGCATCCTATTCTGGTATGGTTCCCATCAGGTTCAGTCCGGCGCCATCACGATCGGCTTGCTGGTCGCCTTTGCGAACTATATCGGAAGCTTCTGGGAGCCCATCAACCGGCTCGGGGGCATGTATTCCCAGCTTCTGGTGGCGATGGCTTCTTCCGAGCGTATCTTCGAATTCATGGATGAACTTCCGGGCATTGACGAGAAGGACGATGCCGTGGACCTGCCGCCGATTCAGGGACGGATCCAACTGGACCGCGTACACTTCGAGTACGAGCCGGGAAGGCCCGCTCTCAGAGGGGTGAGCCTCACGGCCGAGCCCGGTCAATCCGTGGCGTTTGTCGGCCATACCGGCTCGGGCAAGAGCACCATCATCAATCTGATCTGCCGGTTCTACGACCCGACCGAAGGGAAAGTTAGCATCGACGGCTACGACCTGCGTGACGTCACGCTGAACAGCCTGCGGAAACAGATCGGCATCGTGCTGCAGGATACCTTCATTTTCTCCGGGTCGATCCGGGACAACATCCGTTTCGGCAAGCTGGAGGCCACCGATGAAGAAATCGAACGGGCGGCCAAGGCCGTTCATGCGCATGATTTCATCGTCAAGCTTCCGAACGGCTATGATACCGAGGTCGAGGAGAGAGGGTCTGTGCTCTCCATGGGGCAGCGGCAGCTGATCTCGTTTGCCCGGGCTCTGCTAAGCGATCCGCGTATTCTCATTCTGGATGAGGCGACAGCCAGCATCGATACCGAAACGGAGCTGAAAATTCAGGAAGCCCTAAAAACATTGCTGGCCGGGCGAACCTCCTTCCTTATCGCGCACCGGCTGTCGACGATCCGGAACGCCGACAAAATCATCGTCATGGATCACGGAGTCATGAAAGAAGAGGGAAATCACGCCGGCCTGATGGAGCGCCGCGGGCTTTACTACGGGTTGATTCAGTCGCAGTACAAATACCTGTCCTAGGAGTGGGGAAATGGACGATCGTCAAAGCTTAGAGGGTTGGACGAAGGAAGACATCTGCGCGCATCTTGGGGATGATTACGACCGGTTTCACGGGGCCGTCGTTCCTCCTATCTTTCAGAACTCGCTCTTCACACGCAAAACGGTCAATCACGGCTATACCTACACGCGCGTAACGAATCCCACCACCGAGGTGGCCGAGAAGAAGCTGGCCGCATTAGAGGAAGGGGAGGAGGCCAAATGCTTCGCTTCCGGCATGGCGGCTATTACCTCGGCGCTTTTCAGTGTTCTGGAACAGGGGGACCATGTCCTATGTCCGAAAAGCGTCTATGCCCCGACACGCGGATTTCTCGAAATCTATCTGAACCGGTTCGGGGTGGAAGCGACCTTCGTGGAATCGGAGTCGGTGGAAGCCTTCGAGCAGGCCATCCGCCCGAATACGAAGGTGATCTATTTGGAGAGCCCCGTATCCAATGTATTCAGCCTCCAGGACTTGTCCGAGCTGTCCCGGCTGGCCAAGGCCTATGGCCTGACGACGATTGTCGACAATACATGGGCGACCCCGATGTACCAGAACCCGATCCGCTTCGGAATTGACCTTGTCGTGCATTCGGCGTCCAAATATTTAGGCGGACACAGTGATATCATCGGCGGGGTCATCATCGGCAGGAAGGAGGCGATGACCCAAATCATGCACCGGGAAAGAGGCATGCTGGGCGGAATAATGGATCCTCATCAAGCGTGGCTGCTGCTGCGCGGGATCCGTACACTGCCCCTGCGTATGCGGGAGCACCAGGCAAACGCCATGAAGGTGGCGCAATTTCTGGAGAAGCATCCGGCGGTCTCCCGGGTCTATTATCCCGGCCTTCCGAGCCACCCGCAGTACGAGCTCGGCCGCCGGCAGATGTCCGGCTGCTCCGGGCTCTTGAGCTTTGTCCCGAAGGGACGCGGCGAACAAATCCACGCTTTCATGAAGGGACTGAAGTTCTTCGAAGAGGGGCCTAGCTGGGGAGGCTTTGAGAGCCTGATCAACTCTCCCGGCTTGGGGATTTCGGAGGAAGCGTCCCGGCTTACCGGGATTCCATCGGGTCTTCTCCGGATCTCGATCGGCTTGGAGAAAGCCGAGACGCTGATCGATGACTTGGACCGTGGGCTCTATTCCCTCAGCAAAGGACGGGAAATCGGATGACGGGCAGCAGACTCATGGAACGCTACCGGGACGAGATCGTTCATCACATTTCGGAACTTGTCCAAATCCGGAGCGTGCAAGAAGAGGGAGAAGCTGGGAAGCCGTTCGGATCGGGGGTCAACCGGGCGCTGGAGTATATGCTGGACTTGGCCGCCTCAATGGGATTTCGGACGAAGAACGTAGACGGGTATGCCGGTCATGCGGAGTATGGAGCCGGCGATCGCCTAACCGCCGTTCTCGTCCACTTGGACACCGTTCAGGAAGGGGAAGGCTGGACCTATCCGCCCTTCGGAGGAACGGTGGAAGAGGGGCGGATCATAGGCAGAGGAGCCTCGGACAACAAAGGACCGGCAGTCGTCGCCCTTTATTGCCTGAAGGCCATCCGGGACCAAGGCATCCCCATCCGCAGCCGGATCCGGATCATTTTCGGAACGAACGAGGAGAGCGGGATGAAGGATCTCGATTATTACTTCTCCAAGGAACCGCTACCGGATTATGCGTTCGTTCCCGATGCCGGCTATCCGATCTTCAACGTGGAGATGGGAAACGCGAATGTGGCGGTGACCTGTTTTCTGGATAGGCAGAAGGAAGAAGAGAAGCTTCGAATCGACAGTCTGACGGGAGGAGTGCCGATGGTGCTTGTCCCGGAGAAATGCGAGGTCCGGTTCCGTTCCGGTCACTTCCCGGAGAGCGGCTGGCAGGCTGTCGCAGCCGGTTCCTCCAATGTAACAGCCTGGCGGAAGGAAAACGGAGCGGCGGTCCTAACGGCTGACGGAAAAGCGGCGGGGGAGCCTCGCAACGCGATCGCCGACCTGATGAAGGGGCTCGCCGCTCTTCCCATGAAGACGGACGCGGATCCAATGATTGCCTTCTTGAACGACAAACTCGGTCATGAGACGGACGGGAGGCTGCTCGGCATTCACCGCAGCGATGAGGTCTCCGGCTCCACGGTAGTCTTTCTGAAGCAGATCTATACGGAGGGAGATCTCCTTACCGCGGTGATCAATATCCGGTACCCGGTGAAGGAGGATGGCGACCGGCTGCTCGGCCTCGTCGCGGATCAAGCGGAAGCCTATGGGCTGCAAACGGCCATCCTCCGCCATCTCCGGCCGGTTTATGTTCCTCCCGAGCATCCGGTTATCCGCATCTTAAGCCGGGTGTACGAGAGAGTGACCGGAGAGAAAGCGGTCCTTCTTAGAATGGGAGCCGGTACCTATGCCCGCAAGCTGCGGAATAACGGAGTCGCCTTTGGGGCAGGTCTGCCGGGAGGAGTCGATACCCATGTGCATCGGCCGGACGAATTTGTCCGCATCGAGGATATGATGAGGCATGCGGACATTTCCTTTCAGGCCTTACGAGAGCTGTCCTCCGAGGAAACAGAGCCTTGTTGACAAGCTCTTTTGTAAACGGATTCATTGCCGTAACAGGGAATAACCCATACTTGCTATCCGAGAGAGGAGAAAGCCGTTATGCTGGGCAGCCAATCCTTAAGCACGCTTTACCGATTGGGCAGCGGAGTGCGCAGCCGCCGGCATGCGTCCTACGACAGGACGGGTGGAAACTATGACAATTGGAAGATCCGGGCTGGAGAAACGGTTACCCTCGGCCAAATGTCGGGCCCGGGGATAATCAAGCATATATGGTTGACGACCAAGGAAGATAATCACAACCTTCGCGGCCTTGTCCTCCGGATGTATTGGGACGGGGAGGACACGCCATCGGTTCAATGTCCGCTCGGGGATTTTTTCGGCTTGGGTCATGGGAAAGCCGCTTATTTCGAGTCGCTGCCGCTTCAAGCGTCGTATTTGGGCTTGAACGCCTGGTTTCCGATGCCTTATGAGAACGGAGCGGTGATCACCGTGACGAACGAGATGGAGTCGGATTCCTTTCTCTATTTCTATATCGATTACCAGGAGATGGACGCGCTTCCGGAAGCATGCGGGCGCTTTCACGCCAATTGGAGAAGAGAGCTGCTCCACACTGCCACGGAGGAGCAGGGGCCGAATGCGAACGGCACCGTTCAAGCCCTGAACTTGACGGGACGGAACAATTATGAGGTTCTGCGGGCAACCGGCAAAGGCCATTATGTGGGCTGCGTGCTCCACATCGATACGGACGAAGCGGGCTGGTGGGGGGAAGGAGACGACATGTTCTTCCTGGACGGCGAGAAGTGGCCGCCCACGCTTCATGGGACGGGTACCGAGGATTATTTTTGCGGGGCCTGGAACTACAACAAACTGGAGAAGCCGTACTGCACCCCTTATTACGGCTACCATTTCAAAGGAAATAACGATTACACCGGCAAGCACTCCCAATACCGGTTCCATCTCGAGGATCCGATTTATTTCGAGAAGTCGTTACGGTTTACAATCGAGCATGGACATGCGAACGACCGCCAGGGGGATTGGAGCAGCACGGCTTATTGGTACCAAGTCGGGCGTACCTCGCCCTTGCCTGATCTGGGGAGCTTCGACTCGCGGATTCCTTATGCCTTCGGCGGCTTGGAGCGTTGGCCGGGCAAGGACCGCAAAGACCTGCCGCGTTAGAAACCAATATGGAGGAGCGGATAAGCATGAACGCACAGCTTACGCAAGCGAAGGATCACTACGATCAGCAGGGGTACGCGGTATTCCCGGATGTACTGGATGAAGGCTTGGTTCGGGAGGCGCAGGAGCATATAGCCTGGCTCATGCACAAATATCCGGAGAAGCGACCGGAGCTTCTGACGCACGACCTGGTAGCCAAAGATCCTTTCTGGGTGCGCCTGATCAGCGACGAACGCCTGCTGGATATTGCGGAAGCTTTCATTGGTCCGAATATCGCGCTTTTTGCCTCCCACTATATCTCCAAGCCCCCGTTCGAGGGGCGTCCCGTGCTTTGGCATCAGGACGGCAGCTACTGGCCGCTCGAACCGATGGAAGTCGTCACCCTGTGGCTGGCGGTAGACGATTCTGTAGAGGAGAACGGCTGCCTCCGTGTCATCCCCGGAACCCATACGATGAAACTGCAGCAGATGCGCCGGCGCACGGACATCGAGAACGTTCTGGATTCCGAGGTGGATCCGTCACTAGTCGAGGAGGACAAGGCGGTGGATTTGATTCTGAAGGCGGGGAGCGTTTCCGTGCACAACCCCAACATCATCCACGGCTCCAACGCGAACCAGTCTGCAAGAAGAAGGTGTGGCTTAACCATCCGGTACATCCCGACGACGACCCGAATCAAAACCGACGGGCAGTGGGCGTCCGCCTTCCTGCTCCGCGGAGAAGCCGTCCCCGGCATTAACACGTATCTTCCTTTTCCCCGTTATGTAGAAGGCGAGCATATGCCGTTTCAGGGCTGTGAACAATGGCGTTAACGCTGTATGAGAGGAGGAGACGGAATGGAAACGGCTGCGCAATGGTCCTTGTCAGAGGCCGCTGCTTCAATTGACCGCCTAAGAGAAGCGCTCCAGGGGAAAAAGGAGCAGCTTGCTGCGCTTTCTACGCTGAAAACGTGGCATTATACGAACGAAATCATTCCGGTAGAGGAGTGCCCGGCACGGCATCAAGGGTGGGAGGAGGCTCGGATCCGGTTTGCCTGGCCCCCCCAGGAAAGCGACAAGACGTTTTACCGTCAAATCCGTATCCCCGGGAATCACTTGGGTCTTGATCTGGCGGGCGCTGAGGCGGAGCTGGAGCTGTGTCTCTTAATCGGATCCCAAGTCTATCTAAACGGGGAGCTTGTGTACGGCGTGGACTATTGGGCCGACACGAAGGTCGTTCCCATTCCTCTCACGAAAGAGGTCCAAGGGAACGAAAGCTATGACGTCGTGATCCACTGCCGCAAGGGAGACGGGTTCGGTTATTTTCATGATGCCGATCTCCGGATCAGCGCCGTGGAAGATTGGTTCTTTACGCTGGACACCTTCTCCGAAGAGCTCCGCTTCGTTCTCTTTCTGCTCGAGAACGGGGTTGTCCAGGAAACGGAGCTGACCCGCTCTTTGCAGGAGGCCTTGGGGGGCTTTTCCTCAGCGGCGCTCGAAGAGAACCGGTGGGAAGAGCTAGCAGAGTCCATTGGGACGGTACGGGAGAAGCTTCGCGGCTTCGAACCTTTTGCCAAGCGGTACAAGATCTATATGGTCGGCCATGCGCACATCGACATGAACTGGCTGTGGCCGTGGAAGGAAACGGAGGATTTGATCCGCCGGGATTTCGAATCGGTCAACTCTATCATGGAGGAGTTCCCGGAGGTCTGTTTCTCCCACAGCCAAGCCGCCACTTACCGGGCGATGCAGGAGAAGCAACCCGGGTTATGGTCCCGAATCAAGGCGCGGATCGAGCAGGGGCGCTGGGATGTAACGGCCGCTACCTGGGTGGAAGGCGATCTGAACATGGCCGGATACGAGACCATGATCCGCCAGTTTCTGGAGGGGATCTCCTACTGCCGCGATGAGCTTGGGGTCTCACCGGAAATTTGCTGGGAGCCCGATACGTTCGGGCACCCGGCGACGATGCCGATGCTGCTCGCTCGGGCCGGGCTGAAGTATTATTACTTCTGCCGGGCGGGCCGGGGAGTCCCTCTCTTCTGGTGGGAAGGCGAAGACGGATCCCGCGTGCTCGCCTTCAACGATCCGCGGCATTATAACGGAAGGATCTATGCTTCCGACATGGTGCCGGGAACGATCGAGATGGCCAGGGATTACGGATTGAGCTGCAATATGTACGTGTACGGCATTGGCGACCACGGGGGCGGCGTAACCAAACAGGATGTCCGCCGGGGCTTGCGGCTGAACGAAAGCCGTCTGCTTCCCCAATTTGTCTTCTCAGGAAGTACGGCCTTCTACCGGGAGGTGGAGCAATCCGGCGTTAGGCTACCCGTCATACGGGGAGAACTGAATCCCGCCTTCGAGGGGTGCTACACGTCGCATGGAGACATCAAGAAAGCTAACCGGGAAACGGAGCATGCCCTGGTTCAAGCGGAAAGCTTGGCGGTCCTGGCCGACCTCTACCGTCTGGCCTCCGGCCAAAGGGAAGGGACGGCATCCGGCCAACAGGGAGGGGAGGCTGGGCAAGCACTGCAGGCGCTGCGGGAGCCGTGGCGGACCCAGTGCTTCCACCAATTCCACGATATCGTATGCGGCTGTGCGATCCGGCTGACTTATGAGGAGGCGGTACCGGCGTCTCGTCTTGCCGGCCTTGAGGCGGAAAAACAGGCGGATCAAGCGATGGAGACCATCGTTAAGGCATTTCCGGCCGCCGTTTCGACTAACGGCGATGGAGGAACGTCTTCTTCCTCGGAAGTCTTGGCGGTGTTTAATTCGCTTTCCTGGGCCCGGACGGATATCGTCACGCTTCCGTTAAGCCGGTTCCCGCAGGTGGAAGCGTGGGAAACCGGGGATGAACTGATCGATTCCGCCGGAAACCGGACTCCGCTGCAAAAGCTAAGCGACGGCTCCGCCGTCTTCCTGGCCGGAAGCATCCCGGCTTACGGCTTCGCCTCTTACCGTTATGCGAAGGCTGCGGATCAGGGCTTATCTACCGTGGCCGGGATGAGCGTTCCCGCAGGCGGTGGCCAAGAGGTGCTGGAGAACTCCCGTTACCGTCTCGCCGTGCACAAGGGATCCGGTACAGTCACGAGTCTCTATGACAAAATGCTGCAACGGGAGATGACGAGGGCGTCCGGCTTTAATCTGTTCGAGGTCCACGAGGAAGCCCCGCACGGAATGTCCGCCTGGACGATTGGTCCCATCACGCGGATTCACCGGCTTCTCCGAGAGGCCGAGGTTCGGCCGGGAGAGAACGGGCCCGTCTTCCAATCGGTATGGGTTGTGCACCGTCATCAAGCCTCCGAAATCCGCCAGGAAATTCGTCTGTACGCGGGGATTGAACGGATCGATTTCTTGACAAATATTCGCTGGGAGGAACAAGGGACGGCCGAAACCGACGCCCCTATGCTGAAGGTGACGTTCGCGACGGATCTGAAAGCCCCGGAGGCCGTGTTTGATATTCCGTTCGGAACCATCCGCCGCGAAACCAACGGACAGGAGGTTCCCGCTACCCACTGGTTCGGCGTTTCGGAAACGGGTACCCCGGAGGGCGCCGGCCTCGCCGTCCTTAACAACGGGAAATACGGCTGCTCCGTGCAGGGATCGACCCTATCCCTTACGCTGGTTAGAAGCTCGTATGAACCGGATAACTTTCCCGACCGGGGCGACCATGAATTCGCCTATGCGGTCTATCCCCATGCCTCGGACTGGAAGGCCAGTCAAGCCGACCGGAGAGCGTGGGAATTCAACCAGCCCATGACGGTATGTACGACGGAAAGCGGAGGTGCTCCGGCTCCGGAGCCGTTTGGCGCCATTCGTTTGGAGGAGCTTGGCGCAGCCGGCTGGCAGCCGTCGCGGGGGCTTCTTGCCACGGCACTCAAGCCGGCTTACACCAGCAGCGGCGCTTCGGAGGACGTCATCTTACGAATTCTGGAGCCGCATGGCCGGCCGGTGAGGGCCCGGATCGTTTTCTCCTTTCCGGTCTCCTTCGTAGAGGAAGTGAATCTGGTGGAGGATGCCATCAGACGGCTGTCTCTCGATAACAACCTTCTTGATCTGGGTACGGTTAAGCCGGCTGACCTTCTCACTCTTCGCATTCGGCCGACACGGACCGGGTGACAGATGCAACCGAATTCCAATCGGGATAGACCGGGGGACCGCGCCCCGGTCTATTGTTTTGGGCTGCTAAGAAACATTAGGATGGCCGATTGGGGAGGGACGTGGTACAGTTATTAAAAAGAAAGCGCTATCTACCTCGAGACTCGGGCAGGTGACCCCCTTGATTCCGGAAGTGCTCAAACCCTCCCATATGAAGCTCCACACGAAATTTCTCCTTTCCTTCGTGTTGATCATTCTGATTATGGTTCTGATGATTGGAACGGTTATCTACCAGGTATCCGTCAACACGATCAAATCCAATACCGCGAATTATTCCCGTTTCCTGATCGGGCAGATCGGAATCAACCTCGATAAACGGACATCGGATATCGAGGAGCTGGCCTTCGAGCTGTTCCGGACCTCCTCGCTGGACCGTACGCTGGCCCAGGAAAATTTGGATCCGGCCAATCAAGTCTTCCGCAGCAAAGAAATCGCCAATTATTTATCCCATCTCGTTTATTCCCGCGAATATTTCCAATATGCGGCTTATGTGGAGCCGAACGGCGACTCCCACCAAATCGGCCGGGTCTTTGACGCCAGTCCAACCGGCACCGGATTAGCGGATGAAGCCCATCTGGAGAAGATCCAGCAAAAAAGAGGCAAAGCCCTCTGGTACCCCGGTCCTCTGGGAACCGTGATGATGGCCAAAGCCCTCTACAGCTTGACCTCGGGGGCTTATGCCGGCACGGTCATTCTCGGGATCGGCAGCGATCACATAGAGAATCTTTATACGGAGATCAACCGGCTGACGAGCGCCAATATCCTCATTCTGAACGAAGACAATCAGCTTATGGAGGGAAGCGGTAACGTTCCCGGCTTTGCGGCTTATTTTATGGAGAAGAAACTGTATCTCGAAGAGAACCTCCCCAGTCCGTCCTTTACATGGAACCGGACCAACTATTTGTTCACGGTGCTCTCCACCTCCATGGACAAATGGAAGATCGTGCAGATCATTTCCGTGGAAGAATTGACGCGGGGCACGTCCGCCATTACCTTCTGGACCGTCAGCATTATCATCATTTCGCTCCTTGTGGCGTCCATCCTGGCGGCTATCCTCTCTAAGAGCATTACGGTAAACGTCCGGATGCTACTGCAAAGCATGACAAGTTTCTCCGTTGATTTCTCCCACAAAATCATTGTGCCGAAAAGCCGGGACGAGGTCGGATTGATGGCGGAGAAATTCAATTTGATGGCCGAAAAAATCAAGGAGCTCGTCAATTCGGTTTATCACGAGAAGCTCCTCAAGCAGAAGGCGGAGTACCGGACGCTGCAGTTCGAATACAAAGCCCTGCAGGCTCAAATCAACCCGCATTTTCTATACAATACCCTGGAGTCGATCTACTCCATGGCCAAGCTGAAGGGGGAGGAGCAGATCGGCGAGCTCATTTACCTTCTGGGGTCGCTGCTGCGGGAGAGTCTGGGAAGGAAGGGGGATATTCTTCCCCTGCGGGACGAGCTGGATTACATCCGGAAATATTTGGACATTCACCAAATCATTTATGAGGACAAAATCGAAATTATTTATGAGCTCGACGAATCGCTGCTCGACAGCCGGGTGCCCAAGTTCATCCTCCAGCCTCTCGTGGAGAATGCGATCAAGCATGGAATCGAAGAGAAGCCCGGGAAAGGGATTATCCGAATCGGCTGCCGGGCCGAAGGCGAAACCCTGCTTCTCGAAGTATCCGATAACGGAATCGGAATGGACGATCAAACGATTGACCAAGTGATGAACCCGGAAAAATACCCCGGCCAGCCGGTTAAAGACAAACACACGAGAGTCGGCATCATCAGCGTACATAAACGGGTCGGCATCCTCTACGGAAGCGGGTACGGCCTTGCGATCCGAAGCGTTCCGGGAGAGTTCACCATCATACAGATCCGGCTGCCTATCATACGGGAGGAGGAGCGAGATGAAGAAGAAGGTTATCGTGATTGACGACAAGCCCCTAATTGTCCGGTCCATTGTGCAGACGATCGACTGGGAGCGGCTTGGCTGCGAAGTAATTGGCCAGGCGGAGGATGGGGAGGAAGGGGAGCGCCTCATTCTCGACATGCAGCCCGATATCCTCATAACGGACATCCGGATGCCCGGTCACGACGGGCTGTATTTGTCCGAATTGATGCACAGCCGCTTTCCCCGTTCCAAAACAATCCTCATCACCGGATACCAGGAGTTTGAATACGCCCAACGAGCCGTCCGCCTGGGGGCTTTCGACCTCATCGTCAAACCTCTCCGCAATGATGAGCTGTACCGGGTGGTGGAGGCGGCGGTCCGGGAGATCGAAGCGACAAGATCGGAGAAGCATGCCGTCGAGCAGCTGAGCCGGGACTACAGCGACCTCGAGCAGCTTCACACGAACAGCCTTCCGGCTCTGCGCAGCAAATGGATGACCGATCTCATCCGGAGAAAGGTGGAGGAGGCCGATCTGCCGGCTGCCCAGAGGGAGCTTGGCATTCAATACAGCCGGTTCTCGCTGATTGCCATCAAACCGTATAGCAACGGAGGAGAGGAGTCCCTGACTTCCGCCCATCGGGAGCGGATCGTTCAGACCGTAATGGCCGCACCGGAGAAGGAGGAGCTCCAAATCATCGATACCGTCTGGAATGACGAGCTCTTGTTTGTTTGCCTGTTCCCCCGCATCCCCACGACACGGGAAGCGCGGATGAAGCTTCAGACGATCGCGTCCGATTGGCTCGAGCGCATCCGATGCCTGAACGGCGAGCGCTGCCATATCGCCATCGGGCACCTCCGCAAATCGCTTAAGGAGCTGGGAGAAGCCTACAGCGAGGTGAAGGCTTTGCTGGAGTCCGGCTTTTTCCGGGGGGAGGAGGAGATTTTGCTCCACGAAGCGAATCCCGTTTCCCGGGAGTCCGGCAAATTCGCCATCATGCATGACCTGGAGAACTTCAACCGGATGCTCGAGCAGTCGTCCGGCGAGGAAGTGATCAGCTACCTGGAACGATTTCTGGAGCAAATCCGGATGTACAGCGAAGGAAACATCCTGGTGGTGAAGGGTCTGCTCTCCGAGGTCTGCCTGTCGACCGCCCGGTATTATTTCCGATTGACGGGCAACGAATTCGGGCTCGGGAAAAGCATTGACCAGATGCTGGACGACGTTTTCCGGCTGAATAGCCTTAAGGAAGCCTCGGACTATTTGGCCGGCTGGATCACGATCGTGAAGCGCAAGGTGGAAGGGGGAGACAAGGAATACAGCCTTATGGTGAAGAAGGCGGTGGACTATATCAACACCCATTTCTCCGAAACCATCAACCTGACCTCCGTCGCCCAGCATTTCGGAATCAGCCCCAGTTATCTCAGCCGGCTCCTGCGGACGGAAACCGGGATCAATTTCGTCGATCTGGTGGCAAAGGCAAGAATCGAGGCGGCCAAACGGCTGCTGCGGGATCCCAAATACAAAGTCAATGAGGTCGGCGAGCTCGTCGGCTATAAGGAATACGCTTATTTCTATCAGGTATTCAAACGGATCGAGGGACAGTCCCCTAAAGAATTCAAGAACCGAAGTAAAGAAACCTAATAAAACCTTAAAATTCCCGTATGTAAACCTTCTTTACTCTCTTTTACATTTAAGGCAGGAACAAAGGAGGGAATCGAATGATGATTAGGCCGCTGCCTAGGGAAGAAACGGAAAGCTTGATTCAGAAAGTCATTTCGGGTATGCAGAACCTGGAAATCACCATCCAGGAGGACACGCCCGTCAGCATCATTTCGATGGACAAGTGGGATTGGTCGCAAGGAGTCGGCCTGTTTTCCCTTTACCGTTATTATCTGGAAACAGGTAACGAATCCATCTTGTCTTATCTGACCGGCTGGTTCGATGCGCGCTTGAAAGAAGGGCTCCCCGCCAAAAACGTGAACACGATGTGCCCGCTGCTGACCTTGAGCTATCTCTACGATCTGACGGGAAACCCCGATTACCTGCGGATCTGCGAGGAGTGGGCGAGCTATGCGGCCGATGAAATGCCGCGAACCATGGAGTTCGGAATTACGCACAATGCCATCGACAACCCGAACCAGGGGGAGCTGTGGGACGACACGCTGTACATGACGGTTCTGTTCATGGGAAGAATGGGCGTTCTCCTAAACAAGGAGCATTACGTCCAGGAAAGCATCCGGCAGTTTTTGGTCCATCTGAAATACTTGACGGATACCCGGACCGGTCTGTTCTTCCACGGGTGGACCTTCGAAGGCAATCACAATTTTGCCAAAGCGCTGTGGGGAAGAGGAAACGCCTGGTATACGGCCGGCCTGGTGGATTTTCTGGACATTATCCAGCTTCCGCATGGCGTGGAGTTCTTTCTCTTGTCCTCCTTGGAGCGGCAGGTTCAGAAGCTTGCAGAGCTCCAGTCGCCTAATGGCCTCTGGCACACCCTGCTGGACGATCCCACCTCGTATGAAGAAACGTCGGCAACGGCCGGTTTCGCCTATGGGATTCTGAAGGCGATCCGCAAAGGCTACCTCAGCGAAGAATACCGTGAAGTGGGCATGAAGGCACTCCATGCGGTAATCGGCAAAATCGACGGAAAAGGCGCGGTCCACGGAGTCTCGTATGGGACGAGAATGGGACGAACGCTTGATTTCTACAAGCACATCCCGCAGTGTCCGATGCCTTACGGCCAGTCCATGACTCTGCTTATGCTGGTTGAGAGCCTGAGACACGCGGAGAGCCTGAAGCACGTCGACAGCCTATAAGGGATGGCGGAAAATTCGGTTAAAGAAACCTAATAAAATGTACAGAAAATCCTATATATAGCGCTTACATGTTTTCGTATACTGAATTCACGGCCAAGTCGACTGAAGCAGCCAGACGAAAATGTAAGCGTTTCCTGTGTTCGATTACAATTGGATAAGGAGGGATTGGAGGTGGAAGCTCGTTCCGCTAGTTTGACCGAGATAAGAGAAACGGAAGTTCCCGCTAAGATGAAGCCGCTTCATAAGGAACTGAGAAAAAATTATGATCTTTATCTGCTGCTCGTTCCCGGCTTCTTGTTTTTCCTGCTCTTCTCTTACGTCCCCATGTTCGGTCTGCTGATAGCCTTCAAGGATTACAACCTGTTTAAAGGGGTTTTTGCGAGCGATTGGGCCGGACTGACTCATTTTCGGGAGATGCTCAAGATCCCCGCCTTCTGGCAGATGGTCCGGAACACGCTCACGCTGAATGTTCTTGGCTTAATCTTCGGCTTCCCGGCTCCGATCATTCTGGCGCTGATGCTGAATGAAATCCGGGCCAAATATTTCAAACGGATCTCCCAGTCCCTCCTCTACCTGCCGCACTTCATGTCCTGGATTGTGCTTGGCGGCATTGTGTACAATCTGCTTTCTCCCAAGTACGGGATCGTCAATGAACTCCTCCGGCAGCTCGGTTTTAACGAGATTTATTTTATGGCCGACAAGTCCTGGTGGATTGCGGTTTATACCCTCACGGGCGTTTGGGCGGGAGCCGGGTGGGGAACCATCATCTATCTGGCCGCCATGACGTCCATCGACCCTTCCCTCTATGAAGCCGCCGTGATGGATGGAGCCGGACGCTTCCGCAAGATCTGGCACATTACCATTCCGGGCATCATGCCGACCGTCGTGGTCCTGCTTATCCTAACCATCGGCCACATGGTTTCCATAGGCATCGAGCAGCCGATGGCCCTGACCAACCCGGTCGTCACCGATGTGTCGGAGGTCATCAGTACTTACATCTATTCCGTCGGGATCAAGCAGGGCCAATTCGGACTAACGACGGCGGTGGGAATGGTTCAATCCGTCATCAATCTTTGCCTTGTACTCGGGGCGAACTATGCGGCCAAACGGATGGGCCGTGAGGGAATCTGGTAGAAGCGAGCAACGGAAAGGAGGACGATCTTATGCAGGCTGCGGCCAAAGGGAGGGCCAAACGGCTTTCCCCCAAACGGACGACAGGCGACATTCTTTTCAACATTCTCAACTACAGCCTCATCACCCTGATCACGTTTACTTGTTTGTTTCCTTTTCTCAACGCAGTAGCCAATGCCTTCAGCAGCAACCGGGCTATCCAGACGGGGCTCGTCACCATCTTCCCGATTGAATGGCAGTGGGACGCGATGAAGACCGTATTGGGCGATAAGCAGGTAATTCGGTCTCTCGGGGTCACTGTCTACATCACGGTGATCGGAACGGCGCTTAACATGATCTTTACCATCCTCACGGCGTACCCGTTGTCCCGGAGGGATCTGAAGGGGCGCACCCTCTTTATGAACTACATGATCATCACGATGCTGTTCGGCGGAGGCCTGATTCCTTTCTTCCTGCTGGTCAAGGCTCTCGGCATGCTGAACACCTTGTGGTCGCTCATGATTCCCGGCTTAATCAGCGCATTCAATGTCATCATCATGAAGACCTTCTTCCAGGGCATCCCGGACGAATTGCGCGAAGCGGCGATCGTGGACGGCTGCGGCAACATCCGCTTTCTGCTCCGGATCGTACTTCCCCTGTCGGGAGCCTCGATGGCGACCATCGGCTTGTTCTATGCGGTGGGCCATTGGAATTCTTTCTTCAATGCGGTGCTCTTCATCAACAATCCGGATTATTATCCGCTTCAGGTGAAGTTAAGAAACATTCTGCTACTCGCGCAGATGGATACTTCTCTCGAAACGCTGCAGCAGCAAAATCAGCTGCATGTGATTGAAGAGTCCCTAAAATCGGCAACCGTTGTCTTTGCCACCCTGCCGATTCTGATTGTCTATCCTTTCCTGCAAAAGCATTTTGTCAAGGGAGCCATGCTTGGCTCCATCAAAGGCTGATCCATATCTTGTAGGTGGAAGAAGGGGGAACCGAAGTGAAAAAAGGTCTATTGCTTGGCTTGACCCTCACCCTGGTTACGACCGTATTTGCAGGCTGCTCGAAGAACGGAGATGCCGGCAGCGCCAGCACGCCCGCACCCGGCTCATCGGCCTCGGCCACGAAGACTCCGGGAAAGCCGCAGAAGGTTAGAGTATCCGTGTGGGACCGCTCGAACTCGCCGGACGGCACGAAGATTACAGACAGTGTCATCGTCAAGTGGATTCAGGAGAACGCTTTGAAGGAAGATAACCTGGAGGTGGAGTACGTTCCGCTTCCAAGATCTCAAGAAACCGAGAAGCTGAACGTTTGGATGGCTTCGGGAGAGGCACCAGACATTATCATTACGTATAACGCTGATCTGGTCTTCCAGTACGCCGAGCAGGGAGGAGTCTGGCAGCTTGACGAGCTGCTGGACAAATACGGGGCGGACATCAATAAGCTGATCAAGCCGGCCTTAGACACGGCGGGAACGTATAAAGGCAAGCGCTACGCCATTCCGGCCTTCCGGATGAGCCAAGCGGCCGGACCCTCGATGAAGATCCGCCAGGACTGGCTCGATAAGCTCGGTCTGAAAGCCCCGACGACGCTCGACGAGCTCTATACCGTGCTGAAGGCGTTCAAGGAGAAGGATCCGGGCGGAGTAGGCAAAGAGAACGTCGTGCCGTGGGCCATCCCGGCCATTAACCAGTCGGCCAAAGGGTTCTTCTTCGGACCGATGTGGGGAGCGGGGGTTAACAGCGAAGGGCCGGGGATCGATCTGTATATGCCGACCGGCAACCTGGTGAGCGGACAGTTCCATTCCTCCATCGACACCCAGCAGGGCAAAGAATTCTTTGCTTTCATGAACAAGCTCTACAAAGAGGGACTGATCTCCAAGGAGTTCGTCACCGACGTCAACTCCCAGAAATATACCCAGCAGTATACGTCGGGCCAAGCCGGCTTTGTGGATTCGAACGACGATCCCTGGAGCTTGACCGTGAACACCAGAAAAACGGTTCCGACCGCCAAGTGGGTCACCGTCATGCCGTTCAAACGGAGCGACGGCAGCCAGTACATGCAGAAAGCGAGCTCCTACGGCTTGTTCAACATGGTCCCCAAAACGACCAAAAATCCGGAAGCCGCTGTTAAGTTCCTGAACTTCCTCGCCAAGCATATCAACGTCGTACAGAGCGGGATTGAAGGAACCCATTACAAAGTTGAGAACGGGCTTCGTCTGCCGATCGATCCGGATAAGAACGCTAAGGAAATCGGCTGGTACCTCGGCGACTTGAACCTTCTGACGCAGGGTTATATGGGGCCTCCAACCAAAGAGCAGCTTCTAAAAATGAATACAAACCCGGAATATGCGGAGCTCCTCACTCCTTTCTATGAGCAGTTCGAGAAGTACGGGAAAGAAGCGCCGTTTATCGACAGCCCTCGTCCGGTCGCCCAGAAAAACATCGTAAACTTGACGAAATACGGGTACGAGGCGCTCTCCAAAGCCATTATCGCTTCCGATTTCGAGAAGGAATGGACCAATACGCTGGATGGCTGGGTGAAGCTGGGCGGTAGAGATTACGATAAGGAAATTTCCGAGAAGCTGGCGGAAATGAAGAAGAAATAAGCATAAGGAAGAGGACCTTCACCCAACGGGTGAAGGTCCTTTCTTCTTGCACGGGAACTTTGTCTGGGACTTGACGCCAGACCACTATCTTGAACAGAAAACAGGCTTGGTAGAAAACGTCTAAACTTTCCTTCAGCTGTCTTGATACATGCAGTAACCTAATCTGTGCTGCCCCGAGAGGGGCCAAAGGGAAACGATGGCTTATACATAAGACGAGTGCTATAATTCTCTACAATTCCAAAGAGAGGGGACCACGCATGAACCAAAGACCGTCAGAAGAAGAATACGCTGGGGACTTCGGCTATTATATTCGGTTGGTGCCGGAAGGCAACATCATCGACATTCTACTCGCCCAGGAAAAGCAAATGACCGAGCTGCTGGCATCGTTGACCGAAAGCCAAGGCGCGTATCGGTATGCGGAAGGAAAATGGATGCTGAAAGAAGTCGTTGGCCACATCGCGGACGGGGAACGCGTCATGACCTACCGCCTGCTCCGGTTCGCGAGAGGGGACCAGACGCCTCTGCCCGGTTTTGACCAGGAATTGTTCATCTCTCCTTTTGAAAACTGGACAATGCCCCAATTGGCTGAAGACTACCGGGCCGTACGGCAATCGACGATCGCGCTGCTGCGCGGGTTGCCGGAGGAGGCGTGGTCCCGCAAGGGCACAGCCAACAACGTAAGCATTACGGCGCGCGCCATCGCGTATGGCATTGCGGGACACGAACTTCATCACATGGGTGTCATCCGTAATCGGTACTTGAGTTAGTCGTCCGGAAGATCGGCGGAAGCTGCTCGGCAACGCGTCTTCCTTTCTTTATGGAAGGCCAGTTGATTACTAGTCAAGCAGGGGACGAAGCGAATTTTGCCAGGTCATTAGGGTCTTAGGGATGGGCAAATGATAAGCGCCAGAACGGCCATTTAAATCAAGCGAATTGACAAGAAGACCATGCCGCGGCATGGTCTACTTTTGATTTCAGCATACCTTTACGTAACTGATCTTCATGTGATCATCTGAACTGGCAATTGAGGATAGGCGGCTTTTATGCTGGCTGATCAAAACATTGCGTTGGCTTGTTTATGGTGGTACAGATACAAGACTTGGATCAGAAACCTGGATACCTGATCTACTGAAAGATGTAGAGCCTCTATACCAGGAAATTGTATAGCTGCTGGCAGCAACGGCAGTCTTTGTTCGACTACCCGGCAGTTTCGCGCAATATTGTTGTTTTCAAATATTTTGCTTGACCCTTACGTAACGTGATGGTTTATAGTGAACGTAACAGCAGGACAAAACACAGGACAACGGCCAAAAAATAGAACAAAATAAATTCGAAATCGAAGGAGAACCGAACTTGAGAAAACTCGTATTGTTCATGCATGTGTCGCTGGATGGGTATGCGTCAGATTCAATGGGAAGACTCGATTGGATTCCGTACAACGAGGAATTAGAAAAATACGCTGAGGAGGTCGTAGCCGAAGTCGGCTCTCCCGTTTACGGACGTACGACGTATCAGATGATGGAGAACTACTGGCCCAAGGTGCTGGATGACCCGAATTCGTCGAGGCACGATATGGAGCATGCCAAATGGCTGCAGGATGTTAAGAAGATCGTTATTTCCGGTACGATGGACAAGGCGGAATGGAACAATACGATGCTGATCAAGGACAAAATTGCAGAGGAAATCAAGGCGCTCAAGGAGCAGCCTGGCAAAAATCTCGTTATCTTCGGCAGCCCGGGGGCTGCGAAGACGCTGCTTGAGCTCGGCCTGATCGACGAATTCCTGCTGACGATTTGTCCGGTCGTCCTGGGGAGAGGGAAATCGGTATTCGACGGGGGCTTCGAGAAATTCAGGCTAAAGCTGCTGTCCAGCCGTACGCTCGATTCGGGTATTATTGCGACCCGTTATGAGTTGGAGAAATAGTCGCCCTTTACAAGGAGTTTCGCTCTAACGGGGAACGATACTATAATTAAACAGCCTGCCGGCGTGATTCCGGCAGGCTGTTCCGCTTATTTATATCTATTAATACCATTTTGTCCTATTTGGAAATGGTGTACGATAGGTTGAACAAACTCCATCAAGGAGAGTGTGAACCTAATGATATATGGCAGTACAAAATGTGCTCTTGATTATGCCCAACGGGGTGCAATTCATGAGTGGATTCAGTTATTTCTTAGAAACGACGGAAAAAATGTTGCATTGGCAGACGGATTATTGGCGAAGAAGAGGCATTATATCGGCCCTGTCGTAACCGATATATCGGAGTTTGGAATTGAGGAAGGAGTTCCTTCGTATTTAACTTAAGAAAATGATATAGCATGGTTTTTCCATGTCGTCGATAAAATGAATAACGCATATGGTGATTGGGATTTTCCGCCGTACCGATTTTGAGGAAGATTATCGTTATATGGCAGAGCATATTTCATCTAGGGAAATAAGAAATACAATATTAAAAGGGAGAATTCCTGTGAAGCAATTAACATTCCATGAGTTACAGAGCTACCTAGCACTAAAATACAAAGAAGGACGTACTTCATCTGCTTTGTTTATGAAACTAGTAGAAGAAATTGGTGAGGTAGCAGAGATACTAAACCAGTTAGAAGGTCAAAAGGAAACTTCAGGGGATGCTTCTTTAGAAAAAGAGTTAGTTGATGTTATACATTACGCAGTGGCCATTGCGAGCATAAATCATATTGATTTAACTAAGGCCATTATCAAAAAGGATAAGCAAGCTTCAATTAAATATAATCAATCTCCAAATTTAGAAGAATTTTTAGAAGTAAATAACAAGGAACAGACATTAAAATAAAAATAACAATATTTCTCTACTCAACCAACCGGGGAACGATCGTTCCTATGCGCGTGGCATATCGCATAAATAAACATACATAAATTCTCCTTTGGATATGGTAATATATAACAAAAGGGGAGTGCTGATCATGGATATGCAGGAGTTCGTTTTAAAGGAACCGGTCAATAAAAAAGAGAAGCGAACTAAGCAATATAGGGATAACCGAGTTGCCATGATTCTTCAAGGAATCGGAGTTCTGAACATTATTTGTGGTATATTGATTGGATTAAGTATGGGGAATGGATTCTTGGTTGCTTATCTGTTTGGTGGTATTGTAACTGGAGTTTTGTTCATTGGATTTGGAGAAGTAATCAAGTTGCTCCATGAAATAAATGAGAGACAAAAAGTGAGTATGAAAGCATGAGCCTATTTATGAAGTAGGCTTATTGTATGGCGTGATGGGGACTTATCTTGTCCCATCTAGATGTAATATGGTTGCCGCAGCTGACAAAGGGGAACGAAACATTGAAAAAGTACATACTCTTTGATCATGATGGTGTTCTGGTTGATACTGAGTTCTGGTATTACAAAGCGGGAGAACGCGCTCTGGCTGACATTGGATTTACCTTGGATAAAGATCAATACCTCATCGACATGACCCAGTCATTGGGCACTTGGTCCCAAGCTAGGGTGGCAGGTATTGATGAACAGACCATCAGCAAGCAGCGTGAGGTCCGCAACGTCTATTATCAGGAATATCTACGAACAGAAGCCATAGAGATTGAAGGCGTAGTGGAAACACTAGCCGAACTGTCAAAGTACGTCCGCATGAGCATCGTGACGACTGCAAAACGTGCTGATTTTCAACTTATTCATGAAAAGCGCCAGATTAGACAATTCATGGAATTCGTTCTTGTTCGCGAAGACTACGAGCGCACGAAGCCGCACCCGGAACCATACTTGACCGGCCTAAAGCGCTTCGGAGCTGCCAAAGAAGAAACCTTGGTTGTAGAGGATTCAAATAGAGGCTTGAACTCAGCCGTGGCGGCTGGTATCGACTGTGCTATTGTCCATAACGACTTCACCAAAACACATGACTTCTCGCAGGCTAGTTATCGAATCAAGACTCTGATGGAACTAAAGGACATTATCCTAAGCAGCCACCCGACCTGAAGCTCTTCATGTTCGTAATCTTGTTTCGAGTTTTGCTCAATGGATGCATGAGTAGTGCTGAAATGGTTGACGATGGACAGGCACCTAAGAGAGTGAGATTCAGTTTGTAACAGATCGCTTCGATGAATGGATAAGGAGTTAAGTGACTACGCTAACGGACGACATAGTTGAAACAGCGACAGTCCAGGACATTATTTTCTCGTCCTTGGCTGTCGCTGTTTCCATTTCTTAAGGTAGTCTCAATCCACCATTTTGATCGGACACCTAGAACGAAATAACGGACTCGTACATCGATTTGTCCGAGGCTTGGATCAGCTTCAGAAGCAGCTCCTTAGCGGCTTCATAATCATCCGTATGGATCATGGAGGCGGAGGTATGAATATAGCGGGCGCATACGCCGAGGACGGCCGTCGGTACGCCGCGCCCGTACAGGTGAATTTTGCCGCCGTCGGTCGCTCCCGGGGAAATGTAGAGCTGGTAAGGGATCCGGTGGGTTTCGGCCGTATCCAGAATAAACTCCGTCAAGGTGCGGTTAGGAATGATGGCGCTGTCCAGAATGCGGACGACGGCGCCTTGTCCGAGGCGGCCGAACGCGTTCGGATCCCCTCCGGCATCTCCCGCCGGCCCGGCCTCCAGCGTATAGCACAGATCCGGCTCGATCAGGGCGGCCGCCGTCTGTGCACCGCGCATGCCGACCTCCTCCTGGACGGTCGCTCCCGCATACAAGGTGTTAGGAAGCGAAACGTCCTTCAGCTCCCGGAGCAGCTCAATCGCAAGGCCGACCCCGAACCGGTTGTCCCAAGCCTTGGCCAAAATTTTCTTCTCATTGGCAAGGGGCGTGAACTCGCTGACGGGCACGATGGGAAGACCTGGACGGACCCCCAGGGCCTGGGCATGCTGACGGTTGTCCGCTCCAATATCGAGATACATGGAGGGGATGTCGACCGGCTTGCTTCTCTGCGCTTCGTCGAGTAGGTGGCGGGGAGTCGAGGAAATCACCCCCAGAACGGGCCCCTGCGGCGTCAAGATCGTCATACGCTGAGCGAGCAGCACTTGATTCCACCAGCCGCCAAGCGCCTGGAAACGAACCATTCCATTGTCCAGAATGGTGGTGACCAGGAACCCGACTTCGTCCATATGGCCGCCGGCCATGATGCGCGGACCGGCCGGATCTCCGCGGAGAACCCCGAACAAGCTTCCCAGTCTGTCCTCTACAATCTCCCCGGTATGTTTCTTGATTTCCCCGAGCAAGAAGCGTCTCACTTCGTGCTCAAAGCCCGGAGCCCCCGGAAGCTCCGTCAACGTTCTGAACATGTCTCTCGTCGTCTGATCCATCCCTAATCCCTCCCGGTAACGGTACTCTTTTCCAACTTATCCGCCGTCTTGGGGGCTGTCAATCCTGCCTATCCAAAAAGGCAAGATTCCTAATAAAACAGCAAGATCGCATGATGTGAAACGCTTACATCGCTCTTTATACTGAGGGTGACGATAAACCGAACACAGGAGATGATTCCTCTGAACAGTTCCATGGTGGAAGCGGTACAGGACCTTGTTAAGCTGCAGGACGGAAGATTAAGCGAGTATAGGGAAAAGCGGCAAGCCGCGGCCGCGGAAAGAAGAACACCGGATCCTCTTGGATTGGGTACGGTCTCCCTCATGCTGCCTCTGTACGCCCACCCCGATTCGGCCTATTACCGGGATGCCTCTCTGCTGCCCGAAATGGAAGTGGGAGCGGAGAACTTTCTGAAGACGCAGCTGCCGAGCGGCTGCATCTCCCTCGTGAACTGCAACATCGACTCTCCTCCGGATACGGCTTTTACCACTCACCTTACCTCCTTGCTGTACCAGGTGGCTGAACGATCGGGCCTGCCTGAGCTTCAAGGGGTGCAGGGAGCTCTTCGTCTGTTTCTGGAGCGGGCGAAGCCGTGCCTGCTAAACGGTGGAATTCATACTCCGAACCACCGCTGGGTTATGGCGGGTGCGCTTGCCAAAATGTACGAGATATTTGAAGAGGATACTTTCCGCGACCGGGCTTTTCAATTTCTCGACGAGGGCTTCGACATGACGGAATACGGAGAATGGACGGAGCGCAGCAATGCCATCTATAACGGGGCGTGCGCCATTCACCTGTATGACGTTGGGCTGATCTTCGGCTATGAGCCGGCCTTTCAGGCGATCCGCTCCAATTTGACGATGATGCAGTACATGTTCCATCCGGATGATTCGATCGTCACGGAGTATTCCGGGCGGCAGGATCTGGGGCAGACGATGATGATGAGCGACTGGTACTACGTCATCTGCCATCTGATGGCCTCCCGCGATCAGAATCCTGTTTTCGGAGCGATGGCGGGCGTAGCCGAGAAGACGGCTCCCCGGGGGTCCCATGCTTTGATGTTCTGGATGCTGTATCCGGACGAGATGAGCGGAGCCCGGACCTTCATGGGACCGCTGTCCGACGAATACACGATCCTGTTTGGGGAAGAGAACGAGGTTCCTGTCCCGAAGAACGTCCCTTACCTGGGAAAACTGGTCCAGCACCCCCACGGGGCTTCCGTTCTTCGGCACCGCAAGGGCAAGCTGAGCGTAACGGCGATGGCCGGCCAGCCGGAGCTTCTAACCATCCGCTATGGGGAAGCCGCTATGTACGGGCTTAAGCTGGGAGCCGGCTGGTTCGGCATCGGCGGGGTGGCCTTTCCCTCGATCCGGCAAACCGGGGAAGCGACCTACCGGATGCAGATCGAGCTCGAAGGCTGCTACTGGAATCCTTTGCCGAAGCATTTGACGGAAGGGACGGACGGCATGTACGTCAAGATGCCGAACCATCTTCGGGAGAAGACCCACGTTCAGTTTTTGCCGGTAGCCGTGGAACTTACCTTGGTGGATAACGGGGTGGATGTCCGCGTTCTCTCTGAAGCCATTCCTAACATCTATTTGCAGGCCGTCTGTATGTTTGACCCGCAAGGAACGCTAAGCAGTCCTTCTCTGGAGGAAGCCGCCCCGGGGATTCAGTGCTTAAAGGAAGGAGAAGCGAGCTTTACCAGAGGAGGGGATACGATCGTGGTGTCCGGGGGAGCGAAGGAGCATGGGGATCTGTCGATGCGCAACGACAAAGTCAACCGGGATGCCCTTAACCTTACCGTAAATTGGGTGACGCCGGCGGACCGGACCCTCCGCTTCCGCTGCATAACTAACCCGAAAGGGCAGGGAGATGAAAGCCATGGCGAGAAAAATTGAAGTCGACGTAACCGACTACAGCTTCCTGGAGGAGGATTCGGCTTACAAGGGCTCGCTTCTCCGTCCGATCGACACCGCCCGTTTGCTGCAACCGTGCTTCTGGCTGGAATTTGAATTGTCCCGCATGACCATCGGCTGGGTGCCGGGGGTTCCCGACTGGGACGTTAAAGGCGAGCTCGTCCGGATGGGCTATCTGCACACGGAGCACATGAAGCTGCTGCGGGACCGGATCCATGAGCTGCCCGGACCGGACATCGGGGAGCATGCTTCGCCCCCTGCAGGAATCCGGGACGCCTGCCAGCGCATTTCCTGTGCGCCGACGTTCGCGGAATTCGCCACCGGCTACCACCATCTTGTCTCCAAGCTTAACCGGAGGTACGAAGAATTCATGGAATCGTTCGATCCCGTCCTCGATGCTCCGACCCTGGACCGGATTCGGCATATTCTGGTCGACCGTGACCGGCTGCTCGGCTGGGCGGTCCCCTTCACGATGTTTGCAGGAATAGACGATCCCGAAGAGCGGGATGCCTATCGGGAGTGGACCCGGTATGTGAACGACGTCTGGACCGCGCTGGAAAAATCCGTACCGGGCTCTGTGCCCGATTGGCCGGCCCCTCCCGCCCGGGAACCGGCTGGCCCCATTCCTCTGCAAGCGGCGCACGACCCCCGGTATCCGCTTGTGGATCTGACGAAATACAAAAGCGCCATGTTCGACCCGCAATCCCCGACCTATGACAGCGTCAAGCATATGGTGTTCATCAACGCCAGCGAAATGTCGGCGGCGGAAAGCCTGTGCTACCTGTACTATGGAGTACAGGGCATGCCCGCGGATTTCTACATGGATGTCGCCCGTCATACGTGGGACGAGATCCGGCACAGCCAGATGGGGGTTCGCCGGCTGAAGCAGTGGGGCTACCGGACGGAGGATTTTGCCTGGCATCCGCCGACCATTCCGACCCCGGAAACGATGCAGCAGGTTTTTCCGGAATTTTATTCAAGTCTGACTATGGTCATGGAGCCCTGCTCGTTCATCAAGAAACGGAAATCGATCACCGCTTTTATGGAGCATGGGGATCCTTTATCGTCCATTCAGTCGGAATACGATATTGCGGACGAAAGGCTTCATGTGGGCTTCGGCCAGAAGTGGGGAGCCAAGCTGTATGAACACACGGGGGATTTCGTGACGGCCGGCAAGGTGGCGGAGACCGTCAAGCGAAGCCATCTGGTGAAGATGGGATACACCCAGGAGCAAATCGATCAGGTTCTGAAGAGCTTTCCCGAATTTTGCGGGTTTGCCACCATGGATTTGAACTATGCGAAGTATTAATGAATACCACCGGGGTCGGGCTTCGTCCGATCCTTCCGTCTATATAAGGCGGTTTACCGGAGGAGCTTCGCAGGAAACCTAAGTCGGGGAGGAAGAAGGATGCACTTAACCGCCTATCATTTACGAGTGGAATATAAAGAGAATCCGCTGGGCATCGATCGGCTGAGGCCCCGTCTCGGCTGGAGACTCCAGTCCGGCTTGCGGAGGGACGTTCAGTCGGCTTACCGCCTTATAGTGTCTTCCAGCCGGGAGGCGCTGCTCGGGGATTCCGGCGACCTGTGGGATACGGGGAAAGTGCCGTCCGATTGTTCCCAGCATATCGAATATGAAGGAGCCGGCTTGACATCCGGTCAGGAGGTTTTCTGGAAGGTGATGGTTTGGGACCGGGAGGGACGCCCATCCCCATGGAGCGAGCCGGCCGTCTGGTCCATGGGACTGCTGGAACGAAGCGAGTGGAAGGGCAAATGGATCGGCCTGAAATCGCCGCATGCTCCGACCCATGCCGCGCCTAAGCCTGCCGTGTACTTAAGAAAGAGCCTCCAAGTATCCAAGCCGGTCAGGCGGGCTGTCCTGTATGCAGCGGCACTTGGGGCTTATGAGCTTTACCTGAACGGAAGTCCAATCGGCAATGGCTCCTTGAACCCCGATTGGACGGACTACGCCATCCGGCTCCAGTACCAGGCCTTCGATGTGACAGGACAGCTGGCCGAAGGAGGCAACGGCTTGGGGGTTCTGCTCGGCCACGGCTGGTACTCCGGGTATATCGGCATGTTTGGCTATCAGCGGTATGGCAGGGACCCCCGGATTATGCTTCAGCTGAACGTGGAGTACCAGGACGGAACGGTCGAGAAGTCATACACGGACTCTACATGGAAAGCCTCGTTCGGGCCGCTCGTTGCCACGGATTTTCAGATGGGCGAAACGTACGACGCCCGGTTGGCTTTTCCCGGCTGGAAGGAACCGGCGTTCAACGATGCGGAATGGAGGCAGGCGGAGGTCTTTTACGATTACAAAGGCTTTCTGTGCGGGGCGGTATGCCCTCCGGTAAAGCCGGTTATGGAGCTCTCTCCGGTGTCGGTCGAGCGGAAGGAAACCGGCACTTATGTGATCGATATGGGGCAAAACATGGTCGGCCGGCTGCGGGTGCGGTTATCGGGCGAGCCGGGGACCACGGTCATCCTCCGCCATGGGGAGGCTTTGGATGAAAACGGTAACCTGTACACGGATAACCTACGCTTAACCCGCCAGACCGACACGTACATTCTGAACGGGGAAGAGGAGGAGTGGTTTGAGCCGTTCTTTACCGTTCACGGCTTCCGGTATGTGGAGCTATCCGGTTACCCGGATGTTCTAAGCACTGAGGACGTGGTGGGCGTTGTCCTGCACTCGGCCCTGCCGAAGACGGGGACGCTGGAAACCTCCCATCCGCTGCTTAACCAACTGATCTCCAACATCGAATGGACGCAGCGGGGCAACTTCGTAAGCGTACCAACCGATTGTCCGCAGCGCGACGAACGGCACGGGTGGACGGGGGATGCCCTGGTGTTTTTCCGGACGGCCTGCTACCAGCTGGAATCCGCCTCCTTCTTTACCAAATGGCTGACGGATCTAACTGACGCCCAGCGTCCGACCGGCGCTTTCACCGATTTCGCCCCATTTATACCGGGTGGAAAAACGGAGCACGGAGGAGACATGACCTATGACCATACGGCTTCGGCGGGATGGGCGGATGCGGGGGTTCTCGTTCCCTGGATGATGTATCAGGTGTACGGCGACAAGCGGATTCTTCAGGAGCACTACCCGTCCATGATCCGGTGGATCCGGTTCCTGCAAGAAATGCATCCGCGCCATATCCGGGAGGATCTGCCTCAGTATGGAGACTGGCTGTCCATTCCGGAAACCGGGGGGATCGCCGAGCTGCGGAATGTGTCCTCCTTGTCCACGACACCGTACGACGTTTTCGCCACCTCTTATTATGCTTACTCCGTAGGAGTGCTGGCCCTTGTGGCCGAAAAGCTCGGGCGTCACGAGGAAGCCAAGGAGTGGGCAGAGCTCAAGGAGGACATCATGAAGGCCTACCAGAAGGCGTTCATCGACGGTTCCGGCCGGATTAAAGGAGACACCCAATCGGCGTATATGCTGGCACTCGCGATGGATTTGCTTCCAGAGGACCAGCGGCAGGCAGCCGTGGAACGTCTTCTCCAGCTTCTGGAGCAGCGGAACTGGCACCTTTCCACCGGCATTCACGGAACCCGCTACTTGCTGACGCTGCTAGTGGAAGCCGGACAGGAGGAGGCCGCATTCCGGATCATGATGAAAGAGACGTTCCCGTCTTGGCTGTACTCGATTCGGCAGGGGGCTACCACCATATGGGAGCGCTGGGACGGATGGACGGAGGAGAGAGGCTTTCAGCGGGCGGGCATGAATTCCTTGAACCATTACGCCCTCGGTTCGGTCGGCGAATGGCTGTACCGGTATGTGGGAGGAATCGATTACGACGAGCCGGGCTTCAAGCGTATCCGCATCCAGCCGAGAATCGGAGGCGGCCTCGAGTCGGCCCGCTGCCAATATGAGTCGATCTATGGACCCATCGCCTGCTCCTGGCAGCAGGAGGCGGGGAGGCTTCACTTGTCCGTCTCGATTCCCGCCAACACGTCCGCTTCTATCCGCATCCCGCTGAAGGCCGGCCAGAGAATCATAGAAAGCGGCCGGGATCTCGGCTTGTCGGAAGACCTGCGGGTGATCGTTCACGAGAAGGATTATTGTTTGCTCGATGCCGGCTCCGGGGACTATCTGTTTCGGGTCGAAGGCGAGCCGCGGAAAAGTCTGGCCCCCATCGAGGGGCAAGTGCCTTATTCCCGGTAGGTTTGTTCTCAAAAAGACTCCGTATGAGTACGATCATGGGCAGGGAAGCCGAACAAACTCACGGATATGGCACCGGCACGCGCCTATTAAGCCGGACCTAACGGTTAAGCAGAGGAGGAAGGGGAATGTCGGACCAATCTAAGCGGGAGTGGAGCAAAAAAGAACTGCGGCGCATCCCGCAAGCTGCCGGTTTGCGCCGGGCGGCGGCGTTTCAGAGAAGCCTGATCGGCATAACGGGCGCATGGATCGCACGCTTGAGGCATGCCGAGTGCAAGTACATGGCAGCCCGTCACCTGTGGGAATGGGCCGAGATTTTCGATGGCCTGAGGAAGAGGCTTCTGGAAATGCCCGGAGGAAAGCCGGATGCCCCGCTTGAGAATCATTTGAACAGCGTGCTAGAGGAGGCTCTCTTTGCGGCGGATGAAGAGCCCTTTCTGGATGCTCTATATAATGTCCTCCTACCCGCTCTCCGCCGTGCATATCTTGGTTATATTCAGTCCACGGTGGAACTGCCGGACCGTCCTTCCGTTCATCTTCTTAAAGACGCGGCGAGAACTATCGAGCAGCAGCTCCAGGAAGGCCGAGACATGCTCCAGTCCTTCCGGAGGGAGCGTGACACCGCTCCGGATACGGCTTCGGACGTGTCTGCTTCGGGTTCTGACTCCTCTGCCGAATGGGTCCGGCATATGCAAGCCCTCCTCGATACAGCGGGAGGCCTTTCGGGGAAAGCCGAAACGGCAACCGTGGAAGCGAAGCGGCGCTATGCCGGTCGAACTTATCGTTCGCCGGAGATGCAGCACCGGACGGTTGGTTCGCATTACTCCTATGAGCATCCGATCGAAGGGTATTTGTGGTCAAACAACTTGAAGGGCGACCCGTTGATCGAACGGGCCGCTCTGGCCGTCTGGCTGTACAACGAGCTCGACGCGGCCGAGTACCTTTCTCCGATTCTGTATGAAGTGAGAGGCATGCCGTGGGAGTTCTATTATGACGTGGCGAGGCATACCTGGGACGAGGCCCGGCATTCCGAATTCGGGTTAAAGCTCATGACGGCTCTGGGGTTCACTCCCGGGGAGTTTGAAGTGTGGGTGGCGACCTATATGAGCTCCATCCAATTGAAGCCCTATGAACGGTATGCCGCGGTTACGTGCTGGTACGAGCCGGGCAGCTTTCAGGTCAAGCCGGATTATTTGGCAAGGCTCGCGGAAGAAGCCGGAGGGGAAGACCTGGCGGTGGAGCTGCTCCGATTCGATCTGGCCGATGAAACCCTTCATGTCAGCTTCGGCCACAAGTGGGTGGAGAAGCTGATGCGCCATTACGGGGATAGCCGGACGGTGGACGAATTTGTGGCGGAAGTCAAGAAGCTCGGAACGGCCTTGCGGGAAGAGCAGGCGGCCGCCTTCACCCGAACGATGCCGGACGCGAACCGCCATACGCTGGAATCCATTCGGGAGCATATGGAGAGATGGATGGAGGAGAAGGGCAAGGCCATCCCGGTTTATGCCGCGCAAACCAGCACGGAGCATGGAGGGGCCGAAGATGATTGGCGAGAAGGTTCTAGTCTATAGGGAAGACATCCTTCATCATGTCCGGGAGCTGATCCGGATTCGAAGTGTCCTCTCCGAGCCGAAGGAGGGCATGCCTTACGGCGAAGGGGTTCATGCGGCCTTGACCTATGTCCTGCAGCTGGCAGAACAGCTGGGTTTTCGGACGGCCCAGGTCGACGGCCACGCCGGTCACGCGGAATATGGCGAAGGGGAGAAGCTGGCGGCCGTTCTCGTGCATGTGGATACGGTGGCGGAAGGGGACGGCTGGAGCGTTGACCCCTTTCAGGCGCTGCTCCGGGACGGCCGCATTTACGGCCGGGGCGCATCGGATAACAAGGCGGCAGCCATTGCGGCGCTGTTCTGTCTCAAAGCCGTACAAGACTCCGGCTTGCTCCCGAAGAAAAGGATCCGGATTATATTCGGAACGAACGAGGAGAATGGCATGACGGACCTGGATCATTATTTTGCAAAGGAGCCGCTGCCCGACTATGGCTTCACCCCCGATGCGGCTTACCCCATCATCCATGCCGAGAAAGGCTATTACGTCATCCGGCTGTCCGTGGAGCACCCGTCCAGTCCGGTGACGCTTACCGGGGGAACGGCTCCCAACGTGGTGCCCGACCGCTGCCGAGCCGATATCGACCGTATCGCCCTGGGGGAGAAGTCTTTGGAGCCTCTCCTTCAACAAGCGGCAGCTTCCGGAAGGATCGAATGCTCACCCGAAGAGAACCGAATCCGGCTGACAGCGGCAGGCAAGAGCGGCCACGGCTCGTACCCGCCGTCTGGAATCAACGCCGTCTCGATCCTCGTTGAACTGCTGCAGGGGCTTCCGTTCGTCGGCGGGCCGATGAACCTGATCCGTTTTGTGGGAGAGAAGATCGGCCGGGAGGCGTTCGGCGAATCCTTGGGGCTCGCGGTCAGCGATCCGGTACACGGCCGGCTTACCATCAACCTGGGACAGATGGAGGTAAGGGATAAGGAAAGCATGGCCCTGCTTAATTTGAGATACCCGGTTACGGAGAATGGACCGTCCCTTATCGACTCGTTACGCGAAGCGGCATGGGAATATGGGATCCGCGTAGAGGTGTTACAGCATCTGGAGCCGCTGTATGTTCCGCCGGATCATCCGTTGATCCGCAAGCTTTCCCGGGCGTATGAGGCGGTGACGGGCGAGAAGGCCGAGCTGCTTTCCATCGGCGGGGGGACCTATGCCCGTAAGCTGCAAAACCGCGGAGTTGCCTTCGGACCCGGCTTCCGGGGAACGGACACGAAAGCGCATCAGCCCGACGAGTTTGTACCGATCGATGATTTGATGCGGCATGCCGTCATTTGCACGCAGGCCATCTTCGAAATGCTGGATGAGGAGGAGGGATAGCATGACTCTACAGCGTGCCGCGTTTTCCCGCCCCGAGCGTTACCGGGTGAGTGTAGAGGAATACAAGTTCTACCACCGGAACGGTTATCTCATCGTCCGGTCACTGATCGCTCCCGAGGATATCGTGCGTCTTCGCGAGTGGGCGGACGATATCCTATACGGCCGGGTAGAGGTGCCCGGGCTGCCCCCGGTCGGGCCTCACACCCCGGTGGACCAGCTCGTGAAACGCTTTACCCGTATCCATATGCTACACCGCTCTCATCCCACGGCTGAATGGGGACTTCTCTACCCGATGGTGCTGGATGTCGTGGAGGCGCTGGTCGGTCCCGACGTATTGGCGCTTCAGTCGATGAATTTCTTTAATCCGCCGGGCCAAGGGGGCCAGGGCTGGCACCAGGATGCCTATTACATACCGACTTACCCGGAAACGCTGATCGGGGCCTGGTTCGCCCTGGAACGGGCGGATGAAGAGAACGGCTGCCTGTGGGTTGCGCCCGGCTCGCACTGCGAGCCGATCTATCCTCCCGTTCAGCAGAACTTGCCATCGGTTCATTCGCTCGAAGCCTTCCGGAATCTCGATCCCATTGAGAATGTGAGTCATCTGGACGATGAGATCAATACGCTGTCCCTCCGGGCTGCCCTCTATCCCGAGAAGATTCCGGTCCTGCTGGAGGCAGGCGACGTTCTGTTCTTTCACAGCCACCTGCTGCACCGGTCGTATCCGAACCGGTCCGCCACAAGGTTTAGACGTTCCTATGTTTGCCATTATTGCAATGCCAGATCGTGGGTTCCCTGGAATCATGGGGCGCCCTTCAAAGGACCGGCGGCCAATTCCCTGCATATCCTGGCCCGCGGCGAGACCCATTTGCCCTATGCCCGTCCAGCTTACGGCACTGTAGTGGAGACCGTCTCCCCTAAACAGGCTGGGACCGGGAAAGCTATGCCTGGCCGAATGATGGGAACGGGGGACGGGATGATGGCGGATCAGCCGCATAGGAGGATGGAGGAAGACCGAGAGAAGGATGGCAATCGAGAAGAGGGGGAGATGGGCTCATGAACCGGCAGGCCTATGTGGAGTATATCCAAGCAGCGGTACTGGAAGGACGGAGGCAGTATGAGAGGAGCATCGAGAACTGGAGGCAATCGTTCGATCCAGACCGCTTCCTCGGCATGTACATTCCTCCGGGAAACATCCCCATTCAAGCGCAAACGGAAGGCTTCCTGTACCAAATCACCGGCGAGCGCGAGTATGGCGAGCAGGCGAAGCGGATGCTCCTGGCAATCGAAGAATTCAAATCCATCATTCCGGAGAGCATTGTAAGCCGTCATCCGGAGTACGCGAACGGAATTCCATCCTTTGAAACGATGTTTCAAGGAACGCATTATATTCAAGGCTATTTGTCCATCAAAGGTTCGGATTTGGTAAACGAAGAGGAAACCCGCCAAATTGAGGACTCCATCCGCAGCGCCATCCATGGCATGCTGCATTTCCCCGAATGGGGGGCGCATAACCGCTCTATGCTGAGGGTTCATGCTTTATCGCTTGCCATCACCGCCTTAGGAGAGACGGACGAAACTAGGGAATGGGCCAGGCTTAGGGACGTACTCGCCGAAGAATCCTTCGGCCGGTGGTCCATTGAGGATTCGGAGCTTTATTTGCCGCTTTGGCTTATTTCCTGCATCGTTTACGCCGAGCATACGGGCAGGGAAGAGGAGTATTACGCCAAGCCGCAGACGAAATATTATTTTGATTATATCACCCAGGCCATCACTCCTTATGGTCAGATCCCGGACTTCGGCGACTCGCACTATAACTGCAACTGGTACCTGTGGTATGCCTGCCTGCAAAAAGGAGCCTCCCGCTACCGGTGCGGGCAGATGAAATATGCCGCCGAGCGGATTCAGGAGTATGCCGCCCGGCAAATCGAAGGGCCTCCGTCCGTCTTTCTGGCCGCGTATTACAGCTACGCTTATCTATGGGGGGACGACACCCTCGATCCCGTAAAGCCGGATTGGAAAAGCGGGCTGCTGCTCGAGGACGTGATCGGCAAGAAGATCTTGTTCCGGGACGGCTCCCATGAAGATGCCGGGTATTTCCTTCACAACTTCCGGGATGAAGGCGATTATGCTTATACCCCGCGTGAATACCTGCGCCGTACGATCAACGCTCCCGCGGAGAAGGCCCATCACGGTCATGCCGACGAGAACGCCGTGCTCATGCTCGCGAAGCAGCAAAACATTCTCCTGCACGACGGAGGGTACCGGGACCAGGCCCCCAATGGCAAATACCGCGCGGACATTTATCACAACCGCCTTGTCTTTCGCGAGGGACAGCCCGGTGAAGAGGGCTCGATGTATGAGTTCATTCATGACGACGGAACCTATCGGCGCGTGACAACGGAGCTGCTTCATTTTCATACCTTTGGGGGGATCGAATACTCCCGTACCCGGTTGAACGACCCTTACCGTCAAATGCTTTGGGACCGAGCCATTACCTATTTGAAGGAGGAAGGGGTTTACCTCGTTATGGATTGGACCGTTTCGCAGGCGGATCAATGGCTCAGCACCGTGAACCTGTGGCATCCGGGAAAGGTTCTGGAGGCGCGGGACGATTACTTTGTCGGGCAGGTTCAGCATATTTACCGGTACCCGGGGGATACGCAGCCGTTCGTCAACCGCAAGGAGCTGGCCCTGCTGATCGAGTTCCCCGGAAGCGGGCGCCGGAAGGGGCATGAAGAGATCAGACGCTGCTATGGGGAGAGCGATATGATCTATGAAGCGGACAGCCGGCATGCTCCAGCCGGAAGCATGAACGTTTTCGTCACGGTTTTAACTCCTTTCGCGGTACAGGACAAAGCGGAGGACTACGCCGGGAGGGTAACGGTGGCTTCTCTTTCGCCGGAGAACGATCAGCTGGCCCTGACCTACCGCCGTCCGGGTCGAACCATCGAGTTGGCCTATAAGCTCGATTTGAACAAAGGCCTCTTGGACACCCCCCATTATCCCAAATATTCGTGGGACGAAAGCCGGCTCGCGTATGGAAGCATCGAATCCGATGCGGATTTTGCGTTCGTGGATCGGGACGCTTCCGGTGAAGGGAGCTATGGATTCGTCAATGGAGCCGGCATCCGCTTGGAGGATAGGGATCTCTACTTAACCCCGGTCATGTCCTCCTATCAATTTCATACCGGGACGTACTTAACGGCCCATCACAAATGGAGGGCGTGGACCGGCCCGATCGGCTGACGGTTCTTCCCGAACGGAAAGAAGAACAAACCAAAGGAAGGATGGGAACATGAGCATGGAAGCGAAGGACCCGGAGATGCTTATTGCGGATGCAGCCGTTCAAGAAAGCATCACGGAGGAGCAGCAGCAATTTTTTCTGGACAACGGTTTTTTGGTTATCCGCAACGTGCTGCGGGGAGCCGAGCTTGAGCTAATTCAAGCGGAAATGATGAAGCTGGTGGACCAAGGGGCGGCCGGTATGGCGGGGGACCCCGATTACAGCTACGGCACAGGGGTCAAAAGCGGAGGCCGTATCCTGAAACGAATCGAATACGTCATCGACAAAAGCGACCCGATGAAGGCGCTGCTCGGGCAACCTTTTATTCTGCGAAGCGTGGAGAAGCTTCAGGGGCGGAATTTTATCCCGACCTGGGATTCGATGGTGCTGAAAATGCCGGACGAGGGCATTATCGTCCCGTGGCACCGGGATGCCGAAGTTCCGGAAGGCGCCGATCCGGCCAAGCCGA
The DNA here is from genome assembly GCF_032268605.1 of Paenibacillus aurantius. Classification (NCBI taxonomy): domain Bacteria; kingdom Bacillati; phylum Bacillota; class Bacilli; order Caryophanales; family Paenibacillaceae; genus Paenibacillus; species Paenibacillus aurantius. The sequence continues at coordinate 2,901,764 of NZ_CP130318.1, forward strand.
TCTTTAACGTGGATTTTTACCTGGATGACGCGGATCTCCGAAGCTGTTTGTGGGTCATCCCGGGCAGCAACCGCTGGTCCCAGGAGCAAGCCGCTCTGCGCTGCAAACGGGAAGGCTTCGACACGTCGGATGCCATTCCCGTTCCGATGAGGGCGGGCGATGTTATTCTCCACGACATTACGGTGGTCCACGGGTCTCCGAGCGGAGACGGCAACGCCTTGAGGCGCACGGTCTATTACGAATTCCGGCCGGGAGATACTGAAGCGGAGTTTGGTCCCCATACGCTGGAGTATCTCTCCCTAAAGCAGCATATGCTGGTGGATTGCCTGGAACGGAGAAAAGCGGCCGGTTATGCGAAAGGGGAGACGGCATTCGAGTATCGGCCCCACGGGGCTTTCCGCTTGCACGGGGTTCGGAAGCCGCCCACCTATCGGTACGCGCATGCGGATTATTGGCGGCAGGGATAACTTTTGCTTTAGGAGGCTGGTGTAATGGAACTACAGCAGTTAAGCGAGGAGCAGAAGGAGTTCTACCGTACAAACGGCTACCTCCTCGATCTGGCTCCCGTTTACACGGAAGCGGAAATGAAGCAGCTGAACCGGGACCTACAGGAATTAACGAAGCGGCTTGAGCCCGGCGAGACCATGAAGGACATTCGGGAATGGCATATGTCGAGCACTTGGCTGTACGAGATCTGTACCCATCCTCAGCTGCTCCGCTATGTGGAGGGAATCCTGGGGCCGAACTTTTATGTGTGGGGCTCCCAATTTTTCGCCAAAGCCCCAGGTTCCCCCGATACGGTGGCGTGGCACCAGGATGCGTACTATTGGCCGCTTCATCCTCACCATACGGTTACCGTATGGCTCGCCTTTACTGACGTGGATGAAGAGAATGGGGCCATGGGGATCATCCCGGGCAGTCATAAAGCCGGCCTGATCAAGCACCGGAACGTCAGCGGGGACTCCGTCCTTACCCTGGAGCTGGAGCAGGGTACCTTCAACGAGTCGGCGGCAAAGCCGCTTCGGCTGAAGGCCGGGCAGGTTTCGCTGCACGATGACGCCATCGTCCACGGGTCGCCCGCTAACCCTTCCGACCGTTGGCGGATCGGCCTGACGATCCGCTATTCCGGAACGAAGGTGAAATGCGACCTTTCCCGGGCGCCGCAGTTTCGTGCTTATCTGGTGAATGGCACAGATGAATTTCTCCATAATCCCCAAGGAGAGCTGCCTATCGAGAAATTCGCACGGCTGCCAAAGGAATTCCATATTGCGAGTGCGGATGAATACGAAAGCGGCCAATAAAAAGGATTTACCACGGAAAGGAGGGGACCTATGGGGCTGTCGCCATTTATGGAGATCCGGCAGTGGGACCGTGTCGGCTTACCGGTAGGGGAGTGCTCCCGAAGGCTGCAGCGCCTCGCTTATTTGGACCGAGCGTGCATGAAGGTGGAAGCCGGGCACATGATCGCCAGGCCCGAATATGAGGTGAAAGGGGCCTTGGGCCGCTTGGTCTGGCAGGATGCCGAGCACCACAATCAGCTCCGCGGCCGCTGCCAGCAGCTGCGCATGAGCTCGGTCGCCTTTGACAAGTGTCCCGATGAAGACCTCCGCTTCCTCATGGAGGAAGCACTGAAATCCTCCTCCACGCTGGAGCTGCTGGTGGCTCTCTTCGGGGTCATCAAGCCCGCCCAGCTGAAGGCGATCGAGGCATACCGGAAGGAAACGCAGCCGCTCGTTGACGAGCCTACGCTGCATCTGCTTGCCCACCAGGAGATGGACCGAAAGAAACAGCTTGCCTGGGGGGAAGAGGCGATCATCGAGCTGTCGGACTCTCTTCCGGAGGAGACGATCGAGGAAGCGAGGCGATGGGGGGCTTATCTGGAGCATTTGCTGAGCTTGGCCGGAGGGGTAGATGGTAAACATGCCAAACCGGACAAGGATCCGGCCCAGACGGTTGAACGGGAAGATTTTGTCCTGCCGAAGAAGAGTGCCAGGGATGGGAGGTTCCGCACCTCGGAGCTGAAATTCGACGGCATGCACCTGGACGCGACCGAGCAGGGCCGCTTTCGAACGATGCTCTATCACCGTTTCTTTGAAATGTCTCCGGCAGAGGGAATTGCCCGGGTTCATTATCTGTCGGAGAACAAGCCTTGGGGCTTCTATTACGATACAGCTCGCCATCTGTGGGACGAAGTCCGCCACTCCTGGTTCGGAGAAGCCGCTCTCCGGGCGAGGGGAGAGGACATCTACGAGGCGCCCAACTGGGTCGGCTGGCACGATATGGCGGCGAATGCGTTCAGCGTGGAGGAAGCCTACATTCACCTGACGATCGCGATTGAGAAGGCGGGAATGAAATATCCGCCTGGGAAGCGGGAGGAATGGGAGTTTTGCCGGGATGTGGTGCAGGACCCGCTGATGACCACCTTCCAGGATTTCGATTGGGCCGATGAAGTGATTCATGCCGGCTTCGGCCAGAAGTGGATCGTGGAAACCGTCTTCGGAGGCGATACCCGGAAGGCCATGGAGGCGGCGGACCGCACGGTGAAGATAAGGCAGGCCTACATGGATCGGCTGCAGGGGAAGCAAACGGACAACGGGTTCGCGGGAAACTATTGATAGGTGTGAGTGGAAGGTCAAAGAAGAACCCCCTTGGGTCTAACCATAGGGGGTTTGTTATCTTCGCGTTCCAAGTAAAAGTTACAGTCTTTGCTATTCATTTACAACATCCTAAAACGGCTGCTGATCGCAAGGGATCAGCAGCCGTTTCTTAACGCATGGTCATCCTGTAGGTGACCCCATCAGGTTGCCCCTGTAAGCGGGCATTAGAATACAAGGATAACTCCTTCTACCTGCACGGTTGCCGTGCCTACGTTGGTGATTCGGAGCTTGACTGTTCCGGCAGGAAGAACGAACGGCAGGACGACGACACGGTTGCCTGAGACCGTAACGCTGTTGCTAACCGGTACGCCGGTCGCAGCGTTGACGAATTGATAGCGGACCACCGTAGTCCCGGTTGCCCCGACCGCACGGCGCTGGAATGCGATGACTTCTCCCCGGTTGGTCACCCGGGTCAGCTGGAGAGAACGGGTAAGGCGCGATGTTCCCGGCAAAATATTGAGGAAGCGGAACGTGACAAGCCGACGAATAAAGGAAGCAGTCCGTGTGAGGGACATCCTAAGTTTTCCTTTCATGGTCTTCACCTCCCATCCGTACAGATACGATAAGATATGCATGCATATCACCGCCCGTATAGACAGAAGAGAAATTAGTGTTCGATTTTTTGGTAAGGACGGAAACGGGTCGCTTGACCGCGTGGAAACGATCCAAATCGAGCTTCGGTACACTACTAGTGGTAACGACAAGAAACGAAACTCACTTCCAAGATACTCAGGCTCAGCTTCTTCGAGTTTTCAGGAGGGTGGAGCGGAATCTCGCCAAAAGCCCACCTATCAGCAAACGATCCATAAGACAAAATTAGAGTGGAATTTAGACCTGCAGTTTCACGGTGTAATCAGGTTCAGCGGATGTAGATGAAGAGATTCGAGGAGAAATCATTCTGTAAGAAAGGTTCGTTACAAATACTTATCCTATGCGGCGTATGGCCGTACCGACGACCAAGTGGGCAGACAACATAATTTCATAATTGTGATGTTACAACTAGTTAATAATGATTTCACAACCGCTAGTTGAAGACTCTCGTACACCTCCATACTAAAAATAAAGAAAACACGCTATTGTAAAGGTAAAGGTGACAAGGAGGTTTTGTTCGAATGGCTGAATTAGGCAAGATTGGTGTAAAAATTGCTCAACTGCGGCGATCCCGTGGCCTAACCCAGGAAGAACTGGGGAAGCACGTATCCGTGTCTGCACAAGCGGTATCCAAATGGGAGAAGGGGGACTCTCTACCTGATCTTTCCATTATCGTGGAGCTGGCGGATATTTTTGATTGTTCGACGGATTATTTATTAGGGCGGAAAGGCGGACTCCGATCGCTGCTGCCCCAGATTCGTGAAGCGTTTGTCAACATGACGATAGAAGATAAAATCGGATTCCTTGGTGATATTATCACAGCAGCAGAAGTCTCGATACTTGCGCCGCCGGTTGGAGCGCATCCTTCCATGGTACACATTCACCTGGGTCCAGCGGGGATCGGTCTATGGGCAAAGGATCGGCTTGTCTGCATAGCGACGACGACGTTTTTGAATGAAGCCGTGGAAACATTAGAGAAAGAAGCCGAGTTCCCGCTCACCCTTCTGCCCGATGAAATTCGTCTTGTCCTATTAGCCCTCTTGCGGGACATGGATGATTTGAAACCGGACTATGCGGTGGATGAAAAGACGCTACAGTCGCTCTTGCCAAACACTTTAAATTTCGACCATATCCTTGTAAAGTGTATAGAGCTTGGGTTTGTAGACCGGGTAAGAGGCGGCTACCGGCTTAATTTCAAGGCTGATCTTGCCGTGCGATTACTGGCCATCCTTCATCAAACGATCAACAAGCAGGGAACGATGAATGTAACAGTGGGGAAACCTAAGTAACCGCCTTTGAAATAACGACAGAAGATAGCTTAACAAAACAGCGGCAGTCCAGGACTTTATTTTCCGTCCAAGGCAGCCGCTGTTTCTATAAGGAAGCCCATACTTATCTATTTCGCTAAACGCCGCGGGCAAGAAGAGGGAAGAGTCCGCCGCGGATCGGCTGGTCCTTCTCAAGCGGCTGTCCGTTCGTCACCGCGTGGGACTTGCCGCTGTACGTGGTACCATCCGGCATGAAGATGATCGCGAGCGCCCGGCGGGGCTTATCGGTTACATTCGCATGCGCGAAGTGAAACGTGAGGCCGTCATGGAACGTAGCGCTTCCCGCCTTCATGCGGCAGATGACCGATTGGGATTGGTCATGCCCGGTTCCTTCCGCGTATTGAAAAAGATCCTGGGGATCCGACAGGCTGATCGGGTTAAGCTTGCCGGCCCGGCGGGACTCTGGAACGAACATCATGCAGCCGTTGTTCTCGTCGACATCGTCCAGCGCGATCCAGATCGACAGCGCTCCGTCCTCGTTCATCGGCCAATAGGTGGAATCTTGGTGCCAAGGCGTCGGCTTGGAATCGCCCGGCATCTTCAGCAACGCATGGTCGTGGAACAAACGGATCCCGGAAGCTCCGGTCAGCAGCCGGGCCATTTCGGCGAATCGTGAATGGGTGGTGTACCGGGCCATACCCGCGTGATCTCGCCACGTATTGACCCGTTGGTTCAGCACCCGGTAATAAGCGCCGCCGTGCTGGTCGGTTTGCAGGGACATGCCTTGGTCGGCTCCCATTACCTCATCCATGTATTCCCTTAGCTCGGCCAACTCTTCGGAAGTCAGAACGTCATTCACCTGAACGAAGCCGTTCTGGCGGTAGAAATCAATCTGCTCCTGCTTAAGCAGGCCCTGTGTTACCATTTGGCTCATCGGATCTCTCCCCTTCGACCTTGGTGATGCTTATCCCGGAAGGAAGCGTAAACTCCATTCCAGATTCAAGCATTTGTTGTTTTAAGTGTAGCTTATGGAAAGGGAGCTTTCTTGGAGGATTTGCTAACGATTATTGGTGATCTGCCAAACTACACGGTTGACCTTCTCGAAGAGGAGCATGACCTGATGAAGAGATGGAGTCCCCATGGGCAACCAAGAAGGGGGAAGAGCGGAGGTTAACAGAAGCAAGAGGGAAGGTAGGTAGACCACATCAGCAGAAACTATCCAGTCCAGTGTGGGCCGTTTATCTGCTAGTTCCGGATTCCGCGATTAGTTTGTATACATAATAAATGTTATGTTAACTTATGGGGTTCAGCATTCCGCCCGACTTGAATAGGACCCGAACTCTATGACACAATAGGTAAGATATCTCTTCCTACAAAACCCATTCCCCATACAAAAGGAGACATACTTATGCTAGATCCCCGACTATCCAAGCTGGCCGATGGGCTGGTTAATTACTCGACCCGGGTGCAGCCCGGCGAGAATGTTCTCATTGAAGCCTTCGGAATCGAACCAGCCCTTGTCAAGGAAGTGGTTCGTCTCGTGCAGGAGGCAGGCGGATATCCGTACGTTAACCTGCGGGACCAGTCCGTTACCCGAGCCCTGCTAATGAATGCGACGGAAGATCAGATCCGAACTTGGGCAGAATTCGATCAGCACCAGATGGAGAAAATGCAGGCCTACATCGGAATCCGCGGCGGAAGCAACATCAATGAGCTGTCGGATGTTCCGGAGGAGAAGCTGAAGCTGTACTCCAGTCTGTACTCCCATCCGGTTCATCTGCAAACGCGGGTGAAAAAGACCAAATGGGTCGTGCTACGCTATCCGAATCCATCTATGGCGCAGCTCGCCAATCAGAGCACGGAAGCGTTCGAGGATTTCTATTTCAATGTCTGTACCCTCGATTATTCCAAAATGTCGCAGGCCATGGATTCCCTCAAGGACCTGATGGACCGCACCGACCAGGTTCAGATCAAAGGCAACGGGACGGATCTTCGCTTCTCGATCAAAGGAATCGGCGCCATCAAGTGCTCCGGCGAGAACAACATTCCTGATGGAGAGGTGTTTACCGCGCCGGTCCGGGATTCGGTGAACGGGGTCATTTCTTTCAACGCGCCTACCCCTAATGATGGCTTCACTTACGAAAATGTCGTATTGGAATTCAAGGACGGCAAGATCATCCGGGCGGAAGCGAATGATACCGAGCGCCTTAACAAAGTCCTCGACACCGACGAAGGGGCGCGCTATATCGGAGAATTCGCCATTGGGGTCAACCCGTTTATCCGGGAGCCGATGAAGGATATTCTCTTCGATGAGAAGATTGACGGAAGCTTTCATTTCACCCCCGGCCAATGCTACGACGAGGCTTACAACGGCAACCAGTCTTCCATTCACTGGGATATGGTATGCATCCAGCGCCCCGAGTACGGCGGAGGCGAAATTTGGTTCGACGGCAGACTGATCCGCAAAGACGGACGGTTTGTGGTGCCGGAGCTTGAAAGCCTTAACCCGGAAAACTTGAAATAAGCTAGCGTCTTGTGAAGACACTCGTTCCAAAACGGGTGTCTTTTTGCTGTTCTTGAAGAAGAGGAAATATTTTTGCCGGCTGATGCCGCCGAAGGGAAAAGGTTATTTACAGAGGGGCAGAGCCCCTGTAAAATGAGTACTTGCTGGAAAGAAGAAATGTATAATTAATTTAGTTTATAATTAATATTATTAATTAATAGGATTAATTAATCAGGAGGACATCGAATGGCACCCGTTCAAATTTTTACCGACAGCACCAATGATTTAACCCCCGAGCTGCTGGAGCGGCATGGAATCGGTGTAGTTCCCCTGTATGTTACTTTTGGCGAGGAGTCGTACCGGGATGGCGTGGATATGTACCCGGAGCTTCTGTACCGCAAAGTGGAAACGGGAGGACGGCTGCCGAAGACCGCCGCGCCGTCTCCGGCCGACTTTTTGAATGCATTTGAACCGGCGGTCGGGGAAGGGAAAGACATCGTGTACATCGGGCTTTCCTCCGCCTTGTCTTCCACGGTGCAGAACGCTTCTCTTGCGGCTTCTCAGCTTCCAGAAGGCCGGGTCCGGGTCGTGGACTCTTATAACCTGTCGACGGGTATAGGCATTCAGGTTCTGACGGCAGCCCTGGCGGCGGAAGAAGGGAAGTCGGCTGCCGAGATTGAAACGCTGGTGACCGATATCCGTACTAGAGTAGAGACGGCGTTCATTATCGACACGCTGGATTATCTTTACAAGGGCGGAAGGCTGTCGAGCCTGCAGAACTTCGTAGGAAGCCTCTTGAAAATTCGTCCGATCGTCAAAGTGGTGGACGGCTCTATGATTTTGGCCTCCAAAATTCGCGGCCGACGGGAGAAGGCCCTTGATCAGCTGCTTCAAAATGTTTTGGCCGAACGTGACCATCTGGACAATAGTATTCTGATTGTTACGCACTCCATGGCTTATGAGGAAGCCCAGTTCGTGAAGCACCAGCTGGAGGCTCACACAGGAGCCAGGCAGGTTCTTCTGACTGAGACGGGCTGCGTCATTTCCAGCCATTGCGGACCCGGGACGGTCGGGGTTATTTATATCAACAAGTAGAGATGGGGAAATAGATGAGCATCCAGATTATAACAGACGGCAGTTCGGATTTACCTGCAGGCTGGAGGGAGAAGGCGGGGGTCCATGTAGTTCCCTTGAAAGTAATGTTTGACGAAGAGGAGTCCACCTCGGAAATGGATGCCGGAGAATTCTACGAGCGGATGAAGCAGGGGAAATCCCTGCCCAAAACCTCAAGCCCTAGTCCTCATGATTTCCTGCAGGCTTATCGGAAGTCGGCAGACCGCGATCTTCTCGTCATCTGCCTGTCTTCGGGCCTCAGCAGCACTTATCATCATGCTTTGATGGCCAAAGAAATGCTCCTCGAAGAAGGCTTCGCAGGAATCATTGAGGTGCTCGATGCCCGTACGACTTCCCTTGGATTGGGGGTGCTGGTTATGCAGGCGGCCCGCCTTGCCGCATCAGGCAGAGGCATCGAAGAGACGGCCGCGTTCGTTCGCAGCCGAATCCCCCACACGGCGACCTTGTTTACTTTGGATACCTTGGAGAATGTTATCAAGGGAGGGAGACTCGACCGGTTCCGTGGAACCGTTGCCACCGTGCTTAACATCAAGCTCCTCATGCAGGCGAGTGAGGAAGGGACCCTGGAGCTTGTTGAGAAATGCCGGGGCAGGCAGAATGCCGTCCGCCGGCTCATTGACTTCGTAGGAGAGAAGGAAACCGAGCTCGGCGACCGCGTGCTCGGCATCGCACACTCCAACTGCCTCGACAGAGCCTTGGCGGTGAAGGAGGAGATCGAGAAGCGGTATTCCTTCCGGGAAATCGTGGTGTCGGATATGGGACCGGTCATCGGGACCTATGCAGGAGAAGGCGGTCTTCTCCTGGCTTTTTAGGGCGGGCCCGCGGCATTAAGCGGGTCTACATTTGTCAGCCTTTGCGGTTGTCGATGGCGCGGGACATGGTTTTGTCGGTAAGATGGGCATAGATTTGAGTCGTTTCCGGGGAGGCATGCCCGAGCTGCTCCTGGGTTTTGTACAGGTCGTTCTGCAAATAATAATCGGTGGCGAATGAATGCCGGAGCATGTGAACCCTCAGGTAAGGTTTGCCGAACCGCTTCGCGTATTTGATCACCATTTCCTGGATCGCGCGCTTGGTCATGCGCTTTCCTTCCTTTTGCCCGTTCGGTATCGTGAGGAACAGGGCTTTTTCCTTTTTGGGCGGATGGTACGCGGTGGAGCGCAAGGACAAGTAGTGGGCCAGATCATCCCGGGCTTCCTGGCGGAAATAGACGGCGGTCTTAAAGGCGTCTTCGCTGCTTCCTTTGCGCTGGATGTGGACGAGCTTAAGGTTCAGATCAATATCCTCGACCGACAGGTTGACGACTTCGGACACACGCAGGCCCGAATGCAGAATCAGGCTCACGATGCACGCATCTCTTGTTTTGTTCAGCCGGTAGGAATGAAGGGCCTGCTTGTTATCGGCTATATCCTCCCCATAGCCTTCGTGAAGGTAAGCGATGAACTCGTCGATCTCGCTCTCCTGCAGCAGCTTACCTTCGAGCCGGCCCGCCCGTTCCTTCGGCTTCTGCGTGCGGCGGATCTCCACCTTCGCCATCACATTTCGCTTGAGAAGAGGATAGAAATTCTCGTCCTCGGCTATTTGACTGAGGTAATGGAACAAGGATTTCAAAGAAGAAAGCTTGCGTGTGATCGTCGTTCGGGTGTTGGCCTGCTCCCGGCGGGAGGCCAGATAAGCTTTGAACAAGTCGATATGCTCGGCATGCAGCTTCTCCAGATCCTCCAGCGTGATGGCACCGATAGACCCAGCGGAGGACAGCCCCTCGGCGAGCATCCAGGAGAAGAAAGCTTCATAATCCCGGACGTATTCGAGTAAAGTGGAAGGGGAGAGATCGGGAAGCTTATGGTGAACGAAATTATCGATATACCAGGGCATGGAAGGAAGCCGGGACTCCAGGTCCTGACGGGCTTTGATACGGAAAACGTTCATAGGACACCTCGCAAGGAATATCCTTCTATTATTTCATAAGTTCCCGGGAATGTGAACGCACGTTCGCCGCTTTCTTTTGCAGAGGGTCGGGAAGGTATGGTATGCTACTCAAAAGATGCCGTCAGGCCGTTCAACCGGACAAGTCCTTTAGTAGAAGCCGTAAAGGAGGCAGGACGTATGTACAATGATTTTATAAGCATCAAGGAAATGGGCGGGGAGCTGAAGCTCTCGCATAAGAACCACCATCTTGGCTTAACCGTTTCTACCCGGGAGCTCGTTATTCAGAAGCCGCACGTCAATTACCACGTCGCGCTTTCAAGTATTGTAAGTATTATGCCTTATGAGTTCCACGGCTCCCGTAAGCTGACCATTACGAATCAGAACGCTTCCGGGAGAGAGTTCACGAATCATTCCGTCGGCTCCCGCCATTTCAAAATTTACGCCACGGACGTATGGATGCATAACCGCAGCGGAATTTATAGGATCGGCCCCACGGAGTTCATCCTGCCGATTATCGGCGAAATTCTGGAAGCCGTCTCTCATTACGGGGGAATGGATGCGATTAGGACCGGATAAAAAGAGATAGCGTGCCATAGACATGAATAACCAAGCAGAGAGCGGGGAAATCCGCTCTTTTTTTGTTTAAATCTGACCCAATCGACACGATTCGCTATATTTATAATTAATGTTATAAACAAATTATGCAATTAACCATTAAAAAGATTAACGTTTGCCGTCGAAAACGGTCGGAATGTTTTCATTCTTGCTATTTCCGGTGGTATAATGCGGAGAGGATGTAAGTCAGCCGGCCGCCCAGGCCGCTTGCCGCAAAGGAGAATTAACCATGCTTTTTATAGACAATCAGGGAATTACGGATCCCCGGGTCAACCTGGCCATAGAGGAATTTGCTTTGAAGCACCTGCCCCCGGAGGAAGATTATCTCCTCTTCTATATCAATGAGCCTTCCATCATTATCGGGAAGAACCAGAATACGCTGGAAGAGATCAATGCGGAGTATGTCGAAAGAAACGGCATCCATATTGTCAGGAGGCTATCGGGCGGCGGTGCCGTCTATCATGACCTCGGCAATCTGAACTTCAGCTTCATCACTAAGGATGACGGCCAATCGTTTCACAATTACCGCAAATTTACCGAACCCGTCGTGCAAGCCCTTCGTCAGATGGGGGTAGAGGCCGAGCTGTCGGGACGCAACGATATTCAAGTAGGCGAGCGCAAAATATCCGGGAACGCGCAATTTGCGACGAAGGGCCGCATGTTTACCCATGGTACCCTCCTATTCAACTCCGAAATGGAGAACGTCGCCTCCGCGCTTAAAGCGAACCCTGAGAAATTCAAATCCAAGGGAGTCAAGTCCATCCGCAGCCGGGTCGCCAACATATCGGAGTTTCTGAAGGAACCGATGACCATCGAACAGTTCCGCCAGTCGCTGCTTTCCTCGATCTTCGGAGGGGGCGAGGTCCAAGAATACCGTTTGACCGACAAGGATTGGGAAACCATTCGAAGCATCTCGGAAAGCCGGTATCGCAACTGGGACTGGACGTACGGCCGTTCACCCGAGTTTAACGTGAGGGAAGTGCGCCGCCTTTCGACAGGAACGTTTGATGTTAGGCTGCATGTTGTCGGCGGAATCATTCGCCAGGCTTCCATTTACGGCGACTTCTTCGGGGTTGGCGAGGTGGCCGATGTGGAGGGCCGATTGAAGGATGTCCGCTACGATGCCGCTTCGGTGCGCGAAGCACTAGCCGGTCTGGATTTGAAGCAATACTTCGGCCCTCTGGAAGAAGAGGAATTTTACAGCCTCCTGTTCTAAGGAGACCGACTATATAGGATACGAGAATGGAGCCAACCGGTTAATGAAACGATTCAAGAAGTTCTATATCGAAACCACGAGCGTCTGCAACCTGGCCTGCATCTTTTGTCCTCAGACGAAGCGACAGGCCCAGTTCATCAGCATTGAGGATTTTACCGACCTGCTCGATCAGGTTAAGCCGCATACTGATTATTTATACTTCCACGTTAAGGGTGAGCCGCTGCTGCATCCCAAAATCGATCAACTGCTGGACATCAGCCACGAGAAGGGTTTCAAGGTCAACATCACCACGAACGGCACCCTTCTCGCCAAAAACCGGCACAAGCTCCTCGGAAAGCCGGCGCTGCGTCAAATGAACTTCTCGCTGCACAGCTTTGACGGCCATGTCGGGTCAACCGACAAAGAGGGGTATGTGGGCGGCATCCTGTCCTTTATCCGGGAAGCGTTGGCGGCCACGTCCATTATCTTCTCGCTGCGGCTGTGGAATTTGACGGAGGATAATGCCACGAACGCCGAAAAGAAACGGAACCGGGACATTCTCGAAATGCTGGAGAAGGAGTATGAACTCCCTTACCGGATCGAAGAAAGCTTCGTCCGCGGCAGCGGGCTCAAGCTGACGGAACGGGTGTACCTGAACCAGGACCATGAATTCAAATGGCCGGATCTTAAGGAAGAGGAAGATCATTCGCCTGGATTCTGCCATGCCCTTCGCAACCAAGCCGCGGTTCTGGTGGACGGAACGGTCGTTCCGTGCTGCCTCGACGGGGAAGGGGTTATCAACCTGGGGAATGTGAAGCAAACCCCTTTCTCGGAAATCGTAGAGGGGGAGCGCGCTAACCGGTTGTACGAAGGCTTTTCCCGCCGGGAAGCGGTGGAGGAGCTATGCCGGAAATGCGGCTATCGCAAGCGGTTTGGAACATAACAATCCCTTGAGGCATGCTGCCATAAAAAAGCAGAGAGGCAGGTGACTTACGAATGGAAAGACTGGAGAGGTCCCTACAAGCGATCATGGAAAAGCACCGCATCGTTGGGCTTTCGGCTGCGGTGGTCCGCCGGGGGGAAGACGTTTGGACCGGTGCGTACGGCCAAGCGGATCTGGAGAGCGGCCGGCCCATGACGACAGCAACGGCCTTCCGCATCGCTTCCATCTCCAAAGTGTTCGTGGCGACGGCACTTCTCCAGCTGGTGGAGAAGGGGCTCTGCGCATTGGATTCGGACGCAGGCGAACTTCTAGGTTTTCCGTTCCGCCATCCGCATTATCCTGAAGGTAAAGTCACGCTCGCGCACTTGCTAACTCATACCTCCGGTCTTCAGGATGAATATGTCCGCTTCGCGGTCGATTCCCGGAAGGAGAACCCGCCTCTCATCCGGCTGGAAGAGCTGATGGTCACGGGTGGCCGTTACCACACAGAGGATTTGTGGGGGAGAACCATGCCGGGGGATCCGCATGGTTTCGAATATTCCAACCTCGGAGCGATTGTGCTTGCCACGATCGTGGAGAAGCTGTCGGGTGAGAGGTTCGACGTTTACTGCCGACGGCATCTGTTCGAACCACTGCGCATGATGAATTCCAGCTTCCGACTGGCCGACTTCGCCAACCCGAATAGGCTTGCTGTCCTGTATTCATACTCCGAGGAGAAGCATGCCTACGAGGCCAATTTGGACGATTTCAAGACGGGAATGCCGGAATCGGTAGATTACAGCGGTTATATTCCCGGCACCAACGGGGCTTTGTTCAGCCCGCAGGGAGGGCTTCGTTCAACGGCAGCGGATCTCGCCAAATTTATGCTCACCCATCTGAATGGAGGAGAGGCGGAGGGGACCCGCATCCTTAAGCCGGAAACGATCCGTCTCATGCATAAGCCGCATTGGTCGGGCTACCGGACGGATGGCTTCTTCCGCAATAGCGGCCTGCAGCTTCAGTTGACGGATGACCTGTTTCCGGGCCGTCGACTGATCGGGCATGCGGGGGACGCTTACGGTCTGCTGAGCGACTGGTTCTTCGATCCGGAAGAAGGTTGGGGAATCGTCCTCCTGATGAACGGTCTTCGGCAAACCAAAGGGGACGGGGTGTTCTTTGAGGCGGAGGAGGACTTGTTCCGTCTATTATACGAAGAGTGGATTCATTCTCATTTATAGCAATTTCCATTTACAACATGTTAATGCGGTGTTAGACTAAATAACATCTCTACATTATTCTGAAGTCCGCCGGTCGTGGAAGCCGACCTTCCCACATCCCGAACGGACAACGAACAGAATAAGGACAAGGAGTGGCGTCGGTGTACGACAAGGACACGCTTTATGTGATCGGCGACGCTCAAGCGTCCGTGAACAACCCGATCACCCAGCAGTACAGCGCTTTTTTTATCGGCTTGGTCGTGGATACCGCAAGCCACAAAATTATCGATGCGGGCTGTTCCTCTACCATTCCTTTAACTAATGAATTTGTACGTTCTCTCTTCATCGGCTACCGGATGTCGGATTACGACGAGGTGGCTCAAGAGATCCGCATGAGGTACCACGGCTCCTCCCAGAAGGCCCTCATCGTCGCCTTCAAGGATGCCGCCAAGAAATACAAGCTGGCTTTGGCCAGCCGGGAAGAGATCCATCCGCTGCCAACAAGTACATAATAAGCTGCTTTATTTATCCGTATGCCCGGCATACCCGTAAATAAAACCCAGCAGACGCTCCTTGGGATGCCATGTCCGGGGCGGTTGCTGGGTTTTTGCGTCCCTCCGTCCGCATTCGCGACGAGGCTTCGTCTAAGAGGCGGATAGAGCGGACTATACCCAAACAGATAGCTAAGGGAGGAAGCAAGGTTGAAGCTTTATCTTTCGGTTGACATGGAAGGCATTACCGGACTGGTGGACACCACCTTCATCGACTCGAGGGAATCCAACTATTCCCGCGGGCAGGTCATCATGACGGAGGAGGCCAACAGCGTCATCAGAACGGCTTTTGAGCTCGGACTCGAGGAAGTGGTGGTCAATGACAGCCACTCCAAAATGAACAATCTGCTCATCGAGAGACTCCATCCGGAAGCCCAGCTCATCTCCGGTGACGTCAAGCCCTTTTCCATGGTTCAGGGACTCGATTCGTCCTTTTCCGGAGCCGCCTTTATCGGCTACCATACGCGGGCAGCCCGGAAGGGTGTGCTGAGCCACACGATGATCTTCGGTGTCAGAAACATGCTGATCAACGACCGTCCGATCGGGGAGATGGGCTTCAACGCAATGGTCGCCGGGCATTATGGCGTGCCGGTGCTCCTGGTCGCGGGAGACGACGAAACGGCGCTGGAGGCGGAGGAACTCATTCCGGGCGTCACCACCGCTGTCGTGAAGAAGCGCATTTCCCGCACCTCGGCTCTCTGCCTGACCCCGGAGAAGAGCTCCAAGCTGCTGAAGGACAAGACGGAGGAAGCCTGGTCCAACCGCCATCAGGTCAAGCCTCTTGTCCCGCCTGAAAATCCGCTGCTCACGATCGAATTCAACAATTATGGGCAGGCCGAATGGGCCCATCTGATGCCGGGAACGGAGATTGACAGCGAGAGTCCGATCGTCACCTACCAGGCCAAAGATATCCTGGAAGCCTACCGCGCGATGCTCGTCATGACCGAGCTGGCCATGCGAACCACATTCTGTTAGAAGCGGGGGAACCCATGACACAATTCATACTGCGCCGTTTCTTGTCGATGGTCGTTACGCTGTGGCTGATCATCACGGTAACCTTTTTCCTGATGCATTCCGTACCGGGATCTCCCTTTGAGAAAGACGGCAAGAACGCAAATCCGACCGCTGTTCAGAACATGATGGAATTCTACAACCTGGACAAGCCGCTTCCCGTTCAGTACCTGCTCTACCTCAAGTCGCTGCTGACCTTCGATCTCGGCCCGTCCATCGGCCATTTTCCGGATACGGTCAATTCCATGATCGACCGCGGGTTTCCGGTTTCGTTCCAGCTCGGCATGGTGGCGATTCTCTTCGCGATTGTTTCCGGGATCGCACTCGGGACCGTGGCGGCGCTGCGGCATAACCGGATCATTGATTACCTGGCCATGATTATCGCGGTTATCGGGATCGCGGTGCCGAACTTTATTATGGCGACTCTGCTCATTAAGTACGTGGCGGTCAAATGGGGGCTGCTGCCCGTAGCCACGTGGGGAACGTGGAGGCACGTCATTCTACCGGCACTTGCGCTGTCGACGGGACCGATTGCCATTATCGCCAGGCTGACGAGAGCGAACATGCTCGAAGTCCTTACCGCGGATTACATCGAAACCGCCCGAGCAAAAGGGCTTTCACCGGCGACGATCGTTCTGAAGCATGCGCTTCGCAATGCCGTTCTTCCCGTCATTACCCTGCTTGGGGCTTTGGTGGCGAACGTGCTGACCGGCAGCTTCGTTATTGAGAAGATTTTTGCCATCCCGGGGATGGGAAAATATTTCGTTGACGGCATCAACAACCGCGATTACGCCGTCATCATGGGGACCACCGTTTTCTACAGTGCTCTGCTGCTTTTCATGATGTTCCTGGTCGACATCGCCTATGGAATCATCGATCCTCGAATCAAGCTTCACCGAAAGGAGGGCTAGCCGATGGCGGTTCCCGATTCATTATTTGTCCCCATGCCCAAGCAGGAAGGGACCGGAGAAGCCATTGTGCGTCCCCGTCTTTCACTGTGGCAGGAGGCGTGGCTCAGGCTGCGCAAGAACAAGCTGGCCATGCTGGGGTTGATTATCATCGCCATTCTGGCGATTCTGGCCATTTTCGGCCCCCTCCTGACGGACCAGAGCTATTCGAAGCAGGCGCTCCTCGAAGCGAACCAGAAGCCGTCCGCCGCTCATTGGTTCGGCACGGATGACCTGGGCCGCGATGTGTACGCCCGGATACTCTATGGGGCGCGCATCTCGCTTTTCATCGGCTTGATGGCCGCGCTCATCGACTTCCTGATCGGCATCGTTTACGGCGGGATTGCCGGCTATGTAGGCGGCCGGGTCGATAACATCATGATGCGGTTCGTCGACCTGCTGTACGGCATCCCGTATCTGCTCATCGTCATCCTCCTCATGGTCGTCATGGGACCGGGCTTGAAGACCATCATCATCGCCTTGAGCGCGACCGGTTGGATCGGCATGGCCCGGATCGTGCGCGGCCAGGTGTTAAGCCTGAAGTCGGCGGAGTACGTCCAGGCGGCAAAGACTCTCGGGGGAAGCGGGGGCTACATCATCTTCAAGCACCTGCTGCCGAACGCCCTCGGGGTGATTATCGTGCAGGTGACATTCTCCGTCCCGTCCGCTATCTTCGGGGAAGCCTTCCTGAGCTTCCTCGGACTCGGCATTCAGCCGCCGCTCGCCAGCTGGGGAGTCATGGCGAACGACGCCCTGACCACCCTGATCTCGGGCCAATGGTGGAGACTGTTCTTTCCGGCGTTCTTCATTTCCATGACCATGCTTGCCTTTAACCTGGTGGGCGACGGGCTTCAAGACGCCTTCAATCCGAAGCAAAGGAGATAATTCCCATGACCAATGCCAATCCGAACCCTTTGCTTGAAGTGGACAACCTGCATGTCACCTTCACCACGCACGGCGGCACCGTCCAAGCGGTCCGCGGCGTCAGCTTATCCCTTAAGCCGGGCGAGACGCTGGCGATCGTCGGGGAATCGGGCTGCGGCAAAAGCGTAACCGCCCGAAGCCTGATGCGTCTGCTCCCGGAGCACAGCTCCCGGATCACCGGGGGGAGCATCCGTTTTAAGGGGCGGGAGCTCACCGCTTTAAATGAGAGGCAGATGAGAGAGCTACGCGGCTCGGAGATCTCTATGATTTTCCAGGATGCGATGACGGCCTTGAATCCGACCATCTCCATCGGCGAGCAGATCATGGAAGGGATCGTCCGGCACCGGAAGGTTTCCCGCTCGGAAGCCCGAAAGCAAGCGATCGAGATTCTCAAGCTGGTAGGCATCCCCAATCCCGAGGCAAGGTTGAAGCAGTACCTTCATGAATTCAGCGGCGGGATGCGGCAGCGGATCATGATCGCCATTGCGGTCGTCTGCGAACCTTCGGTGCTCATTGCGGACGAGCCAACCACGGCACTGGATGTCACGATTCAGGCCCAGATCATCGAGCTGTTCAAGAAGCTGCAGGAACGGACGGGCGTTTCGATCATCATCATTACTCACGATCTAGGGGTAGTCGCCAAGATCGCCGACCGCGTGAACGTCATGTATGCGGGCCAGGTTGTCGAGAGCGGCACGGTAGATGAGTTGTTTCAGCATCCCCAGCATCCTTATACGCAAGGCCTGCTTGGGTCCATGCCGCGGCTGGATATGGAAAAGGATGTTCCGCTAACGCCCATTCCGGGGACGCCGCCGGACTTGTTCGCTCCTCCCAAAGGGTGTGCCTTTGCCGCCCGATGTCCTTACGCTATGAAGGTGTGCGGGGCTTATCCGCCGGAGCCCGTCTCGGTATCCGCCAGCCACACAGCCGCCTGCTGGCTTCAGGACGAAAGAGCTCAAAACGTGTTCCAGCCGCCGATCAAGATTAACATCAAGTCGGCTCTAGGATAAATACTATAAGGATTAAGGGGAGAATGCGATGAAGAAAGTTTCCACACTGTTGATCAGCTGCACTCTGATCATGGGTACGGCGCTCGCCGGCTGCAGCAAAGACAACGCGTCCGGACCGTCAACGGATTCCGGCAAGAGCACGGCATCGAAAATTTTGCTTTTCAACAACAGCAAAGAACCGACGTCCATGGATCCTCCTATCGGGTTTGACCAAATTTCGTATGATGTCGTCAACAATGTGTTTGAAGGGCTGACCCGCCTCGGCAAGGACCAGCAGCCGCAGCCCGCCATGGCCAAGGAATGGAAGGTAAGCGCCGACGGCAAGCAGGTTACATTCACGCTCCGGGACGGCATCAAATGGTCGAACGGTGATCCGGTAAAAGCCTCGGATTTCGAGTATGCGTGGAAGCGCCTCTTGAATCCGAAAACGGCCTCCGATGCGGCTTTCCTTGCTTATCCGATTGAAGGAGCCGAGGCCTACAACTCCGGGAAAGGCTCCGCCGACGACGTGAAGATTAAGGCGGTCGACGATAAGACGCTGGAGGTCAAGCTGGCCCAGCCAGCCTCGTGGCTCATCGGAATGGTATCCAGTCCCGCATTCTTCCCCGTACATAAGGCAACGGTGGAAGGCAATGCCAAATGGGCAGGGGAAGCGGCCACCATCGTCAGCAACGGACCCTTCAAAATTTCCGAATGGAAGCACGACAGCGAGCTGAAGGTGGTTAAGAATGACTCCTACTGGGATGCGGCGAACGTTAAGCTCGACGGCGTAACCTACAAAATGGTCAACGACACCAACACGGCTTACCAGCTGTTCTCCACAGGTGAGCTCCACTATACGGAATCCATCCCGGCGGACATGAGCGAGAAGCTGTTCGCCGAGAACAAGGTAACGATAGAGGATGCCGCCGGAACCGCCTTTTACCGCTTTAACACGAAGATGGCGCCGTTCACGAACGCCAATATCCGCAAAGCCTTCGTGGCCGCGGTAGACCGCCAGAAACTCGTGGATCTCGTGCTTAAGCAGAAGCACAAGCCGGCGGACGGTTATGTCTCCCCAGGCCTTAAGGATCCGGCCGGCGGTGACTTCCGCAAAGTCGGCGGCAGTCTGATCAAGTTCGACGCGGCCGAAGCCAAAAGCCTGTTAGCCAAAGGGATGCAGGAGGCCGGCTATACCACGCTGCCTGAAGTGACCCTGACCTACAACACGAACGATACGAGCCAGCGCATTGCCCAAGCTCTGCAGGCCATGTTCAAGGACAACCTGGGGATTGACATCAAGCTCGCGAACAAAGAAGGCAAGGTGCTGACCGACGAGCAGAAGAAGCTTCAGCTTCAGCTTTCCCGTTCGTCGTTCCTCCCGGATTTTGCCGATCCGATCAACTTCCTGGATGGCTTCCAGTCGACGAACCCGTTCAGCCGGACCGGCTGGGCCAATGCGCAATATGATAAATTGATCAAAGACGCATATAATGAACCGAATGAAGCGAACCGCTTCAAGATGATGCATGAGGCGGAGAAAATCCTGATGGACGAAGCGCCGATCCTGCCGCTTTACTTCTACAACACCGCCTATCTGAAAAGCGACAAAGTAGACGGGATCGTGAAGCATCCGTTTGGTTTCGTTGATTTCAAGTGGGCTTCCTTTAAATAAGGGGCTGCTCTTGGACGGCTTATGCCGTTCGGATGCTCAAAAATCACACAGATGCAAGGTTCCCTTGTCTTAAGCGGAGAGTGCGCCGGATCCCGGCGCTCCTCCCCTTTTTTTGTAAGGATGGAAGAGGAGCGGATGACCGATGGAACGAATCAAACCGAAACGGCTGCTCCCCGGAGATACGGTGGCGGTTACCGCCCCGGCCAGCTGGGGAGACCGGGACAAGACGGAGGCGGCAGCCGGCTATTTGGAACGTTTGGGGTTGAACGTCATACTTGGGGAAACGACCCGCAAGAAACACGGCTATTTGGCGGGTACGGATGCGGAACGCGCAGACGAGCTTAACCGGTTGTTCGCAGACGAATCCGTAAAGGCTATCGTCTGTGCACGCGGAGGCTACGGAACCGGCCGCATCGCTCCCATGCTCGATTACGCCGCCATCCGGGCGAATCCGAAAATTTTCTGGGGCTACAGCGATATTACATTCCTTCATTCGGCCATCGGCCGTTATGCGGGTCTGGTAACCTTTCATGGACCTATGCTTATCGACCTCGGCCGGGAGGATCTTCACCCCGCCACCTTGGAAGGCTTCCGGATGATGCTCGAGCCTGTGGTTCCTGCCTACGGAGAAGAGCTGTCTCCGCTCCAGGTGCTGGTTGAAGGAGAGGCGGAAGGGGAGCTTACGGGAGGCAATGTTTCGCTCCTGACAAGTACCCTTGGAACGCCCTATGAAATCGACACGAGGGGCAAAATTCTGTTTCTGGAGGACATCGACGAAGAGCCGTACCGGCTTGACCGGATGTTCAACCAGCTGAAGCAGGCAGGCAAGTTTGACGATGCGGCCGGCATCGCCATCTGTGATTTTCATAATTGCGAACCGAACAAACGCAAGGAATCGCTAACGCTGGAACAGGTCATCGGGGATCACATTCTTACGTCCGGAAAGCCGACCCTGGCCGGGTTCCGGATCGGACATTGTTCTCCGAATGCGGCTGTTCCGGTAGGCATCCGGGCCCGGCTCAGCACGAGGAAGAAGCTGCTGGAAGGCTTGGAACCGGGGGTACAGGCATAAGGAGGCCGCAGCCATGATTATTCAAAGCATAGAAGTCATGAGACAATCCACACCGCTCATCAAGCCGTTCAAAACGGCCCTGCGGACCGTGCACCACGCGGAATCCGTTCTCGTCCGTATCCGGACGAACGACGGGCGGGTCGGCTGGGGCGAAGCGCCGGCCACCGTGGTCATCACAGGCGACAGCCTGGACAGCATTCATTCCGCCATCGTCCATACCTTTAAGCCGCAGCTCCTTGGCAAAAATCTGCTTGCCTATGAACAGGTGCTGCAGACGCTTCACGCTTCCATGATAGGCAGCAGCAGCGCCAAGGCGGCGGTCGATATGGCCGTTTATGATCTCGTCGCCCAGTACTGCGGGCTGCCCCTGTATCAGTTCCTGGGCGGCTACAAGGACGAAATCGAGACGGATTACACCGTCAGCGTCAATTCCCCGAAGGAGATGGGGGAGGATGCGCTTCGTTATGTGAAGGACGGCTTCAATGTCCTGAAGATCAAGGTGGGCAAGGATGACATTCAGGAAGACATTGAACGGATTAAGGAAATCCGCAGCTGCGTCGGGCAGGCGGTCAAGATCCGCATCGATGCAAACCAGGGCTGGCAGGTCAAGGACGCCGTCCGCTCCATCCGCCGCATGGAGGATCTGGGCCTGAATATCGAGCTTGTCGAGCAGCCGGTCAAGGCTCTGGACATCGAAGGGCTGAAGGCGGTGACCGATGCCGTCGAGACCCCTGTCATGGCCGATGAGAGCGTCTTTACGCCGGCTCAAGCGTTCGAGGTGCTGAAGCGCCGCGCGGCCGACATGATCAACATCAAGCTCATGAAATCCGGTGGAATCTACAAAGCCCAAATCATCAACCACATCGCCGAGGAGTTCGGTGTGGAATGCATGGTCGGCAGCATGATCGAATCCCGCCTGGCGGTAACGGCCGCGGCCCATCTCGCGGCAAGCAAGAAGAACATTACCCGGTTTGATTTTGACGCGCCCCTCATGATGAGCAGCGATATCGTGACGGGAGGGGTCCAGTACGAAGGCCGGAAGATGACCTTCCCGGCCGGAGCCGGTTTGGGGATCACCGACGTCGCGTATACGACGAACGTAGGGGTGGCGACATGACAGCGCCCAAGCGATTGATATGCGGGGTTTCCGTAGCCACCGTCTGGACGAGTCCAGAGTCGGTCCGCCCGATTGACGCTCCGGCGGTTGCCCGGCCGGCCGATCCCAAGGAATGGATTGACCGCATGGGAATAGAAGGTAAGCTGGATCTCTGCAACGGCAACCGGGTGCAAACCCAGATGCTGTACGGCACGCCGGTCCTTGTTACCGAGGAGCAGGAGGACTGGGTGCAGGTGCTCATTCCGGATCAACCCACCCGCAAAAATCCGCTGGGCTACCCCGGCTGGGTGCCGCGGGATCAGTTGATCGATGACCCTGCCGCTTCCTCAGAATCCGGCGACTCAGCCGTTGAAGCCGGTGGGCCGCAGGCTGTCGTGATGGCCGACAAGGCATGGCTAAGGGACGGGAGCTCCGCGCCGCTGATCGAGCTCAGCTTCTTAACCACCTTGCCGCTCGTTGCCCAAGAAGGGGAGCGGGTGGAAGTGTTGACTCCGCACGGCATCGCCTACCTGTCGGCGGAGGAAGTGCGAGTTACCGACGGGGATTCCTCTTCCCTTGTTCCGGAAGGAAAGAGAGGCCAAGCGATTGTCGAGCAGGGCCTGCGCTTCCTCGATCTTCCGTACCTGTGGGGCGGCATGTCCTCTTACGGCTATGACTGCTCGGGCTTTGCCTACAGCATGCACCGGTCGTTCGGCATCCTCGTGCCGCGAGATGCCTCCGATCAAGCCAAGCACGGCAAGGAAATTGCCCCCGACGACCTGGAGCCGGGTGACTTGATGTTTTTCGCCCATGAGAAGGGGAAGGGGGCGGTGCATCATGTCGGTATCTATGCGGGGGAAGGCAAGATGCTGCACTCACCCGAGACGATTTTCTCCATTGAGTTGGTGGACTTGGCCACGTATAAGCTGGCGGAGGAGCACTGCATCTCCCGTCGTTATTGGGAATAGAACAGACCCTTCCGGGATGCCCGGAAGGTTTTTTTGTTTTATCGGAGAAGGAATACTGACATCAACAGACGACAGGAAAGGTGACATAATAATAATTATGTAAACAAATCTGGTACCCAAACCTGCCCCAAACGATTTCGCCAACCTTACGCTCCAACCAGAGTCCCGTTGTTAGACTCCTCAGAGGATGTTAACATCAAGTCAATCGCTTTTCTTACTTTTGATGGCGCTTACACGAAGAAAAGGAGGCATGCCTATGCTCAACAAGCTTTGGTTAGGAGGATTCTCTTCTTTACGAAACCGGCTGTTCCTCGTTTTTCTGCTTTTTATTCTCATCCCGTATTCCTTGCTCCAGTTTTACAGCGTCAGCCGCATTCAGCAGTCCTTTGTCGACCAAGTGGTTCACCAGAATACAGAACAGCTTGAGCAGCTCAAGTTCATTTTTGAAGATATGCGCAGCACCGTCTTTCGGATCGCCGTCCGGCTCGAAAGAGAGCCGGTGGTGCTCGGCCTCCTGAACGACCCTCCGCAAGACGAGGCGGAGACCACGCGCCAAATGGAAGCCTTGTGGACCGATATCAAGAGCAAAGCCCTGACTTCCCCCTACATTTACTATTCCCTGTTAACCCGGGATGGCAGGGAGTACCCTTCTTACCGTCCGGGCAAGCCCTCCGATCTCACGTGGCTTCCGAATGACAAGCTCCAGGCCATCCGCTCCGGCAAAACGGATTATCTGTGGATTCCCGGGGACGAGCTGATCCAGCTTACCGAAGAAAGCCGAAGCACTCACTACCTTTCTCTCTATTCCTTGATTCGCGACAACCGGAAAGAGCCGGCCGCTGTGGTGCGCATTTCCATCGATTTTCAGGCCTGGCTGTCCGCGATGGCCAAGAGCTTCCCTATCACGCAGGATTTCTATCTGCTCAATGAACAAGGCATCGTCATTGGGGGGACGGGCGATTCCTCAGATCCCGCCCTGGCGGCTTACCGCTACCGGACCCTCGAAACAGAGGGGAATTCCCACCAAATCACGGGCTCCTTTTTGTACAATCGGCTGCCAATTCCTACGATGCAGTGGACCATGATGAGCCGGTTTCCTCTTCGTCTCTTGTTCGGGGACGTAGAGGCGGTAAAACGCCAGATGATCACGACGGCGCTGCTGTTCACCCTGCTTTTTGTCATCATAACCTTTCTTCTGCTGTCCACCATTACCCGGCCGCTTGCTCTTCTTCAGAAGAAGATGCAGAACGTGGTCCGCCAGCAGCTCAAAACCCATCTGCCTACCGGCTCCTTCCGGGGGGAACTGCTTGCCGTTGCTCAAGCCTTTAACCAAATGGTCAGCGATCTGAGCGGCCTTCTCCAGAAACTTAAGGCGGAAGAGAGACAGAAAGAGGCGGTCCGGTACCATATGCTGCTTTCCCAGATGAACCCGCACTTTCTGCTCAATACCTTGAACGTGGTGAAATGGAATGCGCTGAGCAAAGGGGACGAGGACACGGCCGGTATCTGCGTTTCTCTGGGGACTCTGCTGGAGACCAGCTTGAACGAGGAGACTGATCTTATCCACCTGAGGACGGAGCGGGGGCTGACGGAGGCCTATGTCTCCATTCAAGCCTTCCGTTACGAGCAGGCCTTCGATATCCAGTGGGAGTACGAGAGCCGGCTCGAGTATGCCCTGGTGCCCAAGCTCAGCCTGCAGCCGCTGGTGGAGAACGCAATCTTTCATGGGCTAGCCCCTAAGGGCGGGGGGAAGATCCGGATCCGGGCCTATGCCGAGCGGAATCGCTGCTTTCTGGAGGTGGAGGACAACGGAGGATGGAAGGAAGCCTCGTCCGGTACCGCCATACGCAAAAGAAAAGGAATCGGACTGAAAAACGTAAAGGAACGGCTGGGGCTGATGTTCAAAGAGGAGGGCACGTTAACCATCGAACCGTCAGCCGATGGAACGAAGGTCATCCTGGGCTTCCCGCTGCTGCTCTCGACTCCCTATACCGAAGGAGGGGATCCCCATGTGGAACGTTCTGCTCGTTGAAGATGAAGGGTTTGTCCGGCGGTCGCTCAAGCACCTGATTTCCTGGGAAGAGTACGGCTTCCGGATTGCCGGGGAAGCGGCTAACGGCGAGGAGGCTCTTGATCTGATGAGAAAGCAGGTCCCCGATCTTGTCATCACGGACATCGTCATGCCGGTGATGGATGGCCTGCAGCTGCTGAATCAGGCTAAGCAAGAGGGGATGGCATCCCTTTTCGTCATGCTCACGTGCATGAATGAATTTGAATACGCCCGACAGGCTCTGGAATACGGAGCGTCGTCTTACCTGCTCAAGTTGTCGATGAATCCCGAATCCCTGGCCATCGTGCTGGCCAAAATCCGGCAGGAGCTCCTTCGGGTGGAACTTACCCGATCCTCGCTTGAAGAGACATCGTTTCAGCGGGTTTACCAGAACCTGTGGCATGGTTGGCTGGACGGACGGCCGTCGGAAGATAATGTGGAAGCCCTGGCAGAAGGGGGGCGGACCGGGAATTATGAGACGGTCCGGGTCGCCTCTTTCCTTCATGGAACGGAGTCGATTCCGTTGGAGGCTTTCTTACGGGAAAGCGGGCTGTCCCCGGGGGCTCGAACCGTCGTTCATGCTTTCCGCCGGCTGGGGCATACGACTTTTTTTATATGGAACCCGCCGGCCATCGCTTCTCCGGTAAGCGCCCGGTCTAAACCCGCTCTTCCCGGCTTCTGGTCACCGATCGCCCCCTCCGGTCAGCTGCGGGAGGCTTGGATGGCCTGCCTGAGTAGGCTGGACTCCCTCTGGTACGGGAAGGAGCCGGTTCGACCGGCCAGCCGGGAATCGGCCTACGACCGGACCCTGATCTGGTCCCTGGAGAGAAGATGGATCAAGAGCCTCGATCAGCGCAACCGGGATGACTTTCGCTGCAAGCTGCAGGAAGGCTGGGCCTCTCTTGCCGAGCATGAGGTGCCGATGCCCGTCGTAAAGGAATGCGCCCGCCGGGTGGACCGTATGCTGTCCCTTACGGCCGGATGCAAGGGGATGACCGAGGGGGAGCTCGCCGGGTATGTCGTTCACGAGGACCTGCTTGTACGGCTGCTCGCCAATATGGACCGGTACGGGATTCCGTGGGACGGCACAAGCTCGTTTCGGACGGGACACCCCGAGATCGACAAGGCGCTGGAGCATATCCGCCGGCACTACAGCCAGGAAGTGACCCTTCGGTCCGTTGCGTCCCTTGTTGCGCTTGACGAAACGTACTTCAGTGCGCTCTTCAAAAGAAAAACGGGCTATACGCTCATTCATTACCTTCACAAAGAAAGGGTGGAACAAGCGAAGCGCCTTCTGGAGCAGACCGGCCTTCCTGTTGCCGAGATCGCAGATAAGGTGGGATTTCCGAACGCCAATTATTTCAACAAAATCTTCAAGCGATGGACAGGAGCGACTCCCGGGGATTACCGCCACTTGTGCAGATAACCAAATCTGTTCCAGGTTCCCTCAAATCTGTTCCTTATCCCTTTGAGAGTCGGATGGTATCGTTAAATCAGTTACCACTTCAGCCAATAGTTAAGCCGAAGAAGGGAGGGAAACGTACCGCCAAGCGAAAGCGGTAGACCGACGACCGACGAAGCCAATCGCCAAAAGGAGGGGAGGGCCATGCCCGCCAAAACCGCCAATTCCCGCTCGTATGCTCAACCGGCTGCCTCTTCCCGGCTGGGCAAAACCAGGAAGGCCTTCTGGGCGCACAAAGAATTCTATTTGATGCTTCTGCCCGGTGTGATCTACTACCTGGTCTACAAATACCTCCCGATGTACGGGGTCATCATCGCTTTCAAGGACTACGACATGCTGGAAGGCATCTGGAGCAGTCCGTGGGCGGACCCCTGGTACAAGTATTTTCAGCAATTTTATGAATCCCCGTATTTTACCCAGCTGCTCGCCAATACGTTCCTCATCAGCGTGTACAAGCTTCTATTCGGCATGGTGCCGCCTATTCTTCTCGCGATCCTGCTGAACGAATGCCGGACCCCCTGGTTCCGCCGGCTGGTCCAGACCCTCAGCTACATGCCTCATTTTCTCTCGTGGGTGATCATTTATGGTATTCTGCTCATGTTTCTTTCCCAGGATTCGGGCATTGTCAACCGCTGGCTCGTGGAAAGCGGATCTTCTACCATTCCGTTCCTGACGTCGACCGAATGGTTCCGCTCTGTGCTCGTCGGCTCCGAGATTTGGCAAAACCTCGGGTGGGGAGCGATCATTTACCTGGCCGCGATTGCCGGCATCGATCCCACGCTCTATGAAGCCGGAAGGGTGGACGGGGCAAGCCGGCTGAGGATGGTCTGGCACATTACCTTGCCCGGCATCCGCCATGTCATCATTCTGCTTCTGATCCTCCGTCTCGGGCATATGCTGGATGCCGGTTTCGAGCAGATCTATGTCCTGTATAACGTGCATGTCTACTCGGTAGCCGACATTCTCGACACCTGGGTGTTCCGTACCGGTCTGGAGCAGTGGAACTACAGCTTGGCCTCTGCCGTCGGGTTGTTCAAATCGGGCATCGGTTTGATTCTGGTCTACCTCTCGAACACACTCGCCAAGCGATGGGGGGAGAGCATATGGTAAACACGAAGCAGGACAAAGCGTTTCTCACCTTCACGTATGCCGTCCTGGCCGCTGTCGGGATCGTGGCCGTCGTGCCCCTGCTGTACGTCGTCTCCGTGTCGCTAACTCCATTTGCGGAGGTGCTGAAGCACGGTGGTTATGTTCTCATCCCGCGGGAATTTACCTTTCACGCCTACCGGAAGCTGATGGAGACTTCGGGAATTCCGCGTTCTCTCGTCATAACCGTTACGATCACCTTGCTGGGAACTGCGATCAACCTGATTCTGACGACACTGGTGGCTTATCCGCTCAGCCGTCGAAGCCTGCCGGGAAGGAATGTCTTCCTGATCATGGTCGTCTTCACCCTGTTGTTCAGCGGAGGGATCATCCCGACGTACTTGGTCGTCAAGGCAACCGGCCTGATCGACAGCCTGTGGGCACTCATCCTGCCGACCGCCGTATCGAGCTTCAACGTGCTGCTGATGAAGAGCTTCTTCGAGCAGCTTCCGGAGGAATTGTTCGAATCCGCCCGGATCGACGGAGCGAAGGAATTCCGCATTCTCCTCCGGCTGGCGGTTCCGCTGTCATTGCCGGTGATGATTACGGTCGGTTTGTTCTATGCGGTCGGCCATTGGAACTCCTTCTTCGCCGCCATTATGTATGTCACCGACCGGACGCTGTTTCCGCTGCAAGTCGTCGTCCGGGAAATTCTGATGCTGAGCCAGCAGCCGCTTGAGAATGCAGAGGACCAGGTTCCTACCGTCACGATGCAGATGGCGGCGGTCGTGTTCGCCAGCTTTCCCATTATTGCGGTCTATCCGTTCCTGCAGAAGCATTTTACGAAAGGCATGCTGCTTGGCTCGATTAAAGGCTGAAGCCGGTTTCCCGGCTATCCTCATTAGAACCGGAAGGGAAGGGATAGGATGAACAAGAAGAAATGGATTCCGATTGGGGTAAGCGCAGCATTGGTGACGGGTGTCCTGCTCTCGGGGTGTTCCTCCGGCGGCCAGACCGAGAAGGAGGCGGCGGCCAGTCCGGCAGGCGGCGCCAAAGCCGGCGAGGGAACGGGGGCGCCGGTTAAAATCCAAATGGCTATGGCCGCGTCGGGGCTGCCGGCGCCGGAAGCGGACGACATCAAGAAGACGATCGACAAGAAGCTGAACACCGACCTGCAGCTGACGACCATCGCCTCCGGGGAGGATTACAAGAACCAGGTCCGGGTGAGGCTGTCGGGCGGCAACTATCCCGATCTGTTCTCGGTCGATTTCTCCGACGTGAAGGAGTTTTCGGATAAGGGGCTTCTTCTCGACCTGACCGCCTACATGGACAAGGAATTGAAGCCGTCTAAGGAATTCTTAACGAATCTGACGCCCCAAATCTTGAAGAAGGTTACCATAGGCGGCAAAATTCTGGCCATCCCCCGCGTGGCGGATGTTCCCTTCTCTACCATGTGGGTGCGCAAGGACTGGCTGCAGAAGCTGAATCTGCAGATGCCTACCACTCTCGATGAATTCCTCACCGTCGCCAAAGCTTTCACCGAGCAGGACCCGGACGGCAACGGCAAGAAAGACACGTACGGCATAACGGGAGCGAAGCTCGACGGCTTTGCCACGATCTTCGGGGCGTACAAGGTCGGCCAGCCGGGCACGTTCTACGAGAAGGACGGCAAAGTGACCAACGCCTATTTTGACCCGGCCATGCCGGAGGCGCTGAAGTACATCAAGTCCATGTTTGATGCGGGGGTAGTGGACCCGGAGATCATGACGAACAAAGGCAATGTCGAGGTGCAGAAGGCGTTTCAAGGAAAAGCCGGCTTTATCTTCAAGGGCTGGACGGAAATCGCCAAGGATGAATTCGTCAGCCAATACAAGGCCATCAACCCTAACGCGGATTGGGTGCAGATGGCACCGCTTAAAGGGCCCGGCGGAGCGTTCGACGGAACGTTCGATTATGACCGCCCCTCCCGCTATTGGGTGATTCCGAAGGCGATCGAGAAGGACAAAGCCAAGCTGCAAAAGGTGCTCGAGCTGATCAACTATGTTTCCGGCAAGGAAGGGAACACACTCGTCATGTACGGCCTGGAGGGCAAGCATTACAACTTGAAGGACGGGAAGGTCGTTCCCACCGACCTGATGGCGAAGGAAGGCAATTACTTCAACCTGTACCAAATCACCGGCCGTCCGAACAAGGAGTATTTGGCCATCAAGTTCCCGAACCAGGCGGCGGCTACCGAATTTGCGATCAAAACGCCCCGCATTCCTTCCTTCGACAGCTCGGTCATTCCGCCGACCGGGTTCAATAAGGCCGATGCGGACCGGTTCGCCGAGGAGGAGATGATCAAGTTCGTCACCGGCAAGCGTCCCCTCGCCGAGTATCCGGATTTCCTGAAGACGCTCGAAACAACGTTCAAGTACAAACTGTTTGTCGAGGAAGGAACGAAGCAGATCAAGGAGCAGGGCTTTGTCAAATAATACCCAAGAAAGGGAAGGTGGAGAACATGGACAAATCGACTTATGACGTAGTGGTGGCGGGAGGCGGCCCGAGCGGGATCGCGGCAGCCGTCGCTTCGGCAAGAATGGGGGCGCGGACGCTGCTTGCCGAGCGGTACGGTTTTCTCGGAGGTGCGGGAACCGCCATGATGGTCAATCCGTGGATGTCCTATTGGGCATCCGGCGGGAATCAGGTGCAGCTGATCTTCGGGGTGCTTCAGGAGCTGATCGACCGGATGACGGCGATGGGCATGTACGGCCATCCGAAGCAGAAGACCGCATTTGATCCGGAAGCGCTGAAGGTCGCCGCCGAGGAACTGTGCCGGGAAGCGGGCGTTCATCTGCTCTATCATTCCTTCCTGGGAGAGGCCGTCATGAACGAGGAGGGGACCCGCATTGAGCGTGTCCGGCTGGCGAACAAGGCCGGGCTCATGGATTTTCGAGCCCAGGTGTATGTGGATGCCACCGGAGATGCCGACCTTGCCGCGTTGGCAGGCGCCTTGGTCGAGAAGGGTAGAGCCGTGGACAGCTTGAGCCAGCCGATGACGCTCAACTTCCGGATGGCTCAGGTGGACGTCGACCGGATGCCCGACCGGAAAGGGATTACCGAGCGGTACTTGGAAGCCAAGCGCCAGGGCCGAATTCAATGTCCCCGCGAGAATGTGCTGTGGTTCTACGCGAATCAGCCGGGTGTCATTCACTTTAACACGACCCGCGTGGTCCGCAAGGATGCCACCGATCCGTGGGAGCTGACCGAAGCGGAGATCGAAGGCCGCCGTCAGGTTCAGCAGCTCGTCGCCTTTCTGAAGGAAGAGGTGCCGGGCTTCGAAGACGCCTACCTGCAGACGACCGCCCCCCAGATCGGCGTCCGCGAATCTCGCCGGGTGGTAGGCGAATACCGGCTCACGGCGGAGGAGCTTCTCGCTTCCTGCCGGTTCGAGGACCGGATCGCCCGCGGGGCTTATCCGGTGGACATTCACAACCCCGACGGGGAGGGAACGATTCTGCAGCACCTTCCGCAAGGGGAGTGGTACGACATTCCGTACCGGGCTCTGGTTCCGAAGAAGATCGAGAACCTCCTCATCGGCGGGCGTCCGATCTCCGCTACCCACGAAGCGCATTCGGCCATCCGCGTCCAGCCGATCGCTATGGCTATCGGCCAGGCGGCGGGGACCGCAGCCGCCCTGTGCGCGGCCCAGAAGACGACCCCGCGCGAGCTCGACGTCCGGCTGGTGCAGGAAGCCCTCACCAAGCAGGGAGCGGTGCTCGGGTACGGCGAGACCGAGGGCGAAGCAGCCGAAGCGGCAGGCAGCTGATCGGTTGCTCCTTCTGAGGCTCGTTTTAGGCCATAGCGAGACGTCCCGGCTCCCGGACAGGGAAAGAGACCAAGCGCCCAGCTCGGCCTGGAAGACGTTGGAAGGCAGATGGGACATAGCAAGAACGGGCACCCGGAACAGCCGGGTGCCTTTTCTCCGTCAAGCAGGAATCCGCGGCCCGGGAGGCGAAGGACAAGAACAGCTTAGTCGCAAGGAAGGTGCTGACGTTGAATCTGCTTATCGTGGAAGACGAAATCCGTCTGCGGAATGCTCTGGTCCACAACATTCCCTGGGAGGAGCATGGAATCGAGATCGTCGGGCAGGCGGGAAACGGGCGGGAGGCTTTGACGCTGATCGACCGCCGAAGGCCGGACATTCTCCTTCTTGACCTGCAGATGCCCGAAATGGACGGGCTCAGTCTGGCCAAACGCCTGCGGGAGACCGATCCTCTTCTGCAGATTATCGTGTTAAGCGGGCATGACGACTTCGAATATGCGCAGAAGGCGCTTGAACTCGGGGTTATGAAATATTTGCTTAAGCCGGCCGGCGATGAAGAAATATTGGGGACGGTGCTTGAAGCGGCGGAGCGCCTGCGTAAAGAGTGGGACCGCCGGCACAACAGCGAGGAGATCCGCAAGAAATGGATGCTGCATCTTCCTCATCTTGTGGAAGAATTCATCAAGGGCTGGCTGGAAGGCAAGTACGAGTCCTGGGAGCTGGAGCAGAAGGGCCGCGACCTGCAGCTGGAACTCACGCCGGACACTCGGTATACGGTGGCGGTTATCGACATGGACCCGCTGTCCGAGGACGAAACCCGCTTCAGCCACAAAGATGCGCCGCTCCTGCAATTTAGCTTGAACAGTATCGTAAAGGAAACCTTCCAGCGGGTTGCCTGCTGGGTAGCTAGCGATGCGACAGGGGCAACCGTGATCATTTTCCGTCACGGGGAAGGGGAGGACTCTCCCGCCGCTCTGCAGAAGACGAATGCTCTTGCGGAGAAAGCGTTAAACTCCGTACTCACCTGCTTGAAGCTGACGGCGAGCGCCGGCATCAGTGGAACGACCGGCGTCGCGGAAGAGATGAACAAGCTTTACCTGCAGGCGGTTCGGGCTCTCCAGAACCGGATCGTGCTCGGGGACAATCTCGCGATTCCGTACCGGGAGGAAGCCGGCGAAGCGGCATCCGTCACCCCGCAGCCGAACCACGAGAAGATGCTGGAGATCGCCCTGGAAACCGGAGACGGCGAACGGGCCATGGAGGCGGTCGAAGCCATGTGGACCGACGGAATGAACAAGGCGGAATCCGTGGAAACGATGCAGGAGCAGATCCTGTATTTCGCGAGTCTGTTCGTCCGCATTATTCAGAAGCAGGGCTGGCGCGTGAAGGAGGTAGCGGGTGACGATTATTCCTATTTTCACAATCACGGCAGGTTTACCGCCCGCGAACAATTTCTCGCCTGGACCACGCGGATGGTTAGGGCTTACCTGGGGTATGCCAATCAGCGGCGTAAGCGGACCAGCAACGAAACGATAGCCGCCATCCTCGATCTCGTAGAGAACGAGATGGATCAGGAAATGATGCTGCATACGATCGCCGACCGGCTTTACGTCAACTCTTCTTACTTGAGCCGGCTGTTTAAGCAGGAAACGGGAAAGGCTTTTTCGGCCTACGTACTGGAGCGCAAAATGGAACGGGCGAAGGCCCACCTGCAGGACGGGGGACGGATTATGGATGTTGCTGCCGCCGTCGGCTACCGGGACGTCAGCTACTTTACCCGGGTCTTTCGCAAGTATTGGGGCGTCACCCCCGGCGAAATTCGCGGACAATAGAGGGGACACCCCCCGATTCCTCCTAAAAAACCTTCCTTTGCCGGAAGGTTTTTTGCCGTTCTTCTGCCAGTCCCTTATCCGGTTGCTTTGCGCATGGAAATCTCATAGGAAGCAGAACCATCCTCACGGATAAGGCACGAGAAGTTATGAGATTACCAAAACAGGTAATCGTCCTCTCATTCCCGAAAAGGGCCGCGGTGGTAAACTTAATGTCATAAACCCCTACGCGGAAGGAGGACATCCCCATGAGAGAAAGCACGGCCCCCGAAGCTGTCCCCGTTCCCGTAAAACGAGGACGCGGAAGTTACCTGCGGCAGCTCGGGAGCGATGTGGCGAAGGATTGGGATCTGTATATAGCGCTGATCCCCGGCATCGCCTTTCTATTATTATTCAAGTACGCCCCCATGTACGGAATCATCATCGCCTTTAAAGACTTCAACATTTTTGACGGATTGGCGGCGAGCCCTTGGGTAGGATGGGAGCATTTTGAGAAATTGTTCTCGTCCGAGAGCTTCCTTCACGTCTTTCGGAACACGCTGGTTATCTCGGTGTACAAAATCTTGTTTCTGTTCCCGCTTCCGATTGTCATTGCCATTCTTCTCAACGAATTAAGAAACATGGCATTCAAGCGGACCGTTCAGACGGTCATTTACCTGCCCCACTTTCTGTCCTGGGTTATCGTTAGCGGCTTGTTCCTCGATATGCTGTCGACCAACGGCGGGATCGTGAACAAAATCATCGTCGCCCTGGGAGGGGAGCCCATCCGGTTCTTCCTTGACAACAGTATCTTCCGGACGGTGCTGGTTTCGTCTGCCGGCTGGAAGGAGACGGGCTGGAACACCATCATCTACCTGGCTGCTTTGGCGGGGATCGACCCCGGCTTGTACGAAGCGGCCCGGATCGACGGAGCGAACAAGTGGAAGCAAATCATCCATATCACCCTGCCGGGTCTCATCCCGATCATTCTTCTTATGTTCATCCTGAGACTGGGCTCCGTCCTGGAGGCGGGAACGGAGCAGATCCTCGTCATGTACAACCCGAGCGTTTACAACGTAGCGGACGTCATCGGGACCTACGTGTACCGGATCGGCCTCGGCGAACAGAACTACAGCTTCACGACGGCTGTCGGCGTCTTTGAATCGGTGGTCGCCTTCATTCTGATTCTGTCCGGCAACGCCTTGGCCCGTAAGTTTTTCGGCCGGGGCATCTGGTAGGGAGTAGGAGGGAGTCATATGAAAAACAGCCCGGCAGCAAAGCCTGCCAAAAGTCAAGCCATTCGTTCCTCCGTTGGAGAGAAGCTCTTTCAAGCGATCAATATCGTCATCTTTGTTCTGCTCGGCCTTACGACCGTTTTCCCGTTTCTTAACTTGATTGCCAAGTCGTTCTCGAGTGAAGCGGCCGTCGTCTCCGGCATGGTTACGCTGTTCCCGATCGACTTCCAGGTCGGAACCTACAAATACGTAGCGAGCAGCTCGATGTTTCTGAATGCCTTTATGGTCTCGGTTACGGTCACGGTCATCGGTTCGTTCCTGGCTTTGTTCATGACCACGCTGGCCGCGTATCCGCTGTCCAAGCCGAGGCTCAGAGGCCGCAAATTTTTCATCCTGATGTATTTGTTTACGATGCTGTTTAGCGGGGGACTGATTCCGACTTACCTGCTGATCCACTCCCTTGGCCTGATCGATAAGCTTCCGGTGCTGTTCCTGCCGTTTATGATCAGCGTCTACAACATGCTCATCATCAAGAGCTATTTCGAAAGTCTGCCGGAAGGGCTGGAGGAGTCGGCCAAAATCGACGGAGCGAGCAACATGACCATTCTCGTGCGGATCGTTCTTCCGTTGTCGCTTCCGGTGCTTGCCACGATCACCTTGTTCTATGCGGTGCAGTTCTGGAACGATTACTTCACCTCGCTCCTGTACATCAACTCGTCGTCCTTGAAGCCGCTGCAGCTTTACTTGAAAGAGCTGTTCGTTTCGTCAACGGATACCTTCCTGAGGGATAACGTGGAAGCCAACTTGAACGTGTCGCCCCAGTCCATCCAGGCGGCTTCCATCATGCTGGCCACCCTGCCGATTCTGCTCGTGTATCCGTTTCTACAGAAATATTTCGTCAAAGGGGTTCTGATCGGTTCCGTGAAGGGCTGATCGGGAAGGGAACTCTCGCAAGGAGGTGAAGGAATCCGGAAGGACGAGAGCATCACCAGAAGCAAGACAACTTGTAGGGCTATTATAAGGGAGGTTCATCCATGTTAAAAAAATCGATTGCTGTTCTGTCCATCTCGGCCATGACGGCGGCTCTTACCGCTTGTGGTGGAGGGGGCGGTTCCGCCTCCGGGACGAATGCCCCGTCCGCATCCCCCGGAGCGACGGCCGGCGCTTCCAAGCCAAAACCGGAATTCAAAGCACTTATGCAGTACGGCCGGTTTGACCCGAACGAGCAGGTGGTCGCCAAGCTGCTCAACGAAAAAACCGGATATAAGGTCACCTACGACATGCTGCCGGTGGAGAACCCGGACGACAAGCTGAACCTGCTCATGGCGAACAAAGAGAAATATTCCTTCATGATCCTGTCCGCCACCCAGTACTCCAAGCTGGCCGCCTCCGGCGCCCTCGAGCCGATTGACGAGCTGGTCAACAAGTACGGTACGAACCTGAAGAACGTCATTTCCCAGAACTCCTGGAACGGAGCCAAGCTGAACGGCAAAATATTCGGCATTCCGCAAACCGGCTCCGGTACGGTCGTCAACTCCTCTCTTGTGATCCGTCAGGACTGGATGGATGAGCTCGGCCTGAAGATGCCGACCACCCGGGATGAGCTGTATAACGTCATGAAGACGATCAAGGAAAAGAAGAACGTGATGGCGTTGTCGGGCGGCAAGAGCCCGCTCGCTCCTGAAATTCTGCCGACCTTCGGCCTCCCCATGACGACGGCCGCCCTCGGCTGGGAGGAAGTCAACGGCAAGCTCGTGAATGCCGTCGAGAACCCGAACATGAAGAAATACCTCGAGTTCATGCGCAAGCTGTACTCCGAGAAGCTGATCGACCAGGAGTGGTCGCTGAACCAGTCGAACAAGGTCATTGAGAACTTCACAAGCGGCAAAGCCGCTATGATGTCCATGGGCTACTTCAACGCGCCTACGGTGAAGACGGCGCTGGAGAAGAATACCCCTACCGCCAAGATCGGCACGGTGCCTTATCTGAAGGGCGACGATGGCAAGGTTCGGGTAGTTGGAACCGCGGGCATCAGCTTCTATGTAGGCATTCCGAAGTGGGCCGAGAACAAGGAAGAGATCATCAAATACTTGGATCTCAAGCTCGATAAGGACATCCACAAGGAAGCGACGATCGGGAAAGAGGGCGTTCACCATAAAGTGGAGAACGGCAACTACATTCCGATTCTTCCGAAGTTCACAGAGGATTACAACGATGCCTCCGGTTTCCTGACCGGTGTCGATGAGAAGAACTATCCGATCTACTGGCAGGCCAGGGTGCGCAAGGATCCCGTTCTGTTCAGCGCGTTTGAGAGCAACCAAGCGAATGCCAAAGGCAGCGCCGTATTGGATCCTCTTTCTTTCGCCCCTCCTTTGGAAGCGGTCGGAAAATACAACCAGAAGCTTAACAAGCTGGTCGAGGATACGTTCCTTAAGTACATTACGGGAGCCGAGCCTCTGGAGAATTACGATAAGTTCCTCGCCCAATGGAAAGCGGACGGCGGGGACGAGATGACGAAGGCTGTCAATGAATGGTATGCTAGTACCAAGAAGTAGAACCTGATTCTAGATCAGGCACCCCCGGGGCTTCGGTTCCGGGGGTTTTCCATCAGGAGAGGAGAACAGAGAAATATGATGAAGATTGGGTTTATCGATTATTTTCTGGACAATTGGCATTCCAAGATGTACCCGGGCTGGATTGACGAGGCGACCAACGGGGAGATGAAAGTCACCCATGCCTTTGCCTTGAGCGAGAAGGAAGGGATGAAGCCGAACGCGGAGTGGTGCCGGGAGAAGGGCATCGAGCTGCTCGGTTCCATTGAAGCGGTCATCGAAGCGTGCGATGCGCTGGTCGTGCTGTCGCCGAACAACCCCGAATACCATGAAGAGCTGGCCCGGCTTCCGCTTCAGTCCGGTAAGCCGGTGTACATAGACAAAACCTTCGCTCCCGACCGGGAGACGGCGGTCCGCCTGTTCGAGCTGGCCGAGAAGCACGGAACCCCGATGTACTCTTCCTCCGCTCTGCGTTATGCGGCCGAATATGCGGATGTGGAGAAAGCCGGAATCGCCGCCATCAGCTGCTTTGGCGCGGGCAAGTTCGAGACCTACTCGATTCACCAGGTAGAGCCTATTGTGCAGCTGATGGGAACGGAGGCCGAACGGGTCATGTGGACCGGTACGGATCAGTCGGAGTCCATGCTAATCGGCTTCTCCGGCGGCCGGCAGGCCGAAATTCATCATTACGGCGATGACTGTCCGTTCGCCATGGCGCTTAAATACGATAACGGCAAGAACC
Organism: Paenibacillus aurantius; assembly: GCF_032268605.1. Classification (NCBI taxonomy): domain Bacteria; kingdom Bacillati; phylum Bacillota; class Bacilli; order Caryophanales; family Paenibacillaceae; genus Paenibacillus; species Paenibacillus aurantius. The sequence goes on from NZ_CP130318.1 coordinate 2,939,765, forward strand.
GCATGCTGAAGATTGAATCGAACTTCTTCGGCGCCTTTATCCAGGGCCTCACCGAGTTTTTCCGGACCCGGGAAGTGAAGCTTGATAAGCAAGAGACGATTGCCATCGCGGCTATTCTGGAAAATGGCCGTAAGGCGAAGGAGACTCCTTACCAATGGGTGGAGCTTCCGAAGAAGTAATTTGTTCTTCCCGCTAAACGTAGGCAGAAGCAAGCCATCCTAAAGCCAGCCAATATCAAAAAAAGCATCCCGGTCCTTCTTTCGAAGGCCGGGATGCTTTTTCGTTCGGCAGGGGAGAAAGGAGACTTACGGCCTGGGGCCGGTTATTCTTCGCTCTGCTTCGCTTTATGATCGTTGAAAACTTTCACTTTCAGCTCCGTCTGCTTGTCACGGTAGACGGCGGTAATGGTTGCCGTTCCCGGCTTCACGGCCGTTATGTTGCCGCTGCTATCAACGGAAGCGACCTTGGCCAGAGAGGAGGAGTAGGCCGGACCGGTGGTGATCCGTTCCTCTACGCCATCCGAGTAGACCGCGGTGAGCGGCGCTTGGACCGTCTCGCCTTGAACGAGGCTGATTTTCTCCGACTCGTAAGTGAGAAGGGTCAGCTCGGCGACCGTTACCACAGCTTTGGCCGTCTGGCCTTCGTAGGTCACGGTGATTTCCGCCGTTCCCGCTTTCCTGGCGGTTACGACTCCATGCTCATCGACCGAAGCCACATCCGGCGTGCTTGAGGTATACTGGACCCCCTCTGTGACGGTTCTTTTCGATTCATCCGAATATACCGCTTCGGCTACGGTTTGGTGCTGATCGCCTTTGACGAGGCGGTACGCGGAGGAATCCAGCGAGAGGCCCGTCAGAACGGGAGCGGTTCGGGTAATGGTGACGGCTTTCTCATTCGTCTTCAAGCCGTCAACATAGACAGCGATCCGGACGGTGTTCTCCCCCAGGCTCAATTCGGCGGCACCGGTGAAGTCGCCGTTTGACTGGACGGCAGCCGAACCCCCGTTAATCTTGACTTCAACTTTGCCTCCAGCTCCCAGCACCTCCACATTTCCTTGAATGGGGAGACTCTTAAGCGGAGTCGAGGTGTGGTCGAGCGCAAGCCAGCCCCGCAGGAGAGCCGCCCTGACGTCGTCACCGGCCTTGTAGGTCCGGGCTACCAGCTGTCTCTTCGTTCGCACCCCGGAGGCATCCAAGGCGGAGACAACGAGACCGCCGGTCGGAATAAGGCTATTGTTCGGCGACGGGTTCGTCCAGTTCCAGGTTAGCGCCTGGGTCTGGTTCACCACCTGGGTCACCTTGCCCTTGCCGTCGACGACCGCTTCCACCCCGAACTTATTGGTTGCCGTCGACTGGCCGAACGAATCGGTAAACACATTCAGGTTGTTCTCGTTCCGGCTGACGTTATGCTCGTCCCCTTCGAGGAAGGCCTCCGGACTGCCGGGAACGCTCAGGCCAAGCTGATAATCCTTTACATAGACCTCGTCATGCAGGGAGGCCTTGATCACCGGCCAGTTAACCTGGGAATAATCGAACAGCATCAAACCGTTGGATTGGGCGAGCCCCGTCTGGAAAACCGACCGCTGAAGCGCCGGGTCCTGGATGTTGGCAAGCGCGATGCTCGCGTACATCGGAATCTTGCCGTCCGTCACGATGTTGCCCAGGGTAATGTATTTCTCAATCTCCTTCTGGGTCGTCTGGTACGTGCCGATCATCAGGAAATCCAGGTCATTCGCGTACCCGGTCTTCGCATAGGAGTCGGTGTACAGGTCGTCCGAAGGGAAATTCAGGCGGTCATCGTAGCGGAAGGTGGGGCTTCCCCAATGGACGCCGTTTAAATAATAGGATTCAAACCAGGACCCGACATAGGCGGACATCTGAATCTTCTTGCCCTTCTGGTCCGTATACGTGTTCGTCAAGGCACGAACCTCATCGAAGAACGACTTGATAATAAGGGAACGGAATTCCCACCAGTCGTTGATCAGCGGTCCGTACTGCCGCGCATTGTCCACGTAGGTGTACACATCGGCCGGCCAGTGCGTAAGCGTCTTCCCTTTGGCGGCCAGGAAGGCTTCGAACTTGGCTCGCGTCACCTCGCTGAAATCCGCGGTTTCGTTGTCGTAACGGGCGCGGTCCAGCACAATGCCGTCCACGTCATAGTTCTTGATGACCTCTTCGAGGTTCTTCAGCTCGAAGGACCGGACATCGTCGTTAGCCGGATTGACGAAAGCGACGAGCGATTTGCCGGTTTTGTAGTATTGGCTGTCCCGCAAGCGGAGAATTTTCCCGCCGTCCTCCGGACGGAACACGCGTTCTTCCCAATCCAGATGGTCATTGAGCAGGGCATATTCATTATGGGCGGGTGAGCCTTCGGCAAAGACATTGAACGAAGCGTGGATTTTGATCCCCAGCTGATGACCGGAGGTCACGAACTCCTGCAGCATATCCAGATTAGGGTTGGCGCCGGCCCGGGTGGGGGCGGTCATCTGGGAAATGTGAGGACGGCCGGTCAGGTCATTCTTCTTGTAATTGGCAAAGCCCTCCACGCCTTTGACGTCCAAGGCGACCGCCGTCACTCCGGCGTCCTTGGCCTTCATCAGCATGTTCTTGACGTCCTCCGGTGTCTGCAGCTTGAAGATATTCGTCCCCTGGTCTACCCAGAGCACCACTTCCTTGGGGGCGTCCGTCTGCTTCTTGTAGAACACGACGAGCGACTTCCGGTCGGTTTCCGTCCCGTTCTTGAGCACCGCCACGTCCACGTAGTTGACGCTCTCCTGCAGGCCGACCGTGGTGTGGAAGGTGCCGTCCGCCTGCAAGGAAACCAGACTGTCCTTGACTTGAACGGAATAGGAAGCCGCCGGATCCAGATTTTCCACCTTGCCGGTTACCCCAACCGAAGGCGAGGTGACCGTACTCCAGGCGTCGTTGTCCAGCTTCAGCCGGGCTTTCAGGCCTTGGCCAGTCATAAGATCGGTCACCGGAACGACCTGATCGTTCTTGCGGAGCTTGATGGCGTCGCCGACTTTAAAGTTTTTGGCAAGGTACTGCTTATAGGTTTTATTTGCCCAGCTGTCGTCGTTCGCCACGAGAATATAGCCTCCCGGGGGAAGCGCCAGGTCCGTCGGGCCGGTCCAGACCGGTACCCCGCCGTTAACGGACGGATTGACGACCCGGGTGACCCGGGAGGTGGAATCGACGACGACTGCCACCGAGGTTTTGCCGACGGTAATCTGCGGGGCATATTCGGTTGTGAACAGGGCGAGGTAATCCGTTACGCCGGTCATGTCTTCATCGACGGCGTTGATTTGCTTCCTCGGCCCTTCAATCTCGACGGTAACGTCGGCCGGGGCCGCCTCCACTTCTATGTAATCGTCGGCGGAGATGGAGGACGAGGGGGAGAGAGCGGCAGCTTGCGAGGCAGTGGTGCCGGAATCGGCGGCCCATGCCCCAGCTGGCCATAAAGAAGCCAACAAGGTAACCAATAAGGGAAATCGAAGCCATTTCGCTTTACTCAAGGAAATCATCCTTTCGTATGGGTTAGCTGCGGTGATTCCAGATTAGAAGTGGATTTCTTTCTGTTTTTCGGCCGATTCGTAAATGCCGCACAAGATCTTCATCATCTCGACGCCGTCTTCGACGGGGGAGAGGGTTTCCGCCTTTCCTTGGCATACGCCGACGAAGGTGTTGATTTCGCTTTGGAAGCCGGCGATAAAATCGAAGGTCCGGTTGTTGATCTGGGGAGTCACGTTCAGGATCGTGTCGTGCTTCTCGGTGATGATGGTCAGCTCCGGCTCGAGCTCGACACCGCCTTTATCCCCATACAGTTTGACGGTCAGGCCGTCCTCCTTCGCATGCAGGGTAAAGCTGACGTCCACGAGGAGGGAAGCCCCGTTCTCGAATCGGATCAAGGCATTGGCCATGTCCTCCACCGTATTAAGGGACGCGTCGTAATCGGCGGCTTTGTAGTAGGACAGGTTCTTCACATTGGCCCGGTTGCCCAGCCGGTTGTAGGTATTGCCGGAGATCGTCTTGACCTTCGGGCGGCCCATCAAATACCAGCACAGGTCAATGACATGGACACCCACATCGATAAGCGGGCCGCCGCCCGAGCGCTCCACATCGGCGAACCATCCGCCCGGGTTCCCCAAACGGCGGATGCAGGAAGCTTTGGCATAGTAGATTTCCCCAAGCTCGTCATTCTCGACGAAGGTGCGCACAATCTCGGTGTTGGCCCCATACCGGCGCACGAACCCGACCTGAAGCGTCTTGCCCGAACGGCGGACCGCTTCCTCGACGGCCAGCGCTTCTTCCACCGTTTTGCATAAGGGTTTTTCGGTGAGGACGTGCTTCCCCGCCTCCAGGGCGGCGATGGAGATAGGCGCGTGGCTGTTGTTCCACGTACAAATGCTGACGGCGTCAATCTCCTTAAGCGTGAGCAGCTCCCGGTAATCGGTAAACACCCGGGGAATCCCGTACTGCTCGGCTTTGGCCGTGGCGCGTTCTTCGTTCAAATCACAGATGGCGTAGAGCTCCACCTCCGGATGATTCTGATAGGCTCGTAGATGGGCTGCGGAGATGGAGCCGGCTCCGATCACCGCAATGCGGACTTTTTCCAATGGGAACACCTCGTTGAAAGATTTAAGGGAATGGGAACGAGAAACGAACGACAGGGGATAGCCAAACCGGCTATCCGGGTTAATCAGCTGTTATGGACAGGTCTTTACTCATCCATCATCTCCTTACGTCGGCATACAGGGCCAACCTCGCCCGGCTATCTTCATTGTAGTCCCGGGGCAGCGGGGGGACAGCGGAGGACCATGACTCTTTTTGGTACTTTAATAACCTTTGAGAGGGAGTCAGTCGACTTATCCGTCGATGGAAGCGGGAAAAGGCATTATAATAGGAGGAAAAGCCTATAAGTCCTAATCAAAGGGGGAGAAACAAGCCCGTGCTGCGTAAAACCGTTTCATTCATCTTCGTCCTTCTGCCTGTCTTCTCCGCCGGCTGCTCGGTCCTCGGACCGAGCTCTCCCCAGGCTTCTCCCCATGAAAAAACCCGGGAGATCAAAATCGTGGCCAACAGCCTGGGCGTTGCCTTTCCTAAGGGAACGGATGTGAACCACAACCCTTACGTGGACTATATCGAGAAGGAAACGGGCATCCGCCTGAATGTGACCCTGCCTCCTTTGAACGGGTATGACGAGAAGCTGAACCTGATCATGGGCTCCGGGAAGGGACTCGATATGATTAACACAAGCAATTCCTCGTGGTTCGTTCATCATGTGAACCGCCGTGCGCTTCTCCCCTTGACCGGCCTTATCGAGAAATACGGCCCGAACCTGAAGAAGAAGATTCCCCAGGAGGCTTGGGATATGGTGACGGTAAACGGGGAAATCTACGCGATCCCGAGTTTGAATGAGGTGAAAGGAAACGAGATCATGTACGCCCGCAAGGATTGGCTGGACCGGCTCGGGCTGAAGCCTCCCCATACGCTGGAGGAGTATACGGCCGTGATGAAAGCCTTTGCCGGACAAGACCCGGACGGCGACGGCCGGAATGACACCTACGGCTTCTCCATGCTGGAGAGCATGGGCCGCACGTCGCCCCTCTTGGGCGCGTTTGGGGTGCAGTGGAACGCGTGGTACGAGCGGGATGGCAAGCTTGTCTATTCCGGCATTCTTCCGGAGATGAAGCAGGCGCTTGCCTATTTCCGCGACCTGTACGAGCAGGATGTGCTCGACCCGGAATTTCCCATCAACAAGATGGAGGTGCTCGGGGATAAAATCGCGAACGGCCAGGTGGGCCTCTATTCCGCCGCCTGGTCGGACACCCGGACGTATATTGCCGCGAACCGGGCGAAGGATCCGAAGGCGGAGTGGATCCCGCTGGACTTTCCGGTCGGAAGCGGCGGGCGGAGCGGGGTCTACAACACGCCGGTGGTCCGGTCGTACAACATGATTCCCGTCGGAAGCGGGCATGCGGAGGAAGTGATCCGCTTCCTCGATTTCGTGGCGGGTCCCGGCCAAACGACCTTGAAGCTCGGCTTCCAAGGTGATGTCTGGACGAGGGAGAACGACCGTCTCGCCATCCGGTTCGACCGGCATGTGGAGCAGGGCTACCGCGGCATCTACGGAGCGCTCGCAGATATGGCGGATCCCGTCATGACGAAGGAGAGACTGGAAGCGCTCGGCCCCTCCCTGCGGCTCTCTGAGAACGTGCAGAGCATCGAGAGCCATTTGATGATCAACCGGTTCACGGGTCCATCCGTGCCTGCCATGGGCAAGCATCAGGTGAAGCTGTCCGGCCTTCAGGAGGAGACCTTCACCCGGATCGTGGCGGGGATCAGCCCCCTCGACGACTTCGATACGTTCGTGCAGAAGTGGAAGGAGATGGGCGGCGACGAAATTACCGGAGAGGTGAACGAGTGGTGGCGGGAAAACGGCCATTAACCAGGGGTTCGCATACCGCCCGAAAGGAGCAAACGGCATGACCGCAAAAGAATGGCTTACCCGCATACGCTACCGGTTGGCCGGTTATATTCAAGTCCGGCTGACCTGGTATTTCCTTCTGATCCTGCTCCCGCTCGTCGGGCTCAGCCTGTTCGCCATTTTCCGCTCCCAAGCGGTGCTGGAGGAGCAGACCGGCCAAAGGACGCAGGCGGCCCTTCATGCGATGGCCGATTCCCTCGATCTCGCCCTGCAGAACATCGTCCAGCTTTCTTCGCTCGTGGCTTTCCATACGGAAATCAACTCCAATCTTCAGGGCGTGGGCCGGGAGCCGGAGAAACGGGCGTATGTTCAGTTCGCCCAGGTGATGAACGAAATCACCGATATCTCGGCCGTTAACCTGATGGTCGACCAGATCTCGATCATCCATATGCCCTCGCGTACCGTCATTTCCACGAAGGGCGGGGGGATCCGGCTTCCCGAAGGGGCGGAGAAGCAGGGGTGGTACCGGTCGCTGATGGAATCCGACGAAGGCATGATCTTCTACACTCCCCAGGAGGGGGATGCTTATCTCGCGTCCGACAGCGTCTACCTCATCCGCACGATGGACCCATATAACCGGACGGTCATTAACCCGAATCTGCTGCTCTTGTCCTTGAAGAAAAGCACACTTATCGAGGTGGCCCGCAAGCTGCTTCCGTCCGGGCAAGCCAATCTCTACCTGTACGGCAAGGGAGGGCATCTCATCACGGGAACCGGGATTGGCACAGGGACGCAGGAGCTTAACCTCCAAAGAGAGGAGAAGACGATCCGCCGTTCTCCGGATACGGGTGAGGATTTGGTGAGCATTCGCGTAACCTCCGCTTTCACCGGGTGGTCCATGGTGCTGGAGCAGCCGCTGAAGGAGCTTCGCCGGGAGACCGACATCATAAAGCGGTTTGCCTACGGAATTATTGCCCTCAGCCTGATTCTGGCCGTGTGGATTTCGTGGATCGTCTACCGGGGAATTTCCTCGCCGCTCCGCAAGCTTGCGTACGGGATGAAGCAGCTAAGGACAGGGAATTTCAACATCCAGCTCGCGGATAAGCGGGTCGATGAGCTCGGCTATGTAATCGAATCCTTCAATCGGATGGCCGAGAACCAGCGAAGCCTTATTCGAGATCACTACGAGAAGGAGCTTCTGTTGTCCAAGGTCGAGCTCAAGTTTCTGCAGTCGCAGATCAACCCGCATTTTCTATACAACACCCTGGATTCCATCTACTGGACGGCCAAAAATTACGAAGCCGACGAGATCAGCGAAATGGTGCTGAACCTCTCCAAGTTCTTCCGGCTCAGCCTCAGCAAAGGCAGGGAAGCCGTGTCCATCTCGGAGACGATCGAGCATTTGCAATACTATATCAAGGTTCAGCAGCTCCGCTTTCTCGATCATTTTACGGTCCGGTACGCCGTTTCGGAGGAAAGCAAGCCGTATCAGGTGCTCAAGCTTCTGCTTCAGCCGCTGGTGGAGAATGCCATCCTGCATGGGCTGGAGAAAAGAAGCCGGGGAGGCGAGCTCGTCATCTTTACTATGGTAGAAGGCAATCGGCTCGTGCTGGGGGTCCGAGACAATGGAATCGGCATGAACGCCGACAGGCTGGCATATATTCGTACGGAGTTGGACCGGGCTTCCCGCGAAAGCAGCGGGGTTCCCGCTGACGAGAGGAAGGGCAAGGACCTGTTCGGGCTGCGCAATGTCGCCGCCAGGCTTGCTGTCTTCTACGGAGAGGAAGCGGAGCTCGTATTCGAGAGCGAAGAGGGAGTGGGGACGACTTCCCTAATCTATCTTCCGCTCGAGAAATGCCTGGCCTCGGACCTGACCCGCCCTCTTCCGGCCACGGCCGGATGATTGACAAAAAGTTTGATATGACCTAAAATGTTTCCTTAGGGAAAACTATTTTGGTTATGGCAAAGGAGCTGCGGAATGCCGGAAAATGTATGGCTGGCTTTCGGGTTGACGCTGGTCGCGGGCTTGTCGACCGGGATCGGCAGCTTATTGGCGTTTGTGACGCCAACGACGAACAAGAAGTTTCTGTCCTTGACGCTTGGCTTCTCAGCCGGGGTCATGATCTACGTTTCGATGATCGAAATTTATGTGAAGGCCAAGGATGCCTTGGTCTCCGCTTCGGGCAGTCCGGCGGGGAACTGGTATACGGCGATAGGCTTTTTTGGCGGCATGCTCCTCATCGCGCTTATCGATAAATTCGTCCCCCAGCAGGAGAACCCCCATGCGGAAGCCCGCTTGGAGAGCGACAAAGCCTCCGACGAACGGGCGTTGAAGAAGATGGGCACCTTCACCGCCTTGGCCATTGCCATTCACAACTTTCCCGAAGGGATCGCGACGTTCACGTCCGCACTTCAGGATCCGTCGCTCGGCATCGCCATTGCCATTGCTATCGCCATTCACAATGTGCCCGAAGGGGTTGCGGTTTCCGTTCCGATATACTATGCCACGGGCAGCCGGAAAAAGGCCTTCAAGCTGTCCTTCCTGTCCGGGCTTTCCGAGCCGGTAGGGGCCCTTGTGGCTTACCTCATCTTAATGCCTTTCTTGAACGATTTCCTGTTCGGGGTCATTTTTGCCGGGGTTGCCGGAATCATGGTGTTTATCTCGCTGGACGGCCTGCTGCCCGCAGCCAAACGGTACGACGAGGGACACCTTTCCATTTACGGGCTTATCGGGGGAATGGTCATCATGGCGGTCAGCCTGCTTTTGTTTATTTAATTGTTATGGAATCGGATAGGTAAATCGAGGGCCTACTCCTGGGGGAGTTTGGCCTTTTTTGCTGACGAGACCGCCTGCCAGGTCGCCTATAGCCAGGTTCGTTTTATAATTTGCAGATAGAGAAATAAGGACTCACGAAAGGCACCCAAACCGATTGGTATCGCCATGAGCAGTTGACCGATTGCATGGGTGGTTTCCGCTTGATAAGGGGCCTTCCACCTCTTGTTGTTGGCAGACCAAAATACTCTAGAGGCGGTGTTCTGAAATTGGACGGACATTTCTTCATTGCGGCCGATTCGAATGAGACCCAACATATAGCCATATTCAAATATAACCAAAGAATCGGCATCAACCGTATCCAAGTTAAGTAGAACCCGAAAGGATTGAAGTTGTTTGGATGAATATTCCAGGAGCTCCTGATGTTTTAATTCCCATGCGGCGTGTACCGAAAATAAGACAAGGGAAATCAAAATTTCCAATAGATCGCTTACTCGTTGGGAAGACGAATCTAAGATAATGACTCCATGTTTGGGAGCGATTCGAACGTATCCCTCTTGTTCCAGCTGTTGAAGAGCGGCTCTTACAGGTGTGCGGCTCATATCCAGCATCGAGCTCAGTGCACCCTCAGAAGTCGATGTCCCTTTTGGCAATTGTCCGGAAACAATCCATTGGTGAATCGATTGATAAGCATGATGGCGTAAGGATGGTGTACGCAATTGGCAATTCCCCCCACATAGAAATGGTATAATTATCATAAAACAACGGTTCATCGAAAGGAAGCAAGTGTTATGCCCGTCATGGGAACCACGTTAAGAGAAGTAGCGTTCGAAACCATCAAACAAAAAATTGTGAACGGGGAATGGGAAGGCGGGACATTTCTTTCCGAGAAACGGCTAAGCGAGCTTCTGGGAATGAGCAAAACGCCCATCCGTTCGGCCATGGACAGACTTGAAATGATCGGACTGGTGAAGCTTGCGCCCAACCAGGGAGTGATCGTTCAAGAACTTTCCCTTAAGAAAATCATGGAGATATATGAGCTGCGGCTTTCATTGGAAACCTTTGCAGTCAAGCAACTGACAGGAAAGATGGATCCGCCTTTTTTTCACCGGTTAGATGAGAATTTAGAACGGCAGGAGCATTGCGTACGTGAGGAGGACATTGTTGGATTTGTCCAGCTGGACCGTACCTTTCACGAAACGATTATCGCGGGGTTAGACAACGAGGAGTACAGGGAGGTCATGTCGAGGCTGCAGGATAAATTTTTGATGGCGGTACGGGTCACCTTTTACAAAAATCATAATCGCTTGGCGGGAAGCTTGAATGAGCACAAGCAAATCCGAAGAGCGCTGGAGGGGAACGATCCGACTGCCGCTGAAGAGCTGGTGTACCACCATATTGAGTTTGTAAAAAAGATCATGCTTTGATGTATACAAGTGAGACATCTTGTAGATATACAGGTGCCATGTTACCTTTTACTCAATCAAATGAGGGGGTAAAGGACATGAGGATAACGGATGTACATACTTATATCGTTGGAAACCAGTGGAAAAACTGGCTTTTCGTCAAGGTGGAAACCGACGAGGGAATGACCGGTATCGGGGAAGGAACCTTAAATGGCTTTGCAAAGACAGTCGAGGCCGCGATCCATGAGCTTAAGCATTTGGTTATCGGAATGAGTCCGTTTGATGTGGAGACCATTTCCTTGAAGATGATTCGGGATGTATACTCGGACGGAGGTCAGATTCAGGGCTCGGCGCTTGCGGCAATTGAAACCGCTTGCTGGGATATTATGGGGAAGGCGACGGGACAACCGGTTTACAAATTGCTCGGAGGCAAATGCCATCATAACCTGCGCTGCTATGCCAACGGTTGGTACCGTGGCGGAACCGATGAAGAGAGCTTGCACGCCCAAGCCAAGGAAGTCGCTGCGAAAGGCTACACGGCATTGAAGTTCGATCCTTTTGGAGTGGCCTGGCGAACGGTAGAGCGAGCCGATTTTGCTGATGCCGTCCGAAAAATCGCCGTTGTCCGTGAGGCGGTCGGTCCCCATGCCGATCTCTTAATCGAGGGGCATAACCGTTTCAGTGTTCATACGGCCCTACAGTTCGCAGAAGCGATGGCACCGTATCGTCCAACTTGGTTTGAAGCGCCGGTTCCCCCTTACCGGCTCTCCTCCGTGATCGAAGTGGCCAAGCGTAGTCCGGTGCCGGTTGCATGCGGTGAGGATTACTATAATCGTGAGCAGTTCGCGGAGCTTCTCAAACACGATGCCGTTCATATCATTCAGTTAGAGCCGCAATTCTTGGGTCTTAGTGCATCGAAGCAAATATGCGGGATGGTCCATGCCCATAATGGGGTAACCGCTCCGCACAGCGCACAAGGCCCCATATGTTCCATCGTCTGTGCCCATTTGAACATGGCCAGTCCGAATTTCTTTCTGCATGAAATTTTTGATGAGTTTAATGCTCCGTGGGCACAGGCCATCTTGTCTCCAGCGTTTAAAGTCGAGAACGGTTATCTTCAGCCGCCGGAACGGCCGGGCTTAGGATTCGAGCTTAACTTGGACGAAATCGCCAAGCATCCGTATGACCCCGGCCACTGGCTGCCCTTGTTTAAGCAAGGCTGGGAAAAACGCGAGCGAGTTGAATAAAGGAGCCGAATGGATATGAAAGCATTGGTATATGAAGGTCCTCGTTCCCTGATAATCCGAGAAGTTCCGGTTCCCGACCTCCGGCCAGATGAGGTGTTAATCCGCGTGAAGCGGGCTGGAATTTGTGGCTCCGAGCTTAGCGGTTACTTGGGTCATAACTCCCTTCGCAAGCCGCCGCTGATCATGGGCCATGAATTTTCAGGCGTTGTGGAACGGTTGGGTTCTCAGGCGGAAGGATGGCAAAGGGGAGATCGCGTGACAGCCAACCCCTTGGTAACATGCGGACATTGCCGGTTTTGCCGTAACGGACAGTCGCAATTATGCGGCGAACGAAATTTACTTGGCGCACACAGGCCGGGAGCATTTGCCGAATTTGTTGCCGTACCTGCGTCAAATGTATATCGATTGGAGGATCACGTGTCTTGGGAGGAAGGGGCATTCGCCGAACCGTTTGCATGTGCGGTTCATGTATGCCGGCTGCTGGCCTTAACGCCGACCGACCGATTGCTGATATATGGAGCCGGACCCATCGGTCTGTTCGCCTTACAGGCTGCTCAAGTTTACGGACTTCGCAATATCGTGGTTGCTGATCTCAATGAAGCCAGACTAGAAATCGTTCGTGAGCTTGGCGGAATCGCCGTTACCGGCCTGGATCAGATTGATTCTACATTCCAAGGAGGCTTCGATGCGGTCGTTGATGCGGTTGGAGCGGAGATTACCCGCAGAATCAGCGTAAAGGCGGCCCGGCCTGGTGGCAAAGTTGTCTTCACCGGCTTGCATGAGGCGGAAAGCAATCTGCAGGTCAACGACATGATCCGCATGGAGACGCTAACCATGGGGGCGTTCGCGTATTCAAGAGAAGATTTTGAAACGGCCCTATTGTGGATTGAACAAGGAAGAGTCAGTATGCTCCCCTGGGTGGAGCACGCTTCCTTAAGCGAGGGGAGTCTGTGCTTTGAGAAATTGATTTCCGGTCCGGGGAAGGTCGCCAAAATAATGCTGGGTTTGTAGAGGGAGGGCATTCGGACTTTGGCATCGGAACCATAACGTTACGTATGTGGAGGTAGGTTCGGAATGAATTGGCAGGGGAAGGTTATCGTGGTGACGGGTGGCGGCGGCGGAATAGGGCGCGCGGTTGCCCATAAGTTCGCTGCCCAAGGGGGGCAGGTCGTCGTAATTGATCTTATGGCCGCCCATGCGGAGACTGTTGCGCAGGAAATTATAGACGCCGGGGGCCAAGCTATTGAGATGCAGGCCAACGTGGCTCTGGAAATCGATGTGAAAAGGGTAATTCGAGATACGCTGGGCAAGCTTGGGAAAATCGACGTCTTGGTGAATAATGCTGCCATGTGTCCTCAAATTCGCCTTACCGATATGAGTCTGGACCAATGGAATCAAGTGATCACGAATAACCTTACCTCGGTATTTCTGTGTTGCAGGGAAGTCATTCCGTGCATGCTCGCGAATGGCGGCGGTTCGATCGTGAATGTCAGCTCCGTTCATGCCCTGGCAACGCTTGAGGGGTATTCGGCTTATTCGGCTTCCAAAGGGGGCATCGTGGCCATGACGAGGGCCATAGCGCTTGATTATGCCCGTCAGAACATACGGGTTAATACCGTACTTCCCGGTGCCGTTCAAACCCCGATGCTTGAGAACAGCGTGAAAAACCTGGGAATGCCTCGTGAGGAAATCATGAAGCAATGGAATGAAGCGCAGCCGATCGGCCGCGTAGGACAACCCGAGGAGATCGCCACCGTTGTTATGTTCGCTGCCAGTCCCGAAAATTCTTTCATGACAGGGGCCACCCTCGTCGCCGATGGCGGGATGACAGCAGATTTATGAGCAGCAGCCGAAGAAAGTTCTGGTTGGGAGAGCCAATGAAAGGCAGGTGTAGATCAAAGTGATAATAAAGGTCGCAAAGGGAATGACTGAAATCGAGATGAAAGGAAAGCGGGATTCCTTTTGGCTGCTTCGCGATTTGGCCTCGGGTAAGACCTATCCGATCAGTGCGCCGAGCTTTGAGATCGACGGCGAAACGATACCTGTAGAACTTGCCGGCGTGCAGCTCATCCGAACCTGCGCTCTGGCGAACGGAAGTCATGAGTTTGAACTGCAGGGCCCGTTGATGTCGCATCCATTTCTAAGCGTCAAGCTGGTTTTTCGAATGGCGTACGACAACCCCATCATTCGATTTCGATATTCGTTGATGAGTGTTCGCGAGTGCCAAATGACCAAGACTCATGGCGAAGATTCCATCCTATACTTTTCATTCCATGCCATGGGATCCGCCAAAGAGGTGCGTTTCTCCGAGTTTAACGAGATGGTCCATAGTTATACCATGACCGAAACGGAGGTTAGGCAGGAGCAATTCGAAGCCAATCAATGGATTATGGGGCCCATGATGGTTAGCACCTTGGACAACCTGACTTCCTTGATCGCCTATGAACACGGGTCTCAATATCCGGATGCCTACCTTGCCTTTGCACTAAAGGGAAACCGAAGTGTTCGTGTTCGTGCGGTGAAAGGCAACTACTATAAGGGAAGACTGATTGGCCCCCGTTCTTCCTACGACACGATCTGGTTTGAGGCAGGCATCTGTGCAGGGGATGAAACAAGCATGGCTGCCTACTATCGGCAATTCGTTCTCCGGTATCTCAGCCTAAATAACGAATCCAGGAAACCGTATTTGTTTTACAATACCTGGGCCTTTCAGGAAAGAAATAAACATTGGTACCAGAAGTCGTACTTGGATTCCATGAATTTTGCTCGAATGGATGCGGAGATCGACAGAGCGCACGCGATTGGAATCGAAGTCTTCGTCATCGATACGGGATGGTACGATAAAACAGGCGACTGGCAAGTGAATGAGGCTCGATTTCCGGACAGAATGCATTTGATCAAGGCCAAGTTGGATAATTACGGGATGAAATTGGGGCTGTGGTTCGATCCCAAGGCCGCGGCAGCCAGCAGCCGAATGCTTTCCCATAACATAAACAATCGTCAATCCTATAACGGAAAGGTCTATGATAAGCATCCGGTTTGGGAAACCGAAGAAAGCTCGCCCATGTGCTTGGTGAGCGACTATGCCGTTGACTTCGCTGATGAATTAATCCGGTTACACCGGGAAATCGGAGTGACTTATTTTAAATGGGATGCGATTGGTCAATATGGCTGCAACGACCCTGACCACCATCACGGCAATACCCATTGTTCATTAGAGGAAAGGGAACAATGCTATGCTTTTGAGCTCCCGCTTTATCTGACTCGTATTGTGGAAAAGGTGACCTCTCAGTGTCCTGACGCCATCATCGATTTGGACATTACGGAAGGATATCGTTGTGCAGGGCTGAGCTTCTTGTCCGCCGGAAAGTTCTTCCTTCTTAATAATGGTCCGTACTTTGCAAATTTCGATATTTCCAAAAATGTAGATATTCAGTTTTCTAATGAGAACCTGTTTTTTCATCCCGGTCCTGCACGGGGTTGGATCTGCCGGTCGCCGCTGACCTACGACAAGTGGATCCCTACCGTCCTTTTGTTAACCCACTATTTAGCGGATGATCCAAAAGAATCACAACGGATCAATATCGGATCACTCATTCTTGGCCAGAATGGGATTTGGGGGGATTTGTTGAACCTATCGGCGGAAGGCGTGGACTTGATGGCAAAATGCCTATCCTTGTACAAGCAGGTTCGTGATGAAATCACGAAAGCCACCATAAGGCGTACAGGATTGCCGGGCAGTAATGGAGAAGTATATGAAAAAATCGACCCTTCGACCGGAAAAGGGGTTATGGTCGCATTCGCCAGTTCCTTCGGCAAGCCGTGGGGGACCCCCCGGCCTACCCAATGTCAATATATCAGCTTCGAAAAGGTAGACCGGAACGCGTGGGTTTCCGAGGGGGGAGAGGTACAGTTCGATTCCGCGGGAAGAGCGGTTTTGAGCTGCACGTTCGATAAACCAACCGCCTGCATAGCATTCTTTGGCATAGATAACGATTCTTAATCGAGTCGGGGGGACTAATTCGGTGAATCGATTGCTGCTCTTTTATCCAAGAGGAAAAATGTTCTTCTATAAATTGATGGCGGGCTTATTCCTCGTTGCCGTCATTCCGACAGCGGCGACGGTGTATGCGCTGCATCATCAGTTTATCAAGAGCATGATGGACGAAATCGGCAATTCGAATACCAAATTACTGGAACAGGCATCATTGAACGGAAACATGATGATCAATGAAATGACGTATACGGCAAGCGCGCTGCTGAACGATCCCAGCGTGAGTTATTTTATGCAGACGGACTACACCTCCGATGCGAAGTTATTCAACGATCTGATGGATAAACTGGGCACCATGCGGAGCGGGAGCCGGTACCTCTCCTCGATCTATGTAGTGTTTGATCGATTCGACTACGTCATTGGCACCCATACAACGAACAATGCTTTCCTGCTGCCGATTCAGCAAACGACGGCCTTGGACGAAACGATGCTGCACTCGGATTATACCCGATTTTATTTTTATCCCGATGAGGGGGACCGCATGTTGTATATGGTTCGACCGATACAAAATGCTTCCTATCAAACGGTAGGCGCCATTGTAATTACCGTGAGCGCAGCAAAGTTCAAGGAAATTTTTGAACCGATCCGAACGTCCGATAAGGATACGATCACCATACTCGACGAAAAGAACCAAACGATTTGGTGCGAAGGCAACGATTGCAGTTGGGAATCGCTTCAGGCTGTGGCGGCGGACCCCATACCGGGGAACTATCGTACCGTGAAGAGGGAGCATCAGAACCTGGTCGTATCGAGAAGCGAGTTGAGCTTGAATAAATGGACGCTGGTTTCTTTGCTTCCCGCAGAACGTCTAACCAGCAAAATTAGTGTATTCGGGCAAATGTCGCTGCTGATTTTTTTATTGGCGAGTACGGTAGCCGTCATGTTCTCCTTTGTCTACGGAAGAATTTTGTATCGCCCCTTGAGAAGCTTGCTTCGTCGGATTTTAAACAATCCGACGGTCGACTCGGCACCCGGCGGCAGCGATGAATTTGGGATCATCGATCAGCTCTACCATAAGGTGCTGAACAACAAGGCGCATTTGGAGACGTTCCTCGATACGAACAAAGATTTGATGCGGAACCAGCTGTTGTTTAATGTCGTCGAGGGACGGGAATTAAATGAAGGCGCCATTCGCGAGAAACTGTCGTTGCTCGGGGGAGATCTCCCTTTCGACTATTTTTTCGCTGTTTTCATTAAAGGTTTTAAAATGGAGATTTGGGATAAGGCTTCGTATCATGATTCGGCGGCCGGAAAACTGTCCGCTTATATGCTGGCCGAGGAATTGATGGAAAAGTACGCATTAAAGGGCCTGGCGTTCGAGATGGATTCCGATACCGTTGTACTTCTCGTCAATTCGGATAATCAGGATGAGAATAGGAAGAATCATTTTGTCAAAGAAATGAAAAGTGCCATGATAGAGCTTGTGCCCTTTCCTCTGCGAATCGGCGTTGGGGGCTATGTCAGCGGGTGGGCGCAAATTTACGAATCATGCAGGCAAGCGCGCTATTCTCTCGTTTACCACACCGACGTTTCGAGTGATATGGCATTACCAACCATGCAGGTTGCTTTTTATGAAAAGAAAATATGCTATAGCTTGGCGAATGCAGATGAGAGCGGCGTGATGCAGGCTGTTGATGATTTGATCAGCTATGCCAAAGGGAAATCGTCCATCACGTGGACGCAAAACATGAATATGTGGCTACAAGTATTGTCCGCTTCCATCAAAAAGCTGGAAGAACTCCATGTTATCCTGTATCAGGAGCTTATGCAAAGAGCGGTTTATCATGAGCTCGCTAACCTGGAATCCGCTCAGGATCTCCAAAGCTGGGTGAAGCGATTTTACAAGGAAATCATCTCCCGCCTTCATGACTTGGACGAGAAGAGTGATACCCATGGCAAAGTGGAAATGGCAAAGACCATGATCGGGGAACAGTACGATCAAGAGCTGACGCTCGAATCCTTAGCCGGGCAAATAGGTTTGAATCCGGCCTATTTCAGCAAACTGTTCAAGGATGGAACGGGCATCAATTATGTGGAATACGTGAACAAGCTGCGGATCAACAAAAGTAAAGAGCTCCTTCAGAGGTTCCCCCATATGCCGCTGGATGAAGTGGCAAAGAAAGTAGGCTATCACAATACGCAAAGCTTTAACCGTTTCTTTAAGAAGTATGAATCGTGTACACCAGGACAATATCGGCGTCAACTGAATTAAGCGAATCCCTTGGCCCTAGGCTTAGGGATCCGTTTTTTCTTTGTGCATGTCGCCTAAAAGAGTGAAGACTCCATCCATAAAAGTGAAACAGCGCATGTTAACTAAAGAAGTGAAGCCTAATCCAATAAACGTACTGTAGAAAGCGAAACGGGATCCTGTTACTTTATAACATGTAAACGGTTTCAACACGACGGGATAAAAAGGAGGTGTCATCATTACAACCGCGGCAACTGTTCGAATAAAAAAACATAAGGTGCTGCAGACATTCGGCAAACAAAAATTGTTGTTTGTCTTGTTGGTGCCAGGGGTCGTTCTCACCTTTATCTTCCACTATTTACCCATGTACGGTGTCATCATTGCCTTCAAAAACTATAATCCGATCAAAGGAATATGGGGCAGTGACTGGGTAGGGCTGCGCAATTTCACCGAGCTGTTCGACTCCCCGTTTTTTTGGAGGGCCTTCAAGAACACGCTCATTCTGAACGGGTATCAAATCTTGTTCGCCTTTCCGGCTCCCATTGTGTTTGCTTTGTTGTTGAATGAGATCCGGTCGATGATGGTGAAGCGATGGATGCAAACCATTACGTATTTTCCGCATTTTCTTTCGTGGGTCGTCATTGGCGGGTTTGTGGTTGCGATCTTATCACCCAACACAGGGATTCTGACAACCATTCAAAACTGGCTAAGCTATGAAGGCAGTCAATTGTTTCTGCTAACGGACTCGCGGGCGTTTCGCGCCATCCTGGTTATCTCGGAGATCTGGAAGAATGTGGGCTGGGGGGCGATTATTTATTTGGCGGCCATCACCGGGGTCAATCCGGAGTATTACGATGCGGCTGTCATTGATGGGGCGGGAAGATGGAAACAAACGCTGCACGTCACGTTACCCGCCATTATGCCGACCATCATTATTTTGCTGGTGCTGAGGATCGGGAACATGATGGGTAGCGATTTCGAGCAGATCCTAGTCCTTTACTCGGCGAATGTTTACGATGTAGGGGACGTTCTCTCCACGTATGTGTTCCGTCTCGGATTATTTCAAGGCAAGTACAGCTTTACGACGGCCGTCGGCTTGTTTCAGTCCGTTATCGGGTTTACGTTAATCATGATCGCAAATCGGTTAAGCCGTAGAGTCGGAGGAGGGCTATGGTGATAATGGGTCTCGTACAATCGCCATTATGCCCAAGGACTTAACCGTGGGGGGATTTCAAACATGCTGCTGTCTACCGGGGAAAGATGGTTCAATAGGTTCAATTTGCTCTTGATGCTGTTGCTCGCGTTGGCGATGCTGCTGCCATTCCTGAATGTGATTGCCAAATCGCTTAGCAGCAACTCGATGGTCATGGCGGGAGAAGTAAGCCTTTGGCCCAAAGAGTTCAACTTGTATGCCTATAACCTGGTGTTTAAAAGTCCTATGTTTATGCGTTCCATTCAGGTCACGGTATTCATAACGTTGGCGGGAACGCTGCTTACCCTGTTTGTGGTCATTACAAGCGGGTATGCATTGTCCAAAAAAAGGCTTCTTGCCCGCCGGACGATTATGCTCTACTTTCTGTTCACCATGTTTTTTAGCGCCGGCATGATTCCGGGCTTCCTCAATATTCAAAGGTTGGGCATTTACGATACGCTGTGGGCGCTGATTTTGCCGGGCCTCATGAATGTCTACTACATGTTATTGGTAAAAAGCTTCTTTGAACAGCTGCCGTCCGAGCTGGAAGAATCCGCTTCACTGGACGGGTGCCATGACATTCAGATCTTGACGAAGATCTTCTTGCCCATTTCGAAACCTATCGTGGCGACCATCGGTCTGTTCGCGGCGGTTCATTTCTGGAATATCTATGTTCCGGCCGTCATGTACATTCAATCGCCGAAGCTGTATCCGCTGCAAGTGCTGAATCAGATGCTCATCTTCGCGCAGAGCTCTATTGACAGCCAGCATGCCGCTGATCAAGACATGCATAACATGTTCGGTTCGGAGAACTTAAAAATGGCTGTCATCGTTGTCTCCACGATGCCGATTGTGATTGTGTACCCATTCCTGCAAAAGTATTTTGTTAAAGGCGTTACGTTGGGGGCCATTAAGAGCTAACAGCAGAAAAACAAAAAATAAGAGGTGCGCAATGAGAAAAGTAGGAACGGCTTCGCTCCTGTTGTCGGCGTCAATCGCGCTGCTTGTGTCGGCTTGCTCAAAAACCGGTTCCGAGGTGACCCCTTCCGGTGGGAATACAGGGGAACCGACCAAGACGGGGAAGGTTAAGATCTCCATTCTGAACGGGTTGTGGGATCTTCCGGCCGGCGTGGATCCCAATAAGAACAAATGGACGGATGTCATCAGCAAAGCATTTCCGGATCTCGAAATCAATTGGATTCTCGCCCCCCGCGACGCAGCGCAGTTCGAGCAAAAGAAACAGCTGCTGATGGGATCGGGACAATTTCCAAATCTGGTGCTCGCGACCAAAACGGATATGGTGAACTGGGCGAACAACGGCATGATTATTCCGGTTGACGAATTCGTAACGAATAATATGCCCAATTTGAAAAACTACCTGAATGAAGAAGATATGAAAAACGGCAAGTATCTTGGCAAGCAGTATCTGATTCCGACTCCGCTGTCGAGTTTGCAAAATCCGTTGGTCACGTATATTCGCAAGGATTGGCTGGATAAGCTGAAGCTTCCGGTCCCGCAAACAACGGAGGAGCTCATGAATGTGATGAAGGCGTTTGCGAATCAGGATCCTGACGGAAACGGCAAGAAGGATACGTTCGGATTCGCCAGCCAAAAAAATCTGATCTTCATGGACAGCACGCTTGCCTTGTCGTTCAGGGTGAATTTGGATACTCAAAACAAAAATATTAACTGGCATCGGGTGAACGGCAAGCTGCTGCCCGATATCGTGGCCCCCGGCGCGAAAGAAGCCCTTGCCTACTTTAAGGAAATGTATGCGAGCGGGGTTTATGACAAGGAGTCGTTGGTGCTCGACTACAGTAAGCTGGAAGAAAAGTTGACCAGCGGAAAATACGGCGCCGCCACGTTTTATGATTCGGCTATGCGCGGAAGAATCAACAACAATATCAAGAAAGCAGATCCGAATGCGGAGTTTATCGTGCTTACTCCTCCGAAAGGGCCTCAAGGCGGGCAAGGGGTTCCGCGCGGGGATAACGTAGGAAACTTGTTCGCGGTTACCAAGGGCACGACACCTGAGCAAGCTACCGCTATTGCGAAGCTATTGAACTGGTTTATGGAGAAGGACACTTCGGTCAATTATAACAAAACGTTGGGCGATGCCCTGAATATGGGGGTGCTGGGCGTCAACAGCGAGCTGTTAGGAGAGAAATTCTTATCGGAAATGCCTGCTTCGAAGGCGACGGAAGAAGCGAAAGCGGACAATTACCGCTTCTCCTACCGGCTGCTCTATTCCTCCACGCATATGCTTCCCGACGATAAAATGATCGAATTCGGCAAGCTTAGCGATGCGACCAAACCAGGCACTTCCGACGATATGAAAATCCAGTCCCAATATGGCGTTAAAAACGCTTTGAAAATTGCCGGACCTAAAGCTTCCCAATATTTGCCGGATTTGATCACCTATTTTGACGAGATCAAAATGAAGATCGTTACCGGAGGCGAGCCGCTCGAGACGTTCGACAAATGGGTCGACTATTTCTATAAAAACCACGGGCAAGAAATCATTGACGAAGCCAACAGCATGAATAATTAAAGCACGGCCATCCCTCCACGACGATTTCCGAAATTGTCGGGAGGGTTCATTTTCATGGCGGGAGGGAGCAAATTGGCTCTAACGTTCGACAATAACAGTCTCGACGGGTGGCAGCTCGGCATGTCTTATAATGCAGCGAAGCCGTTAGATCTGTCCAGTCTTGCCGACAACGGGATCCGCTGTATGGAACTCAATTGGCGGGAGCTGGATATCTTCACTCCGGAGAACAGAAGGACCTGTACGCGGATCGTAAACGAGGCGAGAAACGCGGGGATTTCCGTTTGGTCGCTTCATATCCCGTTCGGTGTGGAATGGGATCTGTCCTCTCTTGATGCGCAAGTCAGGGAGGCGGCCCACGGTAAGATTGCCTGGGTCATAGAACTGGCATCGGAGTGGGGAATTCCCAATGCGGTTCTCCATCCGAGCTATGAACCCATACGGCCGGAGGAACGGCAATCCCGCTTGGAAGTATGCCGCCAGTCTTTGAACCGGCTAACGGAACAAGTCGAACGCCTCCACCTTACGCTGGCGATCGAATGCTTACCGAGAACTTGTCTAGGGCATTCTTCGACCGAAATTCGTTATTTGTTAGAGGGGAATCCGGCACTGAACGTTTGCTGCGACGTCAATCACTTATTTAAGGAATCGCCGGAAAGCTTTATCCGCGAGCTTGGATCACGGATTGTGACGACCCATATTTCTGACAATGACGGGGTTGACGAGAAGCATTGGCTGCCGGGCAGCGGAGTCATCCAGTGGCCGAACGTTTTTCGTTCGTTTCAGGAGACTCGCTATCGCGGACCCATGATTTTCGAAGTGCGGAATCAGACGGCCGAGCAAGTTTCGGCGTGTTGGAAAGGACTGGAAGCCATTGACTGGTGAGAAGAAGTTCGTGATGACGGAACCTAATTTCGTAAAATCCACTATATTCGCCGATACGCCCCGCCTCCTGGCGGTAACGGATCAAGCCTCCAAACGAATCCTGTTGCTTGATCCGGAGGTTCCGGATTGGAAGGATGGCAGAGCCGTCAAGTGGTCATGGCATCCGAATGCCGAGCACAGCCTACATGCATGGGGGCTTCCTTCCGACGTAAAATTGCGGCATAGTCCTCACTTCGAAGGATTGTGCATGTTGGTGACGGATTCCTATGGGCTGGCCGCCATCGTATCCTATCCGGAAGGGGGAGCACCCAGGTGGGCTTGCGATGTCGGCGGCAATCCTCACGCGGCGGAACTGCTGCCGGATGGGAATATGGCCATTGCGGCAAGTCATGGAGGATGGGTGAGACTTTACACAGCCTCCCAAAGCGATGCTCCCTTCCACTATGCGGAATACGAGCTTCCCGGAGCTCATGGGGTTCTGTGGGATCCGACTCGACAGGTTCTATGGACGGTAGGGGACGATTACCTCACCGCCTTGGTCGTATCGGGGACGTCTTCAGCTCCCTTGCTGCAGGAGGATCCCTCGCTTCGCAGCTACTTGCCGACGAGGTACGGCCACGATTTATCCCCTGTTTATGGCGACACTAACCGCCTCTGGGTGACGACGAATTACGGTGTCTATCATTTCGATAAATCGGCCGTCGCGTGGTCGGAGCCTCTTCTGACGAACGATCCGTTTGATCTTCGTTTCGTGAAAAGCATCGGGAATTTCCCCAATGGCCCCGTTGTATTAACAAAACCGGAAGAGGGCTGCCTCTACGAATGGGCTACCGACAAGATTCATCAGTTCCAAGAAGAGGCAGTGTTTGTCAAAGACGGCGCCGCCATTTATAAGGCGCGTATATGGCGGCCGGATTATTGCTAGGTTTCGCCATCCAACGATCATATCCGGACGGAGGAATGAAGATGCGAAAAGATGCGAGCAAGAACCTACATGCTCTTCCTACAGGGGCAGGGGGGAAAAGAATTTTCCGGTACATGCTTATAATCAGTATGATTTGCGCGATTCTCGCTCAGACGAATCCGGTAGACGCGGGCACAGGGACATGGATCGGCACGACCGATAGTACAACCAAAAAAATGCATGTTTACGATGCAGCCGTCACCGATTGGAATAGCGATAGCGCAATCAAATGGGAATTTGCCCCTTCGACCGCTCTTGGATTCACTGCATCTGAAATCAACGCATGGAATGGTGGTTCCGGCATGAAGCTGCGGAATAGCAGCGTATGGGGGGGGGCAATGGGTAGTCGTAACGGATTCTTCGTTTGCCGCCATTGTTTCCTATCCAGGGGGCGTAAAGAAATGGGCGAATGTCATCTCCGGGAACCTGCACGAGGCAGAGCTGTTGCCGAACGGGAATATCGCCCTTGCTGCATCAAATGGCAATTGGGTTAGGGTGTATGCGTCTTCGCAAGGGTCGAGCAACTCGACCTATGCCCAGTACGACATCAACTTCGCCCATGCCGTTTTGTGGGACCCGGACAGAAACCGACTCTGGGTAAACGGGCAAGATCCCGTGACAGGAGTGCATATATTGACAGCATTGATCGTAGGGGGAACGGCTGCTAATCCTACGCTCACCGAAGATCCGGCATACCGCAAGGATCTTGTGCCTTCCCGGTGGGCCCATGATCTCCAGCCTTATTATAATGATAAGAATAAATTGGTACTGACGACAAGCGACGGGGTTTATCTATACGACAAATCAACGAAAAGTATTTCCAAGCCTTCCGGAGATCTCCAACAAAATGAGGTCAGGTCAGCGGGGAATTTGTCTACCGGTGAATTTTACGAAACCCGGCCGGATGTTAACAAATCCCCGGCAGGTGCTTGCACTATCAACGTTTGGTGTACGGATACGGTGGATTTGTATAGTTCCGTCGATGGCTCACACGTCGGCTCGAGAACGGTGACCGGGGCCGCCACCTACAAAGCTCGTTTCTGGAACCCCGACTATTATGGGACGACGGGGCAGGCGGAAGAGAATTTGGCCTTGAATTCCCCTGTATCGGCATCAAGTGAGTACGTGAGCACCTACTGGGGCTGGGGAAAAGGATATGCCACGGATGGGATCGTCGATTCGATTAGCGGAGCGCTGGGGTATTCCAGCCAAACCGGCATGACGACAAACCATACCGAGTGGCTGGAAATCGATCTTCCGGAACGGCAAACCTTCTCAAGTGTCACCCTTTATCCGAGGAACGATAGCGGGAACATAGGCGCAGGTTTCCCCATTGATTTCAAAATTCAGGTCTGGAACGGCTCGTGGGTGGATCGGGTATCGGTAACGAATTACCCGATTCCGGGTAATGCTCCTCAAACGTTCTCCTGGGGATTTAAGGACAGAACAAACAAAATCAGAATGTATGCGACGAATCTCAGGAAGGTAGGCGGAACCGATTATCTGATGCAATTCGCTGAAGTAAAGGTGCTTCATAACAGTTTGACGGATGGAAATAATCTTGCCACCTCCTCGACGGTCACCGCCTCCAGCTCGAATGAAAGTACCTATTGGGGTTGGGGGAAGGGGTATGTTACAGATGGAGAACGGAACTCGGCTAATGGCGCGCTGGGATACTCGAGTGCGACGGGTGTGACAGCGAATCACACCGAGTGGCTGGTCGTCGACTTGGCTTCTCCGAAGACCATATCGAGCATCAATCTATTTCCGAGAAACGATAGCGGAAATGTCGGAGCCGGCTTCCCGATCGATTTTAAACTCCAAATATGGGACGGAACCGCTTGGGTGGATCGGGTAACCAAAACCGGCTATCCCCAACCCGGAAACGATGGGCAATCTTTTTCCTGGGGCTATTCGGATACGACAAGCAAGGTGAGGATCTATGCAACCAATCTCAGAAAGGTTGGTTCCACGGACTATTTGATGCAATTCTCAGAAGTCGAGGTGCACTAAAACCGGGCCGCGGCAATGACATAGGGAGGATGATTGTTATGAGAAGATGGTTATGGTTAGTGGCAGGGCCTTCGCTCTTTATCCTGGCCAGCCTCTTGATTTGGATGCTTTGGGATGGCAAAGCGGAAGCTTCCCCGTCCTGCGACTGTATGATTATCACCACGAATCAGATGAACTACCAGGTTGAAGTGTACGACCCGGCGGTCAATCAGTGGGATGATCAAGCTGCCTTAAAATGGTCCTGGAAGCCGAGCACAGCGTTGGGGTATTCCTCTGCGGAGGTGGAAATGTGGTCGGGACCCTCGGAAGCAAAAATAAGAGGTGATGTGCTTCTATCTACGGCTGGGCGTTTGGCCACAATCGCCGCTTACCCCTCCGGTACCCGGATATGGGCAGCTGACGTTGGCAGCAACAGCAACCCTCATTCCATTGAATTGCTTCCGGACGGCAATGTTGCCGTCGCCGCCAGCGATGGAAAATGGGTGCGCGTCTATACTTCGTCCCAAGGCCCGAATAGCACAACTTTTGCTCAATACAGCCTTGATTTCGCCCATGCAGCGGAGTGGGACGCAGAAAATCATCTTCTCTGGGTTATTGGCTATGATGCTGTAACGAAAGAGCATATTCTAACCGCTTTACAGGTGGGAGGGACGGCGGGTAATCCGACATTGACAGAAGACAGAAGCCGGAGAAGCATTTTGCCAAGTCCTTGGGGCCATGATATTTCTTCCTATTCTTATGATAATACCAAGCTTTGGGTCAGCACGAACGCGGGAGCCTACCTATACGACAAAAGGACGAAGACGTTTACACCCGCTCCGGCCGGGGCAAACCGGTCTTCCGTGAAAGCCATCAGCAACCTACCTACCGGTCAGATTGTAGAGACCCGACCGGATGGCGATAAGAGTCCTGCCGGCAGTTGCAAGTTGAGCACTTGGTGCACCGATACAGTAGATTTTTATGCGCCGGATATGACGCGAACGGTGACCGGGGCCGCTTTCTACAAAGCGCGTGCTTTGGACACGGGTGTGGATGAGCGGGGATCGGTTCTTATAAATACAGTCCCTGTGGAAACTCATTTCACGGGCAGCATTCCCGCTGGCGCAAGCGAATTGCCGGGGTACTTCTTTGTACAACCGATTCATACGACGGAAAATCTTGGGTTTACCCGCTTTATGGACACGACAACCTCCAGAAGCTTTGTGATGGTTGTCAATAATTCGTTGACGGAGACGATACCGCTTGAACTCCGGTTCGACCCGGCACGCCGCATCGATCAGGTGACCGAAGTGTCCAAAGAAACCGGAGCAGAGGTGGCAACCAACTATGATAGCCAAACCGGTACGCTTACCGATAGGCTCATGCCGGGTGAGGGCAAGCTATTTGCGTTACCCGTCGGCTTCCGATACCAAATTCCTCAACAGCTTTCGCCCGAGATATCGGAAATCGGCCCTTATACCAATCTTGCTCGGAATGCCAAGGTATCCGCATCAAGCAGCTACGGAAAGTCAGGGTGGAGCTTGAATGCATTGGTTGATGGGCGGAGGACTTCCACTTCAGACTCACTTGGCTGGACCAGCTTTAATGATATTAAAAATAATCACACGGAATGGGTAACGGTGGATATGGGCTCATCTTACAGCATCAATACGGTAGATTTGTATCCGCGGGCGGACGGCAATAACACCGGATTGGGTTACCCGACGGATTTTACGATTCAGGTGTCCGAGGATAACCTGAATTGGAGTACGGTTGTCTACGGACACCAAGCAACAAGGCCTTCAGGCATGCTGCGGTATGATTTTGATGCGGTAACGGCACGCTACGTGAAGATTGAAGGGACGAATTTGACCAAAGACCCCAATGGCAACTATCATCTCCAGTTAGCCGAGGCCGAGATTTATTTCCGTACAGGAAGCAGCTTGTCGCTCCACATGTCACCGTCTAAGCTGCTGGTCGGGAATTCAGGTTCAATCAAGGTGATTGGCTGGATGCCGGACGGAACCATGGATCCGATGGAAGGGGCAATCGTGGACTTTGAAAGCAGCGATCCCCACATTGCCACGGTTGATGATAAAGGCGTAGTAACCGCCCATTCCGAAGGGACGTCAATCGTTACGGCTAAGGTGACTAGGAGGGATGGAAGGATAGAGTCCGCCCGATTGGAAGTGAACGTCGAAACCTTGCCTTCACCATGGAGGGCAGACTTCTACGGGCATGCCTACGGGGTCGTCACCTCGTTTCCGGACGGTTTTGAGGTTCGGGCAAACGGGAGGGGAACGGGGCAAACGGACGATAGCTTCGTTTATTTGTATCAAAAGCTTGCTACTGTGAATCCGGTCACGGTGACAGCGGCAGTGGAATCCCTCTACAAAACTTCAAACGGAACAAATGGTGAGGTTGGAATCATGATTCGGGACGGGGCGAATGAGGATGATGACGAACCGTTCGTTTCTCTGGCCATCAATCCGGAGGGAAGAATGATCATGACGGCTCGGACGGAAGCCGGGACAGTTGAAGAAATCGAAGGGGAATATTCGGTTTTCCCGACGGAATTGAAGCTGGTCAAGACAGGCAATCGTTTTACCGGCTTCTACAAAAAAAATGAATCATGGGTGCCATTTAACGGAAATCAAGGCCATTCGGGTGTTAGTGTAAATATGGGCAAGTTCATCAAAGCTGGAATTTCGGTATTTTCAAAAGAGGAAAAGTTGTATACCTTATCTCGTTTAACCGGCATCCATATAGAAACGCAGCCCAGCAAATAAGTAGGGAATAGGTTCAAGTTGGGAGGGGGGGGCCCCGTCCAGCCCAATCGTTACGATGAAGCTCCTCTTTTGCAGGTAAAAAGAGGGGCTTTTTTTGCTGTTTCCAGAGCTTAGGATGGTCGGTCCTACCGGATTTTCTATTGAAGCGGAAAGGGGAAAGAATGATATAATGATGGAAGATGGGGATTAGAAGAATTTAACACGATTGGGAAGGATGTTGATGATGAGCGAAGCGAATCAGGAGTATATCGTCCTATCGGGAGCGCGGGAGAACAACCTCAAGAATGTATCCTTGCGTATCCCCAAAAGAAAAATCACGATCTTCACCGGGGTATCCGGGTCCGGCAAGTCCTCGATTGTCTTCGATACGATTGCCTCCGAATCCCAACGCTTGTTGAACGAGAACTTCAGCATGTTCGTCCGCACCTTTTTGCCGCGTTTCCCGCAGCCGGAGGCGGACGCGATTGAGAACTTGAGCATGGCCGTGATCGTGGACCAGAAGAGGCTGGGGGGCGGCTCCCATTCCACGATGGGGACGATTACGGATATCTCTCCCATCCTCCGCCTTCTTTTCTCACGGGTGGGCCAGCCCCCTATTGGCCATGTGAATAAGTTCTCCTTTAATGATCCGCAGGGCATGTGTCCCGAATGCAATGGAATCGGACGCAGCCTGGGCGTCGACCTGAGCAAGGCCCTCGACCCATCGAAGTCGCTGAGGGAAGGAGCCATCCTGCTGCCGGGCTATTCGGTGGACGGGTTCGAATGGATGATGCTCGTCGAGTCGGGACCCTTCGATCCGGATAAGAAGCTGAAGGATTATACGGAGGAAGAGCTGGAACCGCTTCTGTACGGCAAAGCCAAGAAGGTAGCGACGCAGTTCGGCGGGAAGACCATGAACATAACGGTGGAAGGCTTTATCGAGAAGTTTACCAACAAGTACATAAAGCGGGATCTCAAAACAAAGTCCGAGCGAACCCAGCAAACGGTTGCTCCTTTCATCACAGAGGGGGTTTGCCCAAGCTGCCGCGGGGCCAGACTCAGTCAGGCTGCGCTCAACTGCAGAATCCAGGGCTACAACATCGCGGACCTGTCCTCTATGGAGGTCGGGCAGCTCATCCGCGTCATCCGCGAGATGGACGATCCGGCGGCCGCACCGGTCATCCGGGCGCTGGCCGAGCGGCTGCAGCACCTGGTGGACATCGGGCTGGACTATTTGACGCTGGACCGGGAGACGGATACGTTGTCCGGCGGCGAGTCGCAGCGCGTCAAGATGGTCAAGCACCTGAGCGGCAGTCTGGTGGATGTGACCTACATCTTCGATGAGCCGAGCGTGGGCCTGCACCCCCGCGATGTCCACCGGTTAAATGACCTGCTTCAGAAGCTGCGCGACAAGGGCAACACCGTCCTTGTCGTCGAGCATGATCCCGATGTGATCAGGGTGGCGGATCATATCGTCGACGTCGGCCCTTACGCCGGCAGCCGCGGCGGGTCTATCGTGTATGAGGGAAGCTTCCGCGGTCTGCTGGAGGCGGATACGCTGACCGGCACCCATATGAAACGTCCGCTCGAGCTTAAGCAAGCCTGCCGGCTGCCCTCCGGCAAGCTGCCGATCCGAAACGCGACCCTCCACAACCTGCGGGACGTCAGTGTCGACATTCCCACCGGTGTGCTGACCGTCGTGACCGGTGTCGCTGGTTCCGGTAAGAGTACGCTCATTAACGAAATCTTCCTCCACCAGCATCCGGATGCCGTCGTGATCGATCAATCGGCGATCGGCGTGTCCACCCGCTCGAATCCTGCGACTTACACGGGCATCATGGATGACGTGCGCAAGGCGTTTGCAACAGCCAACAAGGTGAACCAGGGGCTGTTCAGCTTCAACTCCAAGGGAGCGTGCGAGAACTGCCAAGGGCTCGGTGTGGTGTATACGGATCTTGCCTACCTGGACAGCGTGAAGCTGCCCTGCGAAGTATGCGGAGGCAGGCGGTTCAAGGAAGAAGTGCTGGCGTACAAGCTGAACGGCAAGTCTATTGCCGAGGTGTTGGAGATGACGGTGGAGCAGGCTTTGGGTTTCTTTGAGCTGAAGGAGGTCGTTCGCAAGCTGCAGGCGATGAGTGATGTGGGCTTAACTTATCTTACCCTCGGCCAGCCGCTCAGCACGTTATCGGGCGGGGAATGCCAGCGCATCAAGCTGGCAAGTGAGCTGCATAAGAAGGGAAGCATCTATGTGATGGACGAGCCGACGACCGGCCTGCATATGTCCGACATCGGTCACCTTCTGGAGATCATGAACCGGCTCGTGGATGCCGGCAATACGGTGATCGTCATCGAGCACAACCTTGAGGTGATCAGCCAAGCGGACTGGATTATCGATATGGGTCCGGACGGCGGCAGCAAGGGCGGCCAGGTTGTGTTCGAGGGGACACCCTCGCAGATCATCCATGCAGAGCAGTCGATCACGGGCAGCTATTTGAAGTAGGGGTACCCTCCGGAGCTGACCACGTTCCTCGGGCAGTAATCCCGACCGTTCCTCCAAGTCCAAGGAGGACCGAGCCCGGCATCAACCGAGGTACGGTCTGCGTGGTTTGACCTATAAGAGGTATAGAGGCGGATTCTACTCCTGGGGAGTGGACCCGCCTCTTTTGGTGTGGGAACAGGCTTCATCATTTGGTTGTATACGCCTATATATTAGTAGGAATAAGGATGTAGGAATATTCACCTTTTACAGTAAAATAAAATGTCTAAAGGAAATTTTATCAAATGGAAACCAAAAAAGATGGTCTAGCTGAAATTAACTAACTAAAGATCTACGGCAACAACGGTAAGGACTACACGGCCACCGTCTATTTTGACGTTCAGAATAATGGGGAAGGGGAAGTGAATTTTCTTGGCACCAGCAATCCCAAATAGAGACGCAAGATCTTATGAGTTTATCGAGAGAGGGATAGCGGGGGCGGAATATTTTGCGGCAGGGAGGCCATGATGAATATTCAACCGGAGAATACGATGAACAAGGGCGTATGGCCAACGATGATTACGCCCTTTACCGATTCGAATGAAGTCGACTACGCTGCCCTGGAGCAGCTCGTGGAATGGTATATCCGGCAGGGGGTGAACGGGCTGTTTGCCGTCTGCCAGTCAAGCGAAATGTTCTTTCTCACCTTAGAGGAGCGCCGGCAGATCGCCCGCTTCGTGGTCGAACAGGCAAAAGGCCGCGTTCCCGTCATCGCTTCCGGCCATGTGTCGGACTCGATCGTGGATCAGATCACGGAGCTGCAGATGATGGCTTCCACCGGAGTACAGGCGGTAGTGCTTGTTAGCAACAGGTTGGCCGCGGCGGAAGATTCCGATGATGTCTGGAAGGCAAATGCGGAGAAGCTGCTGCAAGAGGTGCCGGATATTCCCTTCGGTCTCTACGAATGCCCTTACCCTTACAAGCGGCTGCTCCCCCCGGAGCTGCTGGGGTGGTGTGCGGATACGGGACGGTTTCAGTTCCTGAAGGATACGTGCTGCGATACGGAGCAGATCGGACGTAAGCTCAATGCCGTAAGGAACCGTCCTCTGCAGCTATACAATGCCAATTCGGCCACCTTGCTGGAATCGCTAAAGCTCGGGGTACATGGATACAGCGGCATTATGGCCAATTTTCACCCCGACCTGTACGTCAGGCTGCTTGAAATCCATGATCGCCTGCCCGAAGAAGCGGAACGGCTGCAAGCTTTTCTCGGGCTGGCCTCCGTTATTGAGAATCAGCTATACCCGGTGAACGCCAAATATTATCTGCAGCTGGAGGGCTTGCCGGTCGGGCTGCATACCCGGACCAAGAACAAGGCGCTCCTGACCTATTCGAACTGCCGGGAAGTGGAGCAGCTATATGCCTTGACCCAGCAGTATCGTGAGCAATACGAGCACTTGAAGAAGGGGAGCGTGTAACGATGGAGCTGAAAAGCAGCCTGAGGGAATTTTTGTTCGAGGACGAACGCCCGTTTGCTAGCTGCCATGCCTCCACAGTGATTACTTTTCCGAATGGCGATCTGCTTGTCGCCTATTTTGCCGGTTCTCGCGAAGGGGTGCCGGATGTGGCCATCTGGTGCTCGAGGAAGACGGACGGTGTCTGGTCGCCGCCCTATAAGGTGGCGGACGAGGAGGGGCTCGTGCATTGGAATCCGGTGCTGTTCCGCAAGCGGGACGGCCAGGTCGTTCTGCACTACAAGGTCGGGAGGCCCATTCCGGAATGGTTTACGCGTGTCATCGTTTCGGATGATGACGGGAAGACCTGGAGCGAGCCGGCGGAGCTTGTCCCGGGAGACCGGATCGGGGGCCGTGGCCCGGTGAAGAACAAACTGATCGAGCTGCACGACGGCTCCTGGCTGGCACCGGCCTCTCTCGAGGGGGCAGGCTGGCGTGTCTTCGCCGATTTATCCCCCGATCAGGGAGCCACGTGGCAGATGAGTGAGCAGGCTCCGATCGTGAGGAGCACGGACGACGTGCCGGCCGAGATTAGGGCCAAGCACATGGTTCGGGGGGCTGGTCTAATTCAGCCGACGGCTTGGGAATCGGAGCCCGGGAAGGTGCATATGCTGATGCGGAGCACGGCCGGCTTTATTTACCGCACCGATTCGAACGATGGCGGGCGCACCTGGTCGACCTGCTACAAGACGTATCTGCCGAACAACAACAGCGGCATCGATTTAGCCAAAATGGAAGACGGAACACTTGTTCTTGCTTACAATCCGGTTGGCATGTACAAGGGCCCCCGAATGCCTCTGCTGCTGAGCGCCTCTACCGACAACGGGGAAACCTGGGAGGAACTGCTGGTGCTGGAGGGCGATACTAAGACGTATAAGCTGCCCGAAGGGACGGGGGAATATTCGTACCCCGCCGTTATCGCGGAAAGCAACCGGATCTACGTGACCTATACGTGGAAGCGCCAGCGAATAGTCTGCTGGAGTCTGGAGCTGGAAGCCTGATCGGGGAGGGGAGTCGATACCTTGACGGATTGGAAACCGGTAAGGAACCGTTCCGGGAGCTGGCATCCGGCTTCCGGTTCGTGCCTTTCTGGGCTTGGAACGACATGTTGGAGCGGAAGGAGCTGGTTCGGCAAATTGCCGTTAGGCAGGATGATCAATTAGAGAAATTTATAGTTTTCGCTTGCACAGAAAAAGGAAAAGATTAAGTATGCCAGAGAGACATGTTCACAAAAACCGTATTTTGTACATATGTCGGTTTGGAAGAATTCATTTGGGATGGACGACGATCCCCAACGAAAACCAGGCTGTCCCGAATGATAACTGCCTTGTCATTAAGCTGGTCTATACGAATTCTTATGTGGTACGCGTTATGTTTAATCGGTAACAGTCAACTCCTAAGCAAGTTTTGTTGGCCTTAGAAAGCTTCTGAATATTTCCGACCTTGTTTAAGTGGTCGTTTCGTCAATCCGATTTATAGAGTATCCCATGGAGACTCTAATCAAGCTTGGCTTAGCTAGTTGGCGATCAAATGGTTGAGGTCGATTTGTTTTGTTTTTTTCTATTTATCAGAAGGATGTTTGAACGACACCAAGTCGATGATGGGATGGCCATTGTGTTAGTTTCATTTATATCTAAAAGAATGATAGCTACCCCGAGTGATAAACTACCTTTCCCAAAATTTGTTTACATAATATATATTATCGGACTCAATTTTATTGACGAAATTTTAACCTTTTGCTTTTCTTTCTTGTCGGGTGACAAGAACTTGATGTCATAAATGAGAAGAACTTTCTCCCATTACCCATGCAGAAATATTTTGAAAGTAAAAAACACATCATATATGGTGATGTGTTTTAATCTCTAAGATCAAATTGTCTATTTTCTTTTGAATTATAGCTTAATATGTGTAACTCCTATTTGTTAATCATTGTCTATTTGGTGGGGATATCCAACAATTCGGGAATCGTCACTAGCTTAACCCCATCGTTTCTAAGCTCATCAATAATTTTCGGCAACGCGAGTACCGTTCCGGATAAATCTTCGCCCGTTCCACCAGCGGCATGCTCTAAAACAATGGACCCTGGATGCACGTGCGCAAGAACATTGGTCTCGACTTGTTTAGCACTTAAGCCTTTCCAATCCAAGGAGTCCACATTCCAGTTCACAATTTTTTTATGCTGACTCGCTAACCATTGGATTTGTTCTTCTGCGATGTTTCCGTATGGAGGTCTAACAATGTTAGGGGTAAATCCAGTATATTGGCGGATTAGCTCATCGGTCTTCGTAATTTGATCTCGAAATTCAGCATCCGTTAGTTTTGGAAGATTCGCATGATTGTACGAATGATTACCAATTGTATGCCCTTCTTGAACCATGCGTTTTACGATATCTGGGTGGGCCAGCACTCTGTTACCAACAACAAAAAAGGTTGCTTTTACCCCCTTGCGTTTCAATACATCCAGTATTTGCGGGGTAAAGTTTGCGTCTGGCGCATCATCAAATGTCAAGGCGACCTCTCGTTTCGTTCCGGGGCCATTTAACAAAAAAGTGCTTCGGTATTTATTTCGCAAGTCCGCCAGAGTCATGGGATGCGGCTTACGAATGTTTTGCTCCAGTCCACCCGCCAAATTAGGGGTTAAGGATTCCACACGTATTTTAGTTTGTTCGGACAAACTTTGCGGTGTGGATTGCTGTGCTCTTTGCAAGTTATTTTGCGAACACCCGGAACTGATACATAAACCAACGACGCATAGGGCGATGCAGCGTAACTTCACAGAAATAACCTCCTACTTTTCTATTTGTCGTATAGGTTTTCTTATTGCCGGGTAAATTATGCGGGAACAACCAAATACGGCACTTTGCGTTCGGACCCCCCTTTCTCTACCTGTGATTGGCACGTCGGGAATGAGATAATGTTCTTGTCAAAATCGGGAATGAGATAAGGTTCTTGTCATTTGTTTTTGACAAGAACCTTATCCCAAAAAAAGAAAAAGCCGCGATTTACGCGGCAATTAACGGTAAAAATTAATAGAATGCCTTATCCAGCCGTACATATTTAATTCCCTTACGTAAATAAGTGTAGGCAATGTGAAGCTGCTCATCCCGTGTTTGGATAATCGATGGATAAGAGTATCCCATTTCATTCTCCCAATACTCGTCATCGGCCGCTTGGATAATATGTTTATCTGGCCAGGTCTTCCCCTCTTCTTCGGATATGGCCAGGGCAAGAGGGGTCCGTACGGCTTTTTGCAGTCTCTTTCCGTTTTTCATGTACCATCGGACATCCCCATTCTCCATACTGACCGGATTGTAAACCAAGGCCAAGCGTCCATCCAAAAGACGAATCATCTGTGTAGAGGAATGATTATTGGGCAGATCGCTTCGTACAGGCTCCGTCCAAGTACGGCCATAGTCGGATGATCGGCTGAAATAGATTCGATCCGATTCACTGCTGCGATACATAGCGAATAGACTACCATCGCGAAGCGGAATTACATTCATATGTATTCTTTTTCTACTGTTGGGCACAACAAATTCCTGCCAAGACTGCCCCTGATCGGAAGAAATCTTTACGAGGCTGTCTAATCGATTACATGGCAAAAGCCAGTCTCCATTTGGTAAAACCAATATCGGATGCCGTGTTTCTACGCTATTATCTTCAAAATAGATTTCCGGTTCACTCCAAGTGTAACCGTTATCGTCAGAAATACGGCGTATAACCCTGGGCTCCGTTTCTTTGCCAGGATCGTAGGAGGTATGCAGCAGCCAAATACTCCCGCCCGGCGTCTGAAAAAGGACAGGATTTTGCTCAGAGCGAGTCAAATCCTTAGACAAGTCTATTGGTCTGGTCCACGTATCGGAACCCGCCGGCAATCGGGACATCACGATATTGCAGTCGGGTGCTCCTTCCTCGCTGCCTGAGAAGAAGACGCAAAGCAAGTCTCCGTTGTTCAGCTCAAGAAAATTTGCAGCATGACTGGAAACATATAAATTCGGTAAATAGGCTTCCTTCCAATTTGCTAGTTCCGAATGATTGCGAATAATCCCATCAAACCGATTCATTGTCGCACCTCTTTATTTATAATGCAACGCAAATTATGTTGCCTGTGTTGATGACTGATAACTGGAAAAGAATATAAAATTTTACCTAGATATATTATATTGTTCATTGAAGTCATACAAATTTTTCCTACAGTTCTTATCATATTTTCAAAAGATACCGCTGTCAACCTAAGATTTAGTTAAATTTTTAGCTAAGTCAATAATTTTTCTGCGATATATTTTAGTTTTGTTAAGTTCCATTTGCTTTTTCAAAGGAGCAGCATTGCCCCCCTCCTCTCTTCGATATAACCCCTATTAGAAGGATCCTGCCTCATTAAAAAAGCAAGCCTTCCCGCCATAAATATTGTGCGAGAGGCTTACGGTTTATTTTCGATAGTTGGTAAAAGATACTGGACTGCTTGCTATACGGTATTCGGTTGGCGTTTTACCTGTGTGCCGCTTGATTGTCCGGGCAAAGTGATAGGAGGTCTTAAAGCCCACCTGATCCGCCACTTCCCCAATGCTTAATCCCGTGTTCCGCAGCAAAGCTAAGCCCTGCTTCACGCGGTATTGCCACAAATATTGAATCGGCGTTACCCCTTCGTCCCGTCGAAATAGGCGAATAAAATGCTCAGGAGTTTTGTAAACCCGCTTAGCCAAATCTTCAAGGCATAGATCGTCCGCATAGTCGTGGTGGATGATATCCTTAGCTTGCAGCACGGCCGGGTGTTTGGAAATGTTGGTCTGCCTTCGCTCGCACTCGGTTGCATAAAGCAGGATCGCCGAGCGTCCGAGCGACTTTATCAGCTCATCCGCAGGCGTACTGCCACTATTCATTAAAGTGAGGAGCATATCGGTAATCGTGTTCATTTGATCGGAGATGGGAATCGAGAAGGGCAGGCCTTCCAGCGATTGAAGCTCGGCCGGGTCTTCCCTCTCGATCGTGACCGCAATCCATCTATGCCAGGTTTCCCCTATCTCGCTAAAAGCAAAATGTTCCTG
Source organism: Paenibacillus aurantius (assembly GCF_032268605.1). NCBI lineage: Bacteria > Bacillati > Bacillota > Bacilli > Caryophanales > Paenibacillaceae > Paenibacillus > Paenibacillus aurantius. The sequence continues at coordinate 2,977,243 of NZ_CP130318.1, forward strand.
GCAACCCGGCTTCAACAGCGCCACTCCTCCGCCCTGCAGGAGATGCCGACGGCCATCGATTTCGATCGTCGCCGATCCCGTATGAAGCAGGACCAGCTGCAAATCCTGCTGCACCCGCGGGCCGTAGGTCCCGCCGGGACTATAGACAACGGTACCGGCATGCGTCTCGGTAACAGGTAGGCGCGACAAACGATGCTCCGCGGCTCTGTCTTTCATCTACGACTCTCCTCTTGCTTGGTCCAGCCTGAACCAGCGAAACCATTATACCAAAGAAATTTTTCGCTTTAAATCTTCCCGTTCGATCGTCGAGTCGTGCCGAATGTAGTGACACACATAGGAGCGCCGCCAGCGCTCGGAACGATTACGCGTGGAGGAGTGAATCAAGAGGCTGTCGAAGAACAGGATGTCTCCCTTCTCGAGCACCGCCGGAATTTCCTGACTCAAGTCGATGCCCTCTACCTCATTCGTCCATGCTTCGTGCTCTTTCAGATTTTTCACCGCGCCATGCGGCAGCAGCCCCAGCCGATGCGTGCCGGGAATAACCCACAGACAGCCGTTCTCTTCATTCGTAAATTCCATGGCAACCCAAGCCGCTGTAAGCGTATTCGGTTCATTCCGAATATAGTAATAATCCTGGTGTGCGGCTTGTCCGGGAGAACCGGGCTCCTTATAGAAGTACATGCTTTGGACGCCGCACGCTTCGTCGCCAAGCACCTGCGCCAGGACGCCGCGGACGACGGGAAGCTTCATCATCTGAAGGGAAAAGCCATCGTGAAGATGGGGGTTAAACAAACGTACCGAGAATCGATCTTTGTCGTTGACCGCTTCTTTTCCTTTGCGCGGTTTAGCCCATTCCTCAAGCACTTCAGCGGAACGTATGGAGTGGATATGAGCGTTATAGGTGTCGATTAGATCATGGCTGCACCCGTTTTTCATGACGAAATATCCCTGCTCGTGATATTGCTTAACTTGAGCCTCGCTAAGCGGCGCCAATCGTTCTGTTTTCTGCTGGATGGTCATAGAATACCTCCTGACTGGATATGTAGTTGATTATAAGGTCAGTCGGCCCTTTAGAAAATGCACGAGAACGGCGAGTTTGTGTCTGCAGTTGATATTCCGGCCATAATAGAGCGATCGTGACCTCACCCACCTTCAAACGGAAGCTTTCGCCTCTTCCCTATCCATCGGAGTGGATGGAGTAATGGCATTTGAACGTTCGGACAAGCTTGCGGCCAAGCGAAAGGCTTTTTGCTGAAAGTAGGGTACCAGCCCTATACACATAATCGAGAATGTCAGCAGGCCCCAAAACTTAGGGCCTTCGAGGGTTTGGACCGGAATAATCAGCAGCACCATGAGGCAGCGCGACAAGCAGACCATGCTTTCCCTCCAGATGAGAAATCGCATTTGTTCTCCGGGTGAGGAGCACTTGATGTAATGATGATGCTGCGCCGTCCAGAGGATGGCGAAGAAAAACGTGCCGACCGTCGTCAGGAAATTGACAAAATTAGAATGAAGGCTGCAGGAAACAGCGATATCAGAAAGCCGGCCCCGATGAACAGGATGGAAACGATCATCCAGACCTGCTCTTTTCCGCGAGTGCGCCTGTAGATGAAATTAGCGATGGCCGCTGCCAGCATGTACCCTGCGTTTAACAGCCCGATCGTCAGCTTGCTTCCCGTGACGCTGAACGTAAACACAAGCACAAACAAGCCTTGGAACATATAAAAGATGCCTGCCGCAGCAAACGACAGCTGCAGCCACACCCCTGGCGGGTTCGCCATCAGCTTCACCCAGGCCGCTCGCCTGTACAGCGCGTCCTCCAAGTGGAATACACCTTGCAGCGTGATCTTCGGAAGACCAAGGGAAACCGCCAACAGCAGGCCGACGATCATGAGCATCAGGACGAAGGAGCCCTTATAGGAGAAATGCTCGATGATTAAGGCTGAGCCAAGCGGAACTGTCATGGAAACGAGATGGTTGATGATGTTCGCCAATGCCATGAAATGGGTGAATTGCTCCTTGTCCTTTGAGAGCTGTGTGATGCTTAAGTTGTTAGCCGCATAGAAAAATCCGAACATAAACCCGCACGGCACGGCAAACGAGGAAATAAACATCAGCGGCCGATCGGAGAACGGCGCCAACTGCAGCACCAGGAACGCCGCAAAACCGCATATTGCCGCCAGCACGACCAGCATCCGAATCGATCGTTTGGTTAACAAATGGGCGCTAAGGATGAAGATGATCACCCAAGACAAATAGAGAATGAAATGGTACCAAGCCAAATCCCCGATCTGCTTGTTCTTCTCCCAAATAAACAGATTGACGAATAAATTAATATAAATAAAAATAACATTTCCTATTACGTTCATTAAGAGAATTTTCCGCAGCCCGGCCGAAAGTGATGTGATCCCCATTCGACAAATCCCTTCTATCTTCTTCTGCTCACTCCCATTTCTAGCTTAGCCTATCGATCTGCCGCTTGCCCGTTCCCCAGCCCTTTTCCGTTAGCCGCCTAGGCATCGAAGCTGTGCGTTTCTCCCTCATAATTGTAGAAAGAAACCATGCCGGGCAGCTCGTCTTCACGACTTGAAATTCTTCGCCGCTTCGGAATCTTTGTCGAGTCGTCTATACTCGTTCCGGATTCGGCTCAGCCGAGCCGTGCGTATGATTCCACAAATGGCCGCGGCGCTTTCGCCCTTCCAACGTCGTTTCGAAAAAGACGGCCTTGATTGGCTCGGAGCCAAGCGGAAAATCGTGATGATGGCCCATGCCCGTCGCTATGCAATCGCCGGGTTCGACTTCGTATCGGACACCCTCCGAAACCGCACACCCCCGACCCTCGAAAAAAATCCAATATTCGTCGCAGTCATGATAGTGGCAGTCGAAATTCGTCTATCTTGGATAGTCGACCGGATCGCCGATCGGCTCCCGAATCGTCTCTTCCCGACTTGCGGCAAGCCGGTTTCCTCTCCCCAGCGTCCGACCAATCGAACCGCCACCGTATCCGGCTCTAACCCGATAATCGTGAATAGGTCGGAGTCCGCCGTAAGATCAAGCCCGCGCCCCTGCATACGTTCACTTGTTCTTCTCCGCTGCTCACCACGGTACTCCCCCAGCCGATCACAATACGCTCCTTGCGGCCCATCCGCTGCAGCTTCCGTGACCCCCCGTCAGGAAGCCGAATGATTTCAAACGATTCAAGTTCGCACCAAGCGGGCATCTGTCCGACTCCACCGCGAATCAATGGCATCTTAATCGTCTCCCTTTCGTACCTATAGTTGTTATGCCTATACCATAGGCAGTTTTACGGTGCTTCCCGTTTCGGCGGAACAGTTGATCGCCGCGCTCTCCGGCTATAATGTGCAATTCCCTATTCGGCTGCCGCTGCTAAATACTCATGCAGGAAGGATGGTACATGGATTTCCTTGCCGGTTCTGGCGCTTTCGATAGCGGCGAACACCATCGCCGTGCACTGCAAATTATCCTCCAGACTGTTCGGAGGGATGCTTCCGCCCCTCAGCCAATCTACAAACAACTCCGCAAGCCAAGTATTGGTCCATACCGTTTGTTTGGCCAACGGGATCACTTCCAGCTCCGGATAGGGGAAGCCCAGCGAGCTTCTGGCCGTGACCTCCCTTCGGCTCAACTCAAGCGTGGCTTTGTCGCACTCTGCACGGAAGTACTCTTGGCTCCAGCTGTTCGTTGTGGCGGCACTCGTCTTGGATCCCTCAAAAAATGTCTTGACCCCATTCTCCATTTCGCATATCACCATGGTGTTGCTATCCCCGCTGTATTGGCCCCAGTCCGCTTTCCAGCTTTTCGCATAAAGCGTCTTCGGATTGGATCCGGCAAGCGAACGTAAGATGTCAAAATGATGGATAGCCCCTTCGACCAAGAGGGGGTATTCCATCTCATGTCGAAACTTCCCCCACGAGGCAAAACGGCGAAAATCAGCCGAGAACCGACCAATGATCGAATCGACGGCTCCATATTTGCCACTGTGGATCAACCGCTCCAGTGTTTGTTTGTCCTGATCAAACCGGTGGCTCATCGTGACCGCCATCTTCCGGCCCGCCGCCGTAACTTTATGAAAGATCCGGCAGCTTGCTTCCAATGTGTCGGCGATCGGTTTCTCGGACAGGATGTCACAGCCAAATTCCAGAGCCAAGTCCACGATTCCTTCATGAAGGGCAGGCGGAACAACGGAAATGACGAAATCCGCGTTGTGCTGCTGAAGCGCACTCCGCAAATCCGTATAGCAGCTATCCGGGGAAAGTCCGGCCTCTATGGCATGGCGATGGGACGCTTCGTTCGGATCCACCGCCGCTGTGAATTCCGCCCCCAGGCTGCCGGTCAGATAAGGCACGGTTTGCCGGCACCAAACACTGCCCATCGTCCCCAATCCAACCAAAATAAATCGTAAGGGTTGAGTCAACTGATATCCCTCCTAAGCAAGGAAACTCCGGTATTTTCCAACAACATACCATCAATAGGAAGCCGTTTCTATGCTACTTTTTTTACTATTTAGGAGATTTCCTACAGACCCGGAAGGCTGAAAGAAAAGCAAATCTCCGCATCCAATAGATAGGACTGCTTTGAAAAATATTCTTCGAAAAAATCATTTGCAATTTTTCTTCAGGCACAGAAAAAAGGAACTTCAACATGAGCCGAAGTTCCTTTTAGTAAGCTTTACTCCCTATATGGTTGTATCTTAATCAATGAACAGGCGGACTGTTTTGTCTGCGATCGATACGGCTTCCATGCCTGCTTTTTTATCGTAGGAAAAGGTTCACACGTTTCTCAATCGGAAAATCCCGTTTTTTACGGTAGTCTTGAACGGCGCGTATGATCTCACGTACCACACCCTCCTGCTGCAATTCCTCCGAAATTACAGTATTCAGGGCGACAGTCATTTGGTAACCGGCCGCTGAAGCGAAACCTTCCCCTCACTACTCTACATTAAACTCGATTTTTGCCTTCATGCTTTTTAACTCTCCTGCCAATCCATCCAGTGGTTGGAACTCAGCTACTCCCGAAACCTCATATTCTCCCCGAGGGAGTGTGCCTTTTTGAGATGCCTCTGCTATAGCTTCAATAAAATCTATATATTCCTTCGGATCTTGTGATCCGTATCCGCCTCCGCCTCTATAGTATTCCCTAAGGGGCTCCCCTTTTTTAAGCACTGTTTCAATACGAGGCTGTTCCATCATATAGACAATGTCAAACCCTCTTGTCTTTTCTTTCATCGGGAATGAAAATGGAGAGGCGGAATGCGCAATTCTGATTTCTTTCTCATTTCCCACATACTCCAGTTCCGAATATACATTCACTTTCTCACCTTTGTTGTAAATGGGTTTTTCTGAAACAAGTCGATATATGAAATCACCTTCGGTCACCTTAGCAGTAGGACTAATCTTTGTCTCTTGTATGCCGTTTTGCTCGTACGCTTTTGTATCTTTAGAACACCCTGCCAAAGCGAAGGTGATGGCACATATGATTATCAACAACTTGCCCAATTGTATTCCCTCCTCCCAACGTATTTGTGCCCCAAACAATAAAGATTTCTTCAATCCTGCCCACTTGACTTGTTTCACCATTTAACTGCCTGCTAGTGGAGTGGAGGGCAGCCGCGCGGCTGCCCCTTCTAATTTGAACTAGTGTAGACGCTTGAGAAATAACAAGAGCTGCTTTTTTTGGAGCACATTTGTTGTATATTCACCTTCGTCTGTACGCTTGGAAGCCAAGGGTTATTTGGTTGCCGGGATTCGATACAACTGGACTTTTCCGTCGCTGCCTTTGGTGTAGGCCTCCAAATAGTCAATGGTATGATCTTTCGTCCAACCAACGAATAGTTGCATCGATAATATTCCTTTTTCGATTGCAGGAGTATCTGGATGAATTCCATCAATGGTACTCTGCCCTTGCTGAGCGATGTTCCCATTTGCTGCACTGCCGTAATCGTAACGCCATAGAAGGGCACCGCTCGTATCAAAGGCGGATGGATTACCGAACCAATCGGACACTTCATTTTGTGTCATTCCCATGCGAATGTACTTCTTAACGTAATGGAGATCGATAACCGGCGTTTCTTTGTTTATAACCTCCACCAACTTCGCTGTATCCCAAATTTCCTTGGGTGCGTATTGCGTCTTGTAGTCGGAGATTTTAATCGTCGCGACTCCGCGTGTGCCAGCGCCGCCAAATAGTTGGCGGGCTTTATCGGCGTTCTCAAGCACGAAAGAAATGGTAGAGCGATCCGTCATATTCCCATCAATATACACCATCGGAATTCGGTTGGCAGAGTCCGGAAGGAGAGTAAAAAAGACCTGGCCGCCCAAGAAGTCGACATTTTCTTCAAAATGTGTGAAGTGACCTGTTACCTCAGCCGAACCGGAGTAATCCACGAACGAAACGATATAGTCGCCCGTCGGCTTCGCACGGACTTTCGTCACTGTCCAGCTTCCGAGCTGATCACCCTCCTTAACCGTGAACGGATCGTACCTCAGTGGTTTATTGGTTTTGGCAGCGCCATTTTCGCCAGTAGGGCCGATCGATGCTGCGGAGGTATTGTCGGAAGGCGGCCTCGACGTGATTGGCGAGGTACCGGTGAGCTTGCCGTTGGATGTGCCGGCTGCGCCGACCGAATCCGTGGGTTTTGAAGGGGTATCTGAGCTTTGGCTTTTTCCGCTCTCCTGCTCCGGTGATTCGAATTTCCCTTTGTCCGCTCCGTCGGCGGGATTGCCGGATTCTTGGCAGCCGCTGAACACGATCATTAATGCTAAACCAAATGCCGTAAAACCTTTCCAACGATGACTCATCTTGTTATCCCTCCCCGTGTTACCACTACTCACAAATGACGCTGGATAGCACGTTTTTGTTGCGGGGATTTTTAATCTAGCCAGGACCTCCTGCTCTCGTAATTAGGGACCCTTGTCAGATGACCGCGATACGGAGTTATGGACGGTCGCTCAACTCTATTGCGCCGTTTTCCACTAGTAACCATTTCTATATGTCCATGACCATAAACATCCCGGTCATTTCGGGAGAATAATTTTTGAATCCGAACCGTTCATAGAAATCCTCTTTTCCTTGTGAGGCGAACAGTCCGACAAATGCGGCTCCGGGACAATGATCCTTTATATGCTTCAGCAGTTTCTCGATCATTTGCCTGCCTACTCCCTTATTCTGATATTCAGGTAAGACAGCTACATCTTGAATATAATAGTACATGGCCCCATCCCCAACAATGCGTCCCATACCGATTACGTTTCCATCGCTTATGGCAACTAAACCATAAACAGAATTAGCAATGGACTTTTCCGTCATCTCTACATTGACGCTTCCCCAACCAACCGCTTCCCATAATGTTTTAAGGATTTCGTAATGGCTGCTTGGCATATATAACCACCTATCTTCAGATTTGGGGTCGCTCTTATATAAGAACCACCCTATCTGACTATATATTTTTCTATTCTTTCGAACTCGACTTGAGAATTTCAATAAATTCCAATAGCGAGTGCGAAATCCATTTTTTGGGGTGTATAATCATTTGCAAATCCAACCGGATATCGGGATGGGTGAAGGGAAGGACTATCAATTCCCCTCTTCGGATCTCTTCTGCAGCTGCCATTTTTGGCAAAAGGGAGATACCCGAACCTGCCCTGACGCATCTTTTGATGGCTTCCGGGTTACCTAATTCTAGACCAATTCGATAGGAGATTCCTTTTTCCCGCAGCACCTTCTCCAGCATAATCCGGTAATTGCAGCTATCCTCTGGCATAATCCATTCCACACCACTTAGATGGTTGAGATCGATTTCATCAAATACGGATAATGGATGATCTGGATTGGCTAACAGAACCAAAGGCTCTTCCTTGATCGCTATCCATTGAAGAGTGGAATCCGATGGTTTGCTTTCTAGGATAAGGCCTAGATCAATTTCCCCTTCCCTGACCTTGTTTACAATGATTGTTTCGCGGTCGGGCTGAAGCCGAATAGAAAGATCGGGATATTTCTGCCGAATGTGTTGGATCAAAGGCGGTAGATAGTAGGAAGCTAGGGAATCGATCGTCCCAATCGAAAGGGTTCCTCCCCCTTGCTTGTTCAACGTTTCCTTCGACTGCTGATAAAGATCGAGCATCTGAACAGCAATCTTCAGCAGCTCCTCTCCAGCCGAAGTTAGACGAAGCCGCCGGCCATACCGTTCGAACAATTGTACTCCATAGGCCTTTTCCAATTTCTGAATCTGTATCGTGACACTGGACTGTGCATAGCCGAGCTCCTCGGCAGCCCTTGTAAAACTTTGGCGTAAAGCGACCTCCCGAAAGGTTTGAAAATATTGTAACTCCATATTCCCTCCCTCCACTCATTAATATTATTGATACTGATCATCACTTATTATAGATAACCATGATTCCAAAACCATGATAAGATTAGGTCACTAAAGAACATGGGGAGGAAAAGTTTTGCTGAATGAACAGGATCTGAAAGGTATTTACGTACCCGTAGTCACCCCCTTCTTGCCGAATGGAGAGTTGGATATGGATTCGTATCGGAACTACTTAGGCGGTCTGTTAGAACAAGAAATACAAGGATTGGTCATTAATGGTACAACTGGAGAATCTGCAACGGTTTCCTGGGAAGAGGTGGTGGATCTCGTCCAGACGACAAAGGCAAGTAGGAAGGGTAGGCCGAGACGTATACCCATTGTCATAGGCACAGGGACAAATGATACGGTCTCTACCGTGAATCGGACCGAAATGGCAGGACATATAGGGGCGGATGCTGTCCTTGTCGTGGTACCCTATTACTGCCGTCCATCGCAAGAGGGCATTCTTGAGCATTTTCGGAAGGTGGCACAAGTTGGGGTGCCGATTATTGTCTATGATGTCCCTTCCCGTACCGGCGTTCGGTTAACCACCGATACGATTAGAAGGATTATGGATTTGAATGGGGTTATTGGTTTAAAAGACAGCTCAGGTGGCCTGGAGCTCTTTTCTGAATTGACACGCCTAGATACGAAGCCGGTTCTTTGTGGAGAGGACATTTATTTTTATGCTATGGTAAGCCAAGGTGCCTGCGGTGGCATACTTGCTTCAGCGAATGTAAAAACGCACGCTTCTGTCGATGTTTTCCGTCTTGCTAGCAAAGGAGACTTGGTTAACGCGAAAAGGGCCTTTGATCTTCTGGTTCCTTTTATCCAAAAACTTTTCCAGGAATCTAACCCTTCCCCGCTAAAATGGTTGCTTGCTCGGCAAGGGATCATTTCTTCTGACACTCTCCGTTCCCCAATGGGACCGATTACCAAAGAATTGCAAATGGAATTGGAACGAACGATTCCTAATCTCACTTAATACCGGGATTAACACATCGAATGGGTTAAAGTTCTGGTCATCCGGCTTACGCTATTCTGCTCATGCTGATAAATGATACAATGGCTCTCAGGAAGGAGGCTGCCCATGGTAACAAGAGATGACGTAGCCAGGCATGCGGGTGTGTCCGTCGCCGTGGTATCGTACGTAGTAAATAATAAAAACAATGTTAAAGAAGTTACTCGACAAAAGGTACTTAAAGCTATTCAGGAGCTCGGATATAATCCCAATCTGGCTGCACGAAACCTGAAGACGAAAAAAGCTGGTCAACTCGGGGTATTGTTTAACAGTCTTGCCAACCCTTTTGAGACCGGTATCTCACTCGGACTTGAAGAAAGAGCGCGACAATATGGATACTCTCTAATTTTTCATACGTTCATTGATACGGAGGAAGAAAAATTAAAAACGATCTTTATGGGCCGAACGGACGGCATCCTCCTTTTGGGCCAGAACTTGAAGGCCGAAACCATTGATTACTTTTCAAGATTAGAAATCCCCCTCTATTCCATTACGACTCCCGTCTCTGCCCATCCCTACGTGAAGTATATGGATATTGATTGGTATGAAGCCATGCTGTGTCTAATCACTCACTTGAAAAAGCTTGGACATCGTCATATCGGTTTCATGACCAATACTTCAAGTGACCATCATCACCAGGTACGGTATCGCTTTTTCGCAGAAGCCATGAAGGCTTCCGGACTTGTGTTTCAAGAAAAAACGATGCTCCTAAAAGCAGAAAACCTTGAGTCGGCCTATCAAGTCATGAACAAGAAATTATGCGCAAATCGGCAGCTTCCCTTTAGTGCGATGATCTGTGCTAATGATTTAATGGCTATCGGTCTATTGTCCGCTTGCAGAGATTTCGGGTTGTCCGTACCAGAAGATCTGTCTGTCGCGGGATGCGAAGATATCTTAATGGCTTCCCACACCACCCCCACCTTAACTACCGTGCGTTTCCCCAGAAGGGAGATTGGGTTTAAGTCCATCGAGGCCATCATGCGGCATACGAATAGTCGTATCCAGTTGCAGAATGAGAAGATTGATTTTGAGTTAATTATTCGGCAATCCACTGGAAAAGCATCAAAATAATACAAAAATAGCGGTTGTCAAGTCGAATTTACACGTGTATAATCATTCCGATGGATAGTAGTTACAATGGCTTTTTCCTTTTTCGCCTGAAATCTACACGTGTATATTTTTATATAGGAGGTAGTTATTTCGGTTGAATCGAAGCTTGCTATCTCCTCCTTGGTTGAACCCTTACGATCAGGTAACGCTGCTTCGAGTAACGTTTATTAATGTAAGATAATTCTGTATGGAGGAGTCTGGACATAATGAATCATTCGCTTTGGTACCGGGAGCCGGCAATCCACTGGGCGGAGCATGCCCTTCCGATTGGTAACGGAAGATTGGGAGGGATGATCTTCGGGGGCGTGGCACGAGACCGGATTCAATTTAATGAAGAAACCTTGTTTACGGGGCGACCGGTCACCGTCGAAGGAAGCCCTTACCAAGAGCTAAGCACAATCAGGAAGCTACTGGCGCAAAAAAATTACAAAGCCGCACAAGAGCACACCGAGAACGTCTATTTAAAGCCTGCCTCCTATGGAGATGAAAGCGATTTTGGCATGTATCAAAATTTCGGGGATATTTTTGTTGACGTCATGCACCCTGAGGGGACGCCGGCAGATTATCGAAGGGAATTAAATCTCGATGATGCCGTCGTCTCCGTCAGCTATACCTGCAGCGGGCATCATTACCGGCGTGAGTATTTATCCAGTTACCCCGATCATGTGCTCGCTGTCCGGTATCGCTGCTCGAAACCTGGCTCTGTTACCTTACATATCAAGTTGGCCGGGGCTCATGAGGAAGACAAAATCACGGTGGCCCCCTCCTTGTCTGAACTGATATTGAGAGGACAATTATCGAATCTATCTTATGAAGCGGTGCTTAAGGTCCTCCCTCAAGGAGGTCGTTTGGAGCATGATCACGAGACATTAATTGTACATGAGGCGGACGAAGTAATCCTGCTGATGAGCGCCTCTACCGATTATGACGTGAAACAAGAATCTTACCGGGGCAAAGACTTCCATGCGTATAACCGATTGGTGCTGGAACAGGCCTCACGGAAATCGTTCAAAGAATTAAAGCAGTCGCATGTGGCTGACTATCAAGCGTTGTTTCAACGTGTAGAGCTAATGCTAGACGGGCCGGAACGGCATCCTTTGCCTACGGACGAAAGATTGCTTCGTTACCGGAATGGGGAGTCGGATGTTGGACTCGAGACGCTGCTCTTTCAGTACGGACGATATTTGTTAATCGCCAGCTCTCGTCCGGGATGCCTGCCTGCCAATCTGCAGGGGATCTGGAATGATAGCAATAACCCGATGTGGGGCTCCATGTTTTGTTATAACATCAACTTGAATATGAATTATTGGCATGCGCAATCAACGAACCTCGCCGAATGTCACCGGCCCTTGGTTGAATTTATTGACCGGCTGCGGCCCAGCGGCAGGAAGTCCGCGGCAGCTTATTTTAACGCAAAGGGCTGGTTCGCTGCGAAAAAGTCGGACATTTGGAACTTTACCCAACCGTATGCGGCAGCGGTGAACGGTTTGTTCATCGGTGGAGGAGGATGGTTATGCGAGGACGTTTGGGAGATGTACAGCTATTGCCAAGATCGTGACTATTTAGCTCAAACCGCTTACCCTATCATGAAGGAGAGCGCGGAGTTTTATCTGGATTATTTAACCGAGAACCAGGAGGAATACCTCGTATCGTCTCCTTCCACCTCTCCGGAGAATAGCTTCTGGGTGGAGGGTCAGAAATGCACCGTGAGCGACGGCTCAGAGATCGATCATCGCATTATCGAAAGCTTATTCCGCCATTGCATAAAAGCATGTGAGCTGCTCGGCACTGACGATGGGTTTAAGAAATCTCTGGAGCATGCGCTATCCAGGCTGGCTCCTGTACAGCTCGGGAGATATGGTCAAATTCAGGAATGGTATCAGGACTGGGATAACCCAGCAGATACCCATCGGCATGTTTCGCATCTATTTGGCTTGTATCCGGGTCAGCTCTTCTCGCCAGAGAAGACGCCTGAGGTGTCCAAGGGAGCGGAAGTGGTCTTGACCTGCCGGGGGGACGAAGGAGTAGGATGGGCTCGTGCTTGGAAGGTCAGCCTGTGGAGCCGGCTATATGAAGCCGAGCGAGCCTATGAATTTGTGCAGAAGATTCTTCGCCATTCGGTTCACGATAATCTCTTTAATATTCATCCACCGTTTCAAATCGACGGCAATTTCGGATTTACTGCTGGAGTCGTAGAGATGCTGCTGCAAAGCGAGTTGGATGGAGCTATTCATCTGCTTCCGGCACTCCCTGCCGCTTGGAGAAGCGGATTCATCCGCGGACTTCGCGCAAGAGGAGGCTTTACCATCGACATGCGATGGAATGAGGGTAAGCTGGTTGACGTCGTCTTATATGGGCAAGCCGGCCGCAGCGGAGTCATTCGAGTGAACCATCAGGATCACGACTTTCAATTGGGCAAGAGCGGTGTTCTTAGGATGGATCAACATACTTTGCTTTCCTACATGTAATAATCCGATTTTCCTATAAACCGTCCGAAAGGAATGACAAAAAAACTTGAGGAGCGTTACCGTTCTCAAGTTTTTTATCGTTATGCTCGTCGAACCTGCGGGCTCTTTGACGGCCCTCCTTGCTCATTCAGTACCCGAGCGAAGCGCCGCCTTCTACCGGAAGCGCAACCCCCGTAATAAAGCTCGCTTTCTCGGAAGCGAGGAACAAGGCCGCTTGAGTGACCTCCTCCGGCTGGGCAGCTCGTCCAAGGGGATGCATGTCGTCTAACGACTTCCTAACGGCGGCGGGATCTTCCTGCTGATCAATCCATGATTCCATTAGAGGGGTCATCACTCCAGCCGGGCACAAGCAGTTGACCCGTACGCCATCCTTTGCATAATCCAAGGCAAGCGATTTGGTCATGGCTACGATGCCCCCCTTGGTTGCCGCGTAGCTCGCATTCTGCCGCTGCCCTACCAACCCGTTAAGCGAGGCCATGTTGATAATCGCCCCTTTTGTTTTGCGTAACTCCGGAATGGAGTATTTGATAGCAAGATAGATACTTTTCAGGTTAATGGCCATCAAACGGTCCCACTCTTCTTCCTCTACCTCCTCTAGCGGCTTAGGAAGGATCGAAGCGGCATTGTTGAACAAAATGTCCAATCTGCCGAAGGCCGTGAGGGTGCACCCCACCACATTCTTCACATCTTCAGCGGAGGAGACGTCCGCTTTAACATACCTTGCCCGGCCTTTCGTTATCTCGTTAATCTGATTAGCCACTCTCGTTCCACCGGCCTCATCCCAATCGGCAAGCACGAGGTTTGCACCCTCGGAGGCAAAGCACCGGGCGGCCGCTTCCCCTATACCGGAGCCGCCACCGGTGATGATAGCCGTTTTTCCATTCAAGATCAATCTATTTCCCTCCCTTGGTTTAACCGATCCGGTACTGTTCAAAGCAGCTCGGGATGATTTCGGTGGAGGCACCCGGCATTTGTGGCAGCATATAGTGACCGTCCTGCACGGTGGCCGGTTCCACGAAGATATGCCGGATCCACGGGATATACTCCAGCATGATGGCATTCGAAGTGGAGGCGACCAGATGCTGATGAATCTGGCCCATGTCTCCTACATGGGGACAAATCGGAAGCTCGTAAGAGGCGGCAAGTCCAGCTACCTGCAGCCATTCGGTTATTCCCCCGACACGGGTCACATCCACTTGCACGTATTCGACCGCTCCTTGGTGAATATAGTCGCGGAAGGCATATTTCGTATAGACATGCTCACCGAGCGCAATGGGAACATTCAAGGCATCCGCCAGCTTCTTATGACCAAGTATGTCATCCGGGTTCAGGGGTTCCTCGAGCCAGAACAGGTCGAATTCTTCCAGCCGTTTCCCCCATGTCATGGCCGTATTGATGTTCCACTGCTGATTGACGTCGATCATGAAAATCACTTGATCACCGATCAGCCGGCGAACCGCCTTCACCCGGTCATAATCTTCATGCGGGTCTGGTTTGCCGACTTTGATCTTCACCCCCGTAAAACCTTGCTCCACAATTTCCCCGACGTCGCGAAGCAGCCGCTCCTTCGACCAGTTGAGCCAGCCTCCGTTCGTATTGTACGCCTTGATCTTCTTGGACTTATGTCCCCCGAGATACTGCCAAAGCGGCTTGCCGGCCGCCTTCGCCATAATATCCCATAGGGCAATATCGACCGCGGCAAGCGCCATATGCGTCACTCCGGCACGCCCTATCCAGTGCATTTTGCCGAATCGCATGTCATCCCACAACTCTTTTACCATGAAAGGATCCCTGCCAAGCAGAATGGGGGCATAGTACTGCTCAATGGTTTTAGTGATCAGGTCATCCCCTTGTGCGCAAGTCCCCGTATACCCGTATCCTGTTATTCCTTCATCCGTAAAAATACGTACGCCCGCAAGCCCCCAATGGGTAGCGGCATTGATCGCATCGGTAATAGGAGGCGTAATCGGAACATGGAGAATAAACGGTTCAACCTTGATAATTTTCATAAGTTTCGCACCTTCTCTAATATAATGTATCGTGTATGATTTATAATAAAAGGAAGGGGTGATCTTGTCAATGAGAAAAGGAAGATCATCCCTAGTATTCAGCTATTGAGATTCGGTAAAATATTTTCTCGTCCGAAGATGAGAATTACGCAGATGGGTTTCCAGCCGTTCCGCCGCCTGGTGGATGTTCCCTTCGGCTAAAGCTTCGAGCACCTGCAAATGCTCGTTGTGCTCGGTGAGCAGAAAACCTTTCTGAATATCAGGATGAAGCACCAAGAGATACCGTTGGATCCGCTCGATATACTGCTTAATCAGTTGGCTTAGCGTTTCATTGCCGCAGCGGTTCAAAAACAAGCCATGCAGCTTGTCGTTCATCTCGGCGACGGTTTGCAGGGCCACTTCCAGGCTCTGGTCTGATGGGAATGAGGCAACCCGCCACTCGCCGAGCAGCTTATCGATCTCTTTACGGTCCAGTGAATCAAAAGCCTTCTTGAGGGCAAGCAGCTCCAAGGGGACACGCAGCTCAAAAATTTCATCAAGCTCTTTAAGGCTCATGTGTGTGACAAACATGCCTTTAAAAGGAACGGCCGCTACCAGGCTTTCCGCTGTGAGACGGGAAAGGGCCTCCCGTATGGGAATGTTCGACACTTCCAGATCCCTTGACCACTGATCAATGTTGATTTTCTCGCCGGGAATCAGCTTATGGTTCAGGATATTCTCTTTAATAATCTCATAGATCTCTTCCGTGACAACAGAACGTGTCGGCTTACGCATCAGTCATCCCATACTTTCTGTTCAGAATCGTGTATGGTTTATGATAGCACGGTCTTATGCCTCAATCAAACTGAAAAAGTTACGTCCGAAAATGCTGCCTGCGGAACTTTTGCGGCGATACGCCAAAATGCTGTTTAAACAGCGTGCAGAAATATTTCTCGTTATTAATTCCGACGGCATCGCTCAATTGTGAATTGGTATAATCCTTTTCCTTGAGCAATCTCACCGCCAACTCGATCCTGCAGCGGTTAATGTAATCCACCATATTTTCTCCGACTTCTCTTTTGAACAAACTGCTGAAGTAGGGGGGAGTCAAGTTGACATGGTCGGCAACTTCCTCAAGGGAGAGCTTCCGGGTAAGATGATCCTCCACATACTGCTTGGCTTTAATGATTTCGGGACGGAGGGAAGACAGCTTCATCTGCCAGCAGCCGGTTAAGTAAGATCGGCACAGCTCGAGCTGGTCCTCAAATTTCAGGCCGGACATCCGTTCGGCCGGGTTGGAGGGCAGCGCCCCGCCGGAGCTTGCATAATGAGACTCCACCTCTGACAGGAACCCCCGCAGAAACAACTCCATCCGCTCCCGAGGAATGTTCCCCTCTCTTGCCGTTTCGGCCATCTGTTCAAAGGCCTCTTCCACCTCCTCCATCTGCTGAGAGGTAAGAAGCCGGACCAATCTTCGCAGCTGTTCCTGAAGGGCGCTTACTTTCTCCTCATCCGGCCGAATGGGTTGGAATGGGCCCAGCACCGTGCCATCTTTAAGATAATAGACGGCGCGCAGCCTTTGGCGGCATTGCCGGTAAGCATCCGGAAGGGTCGACCAACCGTTGTACACCGGACTAAACGCCAGGTTAACGTTCCGTTTCAAATAAGTTTTCATGTTGTAAATAATCGTGTTTCCTAAGGCTTGAGCCCTTGCCTCCTGTTCCGATTGACTGTGGTAGGTAGGCCAAGAAATGACCCCCATCATCGTGAACTCCGAAGTCTCGCAGGCAAAGCCGTTCCCGACCTGCCGAAGGGTCTCTTCCAATACGTTCAGCATCGCGTATTTCAATACGCTCTGTTCCCTTGCTTTATATATCCGTTCAAACTCTTCATACTTGCCGATCTCCATAACCAGACAGCTGTAGGGGCCAAGCTTGCCATCCAGCCTTAGATCGTCGCTCATCCGCTCCATCTGGCCCGGCTCCACTTCACCTCGAAGAAATTCCTGGAAAATTTGCTTCCGCATCCGATGGACATTTTCCAAGCGGGCCCGGTTTAATTTGGACAGTTCCTCTTCCTTGGCCTCCATGATCCCGATTTCGCCGGCCGCCTTCTCCAAAGCCGCTTTAATATCCGAAGAGGTAAGAGGAACCTTCATCAAATAATCCAGCACGTTCTGCTTAATAGCCCGCTTGGCGTAGGCGAAATCGGAATACGCGGTGAGGATAATGAAGACGGTCCGGGGAAGCATTGCCTTTAGCCGTTCAATCATCTCGATTCCGTCGATGGCCGGCATGACGATATCCGTTAAGATAATATCCGGTTTGAGCTCGACGGCTAGTTCCAGCGCTTCCTTACCAGAATAGGCCTTTCCCACTATTTCAAACTGGTCAAACTCCCGGAAAATCATTTCCAGCCTTTGCAGAATCAAATCTTCATCATCTACGATTAAGCAACGGAACAGCCTCATGGGTTAGGCCTCCCCCCTTTCTCCTTTTGGAAAGACGGCACGTATGCAGGTGCCCCTTCCCGGTTCGCTCAAGATGGTTAATCCATAGGCTTCCCCATAGTAGAGCCTGATTCGCTGGTGAATGTTCCGCAGCCCTATTCTAACCCTTCCCCGTTCGTTCGGCCTCCCGGGTTTTTCGGCTTGAAGCAGGTTGTCAGCGGTTTCCGGAGACATTCCCTCCCCTTCATCCCGCACCTCCACCACGACCCGGTTATCCTGCAGGTAAGCCTTAATGGTAATCGGTCCTTCCACCCTTCCTCCCCGGTAGCCGTGAAAAAGGCTGTTCTCCACTATCGGCTGGAGGAGAAGACGGAATACAGGAAAGGCTCGGAGGCCTTCCTCCACCTCCACCTGCACGTCAAAGATCCGGTTATAACGGATGTTCTGGATAAGGACATAATCCCGCACGTTCTGCAGTTCCTCATCGAGCGTAACCCACTCCGAAGCGTCCGCAATGCCGTATTCCAGAATATTGATCAGAGCCCGGATCATGGGGTCCACCTTGTCATACTGCTGCAAACCGACCACATTGCAAACCGAGCCGAGCGTATTGTAAAGAAAATGCGGGTTGATCTGGGACTGCAGCACCTGGATTTCCAGTTTCCGCTTGCTTTCGTTGCTCACATTTAAATGATCGAGCAACCCTACGATTTGTTTAATCATAAGGTCGAATGTGTGGGCGAGAAGACCGAATTCATCCCGCCGCTTCCACTGCACTTTCACATCCAGGTGCCCCTGCCGGATCAGCTTCATTTTGTTGATAAGGTACTGAAGCGGCTTGCGGATATATCGGGCGATGATGGAAGCCACAATTCCGCTTATAAGAAGCCCGATCCCGAGCAGCAGGAGGTAATAGTGTTCCAGTTTCTGCAGGGACTGTTGAATCCTCGCTTCATTATTCACGGAGATGATGGACCAGTTGAACCGGGACGTCGGGAGCTTCAACAAAGTAAATGGCTTCCCGGTGTCGCTCGTCAGGTGGATCGTATTCTCATTGATTTGGGCAACCTCCCGGGAGCTCATGCTGCCAAAGACCATCCGGTGATCGGGGTCTGGCTTCATCCCAAGCTCACTGTTCTGTCCGGCCACGACAAACCCTTCCGGATCGATCAGCGTAAGCGTGATAAGGTCATCCCGCATGATTTTGAGAATGGTCTGTTCGACTGCGTTTAAGTCTAGATCCACCGCAATTGCTGCAGGCGGATTGCTTCCGTGCAAGTATTTGGTCATCGTAACCGTCCAGCCGGACGAGGAAGATCGGTATGGCCTGCTGATGGCGGTGCTCAATTTGGAATTCATCGCCTGGTCATACAACGGACGCCTCTCTTCGTTTGGCTCATCGAAGGCGACCGTAATCAAGCTTCCTCCTACGATGGACATGTCTTCCCGGATGATATAGACATTCTTAAGGGTAGCCGAATTTAACTCGAGCAGCTTCTGCATTTCCGTTTTGAGCGACTCGATGGTATCCTGCCCGGGGGTATAGGCCGAATCGATAGAGAACAGGATGGTCTGGAAGGAGGAGAATGTTACGGTCAAATACTGATCCACCTTGGATAGAATCTGCTGGACGAAATATTGATTGTTGCTACGCGTCTCGTTCTGAATATACCGGTAGGCCAGCTGACTGACCAGGGACACCGTAGCAAACACGAAAATAAAGCAAATCAGGAACAGTTTGAACGTCATGCTGCTGAACCATTTCCCCAAGATCATCAGTCCTATTCCACTGTGGTTCTTATATCCTATCAAATAAAACGGCATTAGGAGAGGGGAATCCCCCCTCTCCTAGCCAAATCTTGTTATTTCAGAGCACCGGCCTCCTTCAGCTGCGTCGTGGCGTACTCCTTAAACTTGGCGTATTCGAATTTGCTGTCCAAGGTTTTAAGGAAAGCATCCCAGTTCGACAAAGGCTCTTTGCCCATCATAAATTTCAAGAACATTTCATTGACGTATTTGTTGCGGTCGCTGTACAGCCTGTCGTTCGGATCGGGCACGATAAACGGATTAACCGGGTTAGGCTTGACATACTGCAGATTAATCTTCTGGAAATCGGTCGTTCTAGGATTCGTAAAGTTGAAATAAAGAGCGTCGTCTGCACGCCGTGGCAGGGCATAGTTCGTCGTCCATAAGTACTTATCCGACACTTCTTTTTTGCTCATATTTTCCGTAAGCCGCTGGATTTTGCCGTCTACTACGTCCCAGCTGACACCCTTGATCCCATAGTTGGCCCAAGGATAAAAGTCTTTATCCGTATACCAATACTGAAGAAGAGCCAGTATACGTTTTACCTTCTCAGGATCCTTGGCGGCGGTTTTCGAGATGACCCAGGAGTTGTTCTGGAACGACTTCAGGCCTATCGTTTGATCTCCATGAGGTCCTTTTACCGGAGGAATCACGATCCAATCCGGGACTTCTCCCGAAACATCCTTCATGGCCTGCTGGGAAGTCTTTTCCATTCGTCTCCAATCGCCGATTAGAATGCCCGATTTGCCGGCATACATTTTCTTGTCCAATGCCGTGCCATCGTTAATTGTCACCCAATCGGGGTCCACTACCTTCGCGTCCAGCATCGACTTGATATAAGCGAGGGCTTCCTGCATTCTCGGGTCGGAGTTGTCAAAGGTGAGCTTGCCATCCACCATATCCACCGTATTCGGGTTAACCCCAAACATCCAGAAGATCATCTGCCAGCCCATGGAAGTCAGGCTGCCGTCCTTGCCAATCCCCGTCACAAAGCCGTACGTATCGTTTTTGCCATTCCCGTCCGGGTCATTGAAGGTGAACGCTTTCATGACGTTCATCAGTTCATCCGGAGTAGTAGGTGCTTTCAAGCCGAGCTTAGTGAGCCAGTCGTTGCGGATCCACCATCCCTGGATGCCGTTTACGAATTCATAGCCGGGGGTTCCGAAGGTCTTGCCCTTGTACTTCATGGCCTCCCACTCTTCCGGCTTGAAACGCGACTGCAGAGCCGGGTAGTCTTTCAGGTAGCTGTCCAAGTCCGCAAGAATCCCCTGGTCATAGTATTGAATGGCCGTGGCCCGGTCGGGCATGAAGATCATATCCGGGATATCCCCGGAAGCAATCATGGTGTTCAGTTTCGCAATTTTCTGGTCGGAGGGCGGGATGATCATGTTGAAATCGACATTCACCGCCTTCTCCAGCATTTGCCGGATGGGGTCATCCTCCCGGGCCGGCATCGGCACCTGCGGATTATAGGCGCCTGTATGATAAGCCGTTACTTTGATCGTCTTGTCCGTTTTCCCTCCATTGCCGGATGGTCCCGGGGAACCTGAAGGTTGTTTGCTTTCCTGGCTTGCGCATGCGCTAAGGATCATGCTGCCTGCCATAACCACGGCAAGGGCTCCGGTAATTCTTCGTTTATCTCTCATGTTCGACCTCTCCTCTATACTCATGTTTATATTATCCGGGATTGCCGGGATAATCAAAGGGACTTTATCCTTTTACCGAACCGACCAGAACACCCTTGGCAAAATGCTTCTGAATGAACGGATACACGCATAGAATCGGCACCGTCGAGACGATAACCGCAGCCATCTGGATGGCGAAGGTACTAACCGGTCCGTCTAAAGCCGACTGCTCGGCACTTTGATTCTGCACGCTGAGCAGAATGTTACGCAGGACCACTTGAAGCGGCATCAGCTGCGGATTGTTAATATACATGACGGCGTCAAAGTAGCTGTTCCAGTGGCTGACCGCATAGAAAAGGCCGATCGTGGCAAACGAAGGAAGCGATAGCGGAAGAATGATCTTCCATAAAGTGGTCAGTTCTCCCGACCCATCCACTCTCGCGGATTCTTCCAGTTCCGGGGGAAGCTGTTCGAAGAAGGTCTTCATCACGATCAGATTAAACACACTGATTAACCCCGGTATGATCAGGGACCAGATAGAATTCATCAAGCCAAGGGATTTGATCAGAATATAAGTCGGAATCAACCCCCCGTTGAACAGCATGGTGAAGACGATGAACAGCAGGAGACCACTTCTTCCGGGCAATGCCTTCTTGGAGAGCACATAGGCCGGAATGGCGGTGAACAGCAGGTTCAGCGCCGTTCCCACCAGCGTCCGAAACAAGGTAATCTTATACGCCTGGCCCAGCCCAAGGCCGGCGAAGACGGTATGATAAGCGGAAAGGGTAATCTTCTCGGGAATGAGGACGATGACCCGGCGCAGTACTTCCGACTCCGGTGTGAACGAGACGCTTAAGACATAAAGAAACGGAAAGAGTGTAACAGCGGCGATCGCTGTTAGAAGCAGATAGTTTACCGAATGACCGAGCCTGCCCGCTATGTTGGTTTTCATGATATCCCTCCTACCAGATCTGGCCGTCGAATTTTTTGGCCGCTTTGTTCGCCGCCACGACGAGAATGAACCCGATCACGGCTTTGAAAAGCCCTACCGCGGTCGCCAGGCCAATCTGCATGCGCTCGAGGCCCTGGCGGTACACCCACGTGTCGATGATATCCGCCTTCTCTTGATTGAAAGTATTGGCCATCATAAAGATTTGATCGAAGCCTGCGTCGAGAATATGGCTGAGCCGAATGACAAGCAGAATGATGATAATGTTGCGAATGCCGGGCAGGGTGACGTGCCACAGCTGTCTGGCTTTCGAGGCCCCGTCCATCCGGGCGGCCTCGTATAGACTCGGATCGATTCCCGCCAGCGCAGCCAGGTAGAGAATGGCTCCCCAGCCGACTTCCTTCCACAGATCGGAGGACACGATAATCGGGCGAATCCAACCGGGTTCGGTCAAGAAGGAGATCGGGCTGTAGCCGTACTCCTTCAGAAGCAGATTGACCAAGCCTTCTCCCGGGGAGAGAAGCGCTACCATCAAGCCATACACGATGACCCACGAAACAAAGTGCGGAAGGTAGGTGATCGTCTGCACCACTTTCTTGAACCAGTTCGATTTTACCTCATTCAGCATGAGAGCCAGCACAATGGGGGCGGCAAAGCCGAAGAGCAGCTTGTAAACCGATATTAAGATGGTGTTCTCCATAATATCCCAGAAGTAAACCCCGTTGATGAAGCTGCTGAAGTTGCTAAATCCGATCCATGGACTATCCCAAAATCCAAGCGCCAGGTTGTAATTTTTGAAGGCAATCAGGATGCCGAACATCGGGATATACTTGAATACGGCAAAATAGATGAGTTCCGGCAGCAGAAGGAGATACAGGATGCGATATCTTCTCATCCGCGCCCACAGCGTGGTCTGCCTGGCCCCTTTCTCCCTGAGAAGAGCAGCCGCCGTGTCGGTCGGTGCGTTCATTTTTGGTTTCCCCCTGTCTGGTAAGTCGGTTTCTTATGGTCTTATCGTACCGGTTTTCGGCTACGGTGTTTTCCAATATATTAACGAAAGACTTCAATATTTTAAGATATGAGCTTCCCGTTTAACAAAAAGAGCACCTTCCGACGGCAGGGCCATCCAAAGATGCTCTTTCCCCTTCTTCACTCTCTAGCGGAATGGAAACATGGAACGCGGCTTCTAGAATGCTTTATTAAGCGGGACAGCAACCATAAAGGAATGTTCACTGCCCTTTGGAAGGCCGGCAAGATACAGGATAGCGGGTTTTCCATTCTCGAAGTAAAGCTTCGGCATCTCCAATCGCTCGAAATGCTGCACGACTCCGTCCTCCCATGTGAGTTGAGGCTTCATGACGAGCGGGTCGCGGCTCAGCTCCCAGTGAAAGCCGTCCTCGGATTCGAACAGGATCATGGCGCTGTGCATTCCGGTAAATTCCCCTTTGTTGTCCTTGACGATGGCATAGTACCTGCCGTCTTGCACCCACTCGACGTGATCGTCGATAGGGAAATGGGTTCTGGGCGTTCGAATGAACGGTTCCGGATGATCAACGAATGGACCTAACGGATGATCGGCAAGGGCGATGACATGGCGAACACTGCCGCCGAAGGGCATGGGCCCTTCCGTAACCGTTTTGTACACCATCTGGTATTTTCCGTCAGGCCGCTTGAAAACGTGAGGCGTCCCGGTAGTGAGATGACCCGGGCGGGGCTCGAGCAGCGGCTTGTCGAAACGCTTCCACGGACCGCTGGGATGTTCGGCTACCGCCACCCCTACCCGCTGATTGTTGCGGTGATTCCACCATTCCCCATTGCCATGCTGGCCAATGTAGTATAAATAATAGACTCCGTCGGCTTCAATCAAGCTCTCGTTATGGAACCCGCCCGAGTCCCACTTTCCTTCTTCGTCTTGCGTCAAAGCGGTCCCCTGCACCTCGTACGGTCCTTCCGGATGAGAAGAAGTAGCATACGCCAGCTCGGAATGGGTGGCCCACGCCTGATGGCCGAGGGAACGAAGCCATCTCGAGAAAATCAAGTGACAGGTTCCCTCCTCCGTCCGAAGCATAGTGGAACCCCATACATTCCAATCCGGCAATTCAAACTTGGCACGATAAGCCAACCTCAACCCTTCCGGAACGGATATAATGGACATGAAAAATCTCTCCCAACTGGGTAACATAACCCGACCCTATCCCTTGGTTCGTGTTTAGGTTAAGAATAATTCACGATGGAAAGCCCAGGTTTCAAAATTTATGGAAAACCGTTCAAAATATTAAGACAAAGAACCGGCGATCTGACGATCGCCGGTTCTTTTTGGCCTGCTGTTCTAATTTATGCCGAGGGTACCTGTCCGGTAGTCATAAAATTTTCGCGATTGTCCTATCTCGTCTTGGCATTCTCTTCATCCATCCGAAGCCTTTAACCAGTCGCGGTACTGGGTAGGCGTCATGTTGGTTTCCCCCTGAAAGAGCCGGGTGAAGTGGGAGCGTTCCATCCCCAGTTCGTCCGCAACACGGGTCACGGTCCAATCCGTAGTAAGAAGCAGGTGTTTCCCGCGTTCCATCCTCAGCTTTACCAGATAACGATGAGGAGGGACGCCAAAGGCGGCTTTGAACAATCGAATGAAATACTTGGTGCTGTAGTTAAATTTCTCCGCTATTTCCGTAACCGTTAAAGCTCTGTCGGAATGCAGCTCCATGAAGTGGACGATATCGTTCCAGCGCTGCATGGATGAAGAGAGGATCGGGACCGGCTTGCGCGATTCCTGCTCCCAAATAAAGAGAAGAAGGTCAAACATGGCGCTTTTCACCGCAAGAGGCGACAAGTCGTCCGTTCGCCTAACGTTCTGGATCAAGCGACCGAAGAGCTCTTCCGCCCGATCCTGGTCCTGCAGGCGTATGAATAGCGGGGTATCCACGACTTGAAAGAGCGGGAACCGACCGGACATCGCATGAAAATGACAATACATCAGCCGGAAGGGAGCCTCAGGAACCGTCGAGAACGAAATGCGGTCGCCGGCAGGCAGGACATATAGGTCCCCTGGTTTTGGCAGAAAGACCGAGTCCCTAATGTGCAGGCTCCCCTCTCCTTCGCGAAAATAATACAAGCAGTTATTCACCGTCACATGATTGTGGTGCTTCCAATGGCTCGGCACCTTGACGTGGGCGGCGACTGAAACGCTTACCGATAAATCCTCCAAATGCTTCTTCAGATGTGTTGCTTCCACGGGTTCTCCTCCATCTTTTGGCCGTAAGCGTTGCTTATGTAACTAGAGATTACCATACATGGAGACCGGAAATGGGATACTTTTCGACACATAGTCGGGAATATTGTAGACTGCGGTCCCCTTTTTAATTTGCTACGATCATTTCGTAAAGGCAAAGAAAGGAATGTGATCCGCATGGATAAGTTGGAACGCACGGCAAAGCAAGCTCCCGGTTTCCCGAGCCGCGATCCCGGACTGGATGTTTATCCCGGGTTTGTTTCTCCGCCTTCGGGTTATGGAGAAGTGGCCTTCTATTGGTGGGTCGGTGAGCCTTTAACCAAGGAGAGGCTGGAATGGCAGCTGGATCAGTTGAAGGATTACCCGATCACCTCTTTGCAGATCAATTATGCGCATTCCGATCAGGGCGGGGACGCTTGGGGACTGACGATTCCGAGCGATCCCCCTCTCTTCTCTGAAGCCTGGTGGGAGCTGTTCGCTTGGTTTGCTGAGAAAGCAGGCACCTACGGGATATCCGTCAGCCTTAGCGATTACACGCTGTGCTGGCCGGGACAAGGGTGGTACATCGATGAGATACTCGGCAGCCGACCGGACATCAGCGGATATAACCTGCTCGTCCAGGAATGGGATGCCGGGGATGGCCTATTGGAGCTGGCGCTTCCTCCCGGTGTCCTCTCGGTCATCTCCTATCGCTGTGACGAAACGGGTCAATCGACCGGCGAGTGGACGAGCCTTGCGGATCATGTCCGCGGTAACTCCCTCCATTGGGCGAAGCCGGATGGGACTTGGCGTGTTGCCGCCGTCTATTCCGAGCTTCGTCCCCGATCCATTGATCCGATGCACCCGGAAAGCGGGGCGCTCGTCATCTCGCACTTTTTCCAGCGATTCGAAGAAAGGCTCGCCAACATTCCGAACGCCAAGCTGGGCTTCTTCTTCTCGGATGAGCTGGGCTTCGGCATCAAAGGGCGGCTGTGGAACGATACGTTCCGGAAGGAATTCATGCGGCGTAAAGGCTACGACCTCCTGCCTGAACTCGCCTCCCTCTTCCTCCCCGTTGATCCCCGGGCACCGAAAATTCGGATGGATTACGCCGACGTGCTGGTTGCCCTATCCGAAGAACATTATTTTAAGCCTATCTTTGAATGGCATGAACAGCGGGACATGATCTATGGCTGCGACCACGGAGGCCGGGGCAAGGATGTGACCGAGTTCGGCGATTACTTCCGCACCCAGCGCTGGAATCAGGGGCCGGGCTGCGATCAACCTTACTTTTATTGCGACCTGATCAAAAACAAAGTGGCGAGCTCCATCGCCCACCTGTATGAGCGTCCCCGCACTTGGCTGGAAGGCTTCTACAGCTCCGGCTGGGGATCGACGACCGCCGATCTGACGGATGCCATCTTCCGTAATTTCGTGTCGGGTCACAATCTATTGACCCTCCACGGTCTGTATTACACAACCTACGGAGGCTGGTGGGAATGGGCCCCGCCCTGCAACCATTTCCGTATGCCCTATTGGAAGCATATGAAGCCGCTTCTGGATTGTACGGAACGACTCAGTTACTTGCTAAGTCAAGGCGTTCACGTATGCGACGTGGCCGTCCTGTATCCGGTGGAAGCCATGGAGGCCGGAATGGGCGGAGAGGCCTCGGTGGCTGCGGCGTTCGGGATCGGCGAGTACCTGTACAAACGGGGAATCGATTGGGATTTTATCGACTTCCAATCCGTCGACCGCGCGGTGATCGCCGACCGGAAGCTGCAAGCAGCCGGAGAAGCTTACCGGGTGCTGATTCTGCCCGCCATGCGTGCGATCCGCCATTCCACCCTCTGGAAGGCGTTGGAATTCTACGAAGCGGGGGGACTCGTTCTCGCGTTCGATTGTCTCCCGGAAGCCAGTGACCGCTTCGGAGCGGACGATCCGGATTTGGATGCGGCCGTGCGTACATTATTCGGTTGGACGGCGTCCGAAGCCGAACGATCAGGCGATAACCGGACGTTCCGTAACCCGTCAGGGGGATGGGCCGTTACCGCTCGCTCCTTCCAGGAAGTGGAGAGGACCATTACCGAGGCCTTTCCCCGCGATTTTGCTTGCGGCATGGACATGGATGACACGACGTTTCCTTATGTCATGCATCGCCGCATCGGCAGCCGCGACCTTTATGCGGTTTACGGCGTTCCAAGCGGGACGGAATGCTTCTTCCGGTGTCAAGGCACGGTAGAGCTATGGAATCCTTGGGATGCTTCCGTCACTCCCCTGGAACCTGGCCGCACGACGTCGGAAGGCACTTTTATCCGGTTGCCTCTTGAGCAAACAGAGCTCCAGTTACTCGTGTTCTCCCGGGAGATGACGATTCCGGACCGTCATGGGAGTGCGATTATCACCCGCTACGGGAACGAATCCAGCCGGTTCATCGAATTGGGAGATCCTTGGTCGTTTAAGCTGCTGCCTACGATGGATAACCGATTCGGGGATTATCGGCAGCCTCCCGAACCGGTCTATATCGGCGCCGAAGCTCGCCAATTCCAGCATGCCTTGGAACACGCGGAATCCGTCGGGCAATGGCAATTATCTGAATTCGACGACTCCTCTTGGCCAAAAGTTACCAATGGGTACGGCCCCTATTTCTGGAAACTTGGACCGCTTCCAGAAGAAGACGCAACGCCGGAGCTGGAGCAGCGGCTTCTCACTTCGAGATCGGCACCGGCACTCGGCCAGCCTCTAACCGAACACGGGAATGAATATCCATGGAAAGCTTATGAGTTTTCTATGCGGTACGGGATCGAAGGCGATCCGGGCCATCAAGGCTATCATGGGCTGAAGGGCGAGATGAACGACGATCTTCTTGCCGTCGGCGTCAAAAGATTCGTTCATACGGATACGGTCTATGACGTTGAAGAAGAAGGAGCGGTGACCTACTTCTGGTCTACCTTCGACGCCGGTGGAGAACGCAGCGCAGTCATGCGGGTGAGCGGCAACGTGCCAACGCGGATATGGCTAAACGGAACCATCGTGCAAGACCCGGAACCACTGGCCATCCAGCCTGGAGTAAATATCGTTCTTGTTCGTTACGACCAACCGGGACGCGGCTGCGTTCGTTTTGAGAGACCGGATGCGGCGGACTGGGAACAGTCCCTGCCGCTGGCTACTACCTGGTATCAGAATCCCGCCCTATTCCCCTTCGATGCTTTTCCAGGACACAGCAGGCCGGCTGCGGGCTGGTACCGGTTCACGGCACCTCCCGGCTTAAAGAGCATGAAAGTAGCTGCTCACGGGCGGCTTCAGGTATGGGTGGATGATGAGGAATGGGAAGTCCGGCAAACCGGCACTGGTGCGGAGGGATCGCTCGAATATGTGGCGGCTGGTCCGGTGAACAAAGCGAAGATTCACCAGGTCGCCCTTCGCATCGCCTACGAAGCCTGCTCCTACGGCGGGGCTGCGCTGCCGGAACCAGTCTTACTGGAATGCGACGAAGGGGAAATGCAGCTTGGCGATTGGTCGGCCATTGACGGGTTACACTGTTACTCCGGCGGAGCCTCCTATTCCCAATCCTTCTGCTGGGAGCCTGACGAAGCCGGCAAGAATAGAAAAGTCATTCTGGATTTAGGAAAACTGTCAGCTTCAGCGGAGGTGTGGATGAACGGAGAACTTGTCCAAATCCTCGTTGCTCCCCCCTGGTCCGTTGATATCACTTCCTATTTGCGAAGCGGGGACAATCGGCTCGAAGTTCGGATATACAATACGCTAGCCAATCACTATGTGACGATTCCAACCCGGTATCGCGGTGACCTGACTTCGGGGTTAATGGGTCCGGTCCGTCTGCAGATCAGAGAATAGCAAGATCAGAACTTTTTTTCGCAAGATTTTTTTATTAATCCGGCTCGGAGTCGGCTAGGATGTAATTAGTTGGGGGGAATCGTCATGAGAATGGTATTTCGCTGGTATGGGGAAGGCAATGATACGGTTTCCCTCCGGCACATTAAACAAATTCCCGGCGTGGAAGGCATTGTCTGGTCACTCCATGACGTTCCTCCCGGTGAAGAGTGGCCCCTGGACAAAATCCTGGACTACAAAGCCCAAGCCGACGAATACGGCTTTCATCTCGAAGTTGTCGAGAGCGTTAACATTCATGAGGACATTAAGCTGGGGCTCCCTACCCGGGACGGATACATTAGTAATTACATCCGCACGATGGAGAAGCTTGCCCGGGTTGGCGTTAAGGTCATCTGCTATAACTTCATGCCGGTCTTCGATTGGATCCGGACCGATTTGTTTAAGGAACTGGAAGACGGTTCGACGGCTCTATTTTATGAGAAGGCCAAGGTTGACTCGATCGACCCCGAAGAACTCGTACTCGCCATAGCGGGCAACCCCACCTACACGATGGCCGGTTGGGAGCCGGATAGACTGCGTAAGCTCATCCCTCTGTTTGAAGCGTACCGGGAAATCACCTCCGAGCATCTGTGGAACCATTTAAAGTATTTTTTGGTGAGAATCGTGCCGGCTGCGGAGAAGCTTGACATTCGTATGGCGATCCATCCGGACGATCCGCCCTGGCCCGTCTTCGGGCTGCCACGAATCATGACGGGGCGCGATAGCATTCGCAGGCTGCTGCAGCTGGTCGACAGTCCTTATAACGGGGTCACGTTGTGCAGCGGGTCGCTCGGCGCCCATCCCGCCAACGACATCCCGGCCATGATCCGGGAATTTGCGGACCGTATCCCTTTTGCTCATATTCGAAACGTGCGAACCTACGAGAACGGCGATTTTATCGAATGCTCCCACCGGGCTTCTGACGGAACGGTCGATATATGTGAAATTGTAAGAGCCTACCACGAGACGGGATTTCGAGGCTACGCCCGTCCCGACCATGGCCGGCACCTATGGGATGAGTCTTGTCGACCCGGATACGGCTTATACGATAGAGCTCTCGGCATTATGTATCTATGGGGAATATGGGATTCTTTGGAGCGTGCTAATCAAGGGCGGTAACCTCCAAGCATCATTCAGCCCTCTCTACCTTTATCAAGTTTTCCTCTCGCACTCCCTCCCCCCTGGCTTTATAATAGCGTTGTTAGAAACAAGACAGGGGGGAGCCTATGCCGATCTACAACGAGTACTCCATGGCTATACGCGCTTATAACTATTGGAAGGATAAGCCCGGCTTCCTGCTCGATGCCGATCGGTATGAATACTGGGCCATTTTCGCCGTTGAGGAAGGCAGCTTTGAATACACGATTAATGGATACACCGGTCAGGCTGCAGCGGGAGATTTCGTGCTATGTCCGCCGCAAACGGATTTTCACCGGCGTTTGGCAAGCGGGTGGCTGACGTTTCATTTTATTTTGTTCGACTGGCGGGAGGGAGAGCTCGGGGAAGAAGAAAGGAAAGCAAGGGGGGTGCTTTCCCGGTTTCCCGACTGCCGGTTCCGTCTGCTGGATGACGACCGAACCCTTTCTACGCTTGCCCATTTCCGGAGGCTATCCCATTCTACTCCCAATTCCTCGTTTCTCTTTAAGCTTAGGGAGCACCTTCTCAATGATTTGTGGCTGGCGCTCTATTTGGAATCGGTTCAAAGCGCAAAAGCATCACCATCTTATCAGGATCCACTTATGATTGAGGTTAAGTCGGCCATCCAAGAGCTTGCCTATCAGCCTTTCCTGCTTATGGATATAGCTGAGCGTTTTCACCTTAATAAAGTCCAGCTCACCCGCCGGTTTCGCCGGTCGTTTGGAGTCAATCCAATGGATTATGTGACCCAGCTTCGCATTAAGAAAGCCCGGTCGCTTTTGTCCGGCTCCGATCAAACCATCGACCGGATTGCCCGATCCTGCGGCTACGACAACGGATTTTATTTTGCTCGTGTTTTCCTTAAGCATGTTGGTCTCACCCCGTCCCAATACCGCAAAACTCATATGATTTAGTGCCTTATCCGGTAGAAAGCAGAACTTCATGTGCGGATAAGACATGAGCAAAGAAGCAGGCTCTTACCCGGCGGGTGCAACTGCCGTAAGATCCTGCTTCTTTTGTTTACCAGAGGATGGCAGGTATTCAAACTTATCGCAACCGGCATGATTCCGGCTTTTCCACCACTAATGGAAATCTCTCATATGAATCGTTTCTCCTGCGGAGGTCTCTAGTTCAATCACAGAGGCGTCCGTTTCCCTCTTCACTCCTTTTCTCTCGATCATCATCTTCCCTGAGAAAGGATTTTTCAAGCGTAAAGTACCGCCTTTCTCACTATAAATCGAAATGCTGTCGATCCGGCCATTGCTGCGTGACCCTGAGATGAGAAAAGCCCCTTCCGCCCGGATCCCTGCGAAAGCCGCATCCTTGAACCGGTCGGGAAGCGCCGGAAACAAGCGGATTTCGCCCTGCACACATTGGACGAACAGTTCCAGGACAGCGGCCGAAGCGGCAATAGCAGCCTCGAGCTGCATGACATCTCCGCCCGTAAACGTCGTGAAGCCGGGATACTGGGCATTGTGGCGTGTCGCAAACCCGGGCATCATAAAGAATTCCCGCAGCAGCTTCAGACAAGTATAAGCCATGTCTTTGCCGCCCATTCGACCATGAAGTATGGAGGCCCACGGCATCGACCATCCCGTCCATGCCCCCATCCCTTTGGCGACCCAGGTTTGATACGAATGGCGGACTAGGCTCTTATGCTTTTCATCCTCTAAAGGGATCGTGTCAAAAGGATAAATTCCCCCCAAGTGGGAATGGTGGCGATGGCTTTCCGCCAGCGGCTGGCCCTCCCACAAATAGATCTCTTCGCCACTTGCCCCTTGCCCCGTCGTGTAGGGGGGCAGATTCTCCCGGATCTTCCTGACCTTCTCGGCATAATCGCTGTCGATCTGATACCGAGTGGCCAAACGAAGGATTTTGTCGCACAAGAAATGAACATTGGTTAGAAAGAAGGTGGAATTTTTGCCCCAGGCCTCATTTCCCGCGCCTCCGTATTCCGGCGAGATCGAGACAGACAAAGTATAGATGCCATCCTTGAATTCCATCATACGAATGAACACATTCAGCGTTTTCTTCATAAAAGGGTAGACTTCACGCAGCAGGAATTCCTCATCACGTGCATATTGGCCGTACTGCCACATCAACTGGGCAACCCAAGAGGTGTTGGCGTGATCGATGATTCCTGTCCAAAATTTACCGATCACTTTGCCGCGATCATCGCAGGCATGAACCATCTGGTAGCCGTCCTCTTCTCCCGTGAACAATTTGGCCCTTTCCGCCAGCAGCGGCTTCCAGCTATCGATCATGTTAAATAAGGGAAGCAGGCTTTCCAGATGGTTCGAGGCATAAGCCGGCCATAAACATTCCTGCACGTTAATATTAAAATGGTAATCCCCGCTCCAAGGAGCCATCCGATGCTCTTCCACCCAAGGCCCCTGCAGTGTGGGAGCAATCCCCCCGGGCATCGAGTTACCCAGCATTTTATAGATGCCGAGGTAATACATCGTGCCGATTTCCTCGTCCGGAATCCGGATATCGGCCGTCTTCTTCCAGAGCCGGCTCCACACTTCCTTTGTGGGAGCGGTCAGTTGCTCATAGGCCGTTTCCTTCAAGGCTTCCAGCTGATCCTTGGCCGCTGCCCATGCAGCCTTTTTCGTTTCGCCGTAATGGCTTGTCACTAGCAGATTTTCGGAAGCCTCGGCAAGGACGGCACACGCCGGGTCAGCCGGAAGCTCCTGAATCCACCCTTCTTGTCCACTCCCTTGAACGACACGGGGAGGGGGAATGTCAAATTGGTCGAAATAAGTTTTCACTTCCGGAAATGCATAAGCCGGCCGAACCGTAATTGAATCCAACCATCGGCTATTTATAGAGAAAGCAAGCACAGGCTCATCGATCAAAAGGGTTGCTTTGAAGGTGATCTCCCCATCATCGGGATGAGTGCACACAATAGAGGCTTCTGCATGGAACAGATCCAGATGTGCGGAAACGATCTGAAGCTCATCCTTAAGCTTCAGTTCAAAGCGTCCCATGGGCATCCGGGTCGGTTTCTTTTCTTGACCGTTGATTTGTTCGATTTGGAACAATTCCTGTGCTTCGGCGTAGGCTCCCGCCTCAAGCAGCTTTCGCAAGCGATAAAAATGACATTGTTCATTCCAAAGCATTCCCCCGCGGTGATCCCAATAATCCGCCCGATTCACGGTGACCATGATTGTATTTTCTTGAAACCAGAGGAGGGCACCGAATCTTCCATTGGATAAGGGAATTCCATGGTGGCAATAGTCCGTGTCAATCGGCCAATCTAGACAATAGTTCGGGTTTATCTCGGTTACTTTCATTACAGACGACCTCCGTTTCTAAACTTGATTCCTTTCCAAAAGCGGCTTGATGTAAGCAGCCAAATGTTCGCCCATTTCAATCATGCCGTGATTCCCGGGATGAAGCAGATCATGGGAAAGCCCATACAAGCCTGAACGCAGCAGCTGGCGCCCATCAACATAATGAACATTAGGCGAATCGATGGAATGCACGACCTCTTGCAAAGCGGTCCGAAAAGCCTCCGATGTGGAAGCGGGATTCCGCTCCGGCCAGATCAACCCGATGTCCATGAAGACAGGCAGCAGGCCGATGCAAATAATCGGCTTGTCGGGATTCTTGGCGGCCATTTTCTCCACCATATGAGCTGCTTTCTGTTGAAAGCTCTCGACGGGAACCCCTTGATTCAGCATGTTCACCGAAATACAGAGTGACGCTACATCCCAGTCCCCTCTGTCCGCGATATAATCAGCAAGTTCTTCCTCGCAATAGGCGGAGCCCGAAACTCCAAGATTAATGGCGTCCGACCGGAGCCTCCAGGCCGCCTGCTTCACATAGGTCAAGTCCGCACTTGCAGCAGCCGCCCCCTGGGTAATGGAGGGTCCATAGGCGAGATAGGTATAAGGTGGCAGTTCCTTCCTATCTGGAGGCCTAAGCGTTTCTCCTTTAATATTAAGCAGATGGACTTCCCCGCCATGAAGCACCAATCTCCAAACTTGGGGGGCAAAAGAATGCTGAACCGTATTCAGCTCTTCTCTCGGCAAAAAGTAGGGGGAAGGCAGCTCCAGTAAAAAGTCGGTCGCTTCTTCCATGATCAGGCGTTGGGACACAAAATAGTCGCCATAAAAAATACTGATGACGCTGTTTCCCTCATAGCTGACCAAGGTGACGACAGCCGGCTTCCAGTCGCTGACGAAACGGATTTCACAGCAAGCCGCTTTCCGATACATGGCTTGGCTTTGCTCACGCAGGCGCTGCCGGACAGCTTCGGGAATCCTTTGCAGCAGCAAGCCGGGTCTGCCGGGTATTTCTACAAGTTCCTCCACATTTAACAGCTCAACCTGGTGGCTAATCACACGTTTCCCCCATTCCATATAAATCTAATTATGATCCCAATGCACTCCCATGAGGGTTAAGCATGGAAAGAGAGATCAGAATGAGCTGCATTCTGATCTCTGCTTTTTGTGTAATCTGGTTAAGGTTAAATTACTTTTTGTTACCCGAACGGAACGTTACCTTTTGTTCAGCCGCCAGGCTGTTGTTCAAGCTGTCCTTGACTGCCGTGGTTACCTTCACTTCATAGTCACCTTTAGGATCAAGCGCTCCGTCGAAGGATAATTGGAACCGCAGCGGGCTGATCGGAACGATCTTGTAGGCCGGAACTTCTCCTCCGCCGACCTTGGCAACGAGCACACTGTCCTTGGTAAGGGTCGCTCCGTTCATTTGCTTGTTGAACCGCAGCACGAAGGTCTGTTTTCCAGGAGGATTCCGTTTGTCCGTAACGGTTACGCTGTCCTCCGGAATTAGAACCGGGGGGAAAGCGGCATACGGGGATGCCGGGTCGCTGTCGGCCGTCTTTAGGTAATTGCGCACCCAATCGAATTCCGCTACCGTTCCGTCAATCTTGTTTACATTCATATTGCCGTCAAAAGCCGTGACGACCGTACTCAGAATGTTCGGATACTGCCCATTTGTTTTCCCGGTTGGGGCGATATACTTGGAGTAATCCGGCACTTCGTAGCTCACCTTATTGTCATAAGCCATGTAGAACCGGTTCGGCTCCATGTAACCGGAGAAGTTGTGGAATTCTTTAGCATTATTATCATTGGTGGACCAATTCACTTCCCGGACATTCTTCAGACCGAATTCCGGTGCCGGCTTGGCTTCTCTAATAAACCAGACGTTGTTGCCGACCGTGTCCGGAAGGGTTCCTTCATTCCAGTCAAAATCCGTATTGGAGCCATTGATACTCCAGTAAGAAGTGTGGCTGCCATAAGCATTGGGATATTTATACCTGGCTTCATAAAATCCGTAGTTCTGCCGGTAGGCGGAGGTAATCGAGGCAGACGAATAAGGCGCACCCAACCGGTTATCCACATCGGTTCTGAGCCGGACCACCCCTTCTTTCTGCTCTACGTATTCGGACCACCTGCCGGATATGCCGTCAAATCGGATATAATTATCCGCCGACCATTGGCTCCAGTCAAAAGCCGAACCGTTGAACTCATCGGCAAACGTCTTATGCCAGTCAAAACGCAAATCAGGTCCTGCCGACAGAAGCTGTCCGTCAAACCGGTTCAACATAAGAACGGCCTCTTCTCTCGACAGCTTCAGGGAAGGCTTCAGCGATTGGTCCGGCTCTTCTTTGAGTACTTCCAGTTTCAATAGACGGTAAAAAGCTTCCTGAAGAGCATAGGTTTCTAGAGAGGAGGAATCCGTCGTATTTTTCACCAAATAGTCGGCCGGATCATCCGCAAAGAAATTGTCCACGTTCAAGTATCTTCCCGTATAATCGATGGCGTTGGAAAGAAGGCGTGCGGCAAATTCACGGTCCGCCGGCATGTTTACTCCCAATGCCCGGCCGTTGGTCGATACTCCGTACAAAAGTCCGGCCTTCTCGGCCGCTCCAATATTTCCTTTGTAGGGAGTTGCCTTCCCCTGTGTATCCCCGTAGTCTGCCGCTTCCGGGTCCTCCGGGAGATTCATCATCCGGGTCAACAGAGCGATCATTTCGGCCCGGGTGATTTTGCGGTCGGGATCGAATTGGTGATTTGTGATCAATCCGTCCGTAATCCCTTTTACTGCCATGGCGTTGACGATTTGCACCGCTTCTTCGTTGTTCAGGTCGTCTACCTGATATTGATCAAAAAACTTATGGGTGGAGGCTATCACCTGCTTGATGATCGCATGATCCGGGGTTACTTTCTCGTACTTGAAGGCGGTCATTCTGGGCAGGTCTTTGAATGAAACATACTCATCGGCTGTACCGGCCGCGAAATTATACGTCCCCAGGTCGTACCAGGTTCCCGTAACCAGCTTCTCCTTCGGCACATAAACCGAATCCGTAACGCTATTATGATGGACGTCCAGGTGGAAGCTGTTTGGAAAGTGGGCCGCATTCAGAATATAATAGGAAACTTTATAGTCACCGGGTTCCAAGAGCATCGGATTCCATTTGAAATCAATATGATACTGGTAGTTGGCGCCGTCCGGCCCGAATCTATCTTCAATGTAATAATATTTCCCGTAAGGAAGATCCAGGGCAAACGAGCTGCCTCTAATGACCGAGCCATCATGAGGACTTAGTCCAGGCGTTACCTTGGATGCCCGCACTTTTTCTTTCATGGTAATGTTAGGCAGCTCGATGGATGGTTCTGCTTTATTGGTCGTGACAATAGTTCGGTTGATCGTCACTCCTTCCAGTTGGGGTGTTTCAAATTTCACGCTGGAGGCAATCGTTTCTCCCCCGGAACCCAGCTTGGTCACTTTGACCAGTTCACTGCCGGCTCCCTTGAAGTCAAACTCCCCGAGGCGAAACCATCCGCTCTCCAGCTTTTTCTGGTCAAAGACCAACGTTTCCACTTTCGAGTCATGGAAGATTTCAACCTGCAAAGAATTGTCTCCGGACTGGGTCCGTTCCGGTATGTACGTGAAGACCTCATACTTCCCGGACTCCAGCTTTCCCGGATTATAGGTGGCGGTAGCCCCTTTCTCCGAGCTTCGTCTCGGTACGGAATACTCGTTATCCGAGGCTAGCGAAGTATCCTGCCAGCTGCCCGTTTCCCGGTATCCTGCCGGAAATACAGCCGTTCGTTCCGCCTCCGTCTGGCTTCTGGAGGTCCGCTCGAGCATAACCTCGTAGGTTACGAGCAAGGTGAGGGTCGGTTTGGAAGCATCTTTCGATCCTCTTGTGAATCTTACGTACTCTTCAGGGCTTCCATCAAAATAATAGTCGCCGATCTCGTACCAGCCGTCTTGCGCGCCATTCATATCGAGGGTAAGAGTCTCGGACTTCCCGTTATGATAGATCGTAACGACCGCTTGATCATCCGCAGCCACACCGGCATATTTGTACACCTTCAGTTTCGTCATTCCTCTAGGTGTAGACGAATTGTACTGGTAGTATTCCCCCGGTATGGTGGACTTCTTCAGTCCCTGCTCTTTGTTGGGAAGGGTGGCGTTAGTCCAATTGGCACTGGTTTTGTAACTTATCACGACGGACTGCGGTTTGGTTCCCTGCAGAGGTCCATACACGAACCGGGTGACGGTGTTTTTTAAGCCCGGCTGCTTGGTAAGGGTATCAGCCGGAATCAAATTGGTTTTGGGGTTGGATACCTGGTATACGGAGCCGGCAATCCGTGCGTTAAGACCTGACTTGAAAAAGGCGATAGCGGCATTCAGATCAGCGGTTGAGGCATCCACCGCCTCCGTTGTTGGACTAGGGCTGTTCAGAACCGTGCGGGCGCTGTCTATTCTTTCCTGCAGCCTAATTCGTGACCCGGGCGCATACTGCCCTTCTGACGATCCTTCCTCAACACCCGGCAGCAAGGAGGCTGCCTCGTTAACGATCTTTAGAAGCTCCGACTTGTCTGTTGCAGCAGCCGCCTCGGTGACAATCCCTCCGTAAGCGGCAGGTGATGCAGTGACCAGCAGGTTTGCCGCCAGGCAAACGGGTAATACGATACTCCAGACTCTCTTCTTCATATCATTCTCCTTTTGTAACAAAGTAGTTGGGCGGTTTGGCTGAGAGATTCAGACAGGAGCAATGGATTTGTAGCGCTTACATTACAAATCTGATCCTCGTTGTTTGATTGGCATTCCCTCCTTTCCCGTTTTGCAATCGGCATGGCGCCGCTTGTTTTCCTGCTGACCTATCGGTCTCTTTACTAATCTATAAGGTTTGCTTTCGCAGGTACATGCAGAAGATTACGATTTTATATACATATTTTCACTATCCATTGAAACAGCAGCAGGAGAGGGGAACGCCCGCCTCTCCTGCTGCATTTTCTTATTTCAATAAACCGGCATCCTTCAATTGCTTGGCTGCATACTCTTTGTATTTGGTATACTCGAACTTGGTCTCCAACGTCTTGACGTAATTGTCCCAATTCGACAGAGGCTCTTTGCCCATCATGAATTTCAACAGCGATTCATTTACATATTTGATGCGGTCGCTATATAAGGTATCATTCGGGTCCGGCATAACAAAGGGATTAACCGGATTGGGTCGGATGTACTGCAGGTTGATCTTATGAAAATCCGACGTTTTCGGATTCGTGAAGTTGAAATAGAGGGCGTCATCCGCCCTTCTTGACAGAGCGTAGTTGGAAGTCCAAATATACTTGTTCATCAGCTCTCTATTGTTTAGGTTGTCGGTAAGGCGTTGGATTTTGCCATCCGCCAAATCCCAATGAATTCCTTTTATCCCGTAATTGGCCCAGGGGTAAAAGTCCTTGTCCGTGTACCAGTACTGCAGCAGGGCCAAAATGCGTTTTACCTTCTCGGGATCCTTTGCAGCCGTCTTTGAGATGGCCCAGGAGTTGTTCTGGAAGGACTTTAAGCCGACCGTTTGATCTCCATGGGGCCCTTTCACAGGAGGAAAGACGATCCAGTCCGGAATTTCTCCGGAAACCTCCTTCATGGCCTGTTGGGTGTTCGTTTCCATTCGTCTCCAGTCATTGATGAGGATACCGACTTTCCCGCTGTACATTTTCTTATCATTGGCCGTCCCGTCATTGATCGTGACCCAGTCGGGATCGACTACCTTGGCGTCCAGCATGGTTTTGATATAGGCAAGGGCCTCCTGCATTCTGGAGTCCGTGTTGTCGAAGGTGAGTTTCCCGTTCACCATGTCGACGACGTTCGGATTAACTCCGAACATCCAGAAAATCATTCCCCAGGCTCCCGACAGGTTGCCATCTTTACCAATTCCCGCGACGAAGCCATAGGTATCATTCTTGCCGTTTCCATCCGGATCGTTAAAAGTGAACGCTTTCATTACAGTAAGAAGCTCATCCGGATTAGTCGGAGCCTTTAAGCCAAGCTTCGTCAGCCAGTCGTTGCGGATCCACCAGCTGGAGATGCCGTTAACGAACTCGTAGCCGGGCGTCCCGATCGTTTTCCCCTTATACTTCATAGCTTCCCATTCTTCCGGTTTAAAGCGGCTTTGCAGGGCCGGATAATCTTTGATGTAGCTGTCAAGGTCAGCCAAAATACCTTGTTCGTAGTATTGGACGGCCGTTCCCCGATCCGGCATGAAGATCATATCCGGGATATCCCCCGATGCGATCATCGTATTGAGCTTAGTCACCTTCTGATCAGCAGGCGGAATGATCATGTTGAAATCCACATTCACCGCCTTCTCCATCATTTGACGGATAGGGTCTTCCTCGCGAGCCGGCATGGGTACCTCGGGATGATAAGCGGCTGAATGGTAAGCTGTAATTTTCATCTGCTTGCCAAAGCCGCCTTCATTCCCTCCATTACCAGCTGAGGTGGCAGACGGGCTTTTGGTCTCGGAACTTCCGCAGGCGCTTAACAACAGGCTGCCCGCCATAACAGCGGCCAGAGAACCCATGATCTTTCCTTTAGCTTTCATTTGACCTCTCCTTTTGGTGCATGATTATATTATCCATTATGCTCCTATCCTATCGGGTTTCCTTCGATTCTCTTTCCATAAAATTAAGCAATAAGTCCAAAATTTTAAGGATATTAGACCAAGTGCTGCGTGGGCTGTAAAGAAAGACGCGTTTGCCCTGAACCATCCATCCCGATAAATTTGCGCCGGCCTTTCCTACAAAAAAAACCGCTCTCCCCCAGGGGGAAGGGCGGTTGCTGGCAACTTCAGCCTGGCAGATTGCTGCCGGAAGATAGGAACTAATCACGAACGAGCGGTATGTGGATGTTAAAGGAATCCTCCCGTTCCGGGTCATTCAGGCGGGCTGCCGCACAGAACAGGACGGCCGGCTTGCCGTTTTCAAGCCAAAGCTGCGGCCGTTCGAGCGCATCCAACCGCTCCACCTCTCCATCTTCCCAGATTACTTCGCGGTCAAAGGCAAAGGGGTTGGCTGCTTGTCCCCAATTTATTCCATCGCTGGACTCAAAAAGCGCGACGGTTGCTTTCCCCCTTTTGGTGAAATACCCCTGAAAATCTTTAACCAGTGCATAGAACCGGCCATCCTGAACCCAGATAAACGGATCCTCGACAGACCAGCCTTCCTCGGGATTCACCATGATCGGCTCCGGCATCTTCTCGAATGGCCCTTCCGGGTTGTCAGCAACGGCAACTCCGCATATAACACCCCCGCCCTTCGGCATCGGACCGTCTCCGACCGCTTTGTACACCATGTAAATACGGCCATCCGGCCCTTGGGCTACGCTTGGATTGTTTGTGGCCAAGTGATCGAATGACCCCGGCGTAACGTCAACGCAAGGCTTGTCAAACCGCTGCCACGGTCCTGCGGGATGGTCCGCCACGGCCACTCCGACTCTCTGATTGTTCCGGTATTCCCACCATTCGGGATCGTTCATGGTCGGCTTGGTCTGGTAAGCAGCGGGTCCCTTGGTTCCCATATAATACATATAATATTTTCCGTTTATCGGAACGACCGTAGGATTGTGAATAGTCGCTGCATCCCAGTTGCTGCCGCCGCTTCCGGCTATAGCCATTCCCTTGTACGTATAAGGGCCAAGCGGATGGTCCGCAACCGCGTAAGCCACTTCGGAACATGTCACCCAGGCATAATGTCCCTTTGCCTTAGGCCATCTCGAGAAAAACAAATAGTACTTTCCGTCGTGCTCCACCATGCTTCCGCACCATACCAAATAATCGTCCATACGAAAAACAGCGGTTCGGGGAACCGGCTTTATCATTCCGTTAAAATCCATGGTTAGGTCCTCCTTGTTCTCTGAACGTTCTGTCTGTTCATCATACTGGCAGAAGGAGGCCAGGATTATCACGATTTTAAGTAATTATTCCACGATTTTAAGATGATGGCACGGATCATTGTTCCATCTACCGCCTCACCCTTATCATTATTTCCCTGATAGATCCGAACGGTATAAGAAACTGTCAAAAGCCTTAGTACCGGCAAAGGGCAATAAAAAGGAAGCCGGGAGAAAAAGGCTCTCCTGGCTTCTGTCTGTTTTCCGATGGCTATTCGTCGATAAGGTCTATTCTAGAAGGTACTGGCCTTGCTGGTATCCGGGCACCATCGGGAGGTGCGGTAATAACGGATCAGCACCTCAACGGCTTTATCCGTCCGAAGTTGAGTAAGAGCTTCCGAAGCATAGGCCCGGACATATCGGTCCCTGCTGGTCAGAGCCTGCTCCAAGCCGCGGATGACGATTTCCTCCTCCCCGTACTTTCCTATCCTTAGCAGGGATAAAGCAGCCGTATAGCCGACTTTGTTGATAATGTACTTCTGTTGACCGACGTACATATCTCCCGAATTCAATGCCACCTCATCCGCTTCCTGCTCCACTGAGCGCTGCAGGGTCTCCGTCACCGCTTGAACACTTACGCTGTAGGGCTTACCAATCATCCCCAGCGCCTCGACCGCATTTCGCCTTACCCATTCGCTTTCGTCCTCCAGGCAGGAAACTAGGGAAGGTACCGCCTCCCGGGCAGCCGGTCCCATCATGCCAATAACAAAACAGGCAAGCCCTCTGCAGAAATCATCCGGATGGCTCAACAAGGGCTGAACAAAGGGAATCGCCTGCGCACCGGCAGGCTGCAAGCCGTAACTCGCGCGTTCCGCTACCTGTTTACTTCCGTTTCCAAGATGCTTCACCAGCTCCTCCACCCCGCTGCTTCCCATTCGGCCAAGGGCATAGGCGGCGTTCAGAGCTTCTATTTCGGATGAACTTCCCAGGTTGTTCCCAATTTCCTCCACCTTCCCAGCCGTCCAATCGGAAGAGCGGACTCCGGAGTCCTGATCCCCACGCAGCCAATCCCACACATCCTTCCACAACTCGGGATGTTGAGCCGGCATTCCGTCCGGGACGGTCATCCCCGGATTTCGGTGATCCCAGCTGGGGCGATCCGGTGCTTTCAACCGTACGAATTGAAATTTCAACATATAGCGGTCGAGCTCAGATACGTTAAGGGTTGCTTTGTGCCATAGGTCAAAATGCACCAGGACCATCGTTCCCGCCTTTCCTGTCGGAAGCAGGGTCTCTCCCTTGTCCCCCAGAAACTTCTCATAATACTGGGTTCCCGGCATAATCGCCGTTGGGCCCAGCTCTTCTGTGATGTCCTGGGTGTAATAGAAAAGAATGGCCCACCAAGGTCGATGGCTGCGCAGGGAGGACCAATATCCGTCCTTGTGCCATTTTCCTCCTCCCGGTGTAGGATTGCCCGGCCGGTTGTAATGGCAGTGCCGATGAGGATGCATGTAGTAATCTTCGCCAAGTATACTGG
Source organism: Paenibacillus aurantius (assembly GCF_032268605.1). Lineage (NCBI taxonomy): Bacteria > Bacillati > Bacillota > Bacilli > Caryophanales > Paenibacillaceae > Paenibacillus > Paenibacillus aurantius. Next base: position 3,019,954 of record NZ_CP130318.1, read on the forward strand.
TCAGCGCTCCCCGGACGACAGGAGTCTCGAAGAATTGTTGAATCTCCGGCACCCGGGGCAGGATATTATTCCCGGGGTTCCCCTCTTCGTGAATTACTTTATAAATCTTATCCCTTACCTTCTGATGAAGCTGCTCGGGAAGATCATTTTTAAGCACCAGGTATCCCTTTGTAATAAACTGGGCCATTTGTTCATCCGTCAACAAATCCATTCTCTCCGTCATCCCTCTTTCACTCCCTAGCGGCTAGATTTAATAATCCTATTGTAGTAAAAGAACCTCATTCTGTATTTGCAGAATCGGTATATTTTTATACAATAGTCCTATCAATCTTTGAAGATGAGGTAAAGGCATGAAAATAGCGGAGCTTCATCCCTACGTTCATTATGCAACCCGTTTTCCTTTTGCTCCTGGTCAAGCAAGCCGTTCCAGAATGTGCTATTCCTCTTCCCTCTATTTAATAAGTGAAGGCAAGGGTAGGCTTACCACATGCGGGCGAACCTATAAAACTTATCCAGGAGCCCTGGTGTATATTCCCGCCGGACAGCCGCACGATTGGATTGCCGAACCGGAGGACCCGATGGTGCATGTATGCTGCTATTTCGATTGGGCCCACCATATTCCCCTCCAAGCACAGCACGATCATCCGCACATCATTTGCTATGACCTTTCCAAACTGAACTCCGCCCTTGTCGGCCCGGCCTTTCCCTACACCATCCCGGAGTATACCCAGGTCGATAAAGTTTGGCAGTGGGTCGAACGCTTCGAGCTCTTCTATACGCCTAATGAATTTCCTAACGACCGGACCTATTTCCGCCATTTGAAGGTGCAGAGCCAGTTCCAGGACTTTATCGGTCATTTCCTATCTTTCGTGCTAAAGGATGAGCATATCCCGGATCCGCGCATCGTCAGGCTGCTGGAAGAGATGGACCAGGATCTGGTCCACGGCCAAGTCCTCCCCTTGGAAGAATACTACCGAAAATGCCGGCTCAGCCGCGGGTATTTCTTCTCTCTGTTCAAGGAGACGACTGGAATGTCTCCTATCCAGTATGTCAACCGCTACCGGATCAACCGGGCGAAGGAGGAGCTCCAAGGTTCAGGTCTAAGCATTACGGAGATTGCGGAGAAGTATCAATTTTCCTCCATCCATTATTTCTCCAAGCTGTTCCGTCAGCTGACCGGCATGACGCCGAGTGAATACCGGGAAAGAACGTAACCTTCTTATACAAACAAAGGGATCCGAGCATTGTATGCTCTGACCCCTCTATCGTTTAGAGCGCCTGCTCTTTCATATATTCAGCCAGTCGGATGAGGACATCCGCATTGCTTTTTGTAATGGCTTTATCTGTTTGTGCCTCAATTTCATGAAGATAAGCTTCCAGAACCTGGTCCCGGGCCTTGCGATTACCATCTCTCCCCAGTTTCTCAGCCGCTTTCAGTTTGGCAGTAAAGGATGGGGCAAGCTCCTTCTTCTCCAGGAATTTTTCGGTTAATTGGGCGATTCCTTCATAGCTTACTCTTACGGTAAAAGCGGTCTTGGCTTCTGCTGCATTCCCGGCTTTATCCACCGCCGTGGCCGTGAAGCTGTTCTCACCAAGCAGAAATTGATAGGCGGGTCCAGCTATCTCAGGCAGGGCTTCGGAAGCTATACCCGATAAGCCATCCTCCGCCTTCCAGGTAATGTTTACCTCCTCATAGACCTCATAAGTCACGGTGTTTCCGAGGGGCGTAACCGTTGGTGCCGTTTTATCGATATTCAGCACTACGCTGGTGCTGGCCTGATTCCCGAAATGGTCCGTGGCCTTACCGGTGATCCGTTGATTGGCCCCTTCGGTTTCCACGTTAACGGGTTGCGTACAATCCGCAATTCCACTGGCCGCATCCAGACAGGTAAAGGACACAGCTGTGTCGCTGTTGTTCCATCCCCACTCATTAGGCTTCGGAAGAACGGAGGCCTGGATCTCTGGGGCTTCCGTATCTTCCAGTCCTACCCTTTCCAGCCGGATATCGTCCACCCGAAGCCATTGGTTCCCCTCTCCCTTCGAGTTCACGATAACCACAGCTTGATGGCTGCTCACTTCGATGTTATCCAGCGTGATGGGAATCCATTGGTCTGTTTGCGGGATATCCACATAACGATCGCCGCTTCCTGTACCGGACAGCTTCAGTCTGGCTGCCTGTTGACCTCCTGAGCTTTTCACCCATGCTGTAGCCCGGTAGGTTCCATTCGGGAGATACTCCAGATTCTGCATCGTCTCTGCGCTGTAGGGGGTCGCGCCTCCCTGTTCCAGAGAGTATTTGCCGGAGTGAGAGTCCGTTTCGATCACACGGCTGGCGGTTTTAACCCCCGTCTCCATCCAGCTTACCGGATCCTGGGCATTTTTGGTGGTGGAATTGTACTCGAAGGAAGCATTCCCGATCCGGTTCACTCCATCGAGATTTTTTCCGTAATAGCGGAAATAATCCACCTGCATGGCGGCTCCCGGAAGCGGAGGAACCGCGCCGCCAAACCCGTCCGGAGTGGCGAGGGCCGTCAGCCACAGATTCTGTGGAGCAAAGTATTTTCCATTGGCCGCGCTTCCATAGTAATGACCGTTAACATAATAATTCACCCGGTCCGGCAGCCATTCATAGCCCATCGTAAACCATTGGGTCGTATCCACATCAACCGAAGGACCGCCTAAAGGATTCGGATTCGGTATGTAATAGTGAGTATTGGAGCCAATGTGTCCGGGAGTGCCGGAATCCACCTCGAATCCGTCAATTTCCAGCACGGTATTGTTAACCGGCATGATGTCATTTCCATTATTCGTTCCCATCGTCCAGAACGATTGGTGAAGTCCTTTGGAGCCGCCGTAAAGCTTAGTCCTGATTTCGTAGTAGCCGTATCCAAAGTTATGCCGGGAAATGACGCCTCCGCCGGTGTAATCCATTTTGCCGTCATGATTATAATCTTCATACTTGAAGTCGATATAAAGATTGGAGTTCCCGTCTACGTCCGGGGCGACCCTGACATTCTGGGCAAGATTGTACCCGCCGAACCGGGAGTCGGTCCGGTAGCTCCAATCGTTCTCGTTTAATGAGTTTCCTTGGAAATGATCCTCATACAGCAGGTCATAATCGTCTCTCGCCGGCGGAGGGGAAACCAGGAACAAGGTATAGGTGCGCTGTACGGACAGATCCTCCGAACGCACGGTGATGGAAACCGTCTTGTGGCCGTCCTCCGGAATGACAATGGGGCTCGAGGTTCCCACAGTATTCTCAATGAGGATCGTTTGGTTCGGTTGGGACGGGGTCACCTCCACGTTCACCGAATGGATCCCTTCGGGAATCTGAACTTCGTGCTGGTATTCGGCAGGAGCGGTAATCGTTTTTCCGATGGGCTGAATTTTAATCTCCTTCAAGCGAGCTTCTTCGGGAATCGGAATCATGATGACAAGCGAGTAAATTTGGGTAACTCGGCCATTCCTTGCCGTTACCGCAATATCAACGGTTTGGCTGCTCACATTGTTCGGGAGAAGGGATAGATCGAGGGTCTTGGAGTTCGTTTCCTCTCCGTCTATTGTGACTTTCTGTCCTTCTACACCGGGAACCGCCTCGACGGTGAGTTGATCGGATCCTTCCGGCGGTGTGACTGTAAATTCCGTTTGGGTAGGATAAGTGACAGAGAAAGGAAGGGGTGACACCTTTAGCTCCGCCAGATGGACAGCCGTTTCCGGGTCCAGGTGGTATACCTGAAAATCCCTCAGGCCCACGTAGGTGGTGTTGTTCTTAATGACACCAAAGAATCTTACATACCGGGCCGAAACATCCGCGAAAATCCCTGTTTCCAAGGAGGAGGCATTCTCTTTGGTATAGGCATCCGCCCACTGCACCCCATCATTGGAATACTGGATGATGAATTTAGAGAAGTTCGGGTATCCGTATAGGGAGACCATGAACTTGTTGAAGGTGATCACTTCTCCTAAATCCACCGTCAGCCAGATACTTCCCTTTTGTTCTTTGACCTGCCAATAAGATCCCCCGTTTGCATCGACGGCCCATTTGGCAGGATTGGTCGTCATTTCACTGGAAGCGGATACAGGTTTATTCAGAAGAAGATTTACCTCAGATGGTTCGGCGTGCATCTTCCCGGCCGGCAGCATAAAGCTAACTAAAAGAATGAAAATCATCCATCTGCTTATCCACCTGCTTATCCATCGATTGCCCATGGAATTTTTCCTCCTTTGTTTGGTAAGATGTCCCAAATTAAGAACGCTTTACTTCCTTGATCACCTCCTTATAATCGTGACTGCGCTCCATTTACAAGACCCTTTAAGCAGCCCGGTGGCACTTGCGGTAACGGCAACGACTCCTTCCTCTCCGGTTGACTGCACTATGGCCAGACAGCGCCCGTTAAAAGCACGTCTAATAGTGCCCTTATCCGATTCATGACTGCTTGGATTCCCGTTGCCGACTCCGATTAGCTTTCCGGCTCCTGCTACATGAAATTCGATTTCATGATCGGCGGTTGGCACGATACACCCTTGGGCATCGACAACCGAAGCCCGCAAAACAAGCACATCCACCCCGTCGGCATTCATCGAATCCCGATCGGGCACCAGTTCAATCCGGTTCGGGGGCCCGGACGTCACTATCGCGGTTTCTGCGATCCGACGCCCGTTCGAATAAGCTGCCGCGTAGAGAGAGCCTTTCTCATAAGGGACATCCCAATCCAAATAAGAAGCTGTAGCGGCCTCCCGCACCCCCAGGCTGCGGCCGTTTAAGATCAGTTCTACCTGCTCGGCGTTCGTGCAGATCCTCACCGGAATCATCTGTCCATCTTTCCCCGGCCAGTTCCAATGAGGCATAAGATGAATGGTCGGTTCGTCGGTCCATACGGATTTGTAATAATAGTAGGCATCCTTGGGAAAGCCGCACAGGTCCATAATGCCAAAATGCGAGGTCACGCAAGGCCATGCGTGAGGCGTTGGCTCTCCCCGGTAATCGAATCCGGTCCACACGAAAATGCCGGTCAGAAAAGGATAGGCTAAAAGATCCTGCCACGACTTCTCATGGCTGCACGCCCATACGGGCATGCTTGTCTCATACGAGGAACAATACCCTCGGATGGGATCGTCCTCGTAAATTCCGCGCGTTGTCGTGCTGCTCGTCGATTCACTGCAGATCATAAGCCGCTCGGGATAGCGCTCCTTGTCCGTTAAGTACTGTCCCGGACGGTCCGTCCCCCGATAGCCGATGACACGCTGGCCGTAATTGTACCCTACGATATCAACCTGTTCGCTGTACTCTCCATCCGTCCAGCCATGATTCATTGCGGCTAGTACAGGACGCGACGGATCCAACCGGCGCACCGTTTCCGCAAGTTCTCTAAGGATTCGAGCGCCCGTTGGCGTCCCCTCCAGAATCTCCTCATTCTCCAAGCCCCACAGAATCACACTCGGATGGTTCCGGTCCCGGCAAACGAGATTCTTCAGCTGGGCTAGACCTTCCGGTGAGGAGTCCAGCTTGCGGTTCTCGTCCATCACCAACATGCCCAGCCTGTCGCAAATATCCAACAGCTCAGGGGTAGGCGGATGGTGAGCGGAACGATAGGCGTTACAGCCCATTTCCTTCAGCAGCTTGATTTTGTACTCGATCAACCGGTCCGGGAGAGCGACTCCTACCCCTGCAAAGTCCTGGTGATTGCATGTTCCTTTGATCCGATAGGGCTTGCCGTTCAACAAGAACCCTATATCGGCCGTAAATTCAATCGTCCGAATGCCAAAAGGAGTCTCCAAAAGGTCCAGGATTTGTCCATCCTTCCGAAGTTCCGTTAAGGCGGTGTACAGATTGGGCTTTTCAGGAGACCATCGTTTGGGATGGGATACCTGTAAACGCTGTTCTACTTCCAAATGACCGTAGCGTTCGATATCGACCTTACGCCGCTCTTCTGCGACAATAACCCCGTCAGGATTCAACAGCCTGGTAATAAGTTCACAAGCTTGCTTGCTAAATTCCTCGTTATGAATGACGGTTCGAACCACCGTCTCCGCCTCTGTATCGGTAACCGTAGGAATCGTGATGTTGACTCCATGGTGGGCGATATGAAGCCGGCCAGTTCTCTGCAGCCATACATGACGATAGATACCGCCTCCTTCGTACCACCAGCCTTCATACTCCTCCGCATCAGCTTTGACGAATACCACGTTCCGTCCTTCGTCCCCATAACGGAGCATCGGGGTGAGATCATAATAAAAGCTTGAATATCCGCTCTGGTTCGTGCCTAACAGATGACCGTTAACCCAGACCGTCGCCTTCTTCATCACCCCATCGAAATGCAGGGTTATCTTCTTCCCTAAATCCTCTTCCGGTATGTCGAACGACTTCAAATAGCAGCCGATCCCTGTCGGCAGATAGCCATGGCTGGCGGGACGGCTGCCGATCGTCGGATCGTTCACAAACTGGCCTTCCACTACCCAATCGTGGGGAAGCGTGACCGGCTGCCACTCTATGGAGCCTTCGTCCGCATCTTTCTCTTTGTCCGCGTAGGCGATAAGCAGCCACTCGCCCTGCCCGTTCTTCTTGCAGTCGGTGACGCCGCCCGTCATTCCTGCTTTCACTGCGGTCTGAACCGGGATATCGCCTTTATGGAAAAGCCAATCCTTGTCAAAGGATTCCCGGACTCTCATTCTCATCACCTTCCCTCTCTCTTATTCGGCCCCTGCCCCTGTATCCACTTGTGAGGCTGGTGCCTCTTCTGTAACGGGTTCCGGCCAGCCGTTTCCAGCTATTCTGCGGCCGACTTCCCGAAGGATTTCGACTTCCACGGGTTGAAGGGCACCGTTGCCAACCGGGGCGATGTTTAAGAGCAGATTGCAGCGCTTGCCTAGCGTTCGGGCCAATAGATCCATCACTTCGTCCGCACTCTTGTGACCGGCCCCCTCCATATAGCCCCATCCCTTATTCTGCAGGATGGTACAGACCTCATTCCATTTGGTGATATGCTTCTGCCATACCTCTTCCGACATCCTCACCGCTTCTTCGGATGCGCCACCTTGAATCAACCGGTCCTTCAGCGGAACAAAATGAATCTCCTGCGACATGTAATCCTCATCACCGTTCACGCCTTGCTTGAAGGAGATAAGACAATGGGGTTGAAGACCCCGGATCAGGTCATACGTATCCTGTACTGGAAACAGATCCGGCCGGTAATAACAAGCGGTGATGAGGTCGAACCAGATTCCAGCGACACTTCCATAGTTGGTTAACAGCTCGGTCAGCTGCTTGTGCATGAAATCCACATACTTTCTCACATCGGCATCGGTCCTGCCCAGATAAGCGGGCTCCGGCTCATCGTAATTCGGGCGGGCGCAATACACACCGCTGTCGTTATTAGGAGCATAAGGATGACGCCAATCGATTCCGTAGCTGTAATAAAGGAATAACCCCAATCCTCTTTTCTCGCAGGCGGCAGCCAGCTCGGCCACCAAATCCCGTTTAGCCGGGGAATGGACACTGTGAAAATCGGTCTCCTGCGACTCGAACAAGCAGAAGCTGTCATGATGCCTCGTCGTCAAATTGATGTATTTCATACCGGCTTCCACAGCCAGATCGGCGATAGCCTCCGCATCGAATTGGTCCGCCGTAAATTCATCCTTGAGCTTTTCATAACCCGCTACATGAATTTTCTCGTGGTACATCACCCATTCGCCGCGGGCCGGGATGCTGTATAGCCCATAATGAATAAAGAGTCCAAATTTAGCATCTTGAAACCATTGAAGCGACGCTGCTCTCGGATCGGTGCGGTATAATTCTTCATAGCCTTTCAAATGTGCTGGAACCGTGACTATACTTGTCATTCTTGACTCCTCCTATTGGGCAGACACCGGAGTTCGACAACCCGGGCATGATCCAGTCCGTTGGTGGACAACACTTCGAGCCGCAAACGGTTTACTCCCTCCAGTCTGACAGGCAGATCTACCATACGTTGATAATTGTCCTTGATATGGGCCGCCTGCTCCCATTCTCCATTCCTCTCCACCATTACTTTAAATTCCTTCAGCGTTTCCGGCTGGGGTCCCCAGGCCATATGTTTGAAAAAGCTGGCTTGATGGCTTTGGGTCAAAAAGCGGTGAAGTCCCGTGTCCAGAACAATGGTGAGATGAGAGATGGAGACAGGCTTTTCCCATAAGCACTCGAGCCACGGAGCGCGGTCGGAAGGGTCCGACATCCAGCGGTGGGTACCCGGCTCCGCGAGATCCGGCCGAATGCCCCGCGGGCCATGGTCCGCCCGGGAATAACCGTCCGCCACCTGAACCGCTTTTCCGTTTTCCTGTTCGGAGGAAGCCCGGATGTCCGCTTCGGCGGCAAGGTTCCGGTCAAGCAGCTTCTTCCCAGGCAGGTAAGCCCCCTGGCGAAGCAGGCTCTGCTGAGTCATGATCAGGATGTCGGGATCGCTCCAGGTTTGTTCGAACGGTTTCCCGCTCGCCAGCGCCAACGCGGCAAACGTGCCTGCCCCCTGTCCCATAACGGAGCAGGTTGCCATAACCCGCGTGCTCGAAAAAGCAATATGGGTAGCGGAAAGATTGCGTCCCACAAACATCAGATTCCGGATATTGCGGGAGATCATGCTTCGCAAAGGAATACTGTACATGTAGGGGGTAAGCGGCTGATGGCAAGGATCACGGTCCTTAGCCGCTATGCCTTCGGGCGGGTGGGTATCCATCGACCAACCGCCGTAAGCAACCGTATCGTGGAAGTCGACCGCTTGTTCGATGTCGTTCTGAGTCAGCATATGATGGCCGAGGAAACGGCGCGATTCCCGCTTGCCGGGCAGGAAGCCGAACCAATCCAGCGCCCAGTTCTCGGATTCGGGGTGATTCCCACTGTTCTTGATATGGTCCCAGACTCCCAGCATAATGGCCAGAAGTTCATCGCGGATCCGCTCATTATCCTTGATCGTATCCAGTGTCCCTCCAAATTCAACCCACCAGTACCCGTATTCCCACGCGTCATGCGGCCGATATTTCAGGTCTTCTTCGTCGAATCGTTTGGCCCATGGCGTCGCTTGAAAGGGCATGGGCCTGCCCATATCCCGGGTGGTAAATAACAGCGAGGAACCGAGACGGTACGAATCCCGCTCGGCGTTCGCTCCCGCTTCCTTGTATTCGTCCTCCGCTTCTCTACCGGTCGTGTACAAGGCGCCCGCCTCATAGCCCAACCGGCCATCCCCCGTACAATCGATAAACAAGTCCGCTTCTATCTCGAATTCGTCCTCCGTGCTTTCCCGGACAGCAAGAACGGACTGAATCTGATCTTCTTTCCTTATTACGCCTGTCACGGACGTATTCAGCATCAGGGTTAAATTAGGCTCAGCCCGGCACTTTTCGTACAGGATTAAATCCAGCATGCTAGTGGAGGCCTGAGGGTTTCGAACCGCGCACTCCAGCATAATTTCTTCCAAAATTCCGGTTTCGCGTCCTTCGGTTTCCAGGGCCCTGCCTCGTATACAGGCACCGAGAATATGCATGCGGATTTCGGAGGAAGCATTTCCGCCGAGCACAGGTCGATTATGACATAGAATGACTTTGGAGCCGCACCGGGCCGCTGCAAGGGCCGCGGTTATGCCGGACATGCCTCCCCCCGCTATAAGGATCTGCGTACTTGCCTTGTGACGTTTCGAAAGATTCGTAAACATATCATTTCCTCCCAGCTGCTAGTTCCGGCTACCGTAAATGTAACACCCGATCCCAATTGGAAACATGCAGAAAAGCAAACAAAATATATACATAATTTCAGTGGTCGAATAGGAAGAAACGACTGACCAACTTTCCTCCTTAAGCAGGAAAAAGACTGTGGTAACATGACCGGCAGTCTTCCCCGTTCCTTCTGCTTTGTGGATCTACTTCAAATAATCTAATTTACCCTCACCAGCTTAACGGCATCGGCCCGGGCATTCTTATATTGGGTATTCAAGGAATTCCTAATATAGCCGCCGGTTCCCGAGTCGAAGGCATATAGTCCCAGATCCATCCATCCGGACGTACCCGTCGAGTAATCTACATAAACCGTTTGAGTTCCACCCTGGTGGACAATGTCGATTTTGGCATTGGGATCACCGGTTGAACTCACAATTTTGTAAAGGTATACTCTATAATTTCCTTGGATGGGGAGATTAGGCACCCATTTGGCCGTATGGGAACCAAGGTTATCGGAATAACGGGTTCCGGATCCGTTATACCCTGTCAAACTGCTGTTGTACCAAGTCCCCGTTTCGGAGTATCCCGCTTCCCCGTTGTCTACTATAACTTCTACCGGCACGAACTTTACGGCATCCGCCCTTGCGTAGGTTCCAGCCGTGTTCAATGTATTTTTGACATACCCGCCCGTTCCAGACAAGAAGGAGTACGTGCCCAGATGGATCCATCCCGAGCTTCCGCTTGTGTAGTTAACATATTGAGTATCCGTACCTCCGTTATAAATGACATCTATTTTGGCATTCGGATCGCTGTTGGGGCTCACGATTTTGTACAAATAGACGTCATAATTCCCGGAAGACGGCAGGCTCGGAGTCCATTTGACGGAAGGGCCCAAAGAACTTCCGGCATATCTAGTCCCTGAGTTGTTATATCCCGTCAGGCTGCTTGGGTTCCACACACCGGATTCCACATAGCCGACATCTCCATTGTCGACGAGAATTTGGCTTGACGGCGGCACGGTGTCCTCCAAAATGACGTCGTCAACCTGCAGCCATTGACCTGCCGACGCATTGGAAGTAAAAGAAATATCCGCCCGATTACCGGTCACGACAATATTATCGATCGATACCTTAGTCCAGGTGCTGGATGCTGGAATAACGGCACTCCGGGTGGAGCCGTCATTCTGGATCTTCATGGCCGCCACCGCTTGGCCCCCGGAACTCTTAACCCATGCCGTTAAACGGTAAGTGCTGTTGGGAATATAATCCAACCTCTGCTTGGTTGTAACGTTATAGGCATTAGAAGGGTTCTCATGCTTCAAATAAGAGCTTCCTTCATAGGCATCCGTTGCGGTTATAATTTTGCTTTCGTCTGTATCCGGCTGTCCCGGAATCCCGTTTACTTCCGTCCAATTATTAACAATCTGGTAGCTCCCGCCAATGGTTTCAAACCCGTTGTTTCCGATTAGGTTCGTCCCTGGGTAGCGTTTGGTATAGTACCGGAAGTAATCAACCTTCATACTGGCGGTCGGATCAGGAACTCCCGATCCCCAGTTGTTATTCGCCAAGCCGCTCAGCCATACTTCCTGCGGTGCGTAACGAGTATCGGTATATGTGACCCGATGCCTCTCTACCCCATCAATGTAGTAGATGATCACGCCGGGCTGCCAGTCAAAGGCTACCGTGATCCAATTGTTTAGATTCATGTAAGTGGAGGAATAGCTTTTGTTTGCCCCCGTGGGAGTGCTGAAGGATGGTTTATGCCAATGAAAATTGGCCGCTCCGTAATTGTAACTCGAATCCAATTCGATCGCGTCGATTTCCAGCATACTGTTGCTCCAGGGAACCTGTTCGTTGGTAGCATCCGTGTTGTAGGTGTACTGGTTGGAATAGGAAGTATAATAACCCAACCCGGTTGTCCAGAAGGATTGGTGAAATCCCTGGCTGTTATTATAGAATTTTATTTTCGCTTCATAATAGCCATATCCGAAGGTTCGTTTCGACATAACCCCGCCGCCGACAAGGTCATCCACCCCGTCGTTGTTGACATCCCACTTGCTGTAACCGATCCGCAGGTAACCGGTATTGTCTGCGGTTTCCACGGATACGTTTTCTTTCTGGCTGTAACCTCCGTACCGGACGGTATCGGAAGCGCGATAATACCAATCATTCGTATTCAGCACCCCGCCATCGAAATTGTCTTCATATTCTAGTGAGTAATCCGAGTTTGGTGCGGCTGCCTCTGCCGAGGAGTTTTGCATAACAAACGTTGAACACCCTACCATAAGGGCAAGTGCAGGTAATACCATCCGAAATAATTTAAGCGCTTTCATACAATCCCTCCCAAACCCATAGTTTCTGCCTGACCAGGGGGCATTCGCTGACTCGGCTCCTTCCTCCTTTCTCCTCTTACCAAGTATAAATGACTGAGACTCCACTGGATTTAACCGTGCGAAATCTCTGTAAATGTATCACAGAGGAAAGTCTGAAATTTCCAATAATTTTGGTCTTTCTTCCAATATTTTTTGAAATTTTCAATGACAAGAACCTTATCCCATTCCCCATACAGAGAAAATTTTGAAAGTGAAAAAACACATCAATATGATGATGTGTTTTAATTTCACTAATCTCTGTCTTCAGATTGTCTTATTTTTCGTTTGGGTTTTGGCTTACTCACTACTTCGTTATCTAGTGAATTGCCCACCGTGGCTAATGGTGAATGGCATTTTAGGCTTAGCGGATGTCCGGGAATGGCCCATGCCATGCCTTTCGCCAATCAGGAAGACGCTCCCTGGCCGATTTCTGCCTTGCGCAAATACGCCCCCGTTATCGAATGCTCAGCAGCAGCAAGCTGGACAGGGGTGCCTTCGAATACAATTTGGCCACCCCGGTGGCCGCCCTCGGGACCCATGTCAATGATCCAGTCGGCGCTCTTGATCACATCCAGGTTGTGTTCGATGACCACCACCGTGTTGCCCCCGTCGACCAAGCGGTTAATAATGTTCATAAGACGAGAGATATCGGACATATGCAATCCGGTTGTCGGCTCGTCCATTACATAGAGGTTGCCTTTTTTGTGAAGTTCCCCGGCCAATTTGATGCGTTGGCACTCCCCGCCCGACAAGGTACTCAGAGGCTGGCCCAGCGTTATGTATTCGAGTCCCACCTCCTCAAGCATCCGCATTTGACGGAGCAGTTCCTTCCCGCTGAAGAAATCCGAAGCTTCCCGTACGGTCATACCGAGGACGTCACTGATGGATTTTCCGTTCAGTTTATACTGCAGCACTTCATCGCTGAACCGCTTACCCGCGCATATTTCACATGTCGTCCTTACCGGCTCGAGAAAGGCCAAATCCGTGTAGATCATCCCGAGACCCTGACAGTTGGAACAGGCTCCCTTGGAGTTGAAGCTGAACAGGGAAGCGCTCACCTTGTTGGCTGCAGCGAACAGCCGGCGGATCTCGTCCATCATCCCCGTGTAGGTAGCCGGATTGGAGCGGATGGACGTGCCCACGGCCGTCTGATCGATGACAACCGCATCCGGATGCAACGGCAGGAATGCTCCGTTAATCAGCGTGCTTTTGCCTGAGCCCGCTACTCCCGTAACCACGGTCAGCACACCGACGGGGATATCGACTGTCACATCCTTCAGATTGTGCAGGTTGACGCCGGTCACGGTCATCCGACCCTTGGGCACCCTGGTTGAAGTTTTCAAGGGCAGGCTTTGCTTTAAGTACCGTCCTGTCAAGGTATCCGCGCGGAGCAAGCCCGCAAAATCGCCTTCGTAGACGATTTCTCCGCCGCGGGTTCCAGCATGAGGTCCGACATCGATGATGTAATCGGCGATCTCCATTACTTCGCGGTCATGTTCGACGACCAGTACGGTATTCCCTTTGTCCCGGAGTTGGCATAGCATGCCATTCAGACGATGGACATCCCGCGGATGCAGTCCGACGCTCGGTTCATCGAATATGTAGATCATGTCGGTAAGACTGCTGCTCAGATGCCGGATCATCTTGATGCGCTGCGACTCCCCGCCCGACAAGGTTGCGGTTTGACGGTCCAGACTCAGATACTCCAGCCCAATAGAGACCAGATGGTTCAATCGGATCAGAATCCCGCTAACCATCGGACCGGCAACAGGATCTCGAATAGCTTCCATCATACGTATTAGCTCGCCAATCTCCATCGCTGCGCATTGGGCAATGTTGTATCCGTTAATCCGGCAGCCCAAGGCCACTTGATTAAGCCGGCTTCCCCCGCAAAGGTTACACTCGCTATAGGATAGAAAGCGGTCAAGGGTTTCGCGTTTGGCATCTGACATCTCGCTGCTGTCTCGCTTTAAATACAGGCGGGTGAGCTTAGGCAGCAGACCTTCATAATCCGATTCGATATCGCCGCCTTTGGTGCGGTATATGATCTTGCTTTCTTTGCCGTGGAGGAGGGTATCCCATTCTGCCGGTGTATAGTCGGCAAGCCGCTTGTCGTTGTCGAACAAGCCGGAATGGGTATAGGTATTCAAGTACCAGCTTCCCACTTTAAATACGGGGAACAGGATCGCGCCTTCATTCAGCGATTTGGACCTGTCGAGCAGTTTATCCACATCAAACTGCACCACCTGTCCGACTCCGGAGCATTCCGGGCACATGCCGGCCGGTTCGTTAAACGAGAAAATATGGGAAGAGCCGGCAAAAGGCGTGCCAATTCTGGAAAAAAGCAACCGGAGCATGGCATAAATATCCGTGATGGTGCCGACCGTTGAACGGGAGTTGCCGCCGAGCCGTTTCTGGTCGATAACAACCGCCGTAGACAAGTTCTCGATAAGATCGGCATCCGGCTGACTAAACCGGGGTAGCCGGTTGCGGATGAATGCGGTAAAAGTCTCATTAAGCTGCCTCTGTGCTTCTGCGCTTACGGTGTCGAAGACCAAGGAAGATTTTCCCGAGCCCGAGACGCCGGTGAAGATGGTGATTTTTCGCTTCGGAATACGGACATTCACGTTTTTCAGGTTATTCTCGCGTGCTCCTTTGATTATGATATCTTCGACGTTCATAGACTCCACCTCGATTTCCCTTTTTCTTAGCTTTCCCAGTGAAAAAGCGGCGGTCGAAGACCAGAAAATCAAGTCTTAGACTTGCCGCTGTTATGGTACTAACGCTTTTATCACGGGAATGTGCAATATTATTAGTACCCATCAAAATGATAAATTAGTTGCACAACGCCTGAGGAGAACGTTCTTGTAGTAACCAATTTTAAATTCAACCTCTGTTTTATATCCACAAACAGCGGTTTCCCTTCTCCCAAAACAACAGGGTGAACAGATAATCTAAATTCGTCAACAAGTCCTAAATTTACAAAGGTTGTAATAAGACTTGCTCCACCATATAGCCAAATGTCTTTACCAGGCTTATTCTTTAATTTATTTACTTCTTCAAGAATATTATTATTTATGAATATTGCTTTATTATCCGTCCCCTTTTGAGTCCTGGAAAACACATATTTCTCTTTACTATGAACCAATTCCCAAAATTCTTTTTCAGAATCAGGATGTTTAATTCCTGGAGTAAATTGTCCCCACAGATCATAGCTTTTTCTTCCATAAATAATAGTATCAATTTGATTTAAGAAATTATTAAACCCCATCTCAGAGTCCATAATGCACCAATCCACTTCCCCATTTTTCCCTTCAATAAAACCATCTAACGTAACGGCTAAATCTAAAATTATTTTTCGCTTCATGATATCTTACTCCTTTCGTTGATCTACTACCCATTATAGACCTTATATATGTCACCTTGTGTCATATAAAAGAAAGGATATCTTTTTCACATGGTTGCCTTGACCGAGCTTTTGTCCTAAAAAATAACAGCCACTCCGTAAGTGGCTGTCATAGGTTCTATCCATTCGTTTTCTCATGCGCTTTAGGAAAACATCCTTTCACATATTCTGAAAATCGTTTTGCCGCCGGCGTAAGATAAGTACCTTTTTTCAAGATCATGCCGATTTCACAGAAGCTTCCTTCGTCCTTTATTGGCACCCACGCAAGGCCGTCCAGCATCAAACCATTGGTTTTAGGAAGTATGGATACACCGAGACCAGCCGCTATGAAGCCAACTACCGTCATTAAGTCTTCCGCTTCATAAGATGAAGTTGGAGTGAAACCGGCCCGAAGGAAGCACGTCTCCAGCGTTGTTTTCAGCCCGCAATAATGCTTTACTTCCACATACGGTTCACCGGTTAATTCCGATAATTGGAGCTCCTCCCGCTGTGCAAAATGATGAGTCACGGGTACCACCGCATATAAGGGAACTGTCTTTAACGAAATCCATCCGTACTCATCCGACTCCATCTTTATGGATGAAATCATAAGGTCGCAATCACCGTTTTCCATATGCTTACCTATAGTTTTGTGGTTACCTTGTACGAGCTCAAATCGGATCTTCGGGCAAAGCACTTGAAATCCTCGAATTAGTTTCGGCACGAGCTCCGCACCAAGTATATTCAGATAGGCAAGGCTGACTACACCCGACTCGGGATTCGAGTATTCCTCAAGCGCTTGTTTGCCCTCTTCCAACCCGAGCAGCGTACGTTCTACGGAATCGGCAAACATTCGTCCATATCGGTTTACCTTGATGTTCCGTCCGCTACGTTCAAATAACGGCACACCCAATTCCTCTTCCAATTTGGATATGGAATGGCTTAATGCCGGCTGAGTAATGGATAAAGCTTCTGATGCTTTTGTCACATGTTGGAGTCGAACCACTGTTAAAAAATATTTTAACTGAGTCAGTTCCATTATCCTCGATCTCCATTCATTAATATAATTCATGATAATCATTTTTATAATAAATTAGATTTTATATAAGATCAAGGGTAAGCTGTTTGTAAAGGAGATGATACTAAAGATGAAAGCCATTGATGGAGTGGAAACTGTTGAGATCTCGACGAATTTTAGAGGTAAACCGGAAGTGTACCATCCGACTTTGATTTGGGACGATCACGAAGCCGTCTTGGTAGATGCGGGAATCCCGAACCAATTGTCCGCTTTCAAGGAAGCGATGACCAGGGCAGAAATTCCGTTTTCAAAGCTTAGCAAAATCATTATTACCCACCAGGATTTGGACCATATCGGCGGATTGCCGGAGTTGCTGAACGAATTCTCTCACCCTGTCGACGTGCTTGCCGCTGAGGAAGAAAAACCCTATATCCAAGGAGACCGAATGTTACTGAAAGTAACACCCGATTTCATCCGTCAAATCAGCGCTCGGATCCCTGCTGAATTTCCGCCCGAAAGACGCAAAGCGATTCTTCAAGTGTTTGAAAATCCGCCAAAAGCGAGAGTGGACCAAACCATAGCGGATGGAGAAGAGCTTCCTATTCTCGGTGGACTCATCGTCATTCATACCCCTGGCCATACTCCGGGACATATCAGCCTTTATCTTAAACGAAGTAAACTCCTTATTGCAGGAGACGCTTTTATGATCGAAGACGGGAGGTTCATTGCACCTGACAACTGTGTGGATGCGGATCTGGCGAAAAGGTCGTTAAAAAAATTCCTTCCTTACGACATCCAAACCGTCATTTGTTATCATGGAGGGGTATGGAAAGAAAACGTGAATCAGCGGATCCTTCATTTAGCAAACAGCTAAACGAAGCTATCTCAGAAAAGAAAAAGGATGCCTCCCTTGTACGTTCGTCTGCAGCAACAGGCGAACATATAAGGGAGGCATCCCTTCATAAACAGGGTCATTGTAACAAAGGCCCTACCGTCCAAGATTATTATTCGGCCTCTTCATATAGTAAAGACAGAAAGAGGCGATTATTAATGATTAACGTTTATTTAGACGATATGCGTCCATGTCCGAAAGGCTTTATTTTAGTTAGAACCGTAGAGGCATGTATTAAGTTAATTAGCTTGAAAAAGGTTAATACCCTTTCTCTCGATCATGATTTAGGCTTTGGTAGACCCAGTGGATATGAGCTTGTAAAGTACATGGTCACCCATAAGATATATGCAAAAAAGATCATTATCCACAGTGCTAACCCTTTTGGTCGAATAAGGATGTTTAAGTTGTTGGAGAAGCATAAACCGGCTCAGGTTGAACTATATATACGTCCTGAACCAATCTTTTTCAAATTATAAAGATAACGCGTAAAATGAGCCCACGCATCCTATTCGGGAATCAATCTCCAATATCCTTCAGATCAAAGTGGCGAAGCATCCCCGGAATGACCAAGCCGATGTGGTTGTAGTCGTCGTAATAGCGTGCCTTAACCCACGAGCTGACGCTGTCTACCTTGCTTTGCCCCTCGATACCGGCTATTCTCGGGTCAAGGGCTTGGGCGAGCTGGGCATAAAGGCTGAAACGATCCGTGACGTAGCACGGAATGTCTCCCTTATGCTTCTGAGTCAGCTGCTCCGCTACCTCCAGAGCGCGGATTACCTCGTAGACACGCATGGCCGCCAAGCTGTCGCCCAGCCAGAACAAATCGGCCGTCAGCTTGTGAACGGTACCAAAGAAGGCATAGAGGTCATATCGGTTAATCGCATTCGGCATAAGCGCCCCGCTCCCCGATACATCGAGGACCATCAGCTGCCTTCCGCTCTCGCAGATGCGCCGGATCGCCGGCAGATGATGCTGCAAGTCGCGGGTACCGTGCTCCCATAACCCGATCGTAACCGGAAGGTCGCCTCCCTCTTCCCTCACGTGTCGGAAAAGAAAGGCATGGCCGTGCATCCCCGCTTGGCTCCACCAGATTACGCTCTGAACGCTCAGCTCATTCAGTTGTCCGAGCCTTGTAAATCGCGGGTATAACGGACTCTCTTGGCGGCCGGTGAACACCTTCTCCCTCAGCCAAGCCAGAGCAAGGGTTTTCCGGGCATCGGGGGACTGTCGCTTACGAGCCTGCCCCAGGACCTCCAAATGTTCGAGCACTTCTTCGTGGACCCCGCGCGCCCCCGGAATTTCTCCCCTCACTTGCCCGCTCTTCGTACACCAGAGCGAACGTTGCTCCAGTAATCCGGCCTTTCCCCCCGTACCGCCTGCAGGACGCTCCAACAAGTGTTTGCTGAAAAACTGCGCTGCCGCTGCTGCCAGCGGCAGCGTATACTTATGCTGGGAATCGTCTTCTACAAGCGCAAGCTTGTCTCCGCAGTCATACATCTCCCAGAATCGTTTGGTCCGCTCGAAAGTTCGATGCGTGCCTTCAATGGGAAAAAAATCGTTCGTCACGGCCAGTACCAGTACCGGACGAGGAGCCATCGCCAGCAGGATGTCCTCGTGGTCAAGGCCGGCGGCGGACATGCCAAACCAGACTTGCTCGGCATCCTGGGCTTGGCCCGTGATCAAATAACTTTGCCGACTCATGATGAAAGTGCCCGGAGCGGCCGCCGCCAGGCGTGGATCCGCGAGCATCAACATGCTCGTCTGTGTTCCGCCTCCGGAGTTTCCCGTCACGCCGATTCTGGCTGGATCGACCTCGGGACGGGTCGTCAAGTAATCGATGGCCCGCATCGCATCATGCACGAAATATCTTGCGAGTCCGTCCCCGAGCGGCAAGCATTGCATGCCCGCATACTCATGCTCCACGATGCCGTCCGCTACCGTAAGCTCCCCGGTGTCCGCTTCGTAATAGCTGAAGCGTTCGCCTTGGCCGATCGGGTCGACGGCCAGTACGACAAGCCCGCTATGCACGAGAATCCGGCATACGGTTTGGTATTCTTCGGAATGCTTCGCTTCACGATCGTGTCCACAAAGGAACAGCACGGCCCCTCGGGGCGAGTCAAGGCCGTCCGGGATATACAGATTCGCCGTTACATAGGTTTGCGGCCTGGACTCGAACATGATTTTTTCGATGGAGAAACCTTCCCCTTGTACCCTACCGGTCGTTCTCGGATTCAGAGGGGTATCGCAGGCGGGAATTCCGCCAATCGCTTCCATAAATTTGCCTCGAAGTTGCGTTCTTCTGGCTTCCAACTGATCCCAGCTGACGATCGCGTCACGGGCTTGATCGCCGCGTGCGAAAGCCTCGATCGAACGTCCGTACACATGCTGCTTCAGCTCGTCTTTGACGTCGTAATCGACAAAATAGTTTTCCAGCTGAGAAAGATTCATGCGCCTGCCTCCCATCTTACCTTGATGTTCCAAGCCTTTTCAATATCTCCGCAGTCCCTCTATCCTGTTAGCATAATATAGGAATGTGCCCCGCCGGTATGAGAGGCTTTTAATTTTTCTAGTGGAAAGTGATCCTGATCTTGGATCAGCTCCTCCCGCTTGCCCCAATCCTCTATTCTATTATAATAGTTATTGGAAGTATCTATCGTGCTTGCTAGCGCAACAAGCCTCCCACAATGAAATGGTAAGGGAGGCTTGCTTAATCAGGATTTAAAGGCTTGATAAACGATTTTCTGATTGCCGCAGGTCGGCTTTTTTTCATCGTCAAAATCTGCGCAAACGGTTATATTTGAAAATCCAACACTCTCAAGGATATACTTAAATTCCTCGACCCCGTACCAGCGTAAAGCAAAACGCTGAAGCTCCGTTTGTACCAATGTCCCCTTCCGCCACTTTTCATATTTCAAGTAGCTTACACGGTATTGATTAAAGAATAAATCAGCTTCCACGCACTTGCTTTCCAACGTAATCATGTCACCATTAGGCATGTGGTACGTTGCCGATCCGCCCCATCGTCCAAGCTCGGAACTGTTGTAATTGTTGTCTGGTAAAAACAGATCAAGGATCAACCGCCCGCCTGATTCCAAATGTTCATACAATCGATGTAAAACCCGCAGCGATTCTTCCCGTTGTTCAATCAACAAAAAGGAGCCCCCAGGAATGATAATTGCCTCATATTTATGTGGCAAAGAAAGTTCCTGTAAGTTCGCTTCATATAATTCTGGTCTTAAATCTCGCTCTTCACATCGGTCTCGGCAAGAAGCCAGCATTTGAGGGGAGTAGTCCACCCCATCCACAATTAGCCCAGATTCTAGAAGAGGAATGATCACTCTCCCTGAACCGACCATTGCTTCCAGAATGCGCCCCTTGCAATGCTTAAGCTTTTCGCGGTAATACTCAATGTCTCCGCCGAGTGATTGTCCAATTTTCTTGGTTAGGTCATAGACCTCCGTACAGAGCTCACCGTAATTACTGAAAGACATTTATCCTTTCCCTCCATTATCTGAAACGACAACAAATTTAATTTTCACGACAATCACTCGCCTTCTAAAGGGATGCTTCCAGAATACAGGATGGGAAAAAACTGGACAACGGAAAGCTTATGTTTATTATTACATTATTCCCCCGATCGTTCTATCGGTTGACTACACGTGGATGGCAGGTTTTTAATAAGGGGTTCTATCCCAACCGGAACCGGCTGCTCCCGTGCCGTGTCAATAAAAGGATCACGAATCAAAGGATAGGACAGAAAAAGGAACTTCAACATGTATGGAAGTTCCTTTTAGTAAGCTTTGCTCGTAGGTTGCTGACCGGTCGCTGCAGCGAAACCTTAGACATTCAACCCCAAGATCCCGCCACTTGTCTGGTTGTAACGTTGAGGCGATTAAAGAGGTTGGTTGTAGCTATGGAGAGAATCAGGGTAGCCAAAGCCGTTTCGTCGTAATGCCGGGTGGCCTCCTCCCAAATTTTGTCCGGAACCGGGTCTTCCCGATCACTGAGCCTGGTTATCGCTTCGGTTAACGCCAAAGCAGCCCGTTCTGCGTCCGTAAAATGCGGAGAGTCCCGCCAGGCTGCTACGGCAAATAGGCGTTCATCCGATTCACCAGCTTTTTTGGCATACGCTGTACCGGAGTCAACGCAAGAGTTGCAACCGTTTATTTGACTCGCACGTAAGTGAGTCAGATGAAGGGTTGTTTCTGATAGGGAGCCTTTGTGTAAGGCTGGACTGAATGGCCTTCATGGGCGTCGGATACGATTACGGCAGGGTTTTTCATACGTCCTTGCATGACATCATCTCCTTGAATGGTTTTAGGTGGTGTAGTTCTAGAAGGGCGGCGGAGTTCATCACCTCCTTAAACTTTGCGGCTCTCTGGACGCAGCACCCATGAGACAAGGGCCAAGGCTGCAAAACCGAGGGTGGTCAAAATATGGTAGGCAAACGCCCCATAGTCCCCTACGAAAGCATGTGAGGCCGCAGCCCCTGTCATTTCAAAAAAAATACCGGCGTAAGCCCATTCTTTAATCCGCGGAAATCGAGGTACCAGGATGGCGACCGCCCCCAGAACCTTCCAAACTCCGATAACGGTCAGGAAATACACCGGATACCCTAAGATTTCCACCGTCTCGAGGGTTCCCCATTGATTGGTTATATCCCCGATCCCTCCACTCCCCACAATGAATGCAAGCAGCGCCGTGGCAACCCAATAAGCGATAACTTTTCCCCGGGGATTGGTTCCTTCTTTCGCGTTTGCTTCCGCCCCAACCATTTTGATCATTCTTCTCCTCCTCCACAATTAAATGGATACCATTTGGTGTCGCTTATCACTATAGGACACCAAATGGTATCCTGTCAACCATAATTTTCATCTTCCTTTTAACGGGTCGATTGCTATAAAAGACGGATGGTTACAGTTGACAGGATACTAAATAGTGTCCTATAATCTAGGCAATCTTTGGCCATAATTTTTACATGCAAAGGAGTGGTGGTTGATGAGCGCCGTTGCGCAGACACGGGATGTCTATTATGCCGTGGCCGATCCGAGCAGGCGTAAAATCATTCGACTGCTGGCAGATTCGGATGAATTGCCGCTCCATCGGTTAACCCCGCATTTTACGATGGGCCGGGCCGCAGTCTCTAAGCATCTAACGATTTTGAAAGAAGCCGGCCTCGTCATCGAGCGTAAAGTCGGCCGGGAGACGCGAAACCGGCTTACTACCGCTCCTCTGAAGGAGCTACAGGATTGGTTGTCGTACTACGAGAAATTTTGGAAACATAATATGGCTCGTCTGGATGAACTTCTTAAGGAGGAACAGGAATAACGCAAGATCTGACGCTCCTAGACAGAAGTCTAAATTAGCTTGGACCAATCGGGGCTCGTTTTTCATAATTAAAAGAGAATATTAGGAGTAATTCCGATGAAAATAAGCCAGCTTTCCAAAGAGACCGGTGCCAGTGCCCGATCGATCCGATATTACGAAAAGAAAAAGCTGCTGACTGCAAAGCGGTTAGATAATGATTATCGCGAATTTGACGAAGCGGACGTCAAGCGAATCAAAACGATACAAATTTATTTAGAGCTCGGTATGTCAACGAAGGAAATTCTTGAAATTTTGAAGTGCCATGATAATTACGATGCTTACGACAGCGATGAGTTCTGCGAGGAAATGCTCGGAGCTTATGAGGAAAAACATGCAGAGATCGTCCTTCAAATTCAAACGATGACTACGGTACAACGGAAGCTGGAAAAACGTATTGAACAAATGAGAGTTCAGAAAACGATGATAAGCACGGCTATCGGTTCCGCCGAACAATCAAGCAAAGCTATAGTAGCGAAAAAGGTTTAAGAAAAGGTCAGATCCAGGATGTGGACCTGACCTTTTCCGTTAAATTCAGAAATATTGTTGGCAATCAGTTAAACCGAAACCGGATTCCGGATAAGCTCAACTATCCTTGAAAGCCCATCCGCACCGTAGCCTTCCGCAACACCACGATTGATCAGCCCTTGAATAGGAATCATAAGCTCATTACTGATACCCAACTCTCCGCAGACTTCGATGAAATTGGAAAATGCCGTCTGGTTGATAGAAAGGCTGGATACGTCCGTTTGATGATTTTCTGCATCAACCGCCTGTGCCATCAAGGGCAACGAGCCCGACATGGCTTGGAGCCAAGGCACCACAAGCGAAGTGAACGTTTCCGCTTTAATCTGCTCCGAACGGATCATCGCAACGGCATGGAAAAAGCCGCCGAACATCCCGTACATGGCGCTTAACAGCGCCAAGTCGTACAGGGGTGCCAACCCGGGGTCTTCGCCAAGATAATTCACGCCCCCGATCCCCTTCAGTGTCGGTTGGTAGGTTTGAAAAACCTTTTCCGATCCGCTGTACAGCACAAGTGCGCCAGAGGTGCCGATCATCTGGGGAACAGCCATAATCCCGCCGTCCAGATATTCGGCACCCCGGTGGGTCACCCAGGCGGCTGTTCGTCGGGCCTGTGCCGGAGTCCCGTTTGTGAGATTTACGATCGCCCGGCCGACCAATAGCTCACCTGCCTCCTCCAGTATCTCGTGTAGGGCCCCGTAATCCAGCACGCAGATCACCACTATCGGACTCGCTGCAATCGCTTCGTTTACTGTGCTTGCGACCTTCGCCCCTTGCTTCATAAGGGCATCTGCTTTGCCAGGCGTGCGATTCCAGACGGTCGTCTGATGTCCTTCCTTCAGGAACGTTCGGGCAAGAGCCGAACCCATCATGCCTAAGCCGATTACGCTTACTGGCGGGTAGGTAACTCTCGCTGTGTTCGTATTCTCCCTTTGTTCATTTTCTTTCATTCGGATATCTCCTCTCCTTTCCCCCTTATCTTAAAAGATTGACACTGTGTCAAAGTCAACTTGTATTTTTGATGATAAAGTCAGTCGAACGACAAGAACTACTGGGCTCCTCCTCCTGTTGAAGCCTGCCTTCAGCTTTCGCAATGTATTGAGCAAGATCGAATACTCTACATGCATAAGCCCATTCATTGTCATACCAGGCCAACAGTTTGAGCTGATTATTTCGGACCATGAGGCTGATGCCATCGATCACTGCCGACTTTTCGTTTCCAATGTAATCGGAAGAAACGAGTGGCAACTCGTTATACTCAAGATAGGTCCCCATCCCATCCTTAACCGCTGCTTCGAAGGCCTCCTTGATTTCCGCGGCTTGAACGGTTCTGCCTAGAGAAACTTGAAGATCAAGCAGGGATACATCCGGTGTTGGAACTCTAATGGATAGCCCATTCAGGCGCGAGGCTAGGTGAGGAAGCACATCCGCCAAAGCACTTGTTACGCCGGATGTCGTTGGGATGATCGAACTCGTGCACGCCCGCGCCCGGCGCAAATCCTTGTGAGGATTATCTAGATGATTCTGATCATTGGTGTAAGCATGCACAGTAGTCATCCACCCTTCCTCAACCACAAACGCACGGTCTAGAACATGGAGAACCGGAGCCAGGCAGTTGGTCGTGCAGGAGGCAGCCGAGAGCAGATGATGCCTTGCGGGATCATAAGCCTTCTCATTGACTCCCATGACCACAGTGAGATCCAACCCTTTTCCCGGCGCCGTCAGCAGAACCTTGCGGACGCCCCCTTGAAAGTGCTTGCCGAGGGAAGCTCGGTCGGTAAACTTCCCTGTCGCATCAATGACAAGCTGGACGCCATGGTGTTGCCACTTGATCTTTCCGGGATCCCTTTCCGCAAGAACATGTACCCGCCGACCATTAATGAATAACCCGTCTGAATCCGCTAGAACCTCCGCATCCCACTTGCCATGGACGGTATCATATTGAAGCAGGTGCGCTAAGGTAGGCAAGGAACACGTCGAGTTGATGACGACCGTATCGCAAAGTGTTCCCACCTGCGAGAATGCTCTTCGAAGGAACAATCTTCCGATTCTACCGGTACCGCTAAGTCCAACCTTCATATTTACACACCCTCTTATTCGTTTTTTTCATTATATATTACACACTATTATTTTCAATAGTCCATAATATAAATATATATTACAGAAATGTGAATGATTAATGACATACTAATGTTAAAATTTCCCTTCCACAAAATGGGACTCCAAACGCAAAAAAGCACCCTGCAGCCTTTCACCAGGCGCGAGGTGCTTATGTTAGAACGGAAAAGCCGGACTACTCGATAAAGTTTACCTTTTGCAGCAACCTATTCAGCATTGTGGCGGCTTGGGCCCGGTTTGCGAACTGCAGCGGCTCGAAACGTCCGCCGTCCATCCCGTTGATAATTCCCGCCTCCACCGATCCGGCGACGGCAGCCTGTGCCCAGGAGGAGATCGATTCGCGGTCGGTGAACGCGGCAAGCGAATGGCTGTTCCCCGGCCCGTTTGATTCACCGGAAACAAGAGCAAGCGATCGGGCGATCATTACCGCCATCTGCTCCCGTGTAATCAGCGCATTCGGCTCAAACCGATCCGCCGTCACTCCGTTCACGAGCCCGGCTTTCGCGGCTGCTTCTACGGCAGACGCGTACCAAGCCGTACCGGCGACATCGGCAAAACCTTTGTAAGCGGCGTCATGCTCCATCAATAACCCCATTGCGCGGACGAGCAGCGAAGCGAATTCCGCCCGCGTAATGCTGGTGTCCGGCACGAACCGTTCTGACGTCACGCCGTTTACGATCAGCTTCGATGCCAAGAGCTCGACATCTTGTTTCGCCCAGTGGCCGTTCAGATCGGCAAAATGGCGGTCTTCCGAATGGATGACCGCGTAAATGCTGTAATGCAGTACTTTCATAACGGCTTCCTTCTTGCCGTCCTCGCGCGTGGCCAAGTGAGTCGGAACGTAAGACACGGTATTGGCGAGCGGATCAAAGTGGACGGCTATTACATTGCCTGCTGCTTGACTGGCATCGTACACGATGGCACGCACCATATACTTGCCGCCGAGATCCCGCATCTCAACCGACTGGCCGCTCTCCGTCTCGACATTCACATGAAAGTCCACGGGGCTGCCTGCTAAACGGAACCGTTCGCTTGTGCCAAGCTTCTCCAACTCCGTTTGCATAGAATCACTTACCTGTTTCATAGTCGTAACGATCTTCAGAGTGGAAATGTCCACTCCTAGTCGTTCGGCAATGCCTTCCAGGTCTACATCACTCGCTTTCAACTGCAAACTGGAACCGTTCAGCTCGACTTCGATGTCGGTGCCGGGGAACGCACTCCCAATAGCTGCTACGGATGACCCGGAGAGCTGTACTTGCACAGACCGTTGAGTATCTGGCACTTTAATAGTAATGATTGCTTTAACAGAGTTCTTCAGCTGGATCGCAGCTTGGTCCAAAATAGGCTTAGGGAGATTCAGCT